>NZ_BBBX01000018.1 GCF_001311785.1 Lacticaseibacillus saniviri JCM 17471 = DSM 24301 | reverse complement strand
GACACTGACGCTCTTTTTAATGAATCTGTTAATCGTGATTGGAAATCTTGGTCCCCTTAGGCACAATCGATAACATATCGAAATCGAGATATGCGCCGATACAGATGGAGATAAACAAGATGGCAACGACCCAACCAAATGGGGTGCCCATCAGAAGGACTTTGCCAGCCGCGCCCGGGAAGAACCAGCGCAGGACGTAGGTGGAGGCAAAAGCTAGCACGACGTCGATTAAGTAGTTTAAAATCTGCTTTAAAGCCCGCGCTTCTTCGAGCATGAAGAAGCGGACGCTCAAGTGAATGAACTTGGATGTTGTGTACTTACCGAGGATTCGCAGCGGCCGTTCTAGCGGAATCTTGGCGAAGAACAACAATGTTGCCCCCACAACTGCCCCGATCAATGAGCGCCACCAGCTGTCACTATGTAAAACTAAGGCATTATAGGCAATCCCAATCATGACTTGGGCGCTCACGTATGGAATTACAAAGAGGAACATAAATATAAATGTTGCTTTTCGATTTGTCATAAACAACCCTCCAGTGGCTATTATACCATGTTTATATTGCTAGCAAAAAAGTGTTGACCCTTACGCCACGTCAGCCCTTATGCTGAATTTGTGGGGCAAAAAGATTGAAGGTGATGATATGTACCAAATTCAAGCGCTAGCCAAAGTCGCCGGTGTTTCCGTGCGAACGTTGCGCTACTATCACGAGATTGGACTCTTAGTGCCACAAGTGGCACCAAACGGGTATCGCCAGTATAGCGAAGCGGATGTCGATACGCTGCAGCTGATTGTCATGTATCGGCAGCTCGATTTCAGCTTAGCACAGATCAAGCAGCTACTGACCACACCAGCATCCAAACGGCTTGCGCGACTCAAAGAACAACAGGTGATCATTGCGGCCAAGCGCACCGAATTGGATCAAATCAGCCAACAGTTAGCCGCCACGATTCATAATCAAGAGGAGGCACAACAGATGTCAGATAAACAAAAATTCGAAGCGTTTAAGCATGCCCAAATTAAGGCCAACGATGACCAATACGGCGCTGAGGTAACTGCTCGCTTTGGTTCGGAACAAAAACGAGCAGCTGACCAACATTTCGGCCAGCTCACCCAAGCGCAATATCAGCAGATGCAAGAGGCAGAACAACAACTTACCGCAGCGCTCAAGACTTATTTGGCGGCGCCCGCATTGCCGAGCGCTGCCGCTGAAGCCGCATTTCAGGCGCACCGGGACTGGTTACAGGTAGCCATGCCCGATTACACGCCACAGATACACCAACAACTAGCAGCGATGTATGTGGCCGATGAACGCTTTGGCAAGTACTACACGAAACTTGTTGGCGATCGGGATGCCGCCGTTGCCCTTGAAGCCATCGTCAGCTATTACACCAAAGCTTAATTCAGTGGTTTACTCATTGCCCGGTGAGCAATGCCGGCATCCATGAATTCTGGCCCGAATGCGTGATAACAGAGCCGTTCATAGAAGGGCAGGGCACTCAGCTGCGCGTTTAAGTGTAGTTCTGTTGCACCGAGTGCTTTGGCAGGCGCTTCCATGGCGAGTAATAATTCTTTAGCGAGGCCCTGGTGGCGAAATGCCTTCATTGTCGCGACACGTTGAATGTGATTCCCATCGATCAATCGAGCCGTTACGACCGGCTGTTGATTCAAATAACCAACAAAATAAATGGCTTTGGCCTCATCGGCGTCGATCTCAAGTTTGGGGTCGACGCCTTGTTCATTAACGAAGACGGTTTGACGAATCATCAAGGCGTCCCGGTAGGTCTGTGAATCGAGATCCTGAGTAGTTTTAATGTCGAGCATACAGTGTCCCTCCTAGTGATTTTGATGGAATATTGGTATGATAAGCTTAGTTTGATATGGAGGCAACCGGCATGTTCAATAAAATAAGACAATCCAAGCTGATGTTTTGGTCCGTCGAGGCACTGGTCATCGTCGCACTGATCATCGGTTTGAGCAATATTTCGTTTGTATTCGCGCCAGTGGCGACATTTTTTCTCGACCCTTTTGATTCCCATTTTGGCCGCAGGATTTCTGTACTATCTTTTCAATCCGTTGGTCAAACTCTTAGGTAAACTACATATTCCTCGCAATGGGGCCATCGCCATCATCTTTCTGGCCGTGTTCGGTGGCATCGTCTTTATCATCGCCGCCGTGATTCCAAACCTGATCAATCAGATCAGTCAGTTGATTACGAGCTTACCCTCGATGTTTAGAAAAATTGCGGGCATTCGCCGAACAAGCCTCACGTTACAACTGGTACAAGCAACTCGGCATCCAGAACTACATCAACAGTATTGATATTCAGCCTGCCAAAATGCTCTCGCAGGTGCTGGGTGGCTTCTCCAGCGGACTACCCGGGATTATCGGCTCGGTTGCCGGTACGGTGATTGCGGTCATCACGATTCCGGTGCTGCTGTTCTATATGTTAAAGGATGGTCATTTACTGGTACCGAGTGTGCAGAAGTTCTTCCCAGACCGTTACGCTGACGAAATCGCAGTCGTGTTTCAACGCATGAGCGATACGTTATCGCATTATATTGCGGGGCAAGCGATTGAATGTTTATTCGTCGGCACATTTACCTTCATCGGTTATCTGATTATCGGGATGCCGTATGCCTTCTTGCTGGGGTTCATTGCCGGTGTCTGCACGATTATCCCTTACCTCGGCCCCTATATCGGCATTATGCCGGCACTCGGGGTGGCCTTTACCCAGGGCTGGCAAAAAGCCGCGCTGGTTGTGATTGTGGTCATCATTGTGCAAATGACTGATGGGAATCTGATCTATCCAAACGTGATTGGTCGCTCGCTCGATATTCATCCGCTAACGATTATTATCTTGTTGCTGATGGCCGGTAATCTGTGGGGCTTATTGGGCACGATTCTGGCGGTTCCTGTCTATGCCGTGCTGAAAACAGTCCTGACTTACGTGCTGGAATTATATCGTTTCCACCGCAGTCAGCCACAATTACCTGAACCAAATGACGATTCCGAATTGAAAAAGTGACCTGTGCTTGATATACTTAACGTTACGAATAAGAAAAAGATTTAAAAAGCGGGAGCGCGTGGCCCCCGCTTTTTTCAGGAAAGGAACGTGTTGTTGAAATGGGTGCTGACCCGGATAGTTCGATATGGGGACAGTTGTTGTTAATTGTTATTCTCACATTAATTAATGCTTTCTTCGCGGCGGCCGAAATTGCGGTTGTCTCGTCAAGTAAGGTCAAAATGGAGGCGCAGGCAAAAGCGGGCGATAAGCGGGCTAAGGCGCTATTGAAGGTCATGGGTAATTCCGGTACTTTCTTGGCAACCATCCAAGTCGGGATTACTTTTGCAGGCTTCTTTGCCTCCGCTTCGGCGGCAACAACCTTGGCTGGTCGGCTCGCACCAGTATTTGGTGATGCGCCATGGGCCAGAGAAGTTGCCATTTTGATTGTGACCATCCTACTATCATACGTGTCACTTGTTTTCGGGGAGTTATATCCCAAACAACTGGCATTACAAATGACCGAACGGGTTGCTAAGTTCAGTGTGACGCCAATTCGTTGGCTGAGTGCTATCATGCGACCATTTATCTGGTTGTTATCCATCTCAACCAAGGCGCTGATGAAATTGACGCCCATCGAGTTCAATAACGATCAAGACACCATGACGCGAGACGAGATGGTGTCGATGATTGAAACCGGTAAGAAGTCCGGTGCGCTTGAAGACGATGAATACGAGATGTTCGAAGGTATTATTTCACTGAATAAGACCATGGCCCGGGAGGTCATGGTACCGCGTCCCGATGCGTTCATGATCGATGCGGATGATTCTGATGCCGATAACATCGATGCCATCTTGAGTGAAATTTACTCACGGATTCCGGTCTTTAAAGAAGACAAGGATCACATTGTCGGAATCGTGCACATCAAGAACTTACTCAAACAGGCGCGTCAAATTGGTTTTGAACACTTAAAGATTGAAGACGTCATGACCGAACCTCTCTTTGTGCCTGAAACCATTAGTGTCGACGATCTGTTGACCGCGATGCGTGTCAAGCAACAGCAGATGGCTATTCTGCTGGATGAATACGGTGGCGTGGTTGGTCTGGTCACGATTGAAGATTTGATTGAAGAGATTGTCGGGGACATTGATGATGAATCCGACCAAGCTGATCTGACCTACACCAAGACGGGGGAACGCACTTATCTTGTCGCGGGTCGCATGACCATCAGCGATTTCAATGATGCGTTTGGTACCCAATTGGAAGATCCCGATGTGGATACGATTGCCGGATACGTCATTACCCAATTAGGCGCGATCCCATCAAACCATCATCAAGAGACACTGTTTATTGGGGATGGCCTCAAAATCACAACGGGGCGCGTTGAAGGCTCACGGTTGTTGAACGTCCATCTGGAATTGCCTGAGCACAAGCCAGTGGTCCAAACAGACTAGCCAGCGCGTTTTGAGATGGCTATAATAAATAGTAGTGTGCAGTGTGATCACTGCCGTAGAGAGGGTTGTGACGAAACCGTGGGCTTTGTCGCAACCCTTCATGCTGTCAATCAGCATGCTGATTGTGAGAAAGGATATTTTTTAAATGAAACCAAATGAACTCAAACAAGAAGTGAGCAAGCGGCGGACGTTTGCGATTATCTCTCACCCCGATGCCGGGAAAACAACCATCACCGAACAGTTATTGCTGTTTGGGGGTGTGATTCGAGAGGCCGGAACCGTTAAGGGGAAGAAGTCCGGGCACTTTGCCAAATCTGACTGGATGGAAATTGAAAAGCAACGTGGGATTTCCGTCACCAGTTCCGTGATGCAGTTTGATTATCAAGGCAAGCGCATCAATATTTTGGATACCCCAGGGCACGAAGATTTCTCTGAAGATACCTATCGGACGCTGATGGCGGTGGATGCGGCGGTCATGGTTATCGACTCCGCCAAAGGGATTGAAGCCCAAACCAAGAAACTGTTCAAGGTTGTTAAGCAACGCGGGATTCCTATTTTCACCTTCATGAACAAGTTGGATCGCGATGGGCGCGAACCACTCGACTTAATCGCAGAGCTCGAAGAATTACTCGGAATCGAAGGCTATGCCATGAACTGGCCAATCGGGATGGGTAAGGGGCTGAAGGGTCTCTACGACCGTGCAAACTCACGGATCGAGCTCTACCGGCCTACAGATGATGGCCAACGGTTCTTACCGCTCAATGAAGCCGGTGAACTGGCCGAAGATAATGCATTGGCGGAAGACTCAATTTACAGCCAAACCCTTGATGATATTGAATTGTTGAGTGATGCGGGGAACCAGTTTGACCTCAAGAAAATCATGCAGGGGGATCAAACGCCAGTCTTCTTCGGGTCCGCGTTGACCAACTTTGGGGTGGAAACGTTCCTCAATAGTTTCGTTGAATTCGCACCAGAACCCGGTCCACATAAGACCGAAGCGGGTGATGAAATCTCACCTGTTGCGCCAGAATTCTCAGGGTTTGTCTTCAAAATTCAAGCGAATATGAATCCGGCTCACCGCGATCGCATTGCTTTTGTACGAATCGCATCGGGTGAATTTGAACGTGGCATGGATGTGACACTGAATCGGACGGGGAAGGCCATGCGCCTGAACAATTCAACCGAATTCATGGCTGACAGTCGTGAACAGGTCACAACAGCGGTTGCCGGTGATATTGTCGGCCTGTACGATACAGGTAATTTCCAGATTGGGGATACCATCTATCAAGGCAAGCAACCGATTCAGTTTGAGAAGCTGCCACAGTTCACACCTGAATTATTCATGCGTGTCACCGCGAAAAACGTGATGAAGCAAAAGTCCTTCCACAAGGGGATGCAACAGTTGGTCCAAGAAGGGGCCATTCAATTGTATCGCACCTATAGCACCGATGATTATATTCTGGGTGCTGTCGGGCAATTGCAGTTTGAAGTGTTCCAGTACCGTATGGCGCATGAATATAACTCTGAAGTTGTGATGACGCCAATTGGCTCACGGACGGCACGTTGGATTGACCCAGATCAACTGGATGAAAAGATGAGCAGCTCACGTAATCTGTTGGTGAAAGATGTTCAAGGCGAACCGCTCTTCTTATTTGAAAATCAATACGCTGAGCGCTGGTTTGCGGACAAGTATCCAGACGTGAAGCTGACGGCAAAGCTATAAGCACCGCAATGATGTTTAGGCAAAATAAAAGCGTGATGACTGGCCCGTTGGGTTGGTCATCACGCTTTTTGGTTGTTATTGATTATGCCTCGAAGGCATCTTGATTGACTTGTTGACGCAATTGCTGCGCTGCTATGAAAGGTGGAATCAGTGCGATGTAGGCCGATTGAATCCATTCACCCGTACTGAGTTGATACCAAACACTATCGTTGGTTAATCGCGCCTGGCGGACGAGAACAACCTGTGTTTGGTGCGGAATCCGAGTCAAAGGGTTGCCATAAGGTGCGCTCCAGATGGTCGCTCCTTGTTGCGTACTGTTGACCGTGGCATATTCGCGAATCGTCGAGGTGTCTTCAGCGAACTCGAGTGCAGGTGTTTCTGGTGAGCCCAAGACATAACTGTATGGATTGTCGGATCGAGGGGTGGTGTACTTAGAGGTAATCCATGAGGCACCGCCTAAGTTTAACCAAACCTTCCCATTGGTGGTTTCACGTGCAAAAGCGAACACTTGCCAAATTGAGTGCGCTGGTAATTCCGTGTTGAGCGCAATGTCGCCTTGAGGTTCCCGGTACACCGGTTTCGCCCGATCCAATTCAACGAAGGTCACTTGTTGAGGTTGGTTGGTTTCCAGTTGATTCAACTCATATTCAAAGTGAATAGTTTGACTGTGAGCTTGAAACTGACCGCGTTGCTCAACCGCGCCCTGCAAGTGCTGGCGCTGACTGGGAAGTGACTCCGCAACGAACACGTATTGATATTGCCGAGCAACATCTCAGGTGGCGCAATCAGGTCACCGTATGAGTTGCGATGGTAGATGATAACGGGTGCCGCGAGGCGTTCTTCATACATCAAAATGATGGTTTGATTGGCACGATGAAATTGGTCGGTGAAGCCAACAACTTCACTCATGACCCGGCCCTCAAATTGCCGCCATTCGAGCTTGAAGGGTTCATCAATCTCGCCGTGATAATCAATCGGTTCAGCTAACACTTCATCTGAATAGCGATCACGAAATTGGACCGTGATGCGGGCCACACGATCAGGTGTTGCAGTGGGGGCCGGCTGCTGTGGTTTCGGTGTGACTACCGGTGCTGTTTCAGCACGAGCGGGTTGATGACTCGATTCATGTGGTTTCGGTGGCGTGGGCACGACAACATCAGCTTCCTTTTTGAAAAATGAATAACGCGTTCAAATAAATTCATACGGAACTTCCTTTATGTAGTCGAGACTGGCGGGATGCCCAACAGTCTCTTGATCGCAAACGCGGCGGTTTACGGCGGGAGAACTTAGACTTCAACGGTTGGTGTTGGGACGGGGACAGACACTTCAGCGAGATGATGGCCCATAATCACATTGGCTTGTGAGCGATCAACGCTTAATAGCTTGTCGAGTGTGAAGTCAATTTCTGCCGGCTGAATGTTGCGCTTGTCATTGGTGAACAGTAATTCGCGATGCTTCAATGCTTCGGAGAACACCACTGTGGTTTGACCAAGTGAGAACACCTTCACAAATTGAGCATCCGTATGCGCGAGTTGTTGAGAGACAAGGTGAGAGAAACTATTTGTTACATCGATAAGTCGCATAATATCGCTCCCTTCAAAGCAGAAACCTAAAAGTTATCTTCATTATAATGCAAACCGCTTGCATTTCACAATCTTAAGGGTGTATAGCGACAAAAAAGAAGGTGTTGCAACAAAACCAATGCGGTTTGTTGCAACACCTTCTATTCAATGTCTAGTTATTGTCTGCCTTAGCGGGCTTGGTTGCTGCTTCAGCTTCGGTAATGGTAATATCGCCGTTACTGATGCGTGCTTCAAGTTGCTTAGCAGCTGGGTGATCGAGATAGAAATCAGCGACACGATCTTCAATCTGTTCCTGGATAACCCGACGTAATGGTCGTGCACCCATGGAAGGATTAAAGCCGAGTTCAACTAACTTCTCCTTAACAGGTTCGGTCACATGAATCTTCAATCCTTGATCAGCGATGGTGTCATTGGTCTGATTAATCATCAGGGAAACAATCTTCATCAGGTTGTCCTTGCTGAGTGGACGGAACTCAATGATATCATCGAACCGGTTCAAGAATTCAGGCTTGAAGTAGTTGCCCAATTGATCGAGCACACTGTGCGTTGTGCCTTCGCTTGCTGCCCCGAAACCAACACTGGCTTCAGAATCGGTTGCACCGGCATTAGAGGTCATGATAATAATCGTGTCCTTAAATGAAACGGTACGACCTTGGCTATCGGTTAAGCGGCCATCGTCAAGAATTTGTAAGAACATATTCATCACGTCCGGGTGCGCTTTTTCGATTTCGTCCAGCAAAATCAAGCTGTAAGGATTCCGCCGTACTTGTTCAGTCAATTGACCGGCTTCTTCATAGCCAACATAGCCAGGAGGGGAACCGATGAGCTTAGACACACTGAATTTTTCCATGTACTCAGACATGTCAAAGCGAATCATTGAATCCTGTGAGCCAAACAGTTCTTGAGCGAGTTGCTTAGCTAACTCAGTCTTCCCGACACCGGTAGGACCGACGAAGAGGAAGGAGCCGATTGGCCGACCAGACTTGTTAAAGCCAATCCGATTCCGGCGGATAGCGCGAGCAACCTTATCGACAGCGGCATCTTGCCCAATCACATGAGCTTCGAGGTCGCCAGCAAGGTTCTTCAATTGCGCTTGTTCTTGCGCCTTCAATTCACCAACAGGGATATTGGTCTTTTGTTCGACAATCTTTTCCATGTCCTTTTCGGTCACAGTTGGCATGTCTTCCTTGGCCATTGTCTGTTCATGCTTTTGCATGTCTTGTAACTTGGTAACTTGATCGCGATAGAATGCTGCCTTTTCATAATCTTCAGCCTTCAAAGCATCTTGCTTTTGCTTTTCAGCATCATCAATCTTGTTTTGAAGGGTTTGAGGATCAACGGCAGTAATCGTTAAGTTCTTCTTTGACCCAGCTTCATCGAGTAAATCGATGGCCTTATCAGGTAAGAACCGATCTTGGATATACCGGTTGGAAAGGGTAGCAGCCGCCTTGATGGCCTCAGCCGTGTAGTGAACATGGTGATAGTCTTCGTAGCGAGGCTGAATCCCCTTGAGGATGGCGATGGTTTCGTCCACAGTAGGTTCATCGACCTGAACGGGCTGTAAACGACGAGCCAACGCGGAATCTTTTTCAATTGTCCGGTATTCATTGCTTGTTGTGGCCCCAACTAATTGGAGTTCACCACGCGCGAGTGCTGGTTTTAAGACATTACCTGCATCCATGCCGCCTTCAGCGTTACCGGCGCCCACGATTTCGTGGATTTCATCGATAAACAGGATAATGTTTGTATTCTTCTTCAGTTCATCCATCAGTTGTTGCATACGTTGTTCAAATTGACCCCGGATTCCGGTGCCTTGAACAAGTGAAACGACATCCAGGCGGATCACTTGCCGGTCTTGTAATTTAGAAGGAACATCGCCATTTGCGATCTTCAAAGCTAAACCTTCGACAACGGCAGTTTTACCGACCCCGGCTTCACCGATGAGAACAGGGTTATTCTTGGTCCGGCGATTTAAGATTTCAATCACGCGAGCAATTTCATCATCACGGCCGATCACGGGATCAATTTCGCCACGCTTAGCCTGATCGGTTAAGTTGACGCCAAATTGATCTAACAGACCATTGCCGCCTCGGTTGCCCCGATTATTGCGGCCGCCACCACCATTATTGCCGGCTTGTGTCGCAGGTCGGTTAGGTTGTTGGCTTTGTGGTTGTTGATCCATGCCCTGATTCATTGCGCGAAAGATATCATCCAAGCTACCGAAACCAAATGGATCGTTAGATGCATTTGTTGGATTCATAGTGCCTCCTGCTTGGTTTTTGAGAAGTTGATAACAACTTTGGCAAAGATTGATTTCTTGCCGTTCACCATTCACATTCGTTGTTAAGTGGATGGTCGCTGGGTTTTGATGACAATTCTCACACAGCATTGGTTGGTCACACCCTTTCGCTTTTCAGTATAAAAGTCAGGTCAGAGAATGTCTGACCTTTTTTGACCATGAACAAAGTATACACCCATCAGAATAAAAATCAAGCACTCGACACTCGAGAGTGCTAACTTTTTTAAAAATGGCTTGTCTTACTACTAAAGACACTCTAACATAGAGGTCAAAAGGGGGCGAAAACTTTGACTCAAGATTATGCCGCATTATTGGATCAACTGCGTGACGGCAGTATTGACTCACTCGAGGTCCAACCAGAAGAATTTATGGCATTTCGTGCCGTCTGGACCAACTACGCCGCCAGAAAAGAAATTGTTGGAACGGCGCAACGCAGTGGGGTTATTATCTACCGGTACCAATCGAATGAAAGCGGATAATTTTCAAAGAAAGGCTTGTCTGGCGCTTTTAAAAATGGTAAGGTTTACAAGAACCGGATATCCAGCGATGGATTCGGAAAAAGAATGTCTATCTAAAAGGAGCAGATTAATCATGGAAAAACGCGAATTTAATGTTATTGCAGAAACAGGTATCCACGCACGCCCAGCAACATTATTGGTACAAACAGCTAGCAAGTTCAACTCCGACATCAACCTTGAATACAAGGGCAAGTCTGTGAACTTGAAGTCCATCATGGGCGTTATGAGCTTAGGTGTTGGCCAAGGTGCCGATGTGACTATCTCTGCCGAAGGTGCTGACGAAGCTGATGCAATCGCAGCAATCGACGAAACCATGAAAAAAGAAGGTTTAGCTGAATAATGACAAAGCAACTCAAAGGGATCGCCGCTAGTGATGGCATCGCAACAGCGAAAGCCTACATGTTAGTGCAACCCGATTTGTCATTTTCGAAGGCATCAATTGATGATCCAAAGAAGGAAATCGATCGGCTGCACAGCGCGTTAGATCAAAGCAACGCAGAACTCAAATTAATTCGAGAAAAGGCTGCGGAATCACTGGGCGAAGAAGAAGCTCAAGTGTTTGATGCTCACATGATGATTCTGGCTGACCCAGAATTCACCGGTGCGGTTGAAAGCAAGATTTCCGATGACCATGAGAATGCTGAAGCTGCCCTTAAGGACGTTTCAGACATGTTCATTGCGACATTTGAAGCAATGACTGATAATGCATATATGCAGGAACGCGCGGCTGATGTTCGCGACGTTTCAACCCGGGTATTGGCACATCTTTTGGGCGTGTCATTGCCTAACCCAGCGCTGATTAATGAAGAAGTGATTGTGATTGCGCATGACCTCACACCTAGTGATACGGCACAACTCAATAAGAAATTCGTTAAGGCGTTCGTTACTGATATTGGCGGCCGGACTGCACACTCTGCAATCATGGCGCGTTCACTCGAAATCCCAGCTGTTGTTGGGACACAAAGCATCACCCAAGACGTCAAGGATGGCCAAATGGTCGCTGTTGATGGCTTAACCGGTGATGTTATCGTTGAACCAAGTGCT
Source organism: Lacticaseibacillus saniviri JCM 17471 = DSM 24301 (assembly GCF_001311785.1). Lineage (GTDB taxonomy): Bacteria > Bacillota > Bacilli > Lactobacillales > Lactobacillaceae > Lacticaseibacillus > Lacticaseibacillus saniviri. Next base: position 55,912 of record NZ_BBBX01000018.1, on the reverse strand, counting down.
GACGACATTGCACGTTTCCAAAAGGAAGCAGATGCATATGCAAAGCAAAAGGCCGAATGGGAAACCTTAAAGACCGCTACCTCCATTACCGCTGATGGTAAGCACTATGATGTTGCTGCTAACATCGGGACACCTAAGGATCTTGATGGTGTCTTAGCCAATGGTGCTGAAGGGATTGGTCTTTACCGGACAGAATTCTTATACATGGATTCTGCGGAATTACCAACCGAAGACGATCAATTTGAGGCTTACAAGAAGGTTCTTGAAACCATGAGTCCAAAACCCGTTGTGGTTCGGACAATGGATATCGGGGGCGATAAGCATTTACCATACTTACCACTTCCCGAAGAAGATAACCCATTCTTGGGCTACCGGGCTATCCGGATTAGTTTAGATCGGCAAGATATCTTCCGGACACAACTGCGCGCACTCTTGCGTGCCAGCGCGTTTGGGACATTGCGGATTATGTTCCCAATGATTGCAACAATCCAAGAATTCGAAGCTGCTAAGGCTATTTTCTTGGAAGAAAAAGCTAACTTGCAAAAGGATGGCGTCAAGGTTGCCGATGATATTCAACTCGGGATCATGATTGAAATTCCTGCTGCAGCTGTTTTGGCAGATCAATTCGCCAAGCACGTTGACTTCTTCTCAATCGGGACCAACGATTTAATCCAATACACGATGGCTGCTGATCGTGGTAATGAACATGTTTCTTACCTCTATCAACCATATAACCCTTCTATCTTGCGTCTGGTCAAGCATGTTATTGACTCCGCACACAAGGAAGGCAAGTGGGCTGGTATGTGTGGGGAAGCCGCTGGCGACCCAATCATGGTACCAATTCTGCTTGGAATGGGCTTGGACGAATACTCCATGTCCGCAACTTCTGTCTTGAAGATTCGGAGCTTGATGAAGCGTCTTTCAACAGCAGATATGGCTAAGTTAGCCGATCAAGCATTGAACGAAAGCATCTCAAACGATGAAAACTTGGCTTTAGTCAAGAAGACAACTGATCAATAAGAATAAATGGACGCGCTGACTTTGTTGGCGCGTCTTTTTTGAAGTTGTGACAAAAGACGTTTTGAGATTCAATCCTAGTTAATCCTGATTCCCAATCTTTTGGAACACGATTAATCTATTTTGTTCTGAAATTGAAACTTAAGTTGTGAATATTCTCGCTAATGAAAACGATATCAGTTATACTGATATTAGAAATTGGAGGCGAGGATATGCATAAAGATGGGTATTTTTATTAGGCATCATTGCAATAGCAACTCTGGGTGGTTGTTCATCATCGAATCAATCAACACCAAAAGCACCACAAAAGGTGACACAAAAAGCAACACAGCCGACAGGCAAACAAAATGGGGCGGCGCTGGCAAAAGTCATGCGCCAAGTCAAACACGAGACGGTGGAAATTAATACAACAGATTTATTTGCTAGTCCACCGCACACGATTTCCGCATTGAAAAAATGCCAGGAATGAGTTTTTGCAGGTGAAGTTACCCAGTGGCAAGTATTACCTGCTCGAGATCCGGAAACTGGCTATATTGAAACTGCAGTTGTGATCAAGGTCGATCGAGACTTGAAAGGGGCAAAGGCAATTAAGAAGCAACAATTGGTCAATGTTGTCCTACATGGTGGTTTTACAAAGGGTCAGAAATTGATGAAACCAGTACTCAAAGCACCGACTAAAGCTAAGACAACTGGGATTAATCAACAAACTGTCACTTATGAGAATGCGCCGGGATATCGCTTGCCAATGCCTGGTGAGAAGGTTGTGATTTTCGCGAATCGGATGACCCAACCGTTCGAACCTTATTCAGCCTTGTATAAGCAACGGCCAACATTTCGGATGGGATGGAGTGCCTATTTCGGCCTTTGGATCAAGAACAAACAAGGTAGCTACGACGACGTTTGGCAGCACAAATCGGATAAAGATACAACGTTTAGCGAGCCCCAGGTTAATCAAGCCATCAATGATTTGATGAAATCGTAAATCAACTGAGATAAGCACTGGTCTCAAAAGCAGATTGCTTTTGGCACCAGTGCTTTTTGTGTTTGAATAGAAAAGAGATGTGAAGCCCGACGGCAATTATTTTCGGATTACTTCATTCTTAGACTTGACTTTTATCATTTACAGATGTAAATTATAAACATAGATTACAAATGTAAACGGAGGCGGGCATATGGATACTGTTCAGGCAGAAATTAGTCAATCGGAGTGGGAAGTTATGCGTGTGATCTGGACACTTGGGAGTGCAACCACACATGATTTGACAGCCATTCTAGAAGAAAAAATGGGTTGGAAAAGTGCGACAACGAAAACTTTTTTAGGCCGGTTGGTTAAGAAACAAGCACTGAGTACTGAAAAAGAAGGTCGTGAATTTCGGTATCGCGCCCTTATTCCTGAACAAGCGGCCATGGATGAGGCGACACAAGCACTATTTGACCATCTATGTGCCATGAAAGCCGGACAAACTTTAGAAAATCTGATCAACGCATTGACACTCTCGCAGCATGATATCGCACAGTTACAAGCCGTGTTGACGCAAAAGGCAAAAACTGCGCCAGAGAAGGTTGATTGTAATTGTTTGCCCGATGATTGCCAATGCTAGGAGGAATATCATGACTAAACACGAGATGAACAACATGGATCATTCAAAGATGGATCATTCAAAGATGGATCACGATATGAGCGACATGGATCATTCAAAGATGAATCACGATATGAACAACATGGACCATTCAAAGATGAATCATGATATGAGCAACATGAGCGGGATGGATCACAGTCATATGGGCCACGACATGGGTGGTGGTCATATGATGCACATGGGTAATCTCAAGCAACTCTTCTGGGTTAGCTTAGTAGCCACGATTCCAATTTTATTGTTTTCACCATTTATGGGGATGGATCTCAATCTTTTCGGGCTCCGCTTGCCGATCACGTTTCCAGGTTCTGACTATATCGTTTTGATTTTGGCGACTTTCCTGTATTTCTACGGAGGGAAACCATTTCTCACAGGCGCGGTCGATGAGCTGAAGAGTAAAGCACCGGCAATGATGACATTGATTGCGATGGGGATTACCGTGGCGTATGGCTATTCGCTGTATGCCTTTATCGCCAATCACTTCATTAATCCGAGTGGCCATGTGATGGACTTCTTCTGGGAACTGGCGACGTTGATTGTCATCATGTTATTAGGTCACTGGGTTGAAATGAACTCTGTCATGGCTGCAGGCTCTGCGGTTGAGAAAATGGCGGCCCTGCTACCGAGTCAGGCACACGTTGTCGATAATGGTCAAGTGCAAGACATGCCATTGAGCCAGGTCCACGAGGGCCAAACCTTGCGTGTTTTGGCTGGTGAACAGATTCCAACCGATGGGGTCTTGGTCAGTGGCTCAACGACCGTCAACGAATCACTGGTGACAGGTGAAGCGCGTGCGGTGGCCAAAACTAAGGCTGATAAGGTCATCGGTGGTGCTGTTAATGGCGATGGCGTGATTGAGATGACAGTCACCGGCACCGGTGAAACGGGCTACCTGGCGCAAGTGATGAAACTCGTTTCTGATGCGCAGGCGGCAAAGTCTAAAGCTGAAAGTATGGCTGACCGTGTGGCTTCTTGGTTGTTCTATGCCGCTTTAATCGTCGGTATTCTGGCATTCGTTTTCTGGCTACCACAAGGGCTCGACCAAGCCTTCGAACGCATGGTCACCGTCTTCATCATCGCATGTCCACATGCCCTCGGATTGGCCATTCCATTGGTTGTGGCTCGTAGTACCAGTATCGCGGCCACCAACGGCTTATTGTTACGGAACCGGCAGGCCCTGGAAGATGCCACCAAGGTGAAGTACGTCTTAATGGATAAGACGGGAACCTTGACGCAGGGTGACTTCGCCGTTAACGCTATTCAGAGTTATGTTGATACCATGGATGCTGATCATGTTTTGGCCATTCTTGCAGCTCTTGAAACACATTCCGATCATCCTTTGGCTAATGGCATCAAGTCTGCCGCAAGCTTTCGGCAATTAACTCCACTCACTGCGAGTGATGTCAGTGTTCAAAAGGGGATTGGGCTTACAGGGACCGTCGAAAATACCACGTACCAAATTGTGAACGCGCGGTACTTGAGCAGTCAAAATATTGCTTACGATCAAACTGACTTTGCAACCTGGACCAGCAACGGTAACTCGGTGGTTTACTTGATTCAGGGCAATACATTGGTTGGTGGGCTGGCAGAGGGTGATCAGATCAAGCCAAATAGTAAGGCGCTGATTAGCGGTCTCAAAGAAATGAATTATGTGCGTCATGTTGACTGGGGATAATCAAGGCACGGCCGCAGCTGTTGCTGAACAACTAGGCATCGACGAAGTGCAGAGTGAACTGTTACCAGAAGATAAGCTAACACAACTGACAGCCTATCAGAAGAAAGGCAAGGTCATCATGGTCGGCGATGGCGTGAATGATGCGCCTAGTTTGGCCAAGGCGGATATTGGGATTGCGATTGGGGCAGGTACCGATGTCGCGATTGATTCAGCCGATGTTGTCTTAGTTCACAGTGATCCGTTTGATTTGCTCAACTTCTTGAAGCTGGCTAAGGCAACCAATGCCAAAATGATTCAGAACCTCTGGTGGGGCGCTGGCTATAACATCTTGGCGATTCCACTGGCAGCTGGTATCCTAGCACCAATCGGCTTTATCTTGAGCCCAGCGGTAGGGGCCATCTTAATGTCCCTATCCACGGTGGTTGTGGCATTGAATGCGATGACCTTGAAACTCAAGCGTAGTTAGATGTGCTCCAAATGAAAATGGGCGTCCAGTCAATTGACTGGACGCCCATTTTTTATTATTTATTGAGTAATGCTTGTTGGGCAGCAACATTGATGATGTTCCAAGGCCGGTCAAATCCAGGTTGGAAGAAGAAATCAGCATAAGCTAAATCATCTAATGTCATGTGGCCTTGAATGGCTAAACTGATGGCATTAATGTTGGCAGTCACGTCACGTTTGGACATGATCTGACCACCGAGAATGCGGCCATCTTCTGGTGCGTAGGTCAGCTTGAAGTAGACGGGAACATTGCCAGCGTCTTCAGTCACGAATGGTGGTTGCACCGTGTCTGTGACAAAGACGGATTGTGTATTGATTCCTAATCCATCGGCTGTCCCAGCCTTAACCCCAACGGAAGCAAAGTGATAGTCAAAGACTGATAAGGCAGAGGCACCGGAGACAGCTGGCATCTTGGTCTTGTCGCCCAGGACGTTCTTTGCGGCAATGCGGCCTTGACGACGTGCATTGGTCGCAAGCGCAATCCGTGAATGGCCACCAGTTGGCGCAAATGGCACTAAGGTTGCGTCGCCGACAGCGTAGACATCAGGGGCACTGGTTTCAAGATAGTCATTAATCTCAATCAAACCGTGATCATCCAACTTCAAGGTATCTTTGAGCCAGTCCGTGTTTGCTTTGATGCCGGCCGCTTGAATCACTAATTCTGCAGGGTACTCGCCTTGATCAGTGACAACGCTTGTCACTGCGCCATCCTTACCATTGAATTGCTTGATGGCTTGGCCTGTAGCAGGATAGATATTGTTGGCTTTCATGGTGTCGGTCAGCGTATCGGTAAACTCTTCATCTAAGTAGAGGCCCAAGACCCGTGGAATCATATCAATCAACGTCACATGCTTGCCAGCTTTGGCGAACACTTCGGCCGCCTCGACGCCGATATAACCGCCACCAATCACCACAACGTTTTGCAGATCGGGATCGACGGTCTTTAACTTGAGCTTCTTGGCCCAGTCACGGCCGCGCATCGCATAGATATTCTTCAGGTCGTTGCCGGGAACAGGCAAGGTGAATGGTACCGCACCTGCACTGAGCACGAGTTTGTCATAGCTTTCAGTACGGGTTGTGTTATCCACGAGATTCTTAACGGTCACTGTGTGGGCATTGGCGTCAACTGAAGCAATCTCTTGGCGGACAAAAACGTGCACGCCTTGTGCCCGCATACCTTCAGCAGTGGCATACCGCACTGTATTGACGTCTTTGACAACGCCTTCTAAGTATAGTTGCATCCCACAAGAAAGGAATGAAATGAAGTCACCCTTTTCGTACCACTGAATTTCAGTTTCTGGATGCGCTGCCAAAATACCGCGCACTGTTTCGTAACCACCGTGAGATGAACCAACAACAATAACTTTCATGAATGAAAAACTCCTTTCGTTGCAACCAATTAAATTTAACACAATTCATTACTCGTTAATCATATCACAATCTCTCGGTCTGTCCAGTCATATGCAATAAAAAGAACGCCGACTTCATCATTGAGGTCGGCGTTCTTTTTATTGTGAAATAGGGTGATATCAAGCCTGGAGTAATCGCTATCATGACGTTAAAATAACGTGCTTATTGCCGACTGTGGGTGAGGCTGACACCGGTGTCTTGGTAATAGCTCAGGTAAGGGAAGTGGATGATAACCGTTGTTCCGTGCCTCAGTTCTGATTCGATGGTTAACTGATGGTTCAGCTTTTGTCCCAGTCGATCAGCCAGATAGAGGCCTAATCCCGTGGCCTTTTGATTCGCGTTGCGACCATTTTGACCCGTAAAGCCCTTATCAAAGACGCGGTGCAGTTCATCGGGAGCAATGCCGATACCGGTATCACTCACTGCGAGCTGTACCTCATTATTTTGATCGGATAGCGTGACGATGATTTTACCACCTGGATCGGTGTACTTAAGGCTGTTCACCATGATTTGGCTCAAAATGAAACGCAGCCATTTCTGATCCGTGAGCACGGTTTGATCCTCACCGCGCAACTCGAATTGAATCTGGTTACTGATGAATTGATTGCGCAGGCTGACCACAACATCATTGATAATCTGCTTGAGCGGATATTCCTGCAGTAGGTAGTCATGACTGAAACTGTCCAATCGTGAGTAGTAGAGCACCTGATCGACGTAGAAACTGATACGATCCAGTTGTAGCGTGAGCTGTTCAAAGGTCGATTCTGGAATTTGGCCATCGAGGCTGTCGACCAATAAGTCACCGGCTGCCAAGGGCACTTTGATTTCATGGACCCAGGAATCAATGAACGCTTTTTGATCTTGCTGCTCATTGAGCAAACGCTCCAGCTGGTCGTGATGGGCTTTGAGCACGCTGTTAAACGCATTGGCGACGACAGCCTGCTCAGGGTCGTCTGTCGGCAGGAGCGGCCAATCAAGTGCCTGCTCAGGGTCATCCCTGCGCGCGGCCACTTCTTTGAGCCACGCGTTTGTTTTTGATAGCGCCAAACCAGTGCAACCATCCCCATCAAAATGACGATGAGACTGACGTAGAGGACTGTATTCAACTGAATCTGATGCAGCGGATCCAGCCATAGAATGAGATCAAAGACGAACAGGGCCAACAGAAAGAAGAGACTGTTAGCGATATGCGCTTTGAGAAAAATCCGAAATGGCATCTTTTCTCCTCCTAAGGAATGATGTATCCCTGACCGATTTTTGTTTCAATGTAATTAGGCAAGCCGGCATCGTCAATTTTCTTCCGCAGGCGATTGATATTCACCGTGAGCGTGTTATCATCAACGAACCGTTCATCCTGCCACAGATCCCGCAGTAATTTGGATCGGCTGACAATTTGACCGTGCTGGCGCATCAAAATCTGGAGGAGTTTGTATTCATTTTGGAGAGGTTAATTTGGGTATCGCCAACTTGCGCCATGCCGTTTTTAAGATTCAATAATAGTCCGTTGTGTTCCAGCGCATCCGCGTTTTGGTCGCTATAATTATAAGTGCGCCGCAGCAACGCGTTGATTTTTGCAATCAACACTTCGATGGCAAAAGGTTTGTTGACGAAATCGTCGGCGCCAAGGTTCATCGACATCACCATATCCATATTGGTATTGCGACTGGAGATGAAGATAACGGGGACCTTGCTGACGTCGCGAATCTTTTGGACCCAGTAAAATCCGTCATATACGGGCAGGTTGATATCGAGTAAAACTAAGTGGGGCTTCACATCTAGAAATTGTTCAAAGACGGTTGCAAAATCGGTCACGACAACAGGGTCGAGTTGCCACTTGCCGAGGTTATCCGCAACGAGTTGCGCGATAGTTTGATCATCTTCGACAACCATGATTTTAAACATGTCAGTCACTCCATTCTTGTGTTTAATGGTAACGGTTTGATTGAGTGAGTACAAGCGCCGTCAATGGATAAATTTGTTAATATAGGCTTTGGAGGAATAATTATGCGAATTGTAGACGTGTCACATGTGACCAAGATGTACGGTCACCGCCAGAATCGCGTTCAGGCACTCAATGATCTGTCGTTTAAGATTGATGAAGGTGAGTTTGTTGGCATTATGGGTCCCAGTGGGGCGGGAAAGTCCACCTTGCTCAATATCATGGCAACGATTGACCAACCGACATCCGGCAAGGTTGTCGTGGGTGGTCAGGACGTGACTGCCATGAGTGACGCCGAACTGGCTAACTTTCGACGCGAGGAATTGGGCTTCATTTTCCAAGATTTTAATTTACTCGATAATCTGACGGTCAAAGAAAATATTGCGTTGCCACTCACATTAACGCCCAAACTGCCTGCAGATTTTGATCAGCGAATCGTACAGGTCAGTGAAATTCTGGGCCTCAATGAATTGCTGAACCGCTATCCCAGTGAGCTCAGTATCGGCCAGCGACAACGCGTAGCGAGTGCGCGGGCGATGATTACCAAACCAAAGCTGATTTTGCGGATGAACCCACAGGGAGTTTGGATTCGGCAGCGGCAACGGAATTGTTGCGGTACCTGACAGAAATTAATCTGCAAGAGGACATCACGATTATGATGGTGACGCATGATGCGTTCACCGCGAGCTATTGCAATCGCATTGTCTTCATCAAGGATGGCGCGTACTTTGCAGAAGTGACTAAGCACGGCAGCCGGCAACAGTTTTTCAATAGCATCATTGATATGGAGGCGACCATCAGTGGCGGTCATACGCATGTACGTTAGACTCGCGCGTGAGAGCATCACGCGCCATCGCCGGCTTTACTATCTCACTGAATCCGTTGCAGCACTGATTGTCATGTTGGTCTATGCGTTATCCGCGTTGACTGACTATAAACCTATTTTGCAGTCGGCAGCCAAATTTTGGACAGCTCGAGCTTGGTGCCAGCATTTTTGAACCTGGCGCTTGTCGTGATTTTGCTGTTTAGTGTGACCTTTCTGATTTATCTCAATACGCTTCGGATGCAGCGCCGCACCCGTGAGCTGGGCTTATACCGGCTCATGGGGTTGACCCGTGCCCAGTTAACCGGCAGTCTGATTGTTGAAAGTTTAATGGTGGGTGCCGTAACGGTTGTTGCTGGGATTGCTTTAGGGATTCTGGTTTCCAAACTGTTTGCGATGATTCTGGTGCGAATGTTGCACCTGCATCTCAGTGTGGGGCTTCTGGTATCCGGCAGGGCAATTCGGGATGTCGTTGTTATTTTGGCATCTTGTACTTAGCGCAAGGCGCCCTCAATGCAATCTTTGTGAACAATACGAGTCTTTTGAATCTCATCCGCAAGATCTCGCACGCTGACCAGGCGCTGCGCGTTCGGCGGCGCGATTACTGGCTGGCGGGCTTCAGTGTGATCCTGATTGGGTTTAGCTATTGGGCGTTGCTCAATATGATGGACCTGTTACTGCGCAATAATGTGATGATCGGGCTGTTAGGCGTGGCCCTGGTCGCAATGGCGCTGGGCACGTATTGGTTCTTCACCTCAGGTATCCGGGTCGCTTTGAACTGGCTGCGGCATTTTCCTAAGCTCTATTGGCAAAATGGCCAGATGATTGTTTTGGCCAATATTGCTAAGCGCATCCGCGTCAACATGCATTCACTGTGGCTGACAACGATGCTGAGTATGGCCACCATCACCGTTTTGGGGAGTGCCGCAATGATGTATCAAGCTGGTCAAGCGGAGGTCGCTTTCTCGCTGCCCGCAGCGGTGGTCGCAAACGGTCGCGGGATTAAGCCGGTCAACCAGACGCTGGATAAACTGGCTATCACGCCACTGCATCAAGTGGCCATTGAAGGCAAAATTGTCACGGGAAAAGTCACCTTGGTCAACCGAGGTAACCTCACCGAGCATAATCGACACGCGTACACGGTCATGTCGCTATCTGCCTACCAACGCGCACGCAAGGTCGAACCGCAACTGGATGATTTGCAACTCCACGGCAAGGAGACGGCGCTGATTCTCTATGATCGCAGTACATATAAATCAAACAAGGGCCCTCGACATCGCAATTGGGGCCCGCTAAAAATCATGCCGAACCAAGTGAATCTTAAGGTGAAGTATCTCATTGACCGCTATCCACTAGGCGGCTACAACTATTTTGAACGCGCAATGATTGTTTCAGACCGCGTGTACGCGCAACTGGAGGGCCAAAAAGATCACTTGGCACTCTATGATTTTGCGACGAATAAAGACCGAACAGCGGTGACAAAGGCATTGACACCGATTGCGAACCAAGATGATATGCAGGATTTCATGTATCAAAACAAGCATGATCTCTTTTATTTCACGCAAAACTCCCGTGCAACGGATCTCTACAGTTCACGTGAAAGTATCGGCTTGTTACTACCGGAACGTCGGCAGGCGGATGCGTTATTCGGCTTTCTGCTCTTCTTGATGTTATTGATTGGGGTGGTCTTCATGCTAGCGACAGGTTCTATTCTGATGTTAAAGCAATTGGCCATCGCGCAGACGGAAGTGGATAGCATTCAAACCTTGAAACGATTAGGGATGCAAACTAAGGCCGTTCAACACATGGTTTACCGCCAAACGCTGATTATCTTCAGTCTGCCGCTGATTGTTGGCAGTCTGCACAGTTTGTTACTACTGCATTTCCTATCTGATGCATTGGATAATCCGGCGACCTGGTTGGGGATTGTCGTGAGCGGGATTTATGTGCTGGTGTACGCTGGGTTTTACCTCATCACCGCTCGGGCAGTGAATCGGATGGTCAACCAACCGTTAAAACGATTAGCTGTCTTCTAATTCAACCCAGTTGAGACGATACAAAAATCACCATCAACACTCCACATGGGATCGTTGGTGGTGATTTTTGTGATTGGCAGGTATGATTAGTTTTGATCGTCATCAGGATCGATGACCCGGTAGCCGTTCTCATGGAAGCCCAATTGATCTGCCGCTCGATTCATGAATTTATTCAGTGGGGCAAACGCCGGCGTTGACTTCAATGCGAAGAAGTCACTCCCACTGACCCAACTGCTCATTAAGACAAATTGAATCTGCTTGGCGTCGAGTCGCATCAATGTGAGCCCAGTGATATGCGGGAATTGCTCATAGGCATCAAAAAAGGTCTTCATTTGAGCCACAAAGATTGCTTCTTGATCGGCCGCGAGATTAAAGTACATCATGTGGACATAATTTTTCTTCTGGAGCTCGCCACGAGTGGCCAAAACGTTATACTTAATGGTAGCGTGAATTGCCCGCGACCGGTTGAATCGAGTAGCATGTAATCGAGCCCGTGACTTTCCGGTTTGAGCAGGAGCGTAGGAGCGGCTTGCTTGGTTTGCAATTGTGTTAAGAAAGCTCGACTCCCAAATACAGTTTGAATAGTTGCCATGAGAAACACCTCCAATTTGTATTATAAGCGTTTTCTCGGGGACTAGAAAGGAAGAAGCAAGATGGACTTACAGATTTTAGGTTATTACGGCGGTTACCCACGTGAAGATGGGGGGACCAGCGCTTATTTGATTACCAGCGGTGATTATCATTTGCTGATGGATATCGGTTCTGGGGCGCTAATGGCACTTGAAAAGATCATGCCACCAGCCCAATTGGATGCCGTGTTATTGACACATTATCATCACGATCACACAGCGGATTTGGGTGTTCTGCAATATTACTGGCAATTGACCCAAGATACCAAGAAGCATGATGTGCTTCCGATTTACGGTCACACCAAGGATCCGCTGAATTATGCGGCGTTGACTTTTGAACCGTTTACTAAAGGATTTGGCTATACAGCAGATACCACTTTGGACCTCGGGCCACTGACATTGACATTTATGGAGACACAGCATCCAGTGCCTGCCTTTGCCGTTCGCGTCACGGAAAAGGCGACTGGTAAGACGATTGTCAATACCAGCGATACCCGGTACTTCAGTGATTTGGCGCGCTTTGCCACGGGCGCCGATTTACTGATGGCAGATACGAATTTCCTGGCTGATCAACCTGCACCACGCTGGCATTTGACAGCACCGGAGGCCGGCACGTTAGCCAATGCGGCAAACGTGAATCAATTACTACTCACACATTTACCACATGCCAATCAGGCGTTACTCTTGCAGCAGGCTCAGGCGAGTGCCGGCGATGTGCCCGTCGTATTAGCCAAAATAATTTGCGCTTAAGCATTTAAGCTTTTTTAGGTCTAGTCCGTTCGAGGCGTTTACTATTTTAATGGTCAGTTTGCGCAATTAAGCCTTTAATATTTTTTATATAATAGACCATTTATCCAAATTTGTTCATTTATGATTTCAGTATATATAAATTTTTTCTGTCAATCTGATTGTTATCCGATGTGCCAGTCGGGTATACTTAAATAGTAATCAAAAAGCAGATGTCAAGAAAAAGGAGCGAGCAAAATGGTCACATTATACACATCCCCGAGTTGCACCTCATGCCGTAAGGCTCGTGCATGGCTGAAAGAAAACAACATTCCGTTTACTGAACGCAACATTTTCTCTGATCCACTGAATAAGGATGAGATTAAACAATTGTTACGGATGACGGAATCAGGCACTGAAGAAATCGTCTCAACCCGTTCAAAGATTTTCCAAGAATTAGGTATTGATTTGGAAGACTTATCAATGAACGAATTGATTGACTTAGTCGCACAAGAACCTGGTTTGTTGCGTCGGCCAATCATGTTGGACGAAAAGCGCCTACAAGTAGGTTACAACGAAGATGAAATTCGTCGTTTCTTACCACGCTCTGTTCGGACACTGGAATTACAACAAGCTCAATTATTAGCGGGCTTCTAAGAAGAACCAAATCAGCGATCACGATAGTGTTTGTTGGTTTGGTTTTTATTGGCCTTAAGTCCCTTGAATTAATTTAATAAATGACGTACAATGCGCTAACAGTGATTATCTGATATAATAACTGTGAACCGTAAATAACGGTAACCGTGATTGAAGTGAGGTGCAAATCATCATGGAAATGGAACGAATTAACGATAATACAATTCGTGTGTTGTTAGGCAACGAAGACCTCGCTGCCCGAGGGATTACAGTGCTTGACTTACTGGGAAATCATAAACAAATTGAGGGCTTCTTCTACAGCATCTTAGAAGAAGTTGATAAGGATCATTCTTTTGCGACAAACGATGCTGTTACTTTCCAAGTGATGCCTAGCCAATCAGGCTTAGAATTGCTCATCAGTCGTAACAATCCTGATGAACAAGATGATGATGACTCGGATGATTTTAATCTCGCTGACCTCGGTAACGTCGAGGAAGTGCCTGACTTCATCAAACAACAGCTTCAGGGATTGGATGATAATCAGTCTGATGAACCCGTTGACGAAGGCAGTTACATCGATGCGAAGGATAGTCATCAACAAGCTGTTGTTATCAAGCTCGCTGATTTTGAAGACTTGATTAGTCTGGCCAGTGTCCTTCGCCTCGAAGGTGGCGCAAGCGACTTGTATCAATACAAAAATGACTACTACCTGGTTCTGACATTCTTTGATAATGCAATTTCGGCACAAGAGGCGCAAGATGAAATTGCGGTTGCTTTGGAATATGGTGATCGTAGTAACATTTCCGCTGATGTCTTGTCCGAATACGGCAAGTTACTGATGCCAACCAGTGCACTGGAAACAGTACGGTACTACTTCAAGTAGTCAAGGATTTGAGTGTTTAACCTTGATAGGGCAAAAAAGGAACCGCGACAATTCGTCGCAGTTCCTTTTTTGTGGTTAATTTTCTGGTGTGTTGAAGCTGGTATTGAGGTTCACGGTGAAGTTCAAGATTTGATCCGCATAACTTGGTTTGTCATTGGTTTCTTTGATTGTTTCCTTGAGCTCACTGAGATTGTCCGTGATAATCCCATCGACATCCGCAAACATCATTTTCTGCATCGTGGTGTCGTCATTGACGGTCCAGGCGAATACGTCTTGTTTGTTGTCATGCGCCTTTGAGACGAAATCACCATTGAGTGTGGTGGCTTCCATCGTATAGGCGTTGGCCTTGGTGTCAGGGAAGGTGAGGTTGTATGGCAAAATATAACTGACATACAACTTCGGCGCCTTTTGTTTGAGCCCTTGAACGACATGATAGTCGAGCGAGTGGATGCGATCCTTGTGCTTCAAAATGGAAGCCTGGTACTTCTTGATGAAGCGATTCAACATACCCTTGCTGTCCATCGGTGTTGTCTTAATTTCAATCAGTAGCTTTTGATTCAAGCCCTGTGCGGTTTTGAGGTAATCATCAAACTGGCAATTTTTGCTTGATGCCCGTTTTCTTTGACCGTCAGCTTGGTGAGTTGCTTCAAGGTGAGATCATGTGGCCGTTTATTCACACCGGCCAACGCTTCCAGGTTCTCATCGTGCATCACCACAAACTGGTTGTCCTTCGTTTCGTGAATATCCATTTCAACGTAATCAGGTTTTTCCTTGCTGGTCTTTTCAAGCGCCGGAATCGTGTTTTGGACGCCGTTGCCATCGTCCACACCGCGGTGGGAGATGGTCAGCGGATTGCTGGTGACTAAGCCTTCCAGGTAAACAAAATTGACGATGCTGACAACGGAGCCACCCAGAATCATTAAGACAACAGCAGCCAACCGCATGATGATCTTGTGCTTACGATCAGAAACGAGCGGGGTGTCATACTGTGGCAACAGATCTGCTTGTTCCGCCAATTTGATGGCTAACCGCAGCACCATGACGGTATTGAAACTCAGCACGAATTCTTGATAGATTTGCAACAAGGTCAAGTTACCGATGGCAAAGCCCAGCGCCACGTGTGGGAAGGACGTATCGATGTACTTCTGAATCAAGTAAATGCTGACCATGCCGACGACCGTTAATGCACCCCCGACAATCGCAATCAGTGCATTGGCCCATAAGATACGCCAGAACTGACCGCGTGAGGCATTCCAACTCGCTTTCAGCGTTGTGTTTGGTGACTTATTCCCCATAATGATGGCGGGGATAAAGGCTAAGAGGCGAACCGCTACCCAGATGATGAGGACAGAGAGCACTATCAGCAAGATCAATAGCGGTAAGTGTTCATCGATATATTCATTGATAAAGTCGGGAATGGTGACCTTGCTTAACAGTTGGGAGTTGAAAACAAAGTGGCCAAAGGGCAGGATAATGATGAAATAGCCCATGAGAATGCCAATCATCTTTGGCCGCAACCGGCCCCACGAGCGGAAGGTTTGCTGGAGAAGCTTACCTAAGCGTAACGGTTGCCCGTGGCGGATGTGCTCGATTCCAAAGAGGAGAAAGGCAAATTGCGAATAGACGGTCAGTAGGATGAGCACGAGTATCAAGAATAGTAAGAGCACCGTGAACGGATGTTGCGTCAAAATATTGAGGAGGTTGGTGTAGGAAACATAATCGACCTGACTGTTCTTGAGCACAAATTGCGTCATCGCGTTGAAGATAGGAATCATAATCAACGAAATGAATAGGCTTGTGCCGGAGGTCAGGACGATGTAGCTGCCCCAACGCTTGAAGTAGGCACCGATATTAGTCCGAACGAATTTCCATGGTTGCATGATTACGCCTCCGCATCCATTATTTTCAGTTTGCCGCGGAAGTCTTCAATGCTGTGATAACCGTGAGCCTGCATTTCGGCTGCCAGCTCCTGCTTGAGGCGGGCGAAGATGCTTGGGCCTTCCTCGTATAATGCTGAACCCACCTGCACCATGCTGGCACCGCAGAGAATCAGATCATAGACATCGCGACCGTTGTAGATACCACCCGTGCCGATAACTTGAATTTCTGGTTTTAAGCGCTGGGAGAACGCACGAACGTTGGCAAGTGCAATTGGCTTAGCGTACTGCCCACCGATACCGCCAAATCCACCCTTAGGCTTAATCACCACGGTGTCGTCCGTGGGATCAACCCACAAGCCGTTCCCCAAACTGTTAATGGTATTCACGTAAACCAGTGGGTACTGATTGAGAATCGCTGCCATTTCATCGAATTGGGCGAGATCAAAGTAAGGTGGTAACTTCACACCGAGTGGCTTGGTGAAAAATTCAAATATTGTATCCAGGACATATTTTGTTCGGTCAAAGTCGTAACCAACCTGAGGCTTGCCTGGGACATTCGGGCAGGAGAGGTTGAGCTCTGTTAAACCAGCAAAATCACTGGCTTCGATTTTTGTGCCATGGCGATGTTGTCTTCTAGCGTGAGCCCTGCGATGGACATAAAGATGGGTTGATCCGGCAATTGCTGTTGGTGCGTTAGAGCAAAATCGAGATAGTAATCAAGGCCTTCATTGGGTAAGCCCATGGAGTTGATGCTACCTAAGGCCAATTTGGCGTAGCGTGGTTCGGGATTCCCCAAGCGCTTAGCTGAAGTGGCACTCTTTGTCGTCAGGCTACCGGCCTCAGATTGTTCGAGTTCATGTAACTGTGTGAGATCGTAACAGTGAACCCCGCTTGCATTCATTAAAACATTGTCAAAGTGAAAGGCGCCGATTGTCGTCGCTAATTGTGCCATGGATGACTCCCCCTTATGTGTATTGTTTTCATTTTAGCGTAAAACGAGAGGATGAGAAACAAAAGAAAATTAGACGGTAATATTCGAGTGTTTGAATTGAGTGAGAGATGCAAACTGTGGCGCACCGATTGTTTTTGCATTGCGAATTGACTGCAGCACATAAAAATAGACGCTGACGGAAAAAGTCGGGGACCTTTCTGCCAACGTCTGCATTGAATGTTTGGATTAGCGCAACGCATTGGCAACTAATGCCACGATTGCGATGAGAAACTGGTGAGGGTAACGCGTCTCGCCCATTTGGGGTTCTTGTCCAGTGTCATCATGACGAGCCAACAAAGCAGGCCCAAGATAAAAATGATTCCGGCACCGAGAAAGAGGATTAGTGTGATAAATCCGAGCATCGTTAACGCTTTGCTTGACTAATGGCCGCTGTCTGCCGCAATAGCTTGCGCTTACGTTGATTCCAATAGTCTTCAGATAGATTTCGGTAAAAATTGATGTGCCACAAGCTGGGCACCGTACCTGACCAAAAGTCATGGCTTGGTGGCAAGCAGGGCAGTTGAACGTTGCTGTTTCCTCCACGATATCACCTCACTAGCCATAGTGTATCATAAAGTGGCCAGATCCTCTTGATTTGAGATGATTTTTGCAATCGCATTGGCCTTTTGGCGAATTTCAGCCGGTGGCACTTGGGGTAAGGTGAAGTAAGTCCGCATCTGATGTGGATCGAAATTCTCTGGCACACTGACCAGCGCATAGAAGTCATTGTCACTATCGACTTCCGGCAGGTCACGCAAGGTATAGGCCGTCATGGCGACTTCATCCTTTGGCAGATGGCTCAAGAAATCGCTGAGCACCCGATAAGCGTAATACAGCGTTTCTTCATAAGTTGTTCCCTTTGCATAGCCATTTGGAATATTAGGGAACTTGATGCTGTACCCACGATCAGTTTTAATGGTATGAGAAACAAAAAATAGTCGTCGCGTTGATGCTTCTTGCATGACGGTCGCCTCTATTGTGAATAATGTTCAAATCTTTTTAATAACTTCATTGTACTCTCGTTAAAATTAAATGTAAAACGTTAATGTTTTTCTCATCAAAACATATATTGATTCGCTTGCAAAATCCTGTCATTTCGGTATAATTGTTTTTGTTGTCAAGGCGACGCAATATGCGGTTGTAGTTTAGTGGTAAAACTCCAGCTTCCCAAGCTGGTGTCGCGAGTTCGATTCTCGTCAACCGCTTCATGGACAGGATGAAATCTCATCCTGTTTTGTGAATTGATGCCGTTATTCGCGTTGCGTCGTTTCACAAATTAGGTTACACTACATGCAACAAGCTCGGTGAGAAAGAGGAAGGCGAAAACACACGTTCCAGTGAGGTCGGTCAGTGCAAACGACTACGTGATGTTCGTCCGCGCGCTTTTGAGAGCAACAATTGAAGAATAAAGTGGACTTTGTCAATTAGAGTGGTACCGCGGGCGATGGCTCGTCTCTTTCAGATTATTCTGGAGGAGACGGGCCATTTTTCGCAGAAGGAGGAAATTTATGTTTAAGGATCAAGTTGTTCAGGCACTCGCTGCTGTGTTACCTGAACTCAGTGCAGACCAAATCAGTGACCTATTAGAGACACCCAAAACATCCGATTTAGGGGATTATGCGTTTCCAACATTCGCATTAGCCAAGATCAAACGGATGGCACCTAACAAAATTGCGGCCGAATTGGCCCCAACAATTGATGCGACCCCATTTGAAGCCGTAAAGGCCGTGGGTGGTTACGTCAACTTCTTCTTAGATAAGATGAGTTTTGCTCATGCAACACTGATGGCCATCGATGAAGCGGGCGACAACTTCGGTAGTCAAACCCTGGGCGTAGGTGACGTCACCATCGATATGTCGAGCCCTAACATCGCTAAGCCAATGTCCATGGGTCACTTGCGCTCAACCGTGATTGGGAATGCGTTGGCCAATATTTTGACCAAGACGGGCTATACCCCAATCAAAATCAATCACTTAGGTGACTGGGGTACACAATTTGGTAAGTTGATTGTGGCTTACAAGTTGTGGGGGAGCGAAGAAGAAGTCAAGGCTGATCCGATCAAGCACTTGCTTGAATACTACGTTCGCTTTCATGAAGAGGCTGAAACAAAGCCTGAAATGGACGACGAAGCGCGGGCTTGGTTTAAGAAGTTAGAAGATGGCGATCCCGAAGCAACCAAGCTCTGGGCATGGTTCCGTGAAGAATCACTGAAGGAATTCAACCGGATCTATGCTAAGTTGGGCATTGATTTCGATTCCTACAATGGTGAAGCTTTCTACAACGACAAGATGGACCCTGTTGTACAAACCTTAGTGGATAAGCATCTCTTACAAACCAGTCAAGGTGCTGAAATTGTGGACCTTGAGAAGTACAACCTCAACCCCGCATTGATCAAGAAGTCAGATGGTGCCACCTTATACATGACACGTGACTTGGCGGCTGCAATCTATCGTAAGGAAACCTATGATTTTGTTCAAAGTCTGTATGTCGTTGGGAATGAACAACGGGAACACTTCGAACAGATGAAGGCCGTACTCAAAGAAATGGGTTACGACTGGGCGGATGAAATCCACCACATTCCATTTGGTTTGATTACCAAGGATGGCAAGAAGCTCTCCACACGTAAGGGGAATATCGTCTTACTCGAACAAGTGCTGAATGACGCGATTGATTTGGCCAAGAAGCAGATTGCTGAAAAGCACCCTGATCTTGAAAATGCGGATCAAGTTGCCCACGATGTCGGCGTCGGTGCCGTTATTTTCCATGATCTGAAGAATGAACGGCTAGATAGCTTCGACTTCAACCTCGAAGAAGTGGTGCGCTTTGAAGGCGAAACAGGTCCTTACGTGCAATACACCAATGCCCGGGCCAACAGTATCTTGAAGAAGACGGATGTGAGTCCTGCAGCAGAAGTTGCCTTGAGCGATACCTCTGCTTGGGATATTCTCAAGTTGTTGGCTGACTATCCAAATGTGGTTGCTCGAGCAGCCAAAGCCTACGAACCATCAGTGATTGCGAAATACGCGCTGCGGTTGGCTAAGGCCTTCAATAAGTACTACGCTAACACCAAGATTCTGGTGGATGACGCTGAATTACCTGCACGTTTGGCCTTGGTTTCAAGCATCAGCCAAGTATTGACCAACGCCCTGGCTCTGCTGGGGGTTAACGCACCGGCCGAAATGTAAGCACCCACAAATCTCTTTCTGTCTGGTATAATGGCAGTATTGATGAAGAAATCGGGTGGATAATTTGAATAAGACTGAACGACAAAACGCGTTAGCCAAAATTATTAACCAGCAGCCCATTGCGACTCAAGACGAGTTACTGACAGCACTCAAGGCCGCCGGTATCGAAGCGACTCAAGCCACAATTTCACGGGATATCCGTGAAATGCGTGTGGTGAAAGCACAAGACGCCAATGGACAACTGCGTTATGCTATTTTTCGAGCTGATACGGAATCTCAAATGGAACGACTCGCCACGGCGATTCGGGAAGTGGGACTCGGTATCACGCGGGTCCAGTTTATCAATGTCATCCGCACCCTGCCGAGCAATGGGAACCTTTTGGCTGCCATTATCGATGACATTAAGTTTCCACAAGTTGTTGGAACGGTGGCGGGTCACGATACAATCGTGATCATCAGTCCAGATGAAGAAGCTGCTGAGTGGTTTAATGACCAATATCAGCACGCCTTCTCCTTATAGAATGAAACAAGTTAACTAAATAAAGAGCGATCGTGACAAAATCTTTTGAATTCTGTCATGATCGCTCTTTTTGTTGTTTTTTAGCGCATGATTCCAAATGGCGCCGGCTGATGGACCACCAGCGGTTGAGCCGTAAAAGGCTGCGTGAGACGCAGGGTTTCGGCGTGCAAAAACAGGCGTGTGGTTTGAAATCCAGGCGCATAAAGCGGGTCGCCCAGAATGGGGAAACCGATGCTCGCCAAGTGGACACGAATTTGGTGGGTGCGTCCGGTTTCTAACTGCAGCTGTATCTGTGCCCACTCAGCGGTGCGGGCAATGACCTGATAGTGGGTCACAGCAGGTAGCCCATCTTTTGTCACCATACGTTTGCGCTTGTCAGTTGGATCCAGCCCGATGGGTGCACTAATCGTTCCGTGATCTGGAATATCGGGTGCGACAAGTGCCACGTACTCGCGGGTCATGGTCTTTTGTGCGAGTTGGCGGTTGATGATGTTTTGGGTGAGTGGGTCCTTCGCAATCAGGGTTAAGCCACTCGTTAACATGTCCAAGCGATGAGTGATGTAGGCAGGCATGGGTGCGAGGTAGGCAGCAACGCGATTCATCAGCGTTTGCGTTTCGTCCGGCTGATTCGGATGAGCCTTGATGCCAGCCGGTTTATCGACAACCAACAAGTCGTGGTCCTCATAGGCGATGGTCACAGGTCGATTTGTGGGCACATAGATGGGTGGCTGCGCGTCCTGGTAGGTCAAAGTAATCTGCGCACCGGCGGCCACTGGTTGATTGAACGTGTGATACGTGCCGTTGATCAGCACACTTTGGTGAATGCGCAGTTCGTGCTGAGTGGTCTTTGGGACCATGAGTTGTTGTAGCATCGTTCTGACGGAATCATAGGCGATGGTTGTCGTGAGTTGCTGTGTAAAAGTGATCAATATGATTGCTCCAATTCAATAAATAAATGCTAAGCTTCAACGTCATTTCGGCGCAAGAAGTAGGAATATGCTAAAATATGGCACAAGACAGGGGGATGACGATGGACATTCTAAAAAAATATGGGCGACGATCAAGCCATATTTGGTGAATGCTTGGCATAAACTTGTTTGGTTTTGCCATCGATTCCAGATTATTCGATGGGCGATACTTCTTATTTTAACAGTCATTTTGGGCTTTAGTACTTATTTTACGTACCAAGCCAAAACGGCTGATGTGCAAAACATTAAGAGTTCACTCCAAACGAAAACCAATATCTATGACCAAAGCAATCAAAAAGGCCGGCGAATTGTATGCGCAAAAGGGGACCTATGTGGACCTGAATGCCATTTCAAAATCGGTACAAGATGCGGTGATTTCAACTGAAGATCGCACCTTTTATACGAATCCCGGCTTCTCAATTAAAGGTATCTTGCGTTCTGCTGTGAGTCTGGTCATCCACCGCGGTGAAATTACCGGTGGTGGGAGTACCATCACGCAGCAGCTAGCCAAGAATACACTCTTGACCCAGAAACAGACCATCATGCGTAAAGCGCAAGAAATCTTTTTGGCGGTGCAACTCAATAAAGTGTACTCCAAACAGGATATCTTAGCGATGTATCTCAATAACGCCTACTTTGGTAACGGGATTTGGGGCGTTCAAGATGCGGCTAAGCGCTATTTCAACAAACGCGAGCCAACTCGATGCCAGTGAAGGCGCCACAATTGCGGCCATGCTGCGCAGTCCAAGTTTCTATAATCCCGTTGACCACATGGATAACGCGATTTCGCGGCGGAATTTGATTCTCGGGTTGATGGTCGACAACAACAAACTCACGCAGGCTCAGGCCACTGCGGCTAAGGGTGAACAGCTGGTGATCAGCGATGGGTATTCTGCGAATAACGCACAGAAGTATCCTTCCTTCTTTGATGCCGTGATTGAAGAAGCGGAAAAAGACGGCATCAAGGCCGATGATCTGATGAATAAGGGCTATAAGGTGTATACCACACTGAACCAGACCTATCAGACCAAGTTAGAGCAAAGCTTTGACCAGGATTGGGCATTTCCTGCGAATGCGGCCGATGGGCGGCAAGTCCAGGGCGCCTCGGTTGTCGTTGATCCTAAAACCGGTGGTGTGCTCGCTGTGGTTGGTTCACGGGGCGAACACGTCTTCTTAGGTTACAACTACGCGACACAACTCCAACGCAGCCCAGGCTCCACGATTAAGCCACTGATGGTCTACACACCAGCGCTTGAATCCGGCTATCATTATGACTCCATCTTGGTGGACAAGAAACAGAGTTATGGTAAGAACAATTACACCCCAAACAATGCGACCGATACCTATCAAGGCAGCGTGCCGATGTATACCGCATTAGCACAATCGCTCAATGCGCCGGCTGTTTGGCTCTTGAATAAGATTGGTGTCAGCAAGGGTGTTTCTAGCCTTGAACGTTTCGGGATTGATTTGAAGCAGCAGGATCAGAATCTCGCTGCGGCTTTAGGTGGGGTGGAAACAGGCTTCTCACCACTCACCATGGCGCGGGCCTACTCTGCTTTTGCGAGCGGTGGGACATTGCCAGAAACACATTTTATCCGCAAAATTGTCGATGCAACGGGTCAGACCGTGGTCGATAACACGGACACCAAGAGCAAGCGCATCATCACCAGCAAGATTGCAAAAGAGATGACCAGCATGATGATTGGGACTTTCAAGGATGGCACGGGACAGACCGCTGCACCGAGTGGCTATACCGTGGCGGGTAAGACCGGCAGTACGGAAGTGCCAAGCAACTGGGGCTATGGGACCAAGGATCAATGGGTTGTGGGTTATACACCGGATATGGTGGTCGCAACCTGGATTGGGTTCCCAAGTACGGATGCGCAACACTTCCTGCAGGGCACGAGTGAAAATGGGGTTGCGCCAATCTTCAAACTGGAGATGGAAAACCTCTTGCCAAACTCACCGCAAACGCAATTTAATACCAAAGATGCCAAGGAACTGGCCGAAGTGCAGACACCGAGTGAAAGCACCTCAGACACCTGGAACAATTTGCAGGATGGCATTAAAAATGGATTAGATACGGCGCGCGATACTGTGGGAGAATGGTACAATAACGTTAAATCGTGGTTCGAGTAACCATAGAAATGAGGATATAACATGGCAAACATTTACGATAGCGCAAACCAAATGGCAAAGGACTTAGAAACAACCCAACAATATCAAGATCTCAAGAAGGCTTTTGATATGTTGAAGTTGGACCAAGTGGCTTACGCCTTATTCCAACAATTCCAACAAAAGCAAATGGAATTGCAACAAATGCAAATGCAGGGCCAACAATTCTCTGAAGATGATTTGAAGAGCTTGCAAGACCTTGGCGACAAGATGAAGGATATTCAACCTATCCAAGACTTGATGGCTAAGGAACAACAATTATCCATGATGATGGATGAATTGAACCAAATCATCAGCGAACCAATCGTTAAGATTTATCGCGGTGAATAAACTTTGGCTTTAAGCGGCTGTGACACGCCCACTTCGGTCTGTCACGGCCGTTTTTGTGTTTCATTCAGGCAATTTTTGCTATTTAGCCGCGTAATCGGTATGATAATAACAGCATAAGATAGAATAGAAAAGGTGACGAATATGGCAAAGCGGTTATTTGATTTTCAGAATGGCGAGGATTTGAAGATTCCCGTTCTGATCAAGTCGGCAGATGTCCGCGTGGCAAAGAACGGTAAGAAATTCATCGCACTGGTGTTCCAAGATCAATCAGGGCAGATTACGGCCAAATTGTGGGACGCATCAGAAGCTGATATCGCGCAGTACAAGGCAGGAGAAGTGGTCTTGCTGTCCGGTAAGCGTGAGCTCTATCAAGACAAGCCACAGATTAAGATTCACAGCATGCGCCTGGCGACTCAAGAAGAGGGCAATGATCCACAACAGTTTCTCCAACGCGCACCAGAACCAGAAAGCGAGATCATCGACGCAATCAATGAGTTCGTTTTTGAGATCACCAATGCCAACTGGAATCGGATCGTGCGCAAATTATTGCACGACCATCCCGAGTTTTATGAATTTCCTGCCGCAAAGTCCAATCACCACGCTTTTGCTGGTGGCTTAGCGTTCCACACGCTCAGTATTTTGCGGCTCGCGCAGAGCGTTGTGAACCAATACAGCAGTGTCAACAAGTCACTGTTATATGCGGGCGCTATTCTGCATGACATGGGCAAAACCATCGAAATGACGGGGCCTGTGTCCACGGAGTACACGCTGGCTGGGAATCTCATCGGCCACATCGTGTTGGTGGATGAGGCAATTGTCGAAGCGGCTAAGGAACTCAAAATCAATCTCGAAGCGGAAGACATGCTGATGCTACGGCATGTTGTGCTCGCACATCACGGTTTGCTGGAATACGGTTCTCCTGTGCGGCCACAGCTGCTCGAGGCACAGATTTTGCATGATTTGGATGAATTAGACGCGTCAATCAATATGTTGACCACAGCGTATCAACACGCGGAACCAGGGGACTTCACGGAACGATTATTCGGCATGGACAATCGCCGGTTCTATCGCCCAACCAAGGGCCAGACCTATCCGGATCCTGGCACTAATTAATGCATCAACGAAAAAGGTGAGGCCGGCTGGCTTCACCTTTTTGCACAAAAAACGGTTCACATCATTGCGATGTGGACCGTTTTTGATTGCTTGTTTACTTGCTGCTTGAGCTGCTGCTTAAGTAGCTAGAAAGCACGTTCTTCAAGTCGTTATCCTTGATAGAAACATTAGCCTTCTTCAGAACCTTTGTGATCACACCATTCATGATGGTTTGGTCAGATTGCCAAGTTGTGTAAATTTGCTTGGTGAGTTCTGCCTTGTGTTCCTTCATTGTGCCCTTACCAGGGTTCTTGATAGAACGAATGACATGGTAACCATATTGAGTCTTAACAGGGGTCTTAGTGTAAGTCCCTTGCTTCAACTTGAATGCAGCCGTCTTGAAGGTGCTATCGAGGCTGGTGTCAGTGTTATCAAAGGCTGGTAACTTACCGCCGTTGTCCTTAGTACCAGTATCGGTAGAGTTCTTCTTGGCAAGTGCTGTGAAGTTCTTTTCGGAGTTATCCTTGTCTAATTCGGCAATGATTGTCTTCGCTTCGGCTTCAGTCTTAACCAAGATGTGTTGAACCGTAATCTTTGGTTCGTAGCTCTTGAATTGCTTCTTGAGATCAGCATCGGTAACCTTCTTTTGATCCTTCAAAGCCGCAGCTGAGAGGAGAGAAGTCTTGATTTGATCCTTAAAGCTTGATTCGGTCAAGCTGTTTTGTGCAAGAACTTGAGAGAAGGAAGAACCGTACTGCTTCTTCACATCGTTGAAGCTCTTAGTGACTTCCTTAGAAGAAACCTTGCTACCATATTGTTCTTCAAGTGCCTTTTGAACGATCATGTTACGTAATGTAGCCTGACCTGCAGCACTCTTCTTCAATTCCTTGTAGTAGTCCTCTTGAGTGATCTTAGCACCCTTTAAACTTGCAACAGTACCACCATTACTTGCACAGCCAGCGAGGGTTAATGCAAGAACCAAGCCAGTCAAAGCGACGAGCCATTTCTTCATGAATAAACACATCCTAATCTAAATAAATTTAGTTACTGAATAAGCACGACTATTAATATACCATATTTTACTGAAACATGTGCAGACTTCATAAAAGCTTCATGAATTCAACACTATTTTGTATCATCTGGCGTTATCGAATTAACTGCGTCATTGATGACCTCGACCCGCTTGTTAATCGCATCAACGCGGGGACTCATTTCAAATTCGGCTTCCTCAACAGAGGCAGTGATGTCCTTGATTGCGGGTTGGAGCGTTTGGTTCATTTCTTGTTTGAGATTGTTCATGGCCTGCGCAAATTCACCGACAGCGGCCTGAACGTCCCCGGTTGCCTGAGTCAAATCGGTAAAGTAGTTGGCCACTTCGCGTTGGCGTTGTTGGCCAGTTTTCTTGCTTGTGAGTAGCGC
This sequence comes from Lacticaseibacillus saniviri JCM 17471 = DSM 24301, assembly GCF_001311785.1. Lineage (GTDB taxonomy): Bacteria > Bacillota > Bacilli > Lactobacillales > Lactobacillaceae > Lacticaseibacillus > Lacticaseibacillus saniviri. Next base: position 29,437 of record NZ_BBBX01000018.1, on the reverse strand, counting down.
ATAAAGCGTGCCGGCGATACCGCCGATCAGTAATCCCGTTGAGAATTTGGCCATTATTGCACCTCCAGTTGATGCCGAATGGTTTCGGCAACGGCTTCGAGCTTGGCGGTGTCATAGTCCGCACTGTGATCGCCGAAGTGAATTGAAAAATCATCGGCGTCATCATAACGGGGCAGGAGATGAATATGTGAGTGGAAGACACTTTGGTAAGCCACTTCACCATTGTTGTTCATGATGTTCATGCCCTTGATGTCGGGATTGCTATTCTTAATCGCCGTGGCAATCATTGGAATACGTTCAAATACTGCACTCGCAAGCTCGGTGTCGTAAGCAAAAATATCGGGAACATGGCGCTTAGGGACGACTAGCGTATGGCCTGGTGTCACTTGTGTGATATCCAGGAACGCCTTGACGACATCGTCTTCATAAACGGTGACGTTTGGGATTTTGTTGGCAACAATTTGACAGAAGATACAATCATTCATAGAAAATTCCTCTTTTCATTTAGTCATTGCTAGCTTCCATGCTATCATAGAGAAGCATGAAAAACAGAATGTTAGGAAGATCGGTATGAGCTTAAAAGTTGAACATTTAACCGGGGGCTATGGACAAGTTCCCGTGATCAAGGATTTGAGTTTTGAAGTACCGGCAGGCCAAGTTGTGGGATTAATCGGACTGAATGGGGCCGGTAAATCCACTACCATTAAGCACCTGATCGGGTTATTGAAGCCACAAGCGGGGACGGTGAGTCTAAACGATGCGCCTTTAGGGAGCAACGAATACCGGCAGCAACTCGCTTATGTGCCCGAAACACCAGTGCTATATCCTGAACTAACACTGAAAGAACACATTGATTTGACCATTATGGCCTATCAATTAGATAAAAAGACGGCGTGGGCGACAGCTAATGAGATGTTAAAGACCTTCCGCTTGGACAACAAGCTGGATTGGTTCCCGGATAACTTCTCTAAAGGGATGAAGCAAAAGGTTATGATTGTGACAGCATTCATGACTAATGCTGATTTGTTCATTATCGATGAACCTTTCACAGGCCTAGATCCGCTCGGGATTCACGATTTGTTGGATATTGTACAGCGCAAGCGTGACGCCGGTGCCAGCATTTTGATGTCGACACATATTCTGGCGACGGCGCAACAATATGCGGACCAGTTTGTCTTACTCAATAATGGGACCGTGCGCGCCAATGGCAGTCTGGCCGAGTTGAAACAACAGTTTGGCATGAGTGAAGCCAATCTGGATGATATTTATCTAGCAATGACGAAAGAGGGATAACATGCTTGAACTATGGAAAACGCGGGTGAAGGCTCACCAGCAACAACAGTTCAAGTATCTGCGATTGGTCTTCAATGATCATTTCGTGTTGGTCTTGATCGTGATGCTGGGGGCTGCCCTGTACGCTTACAGCCAATTTGTTAAAAATTTGACCCAGGTACCAATATGGTTGGGACCGGGTTTGGCGCTACTATTGAGTCTCGCTGTGCCAGTGGGACGACTCGCCACACTGGTCGAACCGGCGGATGCGGTGTTCTTATTACCGCAAGCATCCGCTTTTGGGAAGTATCTCCTAAAGGCACGCCGTTACAGTTTATTATTGCCTGAAGTCTTCTTGTTACTATTAGGTGGTGCCAGTTGGCCACTGCTACAGAAACTGGGCTTCAGTGATGTCAGCGGGGTACTCACGCTGTTAGTGACATTAATGGCAATGAAAGATCTCGACATGTGGTTCCAACTCACGGACCGCTACGAGGGTAAAAAACCTATATGCGGCGCAGCTATGTGTTCTTATTAACACTGGTCGCGTTACTGCTTGGTTTTTGGCTTCATCCTGCCGTCAGCATGACGATTGCGCTGGTCGCCGATCTGGGCTTTCGTTGGCAAGTCGGTAGTTGGTTGCCTAAGCAACAGTTGGATTATGATGTCATGATTCAGCGCGAGCAGGATCGGATGAGTGTGATCTATCGCTTCTATAATCTGTTCACGGATGTACCTGGGATGAACGGCGGCGTTAAGCGTCGGCGGTATCTGGATTTCCTGTTGGCCTTGGTTCCAAAGAAGCAAAAGAACACTTGGCGTTACCTGTATTTGCGCGGTTTCTTGCGGGGAACGGAATTCAGTGGCCTGTTTGTTCGACTTACCTTGATCGCCGGGGTCTTACTACTGTTTGTCAATCAGTGGTGGTTGAGTGCCTTACTGGCCGTTTTGTTTGTTTATCTGGTCGGTTTCCAACTGATTCCGTTCTATCAACAATACGATGAAGTGGTCTTCGTGCATCTCTATCCATTGCCACAGGGACAAAAGCAGCAGGCGTTCTCGCGCTTGGTTCTCGTGCTGCTGAGTGCCCAAGTGGTTGTGCTGACGTTGATCTCGCTCATTCAGTGGCAATTGATGAATAGTGGCGCAATTTTAATTGGTGGTTTACTGATTACGGCTGGCATGGCATACTGGTATGTGCCGTTTCGACTGCGCCGGTTTGATTAAGCGACCGGCCAGCGAAAAGAATCTGCTACAACGCCTATCGATATGATCGAGATTGGTTGCGTTTTGCTCAAAGGGGTTTTTGTCGATGGATTTTGATTTAGATGCGAGCTGGTCGATAAAACCCGCTGGGGGCACGACCGGTACAGCTTTCATAGGGATTCATGCCAATGAAAAGTATTTTTTGAAGCGCAACGCATCGCCATTTCTAGCGGCCTTATCCGTTGAGCACGTGACACCGAAATTAATCTGGACGAAGCGGATTGTCACCGGCGATGTGCTCACGGCCCAAGAGTGGCTGGATGGGCGCACACTGAAACGCTTCGAGATGGATAATCGCCAAGTGGCACGATTGTTGGGGCGGGTGCACAATTCGGATCTACTCAAGAAGATGCTGACTCGCATGGGCGGGGCCCCAGAGGAACCCAAAACATTTCTCAATCGGCTCGCGCTAGATACCGCTGTCAAACAGATGCCCGTTGTGCAACGCGGATTAAGCTTCTTGCAGCAGCTGCCAGAAGCACCACGCGCCTATCGCGTTTGTCACGGTGATTTGTCCCACAAAAACTGGCTCATCTCAAATCAAAAGCAACTCTATCTGGTCGATTGGGATCAGGCTGTTTTGAGCGATGTGCCTACGACTTGAGCTTTATTTTGGTCAATTATGTGGCTCGGCCGCGCTGGGAGCACTGGCTGCACACGTATGGCGCCGCGCTCACACCAGCACTTGAACGCCGTATCAGTTGGTACGGGGTGTATCACTTAGTTAATGAAATCAATCAATTTTATTTGGAACAACGCCAAGACGCCGTGCAACATACCGTTGCCCGGCTAGAAGCGTTATTGGCAAATGCGGCTGAGGCTTAGCTTCGGCCGATTTTATGGAGGAAAACAATGCGATTACGAAACAAACCTTGGGCAAAGCCACTGATCAATGCTAATCCTGAGTACATCATGGTAACCCCGACGGATATGCAGGGAAAGTGGCAAGACCGGTTCGAGAAGTCGCAGCCACTGTCACTGGAAGTCGGTTCAGGTAAGGGTCAGTTCATCATTGAGATGGCTAAGGCTTACCCTGAACGTAATTTTATCGCCCTGGAATTACAGGAAGCAGCAATCGGCATCATTCTAAAAAAGCAGCTTGAGCTCAAGTTGCCCAACCTGCAATTAATTTTGGGTGATGGCGCGAACCTCACCGAATATTTTGCACCCGCAGAAATCGCGGCGCTGTATTTGAACTTTTCTGATCCATGGCCTAAGACGCGGCATGAAAAGCGCCGACTCACCTATCGGGATTTCTTGGCCCAATACGAAGCCATTCTCGATCCTGATGGTGAACTCCAATTCAAAACCGATAATCAAGGGTTGTTTGAATTTTCGCTTGTCAGCATGAATAACTATGGCATGGCGTTTGACTTCGTTGCCTTAGACCTGCACAAAGACGCGCGGGTCACAGACAATATTGAGACCGAATATGAACAGAAATTCGCCTCAAAGGGTGGCCGGATCTACGAACTAGTGGCCCACTTTAAGCGATAGTCTTCGCAGATAACAACTGTCCGTCTGCATCGTAGGCGTACTCGGTTTGCACTAAACCGTCGTCAGTAACCCGCGTGATGCCGCCGTAATAGGCGAGGGTGTCACCATCGCCAAAGGGTTTGGGATCCATTTCAATCCAAGCGCCTGTGATGGGGCCGCTGACGAGCGCTTGTGCCTTCATTTGTGCGAGCAAGCGTTGGGGGATTGTGTAGTGCTGATAGTGGCGGATGCTTTGATAGGCTGCGACACCCAGTGCCCCGATGGCAATCAAACTTGTAGCAACAACAGATTTTTTCATGTTTAAGACTCCTGACTGACTGGCTTTTTGCCAGTGCGTTTGTTACTGCTAGTATACCCTTTTTGATGCCGGCATTGCCAGGATTTAAAATCATGATATACTTACTTTTAGATAGAAGATAAGTCGCGCAATGGAAAGGAATGTAATCATGAAACAATATAAGACGGATCAAGAAATTTTGGACGCAGCAAAGTCAGGTAAAAAGTCCTGTTCTTCTCAGCCGACTGGTGCAGCGATTGCCGGTTTATTAAGCCGGTAATGCCTGAGATTGAAGCGGAATACAAGGATTACGAATTCGTTTCAGTTGACCGTGATGACAACATCGAAGTTGCGCAGGACATGGCTGTGTTCGGCATTCCTAGCTTCATCGCATTCGATGATGGCAAGGAAATCGGCCGGTTTGTCAACAAGGATCGCAAGACCAAGGCTGAAGTCGAGGCCTTTATGAATCAATTACCAGCTTAATATTAATTACTGAATTTGGAGGCAACTATGCTAATTACCAGTTATAACAATACAGCACTCGATGACACGTTAATCGCAGTGATGGCCCAAGATACCCCAGACCAAACCGCTCAACAGAGTGGCGATATCACCGCCATTATCAACGGTGATGATCAAGTGATCGGGTACAACTTCTTTCGTGTTTCTCAGTGGTTGGGCGACCTCAATGTCAGCGGTGGCATTCAACTGAATGCTAATCAAGTGGCCACTTTGAATCACGCGATTGAAGAGGCGGGCTTACCTGGTCAAATGACAGTGGACGATACGCCAAAATTTGTGATTGGTAAGATTGTTAGCTTTGATGCCCATCCAGATTCTGATCACCTTCATGTGGCGAAAGTCGATGTCGGTAGTGAAACCCTGCAGATCGTGGTCGGTGCGCCAAACGCTGATTTGGGACAGACTGTAGTGGTCGCCTTACCAGGCGCCATGATGCCAGATGGTAAAATCATCTGGCCAGGCGCTCCGGGGTGTGCCATCCAGTGGCATGATGGCCAGTGCCCGTGAATTACAGCTGAAGGGTGCACCACAACGGCGAGGTATTTTACTGATGCCCGACACATTCAAGCCTGGCGAACCATTTGATTTCGCCAAGGGTGAAGCTGTCGTCGCTGCCCAAGAAGCGTAGAGCGTCAAAAAAGATTGCGACAAAACCACTTGTGTTTTGTCACAATCTTTTTTGTGCGTTCTATTCGGCAAATCCCCACTAAATTTGATTCAAGATTTCCTTACAACGCCACCGGATACAGTTAATCTATGCTAAAATGAAAAGCGTTAATATTATTTTGTGGCTTGTTTCACGAAGAAAGGAAGATCGACATGGATCATTATGATGGCCCCGCTTTCTTGAGGGGGCGTCACGCAAAGGAAACGCCACCCGTTGTGCCAAAGCAGCAGCCGAGCAAACCAATCAAATCCAAGCCGGCTCCTGACACTGAACAATACAAATCGACTGATCCACTCGCACAATTTAAAACACCCAATAGTGTGGTGAAACGCGATCAGCCCGTTAAGCAAATCGATTACTTAAAAATAATGCGCCAGTTACGGCGTTTAGATGAAATGGTTTACCTGTTGGGCCCCGATGTGGATGATGAACTGATTGCCGAAGAAACGGCGATTAGTGCCACCGAATCGGCTGTCACACCAGATATGACCGAATCTGAATCAAACCAGATTGAGGAAACGCCGCAAGCGGACTCGCTTGAGATGAGTGATGAGGTTGCCAGCGATTCGGATGTTGAACCTGAGCCACAGGACGATGACACTCAAGACGAAGTCGATACGGCCACAGCGCCAACGATTGAGGACACTTCATCCGCTGAACCTGAAACAACCGCCGCGACTGATGAAATCGTGGATGAAACAACGCCCGTCATTGAGAGCGATGAACCGATGACAGCACTGGATGAGTTGGCAACAGCCGATGAAGCAGAAATGACCGACCAAGCTACCGGCGATGATACGGCGGCAGTCGCAGTCTCGGCCGCAACCACGCCCGCCGAGGAAGAACCGCAAACGGTGATTGAAGAACCTGCGGAAACCGTGACTATTGTTGCGAGTCCCAAGCAGATTTTCTTGCCATCACCTGTCGATATCCAGCAAGCACTCTGGCGGTATCAGCACAGACAAGTCGCGACGCCAACAAGTGCCGCACCCGTTACAATTTCTGACACTGAAGCACCAGCTGCAATTGTCAGCAATACTTCCGAGGCACCCACCACTGAACCAGTCGCTGCAGATGCACAACCAGTGAGTGACAACGATGATTCAGCGGCACCCAAGCCAATTGTGCAGGCACCAGTCACCGTTGTTGAAGCCAAAGAAGACACGAGTCCACTGGCATTTAACGAAGAGACACCAGAAGTCGCAACAAAGACTTATGAATTTCCGCCACTGTCGCTGTTAGCCGATCCCGTGGTTCCCGATGAATCGGAATTGGAAAGCTGGGTTGAGGATCAAGCGGATGTCTTGAATGAGACATTGAAGGCTTTCCACGTGGACGCTGAGGTCGTGGCGCACACTGTTGGCCCAACTGTGACCCAATTCCAAGTCTCGTTGGCGAGTGGTGTCAAGGTCAACAAGATTACGAATTTGAATGATGATTTGAAACTGGCATTAGCGGCCAAGGACATTCGGATTGAAGCCCCTATTCCTGGGAAGCGCACGGTAGGGATTGAAATTCCTAATCTCAAACCGCGGCCTGTTATGTTGCGCGAAGTGCTGGATTCACCGGCCTTCCAAGAGGCCAAATCACCACTGACCATTGCGCTCGGGGTCGATCTGTTCGGCCAGCCAATCGTGACCGACCTTGGCAAGATGCCACACGGCTTGATTGCTGGGGCAACAGGGTCTGGGAAGTCTGTTTTCATCAACAGTCTGTTGATGTCACTGATTTACAAATCGACGCCACAAGATGTGCGCTTGATGCTCATTGATCCAAAGGCCGTTGAACTTGCGCCTTACAATGACTTACCACATCTGGTATCACCAGTCATCTCTGATGCCAAAGCCGCAGCGGCCGCATTGAAGTGGGCAGTCGATGAGATGGAGAACCGCTACGAGCGTTTGGCTTCTGCCCAAGTGCGCAACCTCGCGCAATACAATCAAAAGGCGCGCGATCACTGCGATTACGCCCAAGTGCTGCCATACATTGTGATCATCATCGACGAATTAGCTGACTTGATGATGGTAGCGGCGAGTGAAGTTCAAGACCATATTGCGCGCATTACGCAAAAGGCGCGGGCTGCTGGGATTCACTTGATTGTTGCCACACAGCGGCCAAGTGTGGACGTGATCACAGGTACGATTAAGAATAATATTCCAACGCGTTTGGCCTTTATGGTTGCCAGTCAAGTCGACTCGCGAACCATTATCGATCAAAATGGCGCGGAAAGCTTATTGGGCCGTGGGGACATGCTTTACTTGGGTAGTGGGGCGAGTCAGCCGATTCGCTTGCAAGGCACGTTTGTGGATACCGAAGTCAATCAAGTGGTCGACTTTGTCAAACACGAGCGCCAAGTGCACTATCTATTCCAGCCGGACAAACTGGTCAAAAAAGCGGCGGAAGCGGAATCGCAAGATGAACTGTTTCCACAAATTTTGACTTATCTGGCGGATGAAAAGACCATCTCAACCTCGAAATTGCAACGCGCATTCTCGATTGGTTATAATCGGGCAGCAAACATTATCGATGATCTCGAGATGCGGCATTTCATCTCACCAGCCAATGGTTCAAAACCACGCGATGTGTATTTGACTAAGGATGACATCAAAGAAACAACTAACTGAGAAGAGGAAATGATTATGGAGACAAAGACATATTTTTTATTGGGATTAAGGGTTCAGGGATGAGTGCATTGGCACTGGTCTTACATGATCTCGGCAACACCGTGTTAGGCAGCGATATCACGCAGTACACCTTCACGCAACGCGGCCTGGAACAAGCGGGGATTGAAGTGTTGCCATTTGATCCAGCTAACATCAAGCCAGAATACACCGTGATTGCCGGAAACAGCTTCACCGAGGATCACCCAGAAGTCAAGCGTGCACTCGAACTCGAAGTGCCATTCTTCCGTTACCACGATTTCTTAGGCCACCTGATTGAAAATTTCACCAGTATTGGCGTGGCTGGGGCGCACGGTAAGACTAGCACCACCGGCTTACTCGCCCACACGTTGAGTGGTGTGGCCAAGACCAGTTACTTGATCGGTGATGGTAGCGGCAAGGGCATTCCTGACTCGCAATTCTTTGTCTTTGAAGCGGATGAATATCGCCGCCACTTCCTCGCTTATCATCCCGATTACCTGATCATGACCAATATTGACTTTGATCACCCTGATTACTACACCGGTATTGAAGACGTCTACGATGCCTTTGAAACGGAAGCCAAACAAGTGAAGAAAGCCATCTTTGCCTGGGGCGACGATCCATGGTTGCGTAAACTGAAGGTGGACGTGCCCGTGTACTATTACGGTGTGAGCGACAAGGATGACTTTGTGGCCAAGAACGTCAACCGGACCACTTCTGGTAGCAGTTTTGATGCCTTCTTCCACGATGAATTAATCGGTCACTTCAGTGTGCCATTGTTCGGTGAACACAGTGTCTTAAACGCATTGGCCGTTGTGGCAGTGAGTCACATGGAAAAACTGGATGCTGAATTAATTGCGACAGAACTCGCCAGTTTTGAAGGGGTTAAGCGTCGTTTCTCCGAAAAGAAAGTGGCCGATATGGTCATTATCGATGACTACGCGCACCATCCAAGCGAGATTCAAGCCACACTGGATGCCGCTCGACAAAAGTATCCTGACAAGGAAGTGATTGCGGTCTTCCAACCACATACTTTCTCACGGACGATCGCTTACTTGGATGATTTCGCCAAGATTTTGGATCAGGCCGATCAAGTCTTCTTAACCGAAATCTTCAGCTCTGCGCGTGAAAAGTCTGGGGCTATCAGTGCCGCTGACTTGGGCGCTAAGATTGAAAACGGTGGGGAAGTCGTGCACGCTGAAGACATGTCACCGCTGTTGGACTACCACAATGCCGTTGTGATCTTCATGGGTGCCGGCGACGTTCAAAAGTATGAACGCGCCTATGAAGATTTGCTCAGCGATATCAGTCCTAAGTCCAACTGACAAATCGGTCTGACACCTGTATAATGTGGTTTATTCAATGAGTTGAACGAAAGGATGATTCTATGCAAGAACGTCGATTAGTCAATGATACAGGCATGACTCGATTCTTTACTCGGGTATACAGTACCATGGGTGCAGGAATGGGGGTCACAGCGCTTGTGACCTACTTATTGGGAACCGTGTTCCAAACACAGTTCTTCAATTTCATCGGCACCAATCGATTCGTCTACTATATTTTCTTGTTCCTGCCACTGATTCTGTCATTCATGATTAGTGGCCGTCGGGGTCGAGAAAATGCCGGTTACGCGACGGGGATGTTTATGGCCCTCGCAGCCAGTTACGGGGTGACCTTCGCGGTTATCATGAGCATGTTCTCTGGTACAACGGTGGCAATGGCGTTTATCACAACAGGGATTGTCTTCCTCGTGATGTCGCTGGTTGGCCGATTTGGTAATCGTGATCTCAGTCGCGCAGGAAGCATCGCGTTCACTTTCTTCATCGGGGTTTTCCTGATGTCCATCGTGAACATCTTCCTCCACTCCGGCACCATGACGATGATTCTCTCCTATGCCATCTTGATTATCTTTATTGTCATGACAGCTTGGGACACACAGAATTTAAAGAAAATGTATGTCAGCATGGGTGGCGAATCTGCAGCAACCAACTCCTTGGCTGTGCAGGGCGCTTGATGCTCTACCTTGATTTCTTGAATCTCTTTATTGCGATTCTCCAAATCTTCGGTGTCAGTGACCGTAACTAGCTGATGATCTGAAACGTGTTTGCGCATGACCGTGATGGTTTTGCCAAACGCGTTTTTTGTGGCACGAGATTGCCCGCTTCACCCTCAGATTTTGGTACAATGAGGGATGGCATGTTCTAGGAGGCAATGAGAAGCTGTGATAAGAGGCGCTTTGAGTGGGAGGATTCTCAGCCTTTTGGAACGCGATTAATCGATACTGTTCGGAAAGCGAAAGAGGGATTGCGACAAAGCTTTGTTTTGTCACAACCACTCATAGGAGGAACACAATGGCAAAAGCAAAGAAATTATTATTGATAGACGGTAACTCGGTCGCGTTTCGCGCGTTTTTGCGATGTACTCGCAATTGGACCGCTTCGTGACCAGTGCCGGCGTTCACACCAATGCGGTTTATGCCTTCAACAACATGCTTGAAGTGTTGCTGAAGAATGAACAACCCGATGCTGTGTTGGTCGCATTTGATGCGGGAAGCACCACTTTTCGGACCAAAGAATTCAGCACTTACAAGGATGGCCGGGCTAAAACACCTAGCGAATTGATTGAGCAACTGCCTTATATCAAACAGATTCTCGAGGCGCGTGGCATCAAGCACTATGAACTCAAGGATTATGAAGCCGATGATATCATTGGCACCATGAGTCGCCAGGCACAAGCGGCCGGTTGGGAAAGCATCATCGTCACCGGCGATCGCGATTTGACCCAGCTCACCACACCGCATGTCACCGTGGATGTGACCGTGAAGGGTGTGAACGAGCTCGAAGTCTATACGCCAGAACACGTGAAGGAAAAGCTGGGGATCACGCCCGACCAGATTATCGACCTGAAGGGATTAATGGGTGACACCTCGGACAATTATCCTGGGGTCACCAAGGTCGGTGAAAAGACCGCGCTCAAGCTGTTGAATCAGTTTGGGACCATCGATAACCTTTACGCCAATATTGATGACTTGAAAGCCTCCAAGATGAAAGAAAATCTCATCAACGATAAGGAGCAGGCATTGATGAGCCGCAAGCTCGCCACGATTATCACGGATGCACCGATCACGATTGGCTTACAGGATGTCATTGATCAACCGGACGATGAGGATCGGTTGCGCGAGATCTACACAGAACTTGAAATGAAGACAGCGTTAGCCAAATTAGGTGGGGCTGCGCCTGTTGTTGACACCAAGCCCGCTAAGTACACCGTCTTGGATGACAAGACCATTTTGGCGTTGACCAAAATCACCACGCCTGTTGCCTTTGAACTCGAGATGTTAGATGACAACTATCACACGTCTGATATCTTTGCGTTCTTCATTGGAACAGAAGATGAAACATTTGTCAGCACGGATGTCACGCTGTTGACGATTCCTGAAGTCAAAACCTGGCTCGAAAAAGCGCCACTGTCTGTTTTTGATAGTAAAACGCAATATTGTGGCCGCTAATCGCCTCGATATCACGTTGCAGAACATCGATTTTGACGTGTTGCTCGCGTCCTACTTATTGAATCCTGACGAAAACAGTAACGATCTGGGTCGCGTGGCCATGGACCATGACTATCAGTTACAGACGGACGAGGATGTCTACGGTAAAGGGGCCAAGCGCCAGATTCCCGCAGACGACGTGTTGTTTGCACATCTCGCGCACAAGGCACAGGCGTTGATTGGCTTGCGCCCACACCTGACTTCCGACCTGGCTGACCAGGATCAGAGTGAATTATTCACAGCTATGGAAATGCCACTCGCTCAAGTTTTAGCGCGGATGGAAATCACGGGGATTCAATTGGATCAAACCACATTGAAGCAGATGGGCGGCGAATTCGAACAGAGCCTGAAGATTCTGGAAGAAAAGGCCTATGCCCAAGCAGGCATGCCATTCAACCTGAATTCGCCCAAGCAGTTAGGTGAAGTCTTGTTTGAAAAACTGGGCTTGCCAGTGGTCAAGAAGACCAAAACGGGTTACTCAACCAGTGTCGATGTGCTGGAAGAATTGAAGTCCAGCCACGACATCATTCAGACCATTCTGGATTACCGGACCATCAACAAGATTCAATCGACGTACGTAACGGGTTTGCTGAAGGCGGTTCAACCCGATGGTAAGATTCATACCCGCTATCTGCAGACGCTGACCCAGACAGGCCGGTTGTCATCCGTTGACCCCAATATGCAAAATATTCCCGCTCGCGATGAGGGCAAGCAGATTCGCTACGCCTTTGTCCCATCTGAACCCGATTGGCAGATTTTCTCATCCGACTATTCCCAGATTGAACTGCGGGTCTTGGCGCACATTTCCGGCGATCCTAATATGCAAGAAGCCTTCAAGGAAGACCGCGATATCCATGCCAACACCGCGATGAAAATTTTTAATCTCGACTCGCCCGATCAGGTGACACCAGACATGCGGCGGCAGGCCAAGGCAACGAATTTCGGGATTGTCTATGGTATCAGTGATTTTGGGTTAGCCCGCAACATCGGCATCACACGGTCACAGGCCAAGGCCTTCATCGAGGGTTACTTCGAACAATATCCACTGGTGCGCCAGTACATGGATGACATGGTCAAACAAGCGCGCGAAAAGGGTTATGTGGAAACCTTGTTCCATAGGCGCCGCTATTTGCCACAGATTCACTCACGCAACTTCAATCTGCGTAGCTTTGCCGAACGCACCGCGATGAACACACCGATTCAGGGTAGTGCGGCGGATATTATTAAGGTCGCGATGATTCGCATGAACGACCGGTTGGCCAAAGAAGGTCTTAAGGCGCGCATGCTGCTTCAAGTTCACGATGAACTGATTTTTGAAGCCCCAACGGCAGAAATTGCAACGCTTGAAGACATCGTGCCTAGCGTGATGGACTCAGCGGTCGATTTGGCGATTCCGCTGAAGGTTGAGAGTCACTATGGCAAGACGTGGTTTGATGCCAAGTAAGGAGGGATAGCGTGCCAGAATTACCAGAAGTTGAAACCGTGCGCGCGAGTCTCACGCCGCTGATTCAGGGCAAAACAATTCGTGATGTCGGGACAAATTGGGGCAAAATTTTGACCAATGGGCTGGATCAATTTCAAGAGCAAGTCGCCGGTCAACGCGTTGAACGCTTGGATCGGCGGGGTAAATATCTCTTGATTCGATTGAGCGGTGGCCTCACCATCGTCAGTCACCTGCGGATGGAAGGTAAGTATGAGTTGGTCCAACATGCCGATGATCCCATGCACAAGTTTGTGCACGTGTGGCTTACCTTCACCGATGGGAGCCAGTTGCGTTATCGTGATTCGCGCAAGTTTGGGCGCATGACGCTGGTGAAAACCGGCGAAGAGATGCAGCTGTCCGGCCTCAGAACAATCGGCCCGGAACCCACTGAAGCCACATTCGATGTGGATGCGTTCTATCAGACGCTGCAACGCCATAAAAAGCAATCAAGTCCGTGATCTTGGATCAGAGCACGGTGGCGGGTGTCGGAAATATCTACGCTGACGAGTGTCTGTGGTTAGCTAAGATTCATCCGGAAACGCCCGCTAATCACCTGACCAAGCGCGACGCCAAACGCTTGCGCGATACCATTATCGAGGAATTGGCACTGGCTACCAAAGCTCGTGGTACGAGTGCGCACACGTATCTCGATGCGACGGGCCACAAGGGTGATTTTCAGAATCAGTTGCACGTCTATGATCGCAAGGGACAACCCTGCGATCGATGTGCCACACCAATTGAAAAATCAAAGTCAATCAACGCGGCACCAATTTCTGTCCGCATTGTCAAAAATCAAATGAGGTGAACAGTGTGACGTATTTTTGGGACTCACAGGCGGCATTGCGACGGGCAAATCCACCGTCAGTCAGATGTTCAAGGATAAAAATATTCCGGTTGTCGATGCGGACGTCATTGCGCGTTCCGTGGTCACACCAGAATCACCTGTTTTAGCGGGACTTGTCGACGCGTTTGGCCAGACCATTTTGACCCCCGATCATGAACTCGACCGCAAAGCACTCGGGCAAATTGTCTTTAACGACGATCAAGCTCGTGAGCGGATGAATGCCATCTATCGTCCCTATTTGCGAAAGGCAATCGATGCCCAGTTGCGTGAAGCCGCTAAGCAGTCTGAACTCGTTGTTGGTGACATTCCCTTATTGTTTGAGGCAAACTATCAGGACGTCTTCGATGGTGTTGCGGTGGTGACCGTAGATGTTGCGACCCAACGCAAACGCTTGATGGCGCGCAATCAACTCAGTCAAGAAGCGGCGGATAAGCGCATTAAGGCGCAGATGCCACTGGCCGACAAGGTGAAGCGAGCTGATTATGTGATTGATAATCAAGAAAGTGTCGCGCACACAAAATCCCAAGTGGACCACTTAATAAAACAGTTATCTATGGTATAATTGGGGCATCAACTAAAAGAGGGTGGATGTGTGCAGTGCCCACATTGTCACCACAATAGTTCGCGGGTTGTGGATTCTAGACCAACCGATGGCGGCCGTGCCATTCGCCGGCGCCGGGAATGCGAGAATTGTGGCTTTCGCTTTACTACATTTGAACGAATTGAACAGACACCATTATTGGTAATCAAAAAGAATGGCACTCGGGAAGAATTCAATCGCGAGAAGGTCTTGAAAGGCCTGATTCGTGCGGCTGAAAAACGCCCGGTGACCATGGAACAGATGACAGGCATTGTCGATGCAGTTGAGAATCAACTGCGTGCGATTGGTGAAAATGAAGTCAGTAGCCAAGCGATTGGTGAGTACGTCATGAATCGGCTCGCCGATGTCGATGACGTGGCTTATATTCGTTTTGCCAGTGTCTATCGTCAGTTCAAAGATATGTCGGTTTTCATGCAGGAATTGCAGGAAATGATGGCAAAAGGCCATGGCGACGACAAAGCATAACAGTGGGGCTGAGGGAAAACGCAAGTTTTGTCCCAGCCCTATGTTTATGCCATCAAAATAAACGAGAGGAGACGATTGCATGCAGCGACCGGAAACATACTTACCACAAGACGATTACGTCATCACGCAGGCCACTTATCTCAGTGACTTTGATCAGAAGGTTGCGACAAGACTGTATCAACCACTGATTGGCCCAGTTGCATTTGCGCTGTACCTGACGTTGTGGCAGGAAGTTACGCCCAGACCGAGTCTGAGTGACCGGAAGAAGCACGTACGCTTGTTGGATTTGTTGCATGTCTCCATCGATGAATTGTTCACCGCGCGGGTCAAACTCGAAGCAGTCGGCCTACTCAAAACATACACACAAGTCGATCAACTCGGGCGCTTTTATGCCTACGAACTCTATGCACCAGTCAGCCCGGATCGTTTTTTCAGCGATGATTTACTGTCAGTGCTGCTGTATGACACCGTGGGCGAGACGCAATTTGCGACGTTGCGGCAGGACTTTCAGCTCAGTCCCATTCGGCGCGATTCTTGGCAGGATATCACCAGTGATTTCCTCGATGTATTCCACATTAGCGCCCAAGCGCTGACCGATCCGCCCATTGCGGTGGAAACCGCCAAGCAAGCCGTCGTGCAGAGTGAAGCCCCCAAGGTGACGCTCGGCAACGGTGAGGGTTATGACTGGGAATTTTTGGCACAACAGTTAGCCAACAGCAACTTGAAGGCAGGCGAACTCGAGAAGTATCAGAGTGCGATTTATCAGTTGGCGAAGTTCTATGGCTTGCAGCCAGTGGATCTGGCGCGTTACATTGAAGCGGCAACGAATGTGATGACAGGTGAACTCAACTTGCCACAGTTACGGCGCAATATTGAACAGACGGCCACCAAACAGGAACACAAGGTTGCTGTCCAACCTCAGTTATCCACCAAGGTGGCTGTTGCGGACACTGATGCGGCGCTTTTAAAGGACGCCAAACAGATGTCGATTCGCGAGTTTATCGTGGCCGCTAAGCACAAGAAAAATGCGCAGATGTATCCCGGCCATAACGAGATTCAGGCATTACTCAAGTTGCAGCAGCGGCGTGTGTTTGACGATGCCACGATTAATATTTTGGTCGATTACATCTTGCAAACCAACGACTCTATCAACCAGGCGTACTTGGATGCGGTGGTCAATAGTTGGCTCAAGGCGGGTGTCACCAGTCCCGAGCAAGCGTTGGTCCAGATTCACGAATTCGTGACCAAGAAGCCAGCGCGTAAGTCGACGCGACCACGTGCCAACCGTCGCGTTGAAACCCGCCCAGCGTGGATGCAACCTGATTATCAGCCTAAAAAGAAGAGGTCACCCCTGAGATGAAGGCCCAACTCGCGGCCAATCAGGCGAAACTGGCCGCATTGAGAAAGGAGGCCACTGATGGAAACCATTCGTGAGCATATTGAAAAATTGATGAATCAGCGCGAACTCACTAGTGCCTATCAACAGATGATTGCGCAAGCCCTTCAAGATGAGGAAGTGCATCGTTTTCTGATCGCCAATGAAGAAGAATTGGCACCGGATGCGATTGAACGTGGGGCAGCCAAAATCTATGAGTTCGTGTCTGAACGCAATAAACGCAAAAAGGGGAACAGCCTTTTGCGCCGGATTATCAACCCACATTAATTGTCTCGAATCACTTGATCGATGTTGCCTATGAACCAACGCGGGGCAAAGTCCAGGCGGATGAGGGCCGCGCCAAGGCCGCACTTGTGACCACGATGAATATGCCCAAAGCGATTGCCAATGCGCGCTTGGAAGATTATGACGCAACCGACCGTGTGGTGGCGCTCAACGAGGCAACCAACTTTGTGGTGGCCCAAACGACCGACCCAACCACCTTCCACCAGGGCCTCTATCTGACGGGGCCATTTGGGGTCGGTAAGACCTATCTGATTGGCGCGATTGCCAATTACTTGGCGGACCAGAATCAGGCGTCAACACTGCTGCATTTTCCAACATTTGCGGTCGAAATGAAGGCAGCCATCTCTGATCAAAAGGTTGTACCAACCATTAATCGCATCAAGCGTGCCCCAATTTTGATGTTGGATGATATCGGCGCTGAATCTTTCAGTCCCTGGATTCGGGATGAAGTGTTAGGGATTATCCTGCAGTACCGCATGCAGGAAGAATTACCGACATTGTTTACATCAAATAAAACCATGGCGGAACTGACCGAATTTCTGGCCGGTAACGACCGCGGCGATGATGAGCTACCTAAGGCGCAGCGCATCATGCAGCGCATTCAGTATCTGAGTCGTGAGGTCACAGTCGGTGGCATCAATCGCCGCCTGAGCTGAAAAATTTTGTTATCCTGACTTGCAGGTCATTCAAAGTTGTGGTTTAATCAGTTTATCGAAGACGAAAGCAAAAAGGTAACCACCCACAGAGAGTTTGGCAATTGCTGAAAGCCAGATCGGTTAACCGCACCACTTTCCGAGATACCTATATGGTCCAAGACCTCAGGTTACGAGGAAATGAGTGGGAAGGCAACTTCCAAACTGGGTGGAACCGCGATATTTATCGTCCCTGATGACACATGAGTGTGTCGTCAGGGATTTTGTTTTCTCAAAAGAAAGGAAGCTATACATATGTCAATTCAGATTACTTTTCCAGATCAGCATCAACAAGATTTTGAAGATGGCGTAACTGTCTCAGCCATTGCCAGTGGTATCAGTAACAGCCTGGCTAAGAAGGCCGTTGCCGGTAAACTCGATGGTGAATTCATCGACTTGAACTTACCTATCGAACACGATGGGGCCCTTGAAATTATCACTAAGGATAGCGATGAAGGGTTACAAATTCTTTGGCAAACAGGGGCATTTGTTTTAGCTGCTGCGTTAAAAGAACTCTATCCCGATATCCACTTCGGTCAGGGTGCTGCAATTGAAGACGGCTTCTACTACGACACCGATCGTAAGGATGGTCAGGTTTCTGCAGACGATCTTGAAACGGTTGCTAAGAAGATGCGCGAATTAATCAAGGCCAATGCGGCTTTGAAGCCAGTGTTATTGAGCCGTGCTGAAGCTTTTGAAATGTTCAAGAATGATCCTTTCAAGAAGCAATTGGTTGAAGCTGCAGGGGATCCCATCAAGGGCTACCAATTAGGCGATTTCGTAGACTTTGAATCTGGCGTTTTGGCACCAAGCTTGAGTGTCTTGAAGCACTTTAGCCTGTTATCTGTCGCCGGCGCTTATTGGGAAGGCAAGTCTTCCAACCCAATGTTGCAACGGATTTATGGGACAGCTTACTTCAAGGAAGAAGACCTTGTTGAAGATGCTAAGCGACGTCAAGAAGCCAAGGATCGTGATCACCGTGTCATCGGCCGTGACCTAGACCTGTTCTTCGTTGATCCAGAAGTCGGTGCTGGCTTACCTTACTGGATGCCAAACGGGGCAACTATTCGTCGGACGATTGAACGCTACATCGTCGATAAGGAAGTTGCTGATGGCTACGAACATGTCTACACACCAGTCCTTGCTAACTTGGATCTCTACAAGACATCTGGTCACTGGGATCACTATCGCGAAGACATGTTCCCACCAATGGACATGGGCGACGGCGAAATGCTTGAATTGCGCCCAATGAACTGCCCAAGCCACATCCAAATTTACAAGCATCACATTCGTTCTTACCGTGAATTACCATTGCGGATTGCTGAATTGGGTCAAATGCACCGTTATGAAAAGTCCGGTGCCCTCTCTGGGTTACAACGTGTGCGTGAAATGACCTTGAACGATGGTCACACATTCGTGGCGCTCGACCAAGTGCAAGAAGAATTCAAGAAGATTCTGTCATTAATCATGGATGTTTACAAAGACTTCAACATCAATGATTATACCTTCCGTTTGAGCTACCGCGATCCTGCTAACACCGAAAAGTACTTCGATGATGACAAGATGTGGAACCAAAGCCAAACCATGTTGAAGGCTGCGATGGATGAAATGGGCTTAGACTACTATGAAGCTGAAGGCGAAGCTGCCTTCTATGGTCCAAAGCTTGATATCCAAACCAAGACAGCCCTGGGCAACGAAGAAACCATGTCCACCATCCAGTTAGACTTCATGTTGCCAGAACGCTTTGATCTGACATATGTGGGTAACGATGGGGAAGACCACCGTCCCGTTATGATTCACCGTGGGATTGTTGGCACAATGGAACGGTTTGTTTCTTACTTAATCGAAATGTACAAGGGTGCCTTCCCAACTTGGTTGGCTCCTACACAAGTTGAACTGATTCCAGTTAACTTGGACTTACACATGGATTACGTCAAGGAATTGCGTCAAAAGATGGTCGCAGCAGGCCTGCGGGTTAAGATTGACGACCGCAATGAAAAGATGGGTTACAAGATCCGTGAAGCCCAAACCAAGAAGGTCCCTTATACCTTAGTTGTTGGGGATAAGGAAATGGGTGAAGCCGGTGTTGCCGTTCGTAAGTACGGTGAAGACTCGACAACCGAAGAATCAGCGAAGATGTTCATCGAATCAATTGTGGCTGAAATTGGTAATTACAGCCGATAATTGACGGTGAAGGATTAATCCGCCGCAATCAAAAAGCATGTGCAACATTGATTATTCAATGTTGCACATGCTTTTTTATTTGTGAATAAATATCAAGTACCATTTTATCCTTATTTTATTCGTGGTCTATACCATGATTATTCAAATAATCTTTAAGAAATAATTATTATGTTTTTAAAACTAGACATATTAAAATATTCGTGATATATTGTGTACAATTAAATTGATAAGGGGGCAATATCAATGCTCAAAAAGACATGGATGATTTTGGTGCCAGTTTACTAGCGTTAACATCAGCGGGGGTGACTGCCCAAAGCGTTCACGCCGCAGCAGAAGCTGGGAGCACTGGATCTGGCGATGCACAATATAATTTGTCAGCCAATACCTCTGTGACAAGTACAGGCAATTACTTCAGTACCACGGGTGGACCTGCATCGGGGATTTCCTCAGCGGAGTTCACGATTCAAGGTGGTCAATTACGCTTAATCGCGGTGCCTGACTTTAACTTTAGTACCGTCTCAATTGATAAAGTCGTTCAGGGCGGGACACAAAGCCTTTTGAATAATAGTGTGACAACATCTGGTGTGACAAGCAAGAACACGAATGCCTTTGACGGGAACGCCGGTGGTTTGGTTCAGATCAATGACTTCCGTGGGGTGACTTCCGGTTGGACACTGAGTCTGAAAACCGGTGGTGATTTCACGACGACGACAGATGGTAGTGACACAATCACCAAGGCTTCATTAGCTATCTCAGCGCCAACGGCAACCAAGCCAACTTCATAGGCGAATATCGCGTTGGCCGGTAGTGATATCACAGCCACAGGCGCATCGATTGCGACTGCTGGTGATGATCAAGGTAAGGGCCAATTCAGCTGGACTATGGGTTCAACTGAGAGTGCAACCGTTAATTTTGGGGGCGAAAACGTGACCCTAAAGAATAATGCTGTGTACCAGACACCATTAACCTGGACACTGACGGCCGCAGCTTCATAATGAGTTTAATCAACGGTGGCGGCGAATGTCGGCACCGTTTTTTAGTGGCCAAAAGTGCTTTGCTTGAGTTCAAGGCCGCAGAAAGATAAGCTAAATATGATTGATAAAACAGCATACAAAGTCAGTGAATTGAATCCAAGTGAAAGGAGGGCGCACATGAACCGATTACTGAAATGGCTCTTACTATTGGGATTTTTTCTGGGTGTGGCCCAGCTTTTAGATACCTCGACGCCCCCAACACCCGTTTTGGCAGAGACACGGGCGGCACCAGCGCCACAATATCCGCAATCTGATCCGGGGAGCTATGGGTATATTCCCTTGGTGAATGTTCTGTGGGTCTCAAACACAGGATTAACGGCGCAACCTGCCGATACCGCTGTGGTGTATGGTGCGAATACGCGCGTGACGGTGCCGATGACCGCGGTCAATCAAAATGGCTGGTTTATTTTTACTGGTAATAAAATCAGTTCGGTTTCGGTCAATGAATATGTCAATGGTAGTTGGCAGGCGGTTAATGTTGGAACGTCGATTTCTCACAGCGAGCCGACCTCCTCGGCCGATGTGACTTTACCCGCAGGTCTGAGTGTCGGGACGCATTATTATCAAGCCACTGTGCATTATCCAACGATGTTCGCTATTCGCGGGTGTTTACGGTCAATGTGGCGCCACAAGCGGTGCCAGCAACGGCCATCACACTTTCGCCCCAGTATCCAAGTATCCTGTGGGGTGAAAGCACGCAGGTCAAAGCGACGCTGACACCAGAGAACGCAACGACGCCAATCAATAATTGGACGACCTCATTAGGCAGCTTGGATCGCACCGATAGCAGTCTGGTCAACCTCACAACGACAGTTCCTGCCAGTGCAACAGACGCGTCGCTAAAGAATGAGGGAACAGCGGCCACACTTCATGCGACATCAAATGGCCTGACTGGGACCACGCAGGTGACGGTGGGCGGGATCACGAGTCAAACCCTCAATGAGGGCGCAACACTGTCCTATCATCCTACGGCGCTCGATCATCTGACTGGGGTTGTGGGTACACCGACCTATACTTGGCATCTCTATAACGCAAACAATCAAGAGCAATCCTGGCCAGATCAAAGCGTGACAAACAAACCAACATTGACGGTTCCAAATGCATCGATGGCATTAGATGGCATGTACTTCCAGGTGACAGTGAGCTGGCAGGTGACTTCAGGGAGTAATACCACAACAATCAATCGTTATTCCAATATTGCCCAGCTCCATGTCAATCAACAGTCCGCGCAATTGATTGCCGTGCCTAACATGATGTTTGCCAAGGCAGATGGTCAAGATCCGACGGTAGAGGACTTTGCCGGTACGACACCAGTGGTATTACGCCTCAAGAACACGAGCCAGAATCAAACGAGTCAGGCTTATGATGGGAATAATGCCAATTTCTTATCAGTGAAGGGGCCGCAATGGTCACTTGCCGTCGCATTCAACCCGTTTCGTCAGACCGCGTCAAATGCTTTTCTTGGCGGCCAAACGAGTACGGCGATTGGGCAGTTTAATCTCGGCCTGAATGGGCAGAATATTGCCATCACTGGTGACGGCAACAACCAGCCAGTGCTAACAAATCAAACCAGGGATCTCAACGCGACACTGAACACCAATACAACTGTTACCTTACCGAATGGTGCGGTTAAACGGGGCACCTATCAGTCAATTGCCACATGGACTGTGACACGTGCCCCTCAATAAGGGAGAATTGCGATGAAACGATTAATCACTTTTTTTGGTTTATTAATGACATTTTTATTTTTGGAAAAAGCCAATTGGTACAAGCCGCTGGGGCTGAATTCACGTTGCAGCCGGTCCAAAATCAAGATCAGCGCGAGCAGGCAGATAACGGCTATTTCAATCTCAAGGTGACCCCCGGCAAAACGGGTAAGGTTGCCGTGTTGGTACAAAATCGCAGTAAGACGACGAGTCGGACGATTCTGGTACAGCCAGTGAATGCGACGACCAATGATTCGGCACAGATTGATTACACACCGGCCAAACGCCAACCCAACGCAGCAGCGGCGTTCACATTCACCAGTCTGTTTCCGAAACCGGTCACGGTGACCTTGAAACCAGAAGAAGGCAAAGTGGTCACGTTTGAATATATCGTGCCCAAACAAGCCTTCAATGGTCAGCTATTGGGGAGTATCTATGCCTTAGACCAAACCAAGGCGGCCACAAAAGCGGGTGAACTGACCAATCAATTTGCGTCTGCGATTGCGGTGGTTTTGTCGGAGCAAGATCAATTACCGCAAGCTAATCCGACGCTATCACAAGCCAACTTGGCCGTTTTGCAAAATAAACCCGTGGTGAGCTTGAAATTACAAAACAACCAGCCCCGGTACGTTCCGCAGATGACGATGGATGTCAAAATTGTGGATCGCGCATCCGGTAGAACCGTTGCAAAAAGACCACCACCAAAGGTTCACTCGCCCCTAACAGTACATTTAACTATGCTGTTCCAACAGGTAGTCAACCGTTACCATCGGGCAATTATCAAGCTAAGGTCACCATTAAGGCACCTAATAAAACTTGGCAACTAACCAAGGATTTCACCGTTTCCGGCACACAAACCGCGGCAACACAGCAAGACATCTTCCGCCCCGGAAACAATAATTGGTGGTTATGGCTCATCATTGGTGTCCTCGTCATCATCCTTTTAGGGCTGCTAGTCATTTTTTGGCGAAAAAAACATCGTAAAATGAGTGATAATAATATAAACTGAGTTATAAAATAAATGTTATGATTGCAATCAGGTGTGGCACTGACTTATACTAAACATAGCTGCTGATGTGTATGGGAGTGTAAGTTAATGCGCATCAAATCACTGATAGTTGCTTTTTAGTCGGATTAGGTCTAGCGATTGGTTTTTCGGGGGAACGTCCAGTCGCCGCAGCAGAGTCAATTAATGGCATTGCAACCATTCAGTATCAACCAGGCTACGGGATCGCGCTCTGGTCTGGCATTTCAGGTCGTTTCACCGGCCGCTATCTTGCTCATGGGAGTCAATGGCGAGTTCTTGCGCGCGAACAGCGTGATGGACAAACCTGGTATCAACTCGGGCGGGATCAGTGGATCGATGGTCAGTACGCCAATTTTCAAACACGCGGTCAGGTTCAGTTTTTGGGCCTGACAACACCCGTGATTGCGGGTGATCGGCAGGTGGCTGATGCACCTGCCGGTAACATGGGTCAAACCTGGGGGGGCGCGACTCAATTATCAGTTACCGATCAATTATCGACCCATATCATTGGGCACGATGGTCCCACTAATTTCAATTCCGTCAAACGGCTTCAAGTTGGTGATGCCATCACGGTGACTGATTTCTCCAATCAAGTTCGCACCTATCGTGTTTATAAGGTGGCTTCGGTCAATGACCAGGCTATCCAAGTGGGAACGGGCATCAATCTCTTTCCTAACATTGTGAACGCGGACCAGGGTGAACAGATTGTGCTACAGACGTGCGAAACCGAGACGATCAATCGTATCGTCTGGGCCAAATAAAATAAAAATCAGCAGCGAATTGCGGCCATGAACAAAGCGAATGTTTTGTTAGTGGTCTCTTTTTATGGCTAGCGGTAAGCATCAATCATACCTGTTTGCTCACCTGATTTTGCGGTACACTAGGTGCGAGGTGAAGGAACAATGATAATCAAACCAGTGACGGCGCAAACAATTGCGGCCAGTCTAGCTGTCACTCAAACTGCATTTGCCGATGTAGCCGCAGCAAATCGTGTCACCCGATTGCGACAATCAGCGCAATATCGGCCCGATTATGATATTGTTGTGGTTGATGATCAGGAGCGTGTGGTCGGCCACGCGATGTTGATGGCGTCAATGCTTGCCGATCAACGCATTTGGGTGCTCGCATCCCTCAGCGTCTTACCAGAGCTACAAGGTAACGGTCTCGGTGGTGCCATGATTGGTTATCTTGAAGCACAAGTGGCTGATAACGGCGGCCGTGCGATTGCAGTCATGGGTGATGCTGATTACTATCAAACATTTGGTTTTGTAGCGGCCAGTCAATTCGACATTCAGGCACCTGCTGACGTGCGAGAGGATTTCTTAATCAAACCGATGATGGCTGATGCATTGGCTCATCTTCATGGTGTCGTCCAGTTTGATTCAGCATTTTCAGCGCACGAATAGGGGTTTCTGAAAAGGGACTTGACGAACGTGCAAGAATCCGGTATAGTATTACCTGTTGAGAAAACAAGCAGAAGTTTCCCGCTTCTCGCCTAAGTCTTTGGACCTCTGGGCTGATATCGTACGGTATATAATTAGCGGCGGGAGCAAGTGTGCTCCGGTCGCTTTCTGCATTTTCTCGGACTAAACCTGGAGGTGAACAACCATAGCAAAAGATATGATGGTCAATGATGGTATTCGTGCTCGTGAAGTTCGTTTGATCGCTCAAGATGGCGAACAATTGGGTGTTAAGAGTACCACTGACGCACTCGCCCTCGCGGAAGCTGCTAATTTAGATGTTGTTTTAGTCGCACCTACAGCTAAACCGCCAGTTGCCCGGATTATGGATTATGGTAAGTATCGTTTTGAACTTCAAAAGAAGCAACGTGATGCTCGCAAGAAGCAAAAGACGATCAACATTAAAGAAGTTCGTTTGAGTCCTACTATTGAGGAGAACGACTTCCAGACCAAGTTGAACAATGCCATCAAGTTCCTGAATAAGGGTGACAAGGTGAAGGCGTCCGTTCGATTCAAGGGTCGTGCCATTACTCATAAAGAGATTGGTCAAAAAGTTCTTGAACAGCTGGCGGAAGCCACCAAGGATATCGCTACTGTTGAGTCCCGTCCTAAGATGGACGGTCGTAGCATGTTCTTGATGCTTGCACCAAAAGCTGATAAAGAAAATTAATCAGTAATTTGTTTTTAGGAGGAAAATGTCATGCCAAAATTCAAGACTCACCGTGCTTCAGCTAAACGTTTTAAGCGTACCGGTTCCGGTGCCTTAAAGCGTAGCCACGCTTATACATCCCACCGTTTTCACGGTAAGACTAAGAAGCAACGTCGTCAATTACGTAAGTCTGGCGTAGTGTCCCATTCAGATATGAAGCGGATCCGTCAAATGCTGACCTACATGAAGTAATACTAACCAGATTTATTTTTGAGGAGGAATTTCTGATGCCACGTGTAAAAGGTGGAACTGTAACTCGTAAACGTCGTAAAAAGGTTTTAAAGCTTGCTAAGGGCTATCGCGGTGCTAAGCACTTACTTTTCAAGTCTGCTAACACCCAAGTCATGGTCTCATACCGGTATGCTTTCCGCGATCGTCGCGCTAAGAAGCGTGATTTCCGTCGTCTTTGGATCGCACGGATCAACGCTGCTGCACGGATGAACGACTTATCATACAGCAAGTTAATGCACGGTTTGAAGTTGGCTAACATTGACATGAACCGTAAGATGCTGGCTGATCTTGCTATTTCTGATCCAGAAAGCTTCACAGCTTTAGCAGAAACAGCTAAGAAAGCTTTAGCTTAATTCTTACAAAAAGGTTGTCCCTCGGGGCAGCCTTTTTGTTTGTTCAAAATTATTACTAAATAATGAATTAACGATACAATTCTTTTGCAACCGCTTACGTCTCGTGATATTATGAACGTATGGTAAGCGTGAGTGCAAAACTTAATTGCTTACAACTAATATCAAAGGTGGTAAGACTTATGGCTCAAGACTATCAAACAAGTTCCGCAGAAAACCCACTCAATGTGATCAATGTGTATGATCTCGAACGCGATGCTGAAAAGGTGATTCCAAAGGGTGGCTTCGGCTACATCAGCAGTGGTGCCGCAGATCTGTACACGATTCAGGAGAATATTAAGGCGTTCAATCACAAGTTGGTTGCACCACGTGTCTTGCAGGATATTGCATTTCCACCTGATCCATCAACCACATTCTGGGGGGATAAGTTAACCTCACCAATTATCATGGCGCCGGTTGCGGCACATAAGTTAGCCAATACACAAGGTGAAGTGGCAACGGCCAAGGGTGTCAGTCGCTACGGCACTATTTTCACCATCAGTTCCTTTGCATCTGAAACATATGAAGCGCAAGCCGCAGAAGCAAATGGCCAACCACAATGGTTCCAGCTCTATCAAAGTAAGGATGACAATGCGACCAAGCAAATGCTCGATGTCGCCAAGAAAAATGGGGCCAAGGCCATCGTCTTAACCGCCGATGCAACAGTCGGTGGCTATCGTGAAGCGGACAAGCGCAACGGCTTTACTTTCCCTGTAGGCCTACCAATCGTCCCATATCAAAATGGGGTCGATCAGACCATGGATAATGTTTACAAGTCAGCGAAGCAGTCCCTGAGTCCTAAGGATATCGACTTTATCAAGTCTTACTCCGGCTTACCTGTCTTTGTGAAGGGTGTCCAAACCGCTGAAGATACCGAAATTGCCATTCAAGCGGGTGCCGACGGGATTTGGGTTTCCAATCACGGTGGCCGTCAATTAGACGGTGGGGTCGCTTCCTTCGATGCCTTGCAAGTGGTTGCTAAAGCTGCCCGCAAGCGGGTACCAATCGTCTTTGATTCTGGTGTTCGGCGTGGGATGCACGTCTTTAAGGCATTGGCAAGTGGCGCTGATCTGGTTGCGATTGGCCGGCCTGTCATCTATGGCTTGGCCCTTGGTGGCAGTCAAGGGGTTGAAGCCGTCTTCAAGGAACTTGAAAACGAATTGTTGATTGCCATGCAATTGACGGGGAGCCACAACATTGAAGAAGTGAAGGCAACTAACTTAATCGATAATCAATTTGCGGACTAAAAACCGCAATAAAAAAGCATCCACGCGGGTGCTTTTTTGTCTTGGTAATGTAAGCTAGTCACATAAAAGGAGTTGATGAGCGCGTGGATTTTACACAAGTACCTTATGAACGACCAGACTATCTGGCATTCAAACAGCGTTTAACTGATCTCGAGATTCAACTGGGGAACGCCAGCAGTGCCGATGAAGCTCTGGCAGTGGCCGACAAGGCAGTGACCTATCTCAATCATGTCGATACACAGGCGATGATTGCCTCGATTCGCCACACGATTGATACGACTGATCAATTTTATCAGGCCGAAGATGACTATTGGAACGAGTATGGCCCACAATTCGAAGATGCGACCGCGCCATATCTCAAACAGCTTTTGGCGAGTCCCTATCAAGAGGTCTTAACAGCAGTGTACCCCAAAACCTTTATGATGAAGGCTAAGGATCGGCTGCGATTGCAAGATAGTGCTATCATTGCCGACCAGCAACGCGACAATCAACTGATCAGTGAATACAGCAACCTGATTGCGAGTGCCCAGATTCCGTTTGATGGTCAAGTCTACACACTGGCTCAGCTCGGCCCATTGCGGCAGAGTCAGGACCGGGTAGTGCGCAAGGCCGCAAATGAAGCTTACTGGCAATTCTTTAGTGACCACGAAGCTGACTTTGATCGCATCTATGATGAGATGGTCAAAGTGCGCACCAAGATGGCGCAAACTTTGGGGTTTGACGACTTTGCTCAGATGAGTTACGTGATGATGGATCGGTTTGACTACGATGAAACCGTTGTGACCAAGTATCGCCAAGCCGTTCTTGAGCAGGTTGTCCCGGTTGTCTTGCATCAGCGCGAGAAACAGGCCAAACGGTTAGGTCTCGATCAGTTGGCCTATTATGATTTGGATGTGCAGTTCAAGTCAGGTAATGCGGTGCCACAGGGCAGTCCGGAAGAATTGGTGGCAAAGGCTAATCAGATGTATCACGAATTGTCGCCAGAGACTGGCAGCTTTTTGACTTCATGGTCGACAGCAACTTGCTCGACCTGGTCGCCAAGAAGGGGAAGGCGAGTGGCGGGTATGCAGAATTCTTGCCCGAGATTCAAGCACCATTTATCTTTGCCAACTTTAATGGCACATCCGGTGATGTCGACGTCTTAACACATGAAGCAGGACACGCTTTCCAAACCTATCAGGCCAAGTGGATTAAGCCGGGGGATACCGTCTTTCCAACATTTGAGGCCGCCGAGATTTTTTCAATGAGCATGGAATTCATTACCTACCCATGGATGACGCTCTTCTTTGGCCAAGAGACGGAAAAGTACAAGTACGCTCACTTGCAGGATGCCGTTGAGTTCCTACCTTATGGGATTCTGGTCGATCATTTCCAACATGAGATCTACACCCATCCCGAGTGGACGCCGAGTGAGCGCAAGCAAGCGTGGCGTGAGCTCGAACGCCAGTACACGCCGGATCGCGATTACAGCGAGAACGCGGCATTGGATTCAGGTATCTTCTGGTTCCGCCAAGGGCATATTTTTGAATCACCCTTCTATTACATCGACTACACGATTGCCCAAGTGGTCGCGTATCAGTTCTGGAAACGATTCAACGTGGACCACGACGAGCAGGCCTGGCCGGACTACATGGCAATGGCCAAAGCGGGTGGCAGCCAAACCTTATTACAGCTGATTCAAACGGGCCATCTGGCTTCACCGTTTGAGCCAAGCACTTTGGCAGATACCTTAAAACCCATTCAAGCTGCATTGGACGCGGTGGATGACCAAGCCTTGTAAGCCACGGTGACGCAAAGCTGATAACAGAGGCGGTTAACATGATCAATTGGCGTCAATTTTGGTTTATTTGTTGTCATGCTTGTCGTAGGTGGCCTGGAAGAAACGTGGCGCGCCTATGCAGTACCGTTACCACAGCGGTTAGTATTATTGTTCTTGAGCGTTGTGCTGGCGGGACTTGTGGCGTATGTCCGTGATAATAAAACCAACAAAA
>NZ_BBBX01000017.1 GCF_001311785.1 Lacticaseibacillus saniviri JCM 17471 = DSM 24301 | reverse complement strand
GGCAGAAAGAATATGTCCTTCAATTTGACCCCCGAATTTCCGTATTAGGTGTACACTAAAATGTCATAACAAACACACTGGTTGGGGACCGAGTGCGATACGTATTAGGAGATGAGTGTCATGCGGTTGGGAAAGTTTGACTGGATCATCATTGTCTTTGGGTTAATCGGTGCGATTCTGCTCGCCACGTATTGTGGTGTCATCAGTGCCGTCACGTTACTACTATTAATGGGTGTTGCAGTGGGCATCAATCAATTACCACGCAATCGGTATCAGGCATAACGGACCAAAAAAACGCGGGACCAAACAATTCGCTTGGTTCCACGTTTTTTATACCCTAGTTACGCTCACGGCAAACAGAGCTTTATCCTATTTGATATGAAGTAATTATGATACGATGGCTCTTGGCGTTTGCCGAAAACGGCTTTTGCGCAGAAATAATGAGCAACGTCTCATGTTTTCATGAACTTTTCCATCGTCACAACCGCGCAACCACAACGTTTTGAAATTTTCTTGAAAAAACTTTGGATAAACTACACATTGTAGGTTGCAATCTTCAGCAAGTCGGTGTATATTCACTACTTGTAATATTTAAAGACGATGGAAGGGGGTTTTTCTTTGGGTAAGCACCGCACCTTGATCGGGATAAGGTGTTAGTCGCAGCACGCGAGATTGTACGCACATCAGGATTTCGCAGCCTGACTTTTCAAAGTTTGGCTAAAGCGTTAGATATTCGCTCACAATCGCTCTACAACTACTATCGCAACCTAGATGATGTGATTGAATCACTAGGCACCGAATTGATGGATCGTCTCTATCAGGAGTTGATTGAGCAATTACCTGGCGTTTCTGGTCGTCAAGCCCTTAGCATCTATGCTAAGACCGCGCATGACTATTTTGATCAGGAAGGGCCACTTGTTGAGGTCATCTATTATGTGCACAACTATCCTGAAACAAGCCCGTTTGTGAAAGCAACCGGTCGCGTTCTGGATATCTTGCGACGATTAGTGCGAGATATTCCGCTCAAGCACATGGATCATGGCGCGTATGTTCAAGCGTTCATAAGCAGTGTTCTCGGCTTTACTGTTCTTGAAATCATGGGTTTCTTACCCGAGGAACAGCCCGGTCGTTCGAATTCATTTCAAGAGTTACTCGATTTGCACTTAGGTGAAATCCAGGCCACATCATAGAAAAGGAAGTGTCGCGGACATTATGTTAAAAGATGAATTCAAGTTCATCGGCAAGAACAGGTTGATCCTGCTCTCTGTCCTCGTCATCATGCTCATCCCATTCCTGTACTCCATCTTCTTCTTGAAGTCAGTTTGGGATCCATATGGTGACACCAAAGAATTACCAGTTGCGGTTGTCAATAATGACCACGCCGTTGAATACAACGGGCGCCGCATGAATGTCGGGAAAGACTTAGTCAAGAAACTGAAGACTAACGATCAATTAGGTTGGAAGTTTGTTACCGAAAGCCAAGCTAAAAAAGGCCTCAAGGATAACAAGTACTATACCGTTGTGACAATTCCTGATAACTTCTCTTCTCACGCTGCTACTGTCTTAAATGACAAGCCTAAGAAGATGCAATTGACCTATGAAACCAATGATTCCCTGAACTACTTGAGTCAGGTTATCAGCGGTATCGGTGTCGATAAGTTGGCTTCCGAAATTCGGGCTAGCGTCACCAATGCTTATGCAAGTGCCATGTTCGACCAGATGAAGGTCTTGGGTTCCGGCATGAGCAAAGCTGCGACTGGTGCTAACCAAGTCGGTGATGGCTTAGTGACATTAGATGATGGTTTGAACCAATACACGGCTGGGGTTTCCCAAGTCAACGATGGTGTTCAAACAATGGCCGTCAGCGTTTCACCATTATCAAGTGGTGTTAAGAAGCTGGATGATGGTTCAAGTCAAGTTGCTAGCGGTGTTAAGCAATACACCGATGGTACGGATAAGGTTGCTAGTGGCCTGTCTCAATTAAATGGCCAAACTGGTGAACTTAAGAGTGGTGTCAGTCAGTTAAGTACTGGGGCATCACAAGTTGCCACTGGGGTCAACCAGTATACCACTGGTACAGATAAAATTGCTGCTGGCTTGTCCGTTTTAAATAGTAAGACTGGCGTACTTCAAAACGGCGTTGGTACGTTAGCCGCTGGCAGCACAAGCCTAACCAGTAATCTTGGCCAATATACCACTGGTGTCAGCGCGTATGCTAATGGTGTCAGTCAAGTCACTGATGGTATTTCTACTTTAAATAGTAAAACTGGTGATTTGCAATCTGGCATAGGGCAATTAGCAGATGGCTCAAGTGTATTAAGTACCAAGACTGGTGAACTCCAATCTGGTGTTAATAAATTAGCTACTGGTGCAGAGCAGCTCAATGCGGCTCTTGAAGCAAGTGCTGATCCTAGTCAACAAGCACAAATCAACCAGCTGCTGGCTGGTTTGCCTCAAATTAATAGTGGGATTCAACAATTAAACCAGGCCTTACAAACTCAAGTTCCTTCAATGCCTGCTATTGATACAACTGCTCTAAATAACAGCATTGCAAGCATTGATGCTAATGCTGCAAATCTTCAAAGTGGTTTAGGCACTGCATCCGCGGCGCTGCAAACTGCTCAAACGGCTGTAACAAATGGTACAAGCACACAGGCTGCAACTACTGCTGGTGTGAATTCTTCTACATTAGCTAGTGAAATTTCGAATGCAATTAAGGCTAAATACCCTAATGTCGATGCTAGTGATATCTCAGCTATCGTGGAACAAGCAGTTGGAACTACAACAACAACTACTGCCCCACAAGCAACTAATACAGCTTTAAATAGTGCACTTGCTGACATCCAAACCGGATTACAAATAGCCGGTGGTGCTGCTACCAACTTAAATAGCAATCTCACAACGGTTAAGAACGCCTTACCAAGTGCAACAACACTTGAACAATTGAGTGGCTTATCTACCTCACTTGACCAGTTGAAGCAACAAGTTGCGGTCTTAGCATCTAGTTCCAGCGTTGCACTTCCAGGTGCTGTCCAGGCCATCAGTACATTGAACAGTGGCTTGCAACAAGTTTCTGGCGGAGTTGGTCAATTAAGTACAGGTCTTAGCGCAATCAATGGCCAAATGCCTACATTTGTCTTAGGTGTTAACCAATTAAGCGCTGGTTTAGGACAGGTCAATACCCAGATGCCTACTCTTGTTTCCGGTATTTCTCAATTAAATGCTGGTGGTCAACAACTCGCAGCGAAAACTGGGACAATAACTGCTGCAGGGTCTAAATTGACGGCTGGATCTTCTCAAATCTCTAACGGTTTGGGTCAATTAAACGGTCAAGTTCCTACCCTGGTTTCTGGTGTTTCTCAACTGAATACAGGTGCACAACAATTGACTGCTAACAGTAGTCAATTAAATAGTGGTGCTTCTCAAGTTTCTAACGGTTTAGGCAAATTGAATGGTCAAGTTCCTGCCTTAGTTTCTGGCGTTTCTCAGTTGAATAATGGTGCTCAACAATTAACTGCTAAGAGCGGTAAATTGAATGATGGTGCTACTCAAGTCAGTGATGGCTTGACTACTCTGAACAACAAGATTCCTGCTTTAACAGACGGTGTCGATAAGTTATCCGCTGGGACAAGCGAATTGAACGACAAGAGCGGTCAATTAAAGGATGGTAGCAGCAAGCTCAAGGATGGTTCTAAGCAATTAGCAACTTCTCTTGATTCTGGTGCCAAGCAAGTCAACGGTATCAAGTTGACTAAGGCAACAGCAGATATGTTCTCTGCACCAACCAAGACAACTCACAAGAATTACACTTATGTGCCTAACTACGGTCACGCATTAGCACCTTACGTTCTTTCATTAGCATTGTACGTTGGTGCCCTGGTCTTCAACTTTGCTTACCCTATTCGTAAGGTATCCAAGAAGGACGGCACAGCAACACAATGGTTCTTCAGTAAGATCGTTCTCGGCGGCTTAGTTGCTGTCGGTATGGCGATTGTTGAAGGCGGCTTGATGCAAGTTGGTGGTTTGACCGTTGCTCATCAAGGTCAATTCTTCCTCTTCGCTATCCTGTTCGCATTAGCCTCCATGTATCTGGTTATGTTCCTCTCCATGTTGTTGGATAACCCTGGTCGTTTCATTGCCATGGTGCTCCTGATGTTACAACTTGGTGGTTCAGGTGGTACCTTCCCTATGGAAATCACGAATGGCTTCTACAATGCTATTCACCCATTCCTGCCAATGACCTACTCGATCTTAGGCTTCCGTAATGCGATTACCTCTGGGATTTCAGGTTCAAGCATCGCAACAAGTATCGGCTTCCTGATTGCTGTTATCTTGATCAGCCTGGTTCTCTTATGGCTCTCAATGCAATTCTTGCAGCGTCGTCATCTCATGGGTGTTTCCCAACTCGATGACAACCAAAAGCTTCAAGAAGTTGAAAAGTAATTAGCGCATCATAAAAGGCACCGACGAGAAATCAAATTCTCGTCGGTGCCTTTTTGTGTACCATCAAATTAAACTGAAATTATGTTGGATGGCTGCGGCACTGGCATCAAAAGCGGCTTGCTCATCTGGCGTCAGTTTGACATCAACATGCGTCAGCACACCCTTTTTACCGATGCGAGTCACCTGACCGATATAAATCTGCTTCTCAGCGTCATAAGCAGACAATGGGAATGCCTGACGCATATCGTTCAAGACGGCTTCTGTGAGCACTGTGGCGGTCAATCCAATGCCATTAGAGGTGAAGCCTTTACCGGCCATGATGTGCCACCCACCGAGCCGTGCCTCTTCCTTCAAGTCTTCCAGCTTGATGTTGCTGGATTCGGCAGCGTGCGTAATCGGTACCCCAGCGACGGCAACAGTGGACCAAGCGGTGAATTGCGTCTCACCATGCTCACCCAGCACAAAGCCGCTCACGTCAGCCATATTGCACTTAAAGAAGGTGCTGACGGCGCGCTTCATGCGTGCGGTATCCAATGTTGTGCCCGTCCCGATGACTTGATTCGTGTACAAGCCGATTTGTTGTTGCAAATAGGTCGCCACCACATCACACGGATTGGTGATATTAATCACGATACCATCGAACCCAGAGGCTTTAATCTTAGGCACAATATCACGCACAATCTGGGCACTGTTTGGCAGCTCGGCCAATCGATCGGCACCGTCTTGGCGAGTTAATTCAATATTCCCAGCAGCCACCACAATCACATCACAGTCCGCTAACGTATCCCAATTTTGTGTGTAAGGTACCGTAGTCACAACGGTTTGTTCCCTGGTCAGTGCTTGTTGATCCGTCAAGTCGTAATACTCGGCCAGCGCCTTCTTATCATTCTTATCAATCAGCACCAACTCTGAAGCCGTGCCGCGTAACACCATGTCGGCCGCAACCTGTGCCCCCACATGACCGACACCAATAATCGCCACTTTACTCATTCTCAAGACTCCCTTCAACCTGTATTCAACAGCTCCAGCATACCGCTGAATTAATGACAAGTCGATGAGAACGATTAAAATAAAATCATTTTTCTGCCGCACTCAAATCTGGCCACTGTGCATTGGGTTGCAGTAAAAAGCTGTCATCATAGGGATGGCGCACCTGCGTCTTACCGTGTTCATCGATCAATGCATGCCACTCACGCGCCTGATCGAGTGTGGCGTCCGCAATCAGTGGCATGAAGTCCGCTCGCATCACTTCATATTGTTTGTACTCACCCAGGCCCAAGCGATTGAACAGTCGCATGGCGTACTGATCCGCCACAAAGGTTTTGTGATTGAAGGTATACATCAGCATGACATCAGCTGTTTCAGGCCCAATCCCATTGAGTGCTAGTAAGGTTTTGCGCAACTCCGCCACCGGTCGCTTGCTGATGGCCTCAAAGCTGCCACCCTGTTCCTGGAACCACTCCAGCAGCAGTCGAATTCGCAATGCTTTTTGACGATAGAACCCCGCTGGTCGAACCAAATCTTCCAATTCATCCTGTGATAAATTCAACAAAGTGTCGACTTGCATGTACGGTTGCAAATTGTTCACGGCCTGTTCCACATTGCGGGAATTGGTGCGTTGAATCAGAATCATCATCAACCAATCTTCCAATGAATCGGCTTGCCACCAGTGCTGTTTGCCATAGTGTGCCGTTAAATTCTGTAAAACAATAAGACGTTGATCCATTTGTTAACCCTCACTTTTTAGCTATTTGACTTTATTCATACGTTTATCACTGATTGCTCATTCTGGCGCAATTTAGATTGCAACCCCAACCGCTATCACATATTCTTAGTTGGAATCTATTTTACTGGAGGAGGACTTTTATGGCTACTGATACCAAGAAATTGCGGTGGTATAACATCGCATTATTGGCGTTCGTTGCGGTTTGGGGATTGAACAATGTCTTCAATAACTATGCGCAACAAGGGCTTTCCGTGATCACATCGTGGATTCTGATCATGGTTTTGTACTTTGTGCCTTATGCACTTATTGTTGGTCAACTCGGCTCAACTTTCAAGGATGCGAATGGTGGGGTTTCATCATGGATCAAAGAAACCAGCACCAAGCGTCTGGCTTACTACGCGGCATGGACTTATTGGGTCGTGCACATCCCCTACCTGGCACAAAAGCCACAAGGGATCATGATTGCACTGAGCTGGTTATTCCGGGGTAACGGGGATTTCGTCAATACGGCCTCATCTGTAACCGTTGCCATGATTAGTTTAGTGATTTTCCTGGCCTTCCTCTGGTTCGCCTCACGTGGGTTAACTACCCTGAATCGGATCGGGAGTATGGCCGGAACAGCCATGTTTGTGATGTCCATTCTGTTCATTATTTTGGCCGTTGCCGCACCATTCATGGTTTCTGGCGTGCACGTCGCAACCCCCGATATGGGTAAGATTTCTACATATTTACCAAAATTTGATTTCAACTATTTCACCACGATTTCGATGTTAGTCTTCGCTGTCGGTGGTGCTGAAAAGATCTCGCCTTACGTTAACAACACGAAGAATGCCTCACGTGAATTCCCACTGGGGATGTTGGTCTTGGCCGGTATGGTTGCCCTGTGTGCTATCTTGGGTTCATTTGGGATGGGTGTGCTGTTTAACTCCAACCATATTCCCAATGATTTGATGGCAAACGGCCCCTATCTCGCATTCGGGATGCTGGGTAAGTACTTCCACGTTGGCCCTACCTTCGTTATTCTCTTTGCGATTGCCAACACCTTGGCTCAAGCTTCAGCCTTGGCATTCTCAATTGATGCGCCCCTCAAGATTTTGCTGGGGGATGCGGATGATGAATTCATCCCAGCTCGCCTCTCCAAGCTGAATGCAAAAGGCACACCAACGAATGGTTACTTGATGACTGGGGTGCTGGTCAGCATCTTGATCATCTTGCCTTCCATCGGGATCGGTAACATGAACGAATTGTTCAAATGGTTACTGAATCTGAACGCGGTGGTTATGCCAATGCGTTACCTCTGGGTATTCTTGGCCTTTATCTTACTCAGCAAACAAGTCGACAAGTTCCAATCCGATTACCACTTTATCAAGAATAAAGTGACCGGCATGATTGTCGGTGGCTGGTGTCTTGCCTTTACCGCATTTGCTTGTATCTTAGGGATGGTACCAAAGCTCGATATGAGCGCTGATCCTGGTACATGGTGGTTCCAACTCGCCTTAAACATCTTAACCCCTGTCATCTTCTTGGCATTAGGGTTAATCTTACCTGCCATTGCACGGCACGATAAGAAGAAGTTAGCATAAACTAAAAAGAGAGCCTGCGATAAAACCAATAGGGTTTATCGCAGGCTCTTAATTTACAAACAATATTGATTAAACGTGTTCCAAAAAGCTGAGAATTCCGGTTAACTCATACCAGCTCAAATCCTAAGTGCGGGATTTAGCGCTGGTATCCGTTAATCCTCATTCTCAGAACGCTTTTTGTCACACTCTCTAT
This sequence comes from Lacticaseibacillus saniviri JCM 17471 = DSM 24301, assembly GCF_001311785.1. Classification (GTDB taxonomy): domain Bacteria; phylum Bacillota; class Bacilli; order Lactobacillales; family Lactobacillaceae; genus Lacticaseibacillus; species Lacticaseibacillus saniviri. The sequence continues at coordinate 62,121 of NZ_BBBX01000017.1, read as the reverse complement.
TGCTAGAACTTCACTTCTGTTTCCGCTTCACCCTTTTCGATGAAGGAAACCAAGTTGGCCATTGAGAAGTAGACCATGTTATGCACCGCAGTTTCCGTATAGTACGCGATGTGTGGTGATAAGACGACATTGGGCATGGCCAATAATTCGTCCCAGATTGGATCATTGAAGTTACCGTGATCCGCAAACTTCAACAGATCTTCTGTTTCGTATTCGTAGGTGTCGATGCCGGCGCCCGCTAACTTACCAGACTTCAGGTTTGCTAACAGTGCGTTGGTATCAATCAGGTTCCCACGCGCGGTGTTCAAGATCACAACACCCGGCTTCATCAAATCAAAGGCACGGGCATCAATGATGTGATCATTGGCTGGAATGCCGGGCACGTGCAGGTCGATGACATCCGCCTGTGACAACAATTCATCGAGTGACACGTACGTCATATCGAGATCGGTATTCTTAGCAGGATATGGGTCGTATGCCAAGACCTTGGCACCGAAACCATTGAACATCTTCACAGCCGCTTGCCCGATTCGCCCGGTCCCGATGACACCGACCACGGATTGACCCAGTTCACGCCCGATATGGGTGCTAGCACCGGCAAAGTCATCGTTCTTGAGATCATTTTGGACATAACCGACATTCCGCAAGAGGTGCAATGCCATTGTCAAAGAGAATTCCGCAATCGCAGTTGGTGAGTATGCGGGCACATTACTGATGCGCACGCCGGCCTTCTTAGCCGCATCGAGATCGACATTATCGGTCCCCACATTGCGCAGCGCAATGTACTTAATGCCGTATTCGTTCAGTTTTTCAAACATCGCAGCCGAGTAAGGCGTGGTTTGTAAGACGTTAATCCCGTCAAACCCTTTGGCCCATTCAACCGTGTTCTCGTTCAAATAGTCTGTGTGTTGTTCAACTGTATTGCCGGTTTCCTTGGCCCAGTCGTCGAGGTATTTCACTTCATCAATTCGCACACCATACGCAATAATCTTCATAACTAGTCTGCTCCTTTTATTGGTTGTCGTTAATAACGTAACACGCGTTATTTTCACCGCATGTTCACGTCACAACGTTTTACGCTCAAAATAATAGTATAGCCTGTTTCCTGTTCACAATACTAGTCGTAAGTTTACAGATTTAATTTTGATGAAAAGCGGCAGATATTGTCGCCGAGAGGTCCGGTCTTATGGTAAACTTTAGGTTCAAACTAACGCGGAGGTTTCAAACCTATGAAAATTGTTGTTCTTGCCGGTGGTCGTAGCACCGAGCGTAATGTGTCAATCTCATCTGGCTATCGTTTGACGAATGCTTTGCGGGAAAAAGGGCATCAAGCAACATTCATCGATCTGTTCTTAGGCTATGATCTGAGCCAAGTGGACAGTATCGATGCAGTTTTCGAAGATTCAAACACATCTAAGGACTTGAAGATCAGTGACGCCGTTTTGACGGACGCTGACATCAACGCTATGCGCACAGACGGTACTACCCAGTTATTCGGGCCTAACGTCTTAGAAATCGCTAAGGCCGCTGATATCGTCTTCTTGGGCTTACACGGTGGTGACGGTGAAAATGGTAAGGTCCAAGCCGTTCTTGACCTCAACAACATCCGTTACACAGGGAGTGGTGCTACCGCTTCTGGGATTACCATGAACAAAGTGTACAGTAAAGAAATCATGCTGTATCACAAGATCCAAACCGCTGCATTCAAGGAATTCACACGTGATCAAGGCCCTCACCAAAAGGTCGATTTCGACTTCCCTGTTGTGGTTAAGCCAACGAGTGGTGGTAGTTCTGTCGGGACCGTCATCGCGCACAACCAAGAAGAAATGGAAGCTGGCTTGGCGGATGCGTTCCGTTTCGACCAGAGTGCGATGGTTGAAGAATTCATCAGTGGTCGCGAGTTCTCATTAGGGGTCGTCAATGGGCAACCATTGCCTGCTATCGAGATCAAGGTGCGTGACGGCTGGTATGACTTCACCCACAAGTTCCAAGAAGGCTACACAGACTTCGTGACACCTCCAGAAGACCTGGATGACGAAACACACGAAGCCATGAAGGATATCGCCGTTCAAACAATGAACGTCCTCGGCCTGCAAAATTATGGTCGTGTCGACTTCTTAGTGAACGATGACGGTATCTGGGTCATCGAAGCGAATAACCTGCCTGGGATGACACCACTGTCCTTAATGCCACAAGAAGCAGAAGCAATCGGCTTGAGCTATCCTGATTTGGTTGAACAGATCATCGATGGCAAGATCAAGTTGTACGAAGATGGTATGGCAAACTAGTCGTTGCTAACACATTACAAACAAAAAGACGTGCGCAAAACCCATGGGTTTTGGCGCACGTCTTTTTACTTTATGTTCAATCAACACTAGATGAAACTCGTACCAACAATCGTAATGAGAATCATTGATGCGATGAATAAAACTGCTGAGAGAATAATTGTACCTAAGATATAAGCATAGATACGATCCAAATTCGTGTGCTTTTCAGCTTTGAAGATGGTCGCCGTGTAGGCAATATTGAATAAAGTTGCAATTGCACCGATCAACATCATCGTCAAGAATGTGGCGCCGACACCACCCAGCATTGAGAAGAGTAACGCAACTAAACCAACGAAAACACTGAGATTTGAGAAGTGTGCAAACTGCGTCAGGCTGTCCATGTATCCCAGTTGCTTATCTCCCAAAAAGTGATGTGCAACGAGATACGCAATACTAGCAGTAAGAAACAGCAACGCCGCAGCACTAATGAAGGTCCCTAAGAAAACCGAGAAGCCTAATCCACGCGCGACAGGCAACCAGCTCAGTAAGCCATAGACCTCAGCCCGGGCCATTGCTGTTTTCTGAAGAAAGTAGGCAATCAACCCCATCAAGAAAGCATTGAGTAACAGCGTCGTCAAACCAAAGTAGCGGTTAAATTGAAATTCTTGAACATATGGGTGCTTGATTGAGCTGGTCAGAAATGACCAGTAGCCTTGCGCGTATTGCTTGGTCGCAACCACATTAGGGTTCGGTGCCTGTGGTGCAGCAGCAGGTGCTGGTGCGGCTGTTTGGCTCTGGGTAGCTTGGTCATTGGTTGCAGCCACTAAACGGTACCCACAGAAGGTACAAAACTTAGAATCAGCGGGAATTTCTTTATGACAGTTTGGACAAGTAATCATGTATTAATCTCCTTATGCGTCTTGGTGAGTGTCTTCTAGCTTCTTTTCGAGATCGAATTTGACGATACGATATTCAGAGTCATCGACCTTATCAATTTCACCGTTGTATTCATACTTTTGAACGTGATATTGATCGGTATCGTCATTCCTGAAGCGATAGATGACACTAAAAATAATGTAGGCCCGGTTCTTGGCCAATGGTGTCACGTGTTCCAGCGAGGCTGTGGCATCCGTGTAATCAACACCATCCGCATCGTAATTATCGTGCGCCATTTTGATTAGGCTCTGCGCAAATTCATTGCTTGAGCCATTCGTGAAGTGGTCAGAGAGGGTCTCCTCTTCATCATCATCACTACCATCGTTAGCCAATGTCTGGAAACTACTGAAGACATCACCCAACAAGGAATCCGCATCATCATGTGTGATGACCCCAGGATAACCGACCGAGATCTCATCGTAATCGCTGTAGTCACTCAGTTGTTCGGGCCGTGATTCTACCTTCTGGCCATTTGAGGTGGTATAAATCTGGGTCAGTTTGCTGGTGCGTGTGATTGGTAACTGATCGAGGCTCAACACACTTTTATCGTTAATCGTGCCGACCTTATCCCCATCGACATACACCACTGCACCGGGATACCCGAGGACATCCGCGCTAATTGTTTTGATGCTGAGATCAACGGCTTGTGTGGCCGCTTTGCTAGCATCATCCGCCACGGGATCAAATGTGTAGTTCGCCTTGGCTTTGGCTGTACGATCCTTGATTTTGGCCGTTGCGGTAAAGGTGTAATCCCCCGGAATGAAAGGTCCGATGCGCTTACCATCGACCTTCCCTGAAAAATTGAGGTTCGAGCGATTGGAAACAGTGACATCCGTTTCATCTTGATTGGTTGTCACCATCGCGTAGCCAGTTGGCACCGTGAGTTGATAACCCTGGAAGAAAAACAGGTGCTTCCCACTAGGAATGAATCGATAACTCGTGTCACTCGCACTCGATGGACTCAAGTTATCTTTTTGAATCGTTTGGTAATAGTTGTTGGCCCTGATCTGCTTCACCCAAGGCTTCACACTGTTGGCCGTGACCTTGAATTGTGAGTCTTCTGGTGACACATACTGAGCAACCGTCGCGTCATCGTCCGCTTTGATAGCGGCCATCAATCGATCCAATTGACTGTTGCGACTATAATAATTGCTTCCGATGACACCAGCAATAATCAATGCCAGCAGCACAATGCCGCCCGCAATCAACAAGCCGCGTTTCCGCTTCGACATCGGTGGTTTCTGTGCAGCCCGCGTACCAACTTGTGGTTGCGCCTGCGGTTGTGGCTTTGGCTGCGATTGTTGTGGTTGTGCTGTTTCTTCCTTTTGTGTCGCTGATTCAACGCGATTCTTGGTCAAATCATAGCCGCAGTTAGGACAAAAACAGCATCTTGAGCGACTTCATGTCCACAATTGGGACAGAAGCGCTTAGCACTCATCGAATCACTCGCGCTATTTTCCATGATAATCCTCCAAATAATGAAATTTTTGGCATACGGGTTATCATTTGATGCAATGTTCATCATATGGTTGGCGGTTTTATCCCGCCTATGTATGGCTACCCAGTTGGTGCGTGACATCCCCATGTCAGCCACACCATATTATCCCAATGTACCCTTCATATCACTCATCCATCAAATTTTCATATGCATTACTTATGTTATCATATTTATTCGCTTTTTAATATCGCTGAGACTAAAAAGCGCTCCTTTTTGAACACAAAAGAGCGTAAAACAGCATCTATTTCGTTCACTTAATCTATCCCTTTAACCATCTCAATGAGTATTATGATAACGCTTAATCATCACACGTAGTCATTTCCCAGGTTATTTTATGCCCACGGCTTATCAAAATGGGCATACAAAAAGCGGCCATGACTTGACCCGAATGGGTTGTCACAGCCGCTTTGTTGACACAACTGGCCTACTTCACAGCCCCGTTGGTGACCCCGGCAATGATGTAGCGTTGGAAGAACACATACATCAGTAATACGGGTGCCAGCACCAGGATATAGGAAGCGAGGCCAAGTTATAGTTCGTTGAGAATTGGCCTTGGAAGACGTATTGTGCCAGTTGCAGTGTCTGTTGTTTGGGATCACTCAACAGAATCAGTGGCATCAAGAAATCATTCCATGTCCACATGAAGGATAGAATCGCAACGGTCGCATGCATCGGTTTGAGCATTGGGAAGACCACTTTGAAGAAAACTTGGAGTGGGCTCGCCCCATCCATAATCGCGGCTTCTTCAAGTGCGATTGGAATCTGCTTCACAAAACCTGAGTACAGGAAGGTGTTCATCGGTAGGCCGAAGATGACGTACAGGACGGTAATTCCGAGCACGTTATCCATGTGAAAGGCGGATACTTCTTTAACCAATGGCAGCATGACCACGTTGAAGGGAATGAACATGGCGGATACCAGATAGAAGTACAAGAAGTTGAAGAACTTGTTTGATGACCGATTCCGCGTAATCACATAGGCCACATAAGAATTGGTGATCACAGTGAAGACGATGTTGACCACTGTAATGAATAAGGTGTTCATGAACTTCTGTGGAAAATCAGTCATTTGCCATGCATCAGCGAAGTTTGACCAGTGGAAGACCTTTGGCCAAGACAACACATTCAGCATTTGACTCGGATCTTTGACCGCAATCACAAATGTCATATAGAGCGGGCCCAGAATCGCAAAGATGGCTAATACCGCTAACACAGCAGTCAACGTGTAATTCGCTTTTTGCGGTTTCTTATGGTGCAGCCGCTTGGTTGTTGTGGGTGTTGTTTGTGCTGCTTCCATTAGCTCAACCGCTCCTCTCGCTTATTCAGTACCTGTAATTGCAACAGGGAGATAATCCCAATCACAAGGAACAAGACCACCGCGTTGGCGGATTGAATCGCAAATTGCGAGCCTTGGAACCCTTGCGTGTAGATCAACAGGGAAATGGATGTGGTGGAGTTCCCTGGTCCCCCTTGTGTCATCGCCATAATCTGATCGAAAACCATCAGATAATTCTTAACGGATAGCACCAAGTTGATGGTGAAGAATGGTGCAATCAGTGGGAATGTGATCTTCCAGAAGCGATTCCACGGCGTTGTGCCATCAATTTCGGCCGCTTCATAGATTTCACTGTCGATTGATTGCAGTCCGGACAAGTAAATCAAGGTGTTAAACGCCATCCCTTGCCAAACGGTCACAATCAAAATCCCAATCCAGGCGCTGGTGGTCCCCAAGATGTTGGTACTCAGGAAGCCGATATGCAGCGCTTGTCCAAACTGTGGTAACAGCTGACCAAAGATAAAGTTGAAGATGAACCCGACAATCAGGGTCCCCAACATGTAAGGTAAGAAATAGATTGCTTTTAAAGTGTTCTGGAATTTGATCTTGGAATTCAGTGCGACGGCGATTGCTAACGCCAAAATATTGACCACAATGGTCGCAACAAGCGCGAACTTAAAGGTAAACCAGTACGCATCGCCGATCTGACCGTTCCCAAACATATACATATAGTTTCTCAATCCAACAAAGTGCCAATCACCATATCCCGGCCAATCGGTAAAGCTATAGAGCACCCCACGAAGGAAGGGAATCGTGTGAAAAATGAAGAAGAGAATCAACATTGGCGCTACTGCGAGATAGGTGACCAAACTAACTTTACGTTTGCCATGTTTTGTCATCGGCAATTCACCGTCTTTCTATCGTTCTAGTTCTTCACATTGGCAGAATCGTACGCGGTATCGAATGCCTTGAGGGTTTGGGTCGTGTTTTCGCTGCGGCTCATCCCGTTCTTTGCATTCAAAGCAGCCTGAGATAATGGCTTGGTGATATCTAAAGCACCTGGATAGTTGTGATCTGGGAAGTCGAGCACTTTACCATCTTCGATATCAGCCTTACGCCGGCAACCGTCTTGCTGTCTTGGGTAACGCCATTAACAGCGCTGAAGGCGAATTGTTCGTCGGTGTAGGTTTGCGCATTCTTCTTTTCCATCAAGAATGAAACCCACTTGTTAGCAGCGGCAGATACCTTGGTCTTGTTGTAGATCCCGAGTGCAACATCAACACCAGAAACTAACTTACTATCGCCAGCCTTATTGCTCATTGGGGAAACGAACATGTCCACGTTCAAGTTCTTGTTCAACTTGGTTAATTCTGGGATGTTCCAGTTACCCTGGAAAATCATCGCAATTTTGCCTTGCGCAAATGCAGTATTGATATCGTTGTAGCCTTGACCCATGAAGTCATTTTCACCGTATTGGATAATGTCTAAGAACCGGCTCATAACTTCCTTATGCGTCTTAGCAAATGTCGTCTTGTTGTCTAAGCGTTGGGTCGTGAAGTTCTTTGGTGTCAGGTTAGCAGCGGCCTGATCCCAAGGCACAGCAGCTGTCCAAGCATCCTTATAGGCAACCCCAAATGGTGTGATGCCAGCAGCCTTTAACTTCTTAGCGTCAGCGATCAATTCGCTCCATGACTTAGGTGTGTCGGTAATGCCCGCCTTCTTGAAGAGATCCTTGTTGTAGATCACACCACTGGCGTTAGTTGCGTAAGGCACAGCGTACAGCCCTTTTTCTGAATACAGGTTGGTAATCATGTTCTTATAAGTAGGGTTAATGTTTTTCACGTAAGATTCGTTGCTCAAATCCTTGAAGACCTTCGCATCTTGCATGGACTTGAAGACCGCGTCACCACCGATAGAAACAACATCGGGGAATGTGCCTTTAGCAAGATCTGTCTTTAATACAGTGGCTTGGTTTTGTGGGGATTGATATTCAATCTTGATCTTTGGGTTGTCCTTTTCGAACTCCTTGATCAACTTCTTATATGTTGTCCCGTTTTCGCTCTTCGTTGAGAAGAATTGAACGGTTTGGGTCCCATCTTTGCTTGTACTTGAACTGCTACTTGATGAACTGCCACATGCTGTCAGGATTAAAGTGAGTGCTGCTGCACTGACTAAGCCTGCTAAAACTTTTGTCATTTTCTTCATGATTAAGCTCCTCCACTTAAAGTCATCGTTGTGTTGACAGTTGCCGAGTCGTCCCAGGACCGCGTGTCCAATCCTCCTTAGTTAACAATTTAGTAAATTAAATCTCTCGTTAATCCTGGTCTAGTGCATTCGGCATTTTGTAACCGTTTACGGTTATAATATAGCATGCGTTATGGTGCATGGCAACCATAAACCACCGGAATAACAAAAGAAAAATAGCCTAATTCATAAATTAGGCTATTAATTTCGTTTATTTTGTTTACTACGCCTGCCGAATGGTTTGAATCTCGCCATCGATGGTAATCGTCAGCGCATCCCCTTCTAACAGGACAACAGCCAATTGTTGCTGATCAATCTCAACTTGCAACAACCGATTTTGATAGCGCACACGGAAAGTTAATTTGGACCAGGCCGCTGGTAAATGACCAGTAAACTGCAACTGACCATTTACAATATGCATCCCGGCAAAACCTGTCGTCAGCGCGAGCCAAGAACCACCCAAGTTAGCCAGATGTAACCCGTCCGCCGCATTCCCTTGCAGATCGACGAGATCCATCTGCGCCGTATCCATGAAGAAGTGATAGGCCGCATCCATTTGATTCAATCTCGAGGCCACCATGCTGAACACAGAGCGCGATAAGGATGAATCGTGGGTCGTAATCTGTTCATAGTAGCGGTACTCACGCAATAACTGATCCTGATCCGTGTCCGCTGGAAAAAGATATTCCGCCAAGATGGTATCCGCCTGCTTGGCCACTTGATGCCGATAGATTGTCAGCGGGTGGTAGTGCAGCAACAGCGGATAATGACTCTTTGGGGTGCTTTCAAATGGCCAGACGGGTTTATCAAAGAAGCTATCGTCTTGCGCATTGATCTGATGTTCCTGATTGTATGGCAGATAGATATCATCAGCGATTTGACCGAATGCCTGCACTTCCGAATCCAGCACGTTGAGCCGTCGCAAAACCGCGGGATCGACCAGTCGCGCCAATTGCTGAGCCAACATCAGATTATGCTTGGCCATGCGATTGGTGTAGTAGTATTATTGACGATTGCGGTGTATTCGTCCGGGCCGGTGACATCAAAGAATTCGAATCGGCGTCCCGCTTGGGTCTCACGATAGGACCCGAATTGCGCCCAGAAACGCGCGGTCTCCAGCACAATCTCAAAGCCCATTTGGTTGAGAAAATCGCGATCATCGGTGACATCCATATACGTGCCCACCGCGTACGCGATATCGGCATTGATGTGATACTGCGCGGTGCCAGCTGGATAATAGGCCGAGGCCTCTTCACCATTAATCGTGCGCCAGGCAAAGAGTGCCCCTTGCGCTACGCCCAGTGCCTTGGCTCGTTTCCGGGCTTGGGGCAGAATCGAATACCGATAAGCGAGCAACTGACGCGCCAATTCGGGTTGCGTGTAGATGAAGTAAGGCAACATGTACATCTCGGTATCCCAGAAATAATGACCTTCATAGCCCGTCCCACTGAGCCCTTTGGCGGCGATGTTGGTCACACCATCACGGCCTGCCGCTTGATTCAGCTGGAACAGATTGTAGTGTAGCGCCTGGGTCAGTTGATCGTCACCCTCAATCGTGATGGCACTGTTGGCCCACACTTTTCGCCAATACTGGGCACTGTCAGCCGCAATTGTGGCAAAATCACCGACCATCGCGGGCAGCGGTTGATCAATCACTGACACCGCGCCGATGTAATCGAGCACGGGCTTATCTGCCAACTCGATGGTCTGTGTCAGGGCTTCACCCATCGCCAGCACACCGAGCGTAATCGCTTTGTGGCTGGTTTGGGTCGTGATTGTGACATTGGTTTGACGCGGTGATACCTGTGCGGTCGCGAAATTCAAGCTCGTGACTTGGCGCGCCTTGCGTGGATCGTCGCTGGCCTCATCGCCATCAATCGCTGCCAACGTTTGGTCACCTGCAGCTGCCCCGTGTAATTGATCGCCTCAAATTGGTACCGCAGTCCGATTTCATTCGTGGTTTGGCCCACAACACTGGTCAAAGTTAAGCGAATGCGCTGATCAGCAGCCGTCCGCAACTCAAATTGTTCTGTGAGCTGACCCGTCGCCAGATTCAGTGTGGTCGCCTGGCGCTCACTGGCACGGAAGACATCCCCCGTTGCCGTTTGCACATGAATGTGGCGTAAGTCCGGTAGATTCACAATGGTCTGATGATTCTTGGCATAGCCCACCGCCGCTTCTCCATACACAATGGGCCGTGTTTCATAGAAGCCATTGACGATGGTACCGGCCGTGGCGCTGGTCATCACAGGATCACTGGCCCGCAAGCCCAAGTGACCATTGGCGAGTGAAAAATGGTTTCGACATACGCCGCTTCTTGACTGGCAATGTCTGCCAAGGTGAGTTGATACGTGTTGGTCATGCCTTCTCCTCCACCGCATTGACGGTATAAATTCGTTGATTGTAGTCGCCTCGATAGGCAGCTGGGTCCAAATAGAAACCAATCTGCATCAATTCTGCGCCGCTATACACATCAGGCATACCCGATACGCGATACCGCGTGTTGGGATCGAGGCCAGCAAACTTGATAACCTGCAAATCGGCATTCGCGCGCGCACTCAGGGTGTAGACAAAGTAAATCGCCTCACGCTGCTTGGCATCCACCATGCCCCAACTGACCAAATTGCCTTGATCGAAGGGACTGCGCAGTCGATAGAACGTCCCAAACTGAATCAAATGACGATGCTGCTTATAAAATGCCACTTGCTCTTTGACCTGTGCACGTTCGCCGTCACTCAATTGATTGAGATCGAGCTCATAACCGAAGTTACCGCCCATCGCGACAGCCGCCCGCATTTCAAGACTGGTTTCACGCCCATTTTGTGAATTAGGAACGGCAGAAACATGGCTGCCCATCGCGACCGGTGGGTAAACCAGACTGGTCCCATATTGAATGTTTAAGCGATCGACGGCATCGGTGTTATCACTGGTCCAGGTTTGTGGCATGTAGTACAACATACCGGGATCAAAGCGACCGCCACCACCCGAACAGCTCTCAAATAAGATATCAGGATAGCGCTTGGTCAGATGATTGAGCATTTGATACAGGCCCAAGACATAGCGATGATAGACCTCACCTTGCCGATCAGCCGGCAAACTCTGAGTGAAAACATCAGTCAGACTGCGATTCATATCCCATTTGATGTAGTCAATCTGCACCTGATCTAAGACCGCCGTGATTTCGTCTTCGATGAAGTCACGCACGTCCTGCCGGGAGAAATCGAGCACGTATTGGTCACGACCCACAAGCGGGGTGTTGCCCGGTACCGCAAACGCCCAATCCGGATGCTTGTGGTAGAGTTCAGAATCAGCCGATACCATTTCGGGTTCAAACCACAGGCCAAACTTCAACCCACGTTGATGGACATATTGGGCAAAATGACCCAACCCCCCCGGCAATTTTGCCCTTGATTCAAACCAGTCCCCCAGCGAGTTGTTATCGTTGTCGCGATGGCCAAACCAGCCATCATCCAGCACAAACATCTCGATACCCAAGTTCGCTGCCTGATCAATGATCGGTTTCAAGCTATCACTGGTGAAGTCAAAGAAGGTGGCTTCCCAGTTATTAATCAGGGTTGGTCGCTCTTCATGCGCAAAAACGACTGGTCATCAAGTTGTCGGTATATAGGGTGTGATATGCGTGTGACATCCCATTCAGGCCGTGATTGGAGTATGCCATCACCACTTCTGGGGTCTGGAAACTGGCATCGGGTTGCAGCTGCCAGTTAAAATGAAAGTCGTTGATGCCCGCTTGCACACGAACGGCGCCCAGTTGATCCTCTTCCACCCGCATCTGATGATTGCCGCTGTAAACCAAGTTGTACCCATAGACTTCCCCTTGGTCTTCGGTGGTTGCCGGATGCAGCAATGCGATGAATGGATTATGTTGATGCGAACTGGTACCGCGTTTACTATCGATGACAAATTCACCCATAGTGACGGGATGACGACTGATACTGCGTTCTTTGCTCCAGCCACCGATCAGATTGAGCACCTCCCAATCATCCATGGGATAATCGACACTGGCACTCAAAGCGCGATTGAGGGTCACCATCTGTTCACCACGATTGATGACTTTGGCAGAACGCGTCACAATCGGCAGGTCGGCAAAGATGCTGTAGCTCAAAATGACATCGATTTGATTGGCCGCATCGCGCATCACGATATTCAACGTCTCCGCAGATCGTTGTGGTGTCGCAAACGTTGCTGGTAACCCTTCTAATGCTGGCTTACCGGCGATGATTTCGTAATCCACATAGTGTAGATCCAAATACTGCGCCCCGTTAGCTTGGGTCAGTAACATGGCCGCTTCTCTAAAGTCACCGTTGCCGGTCGGATATTCGAGCGGTTGCGTATCCATCGAATAAGCCCGACTCTTCGCCGCCGCGTAGTTCGGTGAGAAGCTTCGATCCACATGTGGGTATTGCCGCAGTCCGCCAACGAACGGCACGGCCGCACCAAAATACACATGCGTCAATACATCCAATTCACTGACACGCATTACATAGCTGATTTGCTGGTTGGTGAGGTGAAAACACCGGTTGTTGTCATCAAAAGTAATCACAGCTCTGCCTCCTGTCTTATAGTAAACTATTTATTAAACATACACTATCTTTAAAACGCTTTCTTTACTGTTCACCCACCCAGTATATTCAGCAATCCCAGTCATTGTCAAATTTTTCGGTCCTACTAAACATACAAAAATTATTTTCCTGATAATGAGTCATTTGGAGGGTTTACGCTTCCCGTTTACTGTGTTTCGCGGTAGAATATCTTTATTACTAAACAATCGATTTTGAAGTGGAGAAAAAATTAATGGTAAGCATACGACAAATTGCACACGAAGCCGGCGTCTCACCCGCAACCGTCTCACGTGTTCTCAACGATGATCCAACATTCTCAGTTAGTGACCAAACCCGACAATTAGTGCGCAACACCGCTGAACGTCTCGACTATATCAAACCAGAACGCTACACCAAAACGATTCAGATCGTGTCCTCACAGTCACGGGCCATGGAAGTGATCGATCCGTACTTCCGCACGATGCGCCTTGCCATCGAAGAAGAAGCCAAGAAACGTACCATTCATCTGACACCCACCATTCGTATTTTTGGGGCCCGCACCATGCCTGATATGGATGCGATTCGCGAAGTCGGTGGCGTCTTGGTTATTGGCGGCTTTACACATGAGGCGCTCGAGCAACTACATGAAGCCAATGATAATGTGGTGGTCGTCGACGATGCCACTATTCCGACCTCAATGGATGGCGTTTATGTCGACCTCTTAGACTTTGGCAAGCGCCTGTTCCAACAAATTTTTGAGCAAACCGATGGCAGTGTGGCTTATATCGGGGGGCAACGGTCTCAACGCAATCTCGACGGCTCCGAAGTCACCGATGATAACGAAAGTCGTTACTTGGCATACAAGGCTGTTTCAGAGGCCAAGAAGATGCCAATGCAGGCACAATTAGGGCCCTGGACATCCGAATTCGGCGAAGCACAAGCGGAATGGTTCTTGGGCTTGAACCCGCGGCCGAAAACCGTGGTCTTTGCCAGCGATCCGCTAGCAATCGGCTTCATCCGGGGCCTGATGCAGGCCAAGGTCTCACCGAGTGACTTCCCACAATTGCTCAGCTTTGATGATACTGATATGTCACGTTATACAACGCCAGCACTGACCTCAATTGAAATTCCGCTCCAGCTATTTGGTGAAAATGCAATCCGGTTATCGTCAGAGCGGCTTTCAGGCAAGCGGACCCATGCGAGCCACGTTATTTTTGAACCAACAATCACCTATCGTGAAAGTTATACCAAACATTTGCTGTAATTTTCATTTTCATTTTTCGCAATTAAATCGAGACAAATTGATACCATCTTTTCAGCAACGCACGTTATACTAGTGATATTATACGCGCGAGGAGTAAGCATTATGGATAGCCTATTCAATGCCCTAGAGGTGGTATCGTATTCACCGAATATCACTGTTGAAAACAGCAGTCATAATCGGCAAATTCTACAACAGATCATCATGCAACTGGCTCAGTCTGATCCGATTTACGCTGACTTGCACGATTATTTGTTGGACCTCAGTTTTCCAAATGGTACCAATCAGTTCGCAAACAACCAACCGATTCCACTAGAACCACTGTTAATTGCAGCTGATCTCAAGCACGATAAGTACCACCATCAATTCCTGAACCGCGTTGCTGCACATCAAGATCCGCAGCAAGGATTATCACTTTAACTTCGTATTCAAACAAAATAGGGGTTGTGACAAAACTACGTTTTGTCACAACCCCTATTTCAATTTCCGAACAAACTAGACTAATCGCGTTCCAAAAGACTGAGAATTCCGGTTAACAAAGAAGTGTGCGAACTCGCGCCCAGCAACTGAGCACCAGCATGGGTTCGTTTAATTGGCGGTCTCTGCCAATAACGAACCAAGCTGGGCGCAAGTTGTTGCGAGTTCAAACACGTTAAGGATTGATTTAAAAGCCTAAGTTCGGGCTTTGTCATCAATCCTTGTTAATCTTCATTCTCAAAGCATCTTTTGTCACAGCTTCTATTTCAATTTCCGCATTGCGTGGCTTTAGTCGATGGCGGTTTCATCGATGAAACGTGCAAAGTAAATTGCTTCAACCTTTTGGTACAAGTTCATGTAATCATCGGCCAGCGGCACATCGGTTACGATAAATGTTTGTTTGTGGGCAATCTCGTGATCCGCCAAAATCAAATCGTACGTGTGAATCGGTGTATACAATTCAATCTCAGCAGGACAGAAAAGCGAAATAATCTGCTCAAAATAACGCAACGCCGTGGGTGATTCTGAGCGATCCAGATTGATTGCCACGCCAATTTGTAGTCGATCAGATGCTTGTTGCTGCAACTCACGCAAGGCCAGCGCATATTGATAGGTCAACAGCGCTCGGGTCGAGTCGCTCATCGCAAGAATTGTTTGTTGCTTGGTGACCAGTTTCTTGGCCAATCGATAGTTGCGGCTCAACTGACGAAAAAGCACCGTGATACCCGATGAGCGGTTGAATGAGATAATATGTCCGCGTAGCCAATAGGCGCGTAAATGCGCCACGAACACCGCATCGCGAATCACATTAAACGACCAAGTCCGATTCAGGCGTGACAGATCCATTGCTAACTGCTTCATCATCCGGCAAATAGGATGATTGGACCGTTCTAACGCCTCAAAGAGCGGTCGGTACTGCGGTTGGTCGAAATTCAAAATCGATTGCGTGATCACAAACAAGAAAAACGCGGCTAATTCCGACACACTGGCCGGTTCGCCTAGGGCCCGATTGAGTGCTGGGCGCACCAGTTCAGCAAACCGGGCAAACGTTTGGTTCTCACTAAAGGCGCTGAAATTGGGCCACTGCCGCGCATTTCGTCGCAAGCGATAAACGGCCAAAGTGTTCTGATTTTACCTCGACTGATCTCCGACAAATCATCCTGAATGAAACGTTCAATCGCAGTCAGGACATCTTGGTCCGCAGTCACGTTGGTATAACCAAACAACTGGCGATCACCCACCTGGTCTTGGGCAAACGCCAAAATGAACTGCTCGTAGAAGTAACGAATCTGGAGCTCAGACCCCACGAGTTCGCCCTGTTGGTACTGCAGCTGAAACTCGTTCAAGATCGACTGGTTCAGATAGTGAATGCGCCGGTAAAGCGTTGCTGTCCCCATGTGCAACCGTTGGCTGAGCGCAGCCACGGACAAGCCCGGCTGCATCAGACTCAGACGCAGTATCTGGAACAAATCTGTTTTCTGCAAATACTTCAGATAAAAGATTTGAAACGATTGCTCGGGGGTATGATCCAACTGGACCGTTTGATTGGTAAAGACGAGCACTAATTGTTCTTGATGTAGTAAAGGTGCCAACTGATGAAGTTGCCGCAGCAAGGCACTCTTAGATAATTGATGCTTCAACATCAAATTCTGCAGCGAGATTGGCAGTTGCGTCTCCCACAACTCACTAATCAATTCCATCTGTAAATTTTCTTTGGCGGTTAAAAAGGCGGCTTTGAACATACGATTACACTCCTAATATTGCACCAAAACACGCAGCCATTGCTTCAAATTAGTTATATTTCTTTCCCCCATAACTTGTCAATGTCTATTCAAACATGCTATACTGCGTAACGGTGCCAAACCACGCAAGTGTATCAGTTGATCGGCGCATTCGCGTTCAGAAGGTCAGCCGCACTTGCCATTTTTTGTGTCCTAAATTATTTTAGCAATTTTTCCGTCACTATGTTTAAAAAACAAAAGAATTTTATCAAATAGTTACTCAAATAACGCACATTTTGATAATCAAGCGATAAAAAGAGGCGTCGCGTCACAACCCAGTGGGTTTTGGCACGGCGCCTCTTATTTTAAGCACAGGATTGATTATTGTACCTTATCCCATACATTTTCCAAGATATTAGTCTGTTCACGATCGGGACCAACGGAGAAGGTCAACAGATCGACATCGATTAATTCTGCAATCCGCTTCACGTAGTTGCGGGCAGCTTCTGGCAAATCAGCCAGTGTCTTGGCAGCCGTGATATCTTCCTTCCAACCTGGTAATTCTTCGTAGACAGGTTTGCATTCAGCCAATTCCTTGAGTGAAGCAGGATAGTGATAAATCACTTCGCCATTGCGTTCATAAGCAGTACAGATTTTGACGGTATCGAGACCCGTCAAAACATCGATTGAATTCAGGCACAGGTCTGTAATCCCGGCCACACGACGCGCGTGCTTAACCACCACGGCATCAAACCAACCCACGCGACGAGGACGACCAGTAACGGTACCATATTCGTGACCAGCATCGCGAATGAAATCCCCTTCCGCGTTGTCTAATTGTGTTGGGAATGGCCCATCACCGACACGGGAGGTATAAGCTTTGGCCACACCGACCACGCGATCGATCCGGGAAGCCCCGACACCAGAACCCGTGCTGACACCGCCGGCAGGATTGGATGACGTGACGAATGGGTAAGTCCCCTGATCGATATCGAGCATCACGCCTTGGGCCCCTTCAAACAGCACGTGGTCGCCGCGATCAATCGCGTCGTTTAGGATCACAGATGTGTCCGTCACGTATTGCTTGAGTTGTTGCCCGTATTCATAGTATTCTTCAAAAATGTCATCGAACGCCATAGGTTCATCATCGTATAACTTGGTGAACTGGCGATTCTTTTCTTCGAGATTGCTTTTGAGTTTTTCCGCAAAGGTATCGCGTTCCAACAGATCGGCCATCCGAATGCCGACACGCGCTGCTTTATCCATGTAGGCAGGGCCGATACCGCGATTGGTTGTCCCAATCTTGTTATCACCCTTGGCAGCTTCTTGTAAGCCATCCAACTTGATATGGTAAGGCAAAATCACGTGTGCGCGATCTGAGATGCGCAGGTTTGAGCCATCGACGCCCTTATCCTTGAGATAAGCGAGTTCAGCGACCAAACTCTTAGGATTGACCACGACCCCGTTGCCGACAACGGAGAGTTGGTTAGGATACAGAATCCCTGAAGGAATCAAACGTAACTTGTACACTTGGCCCTCACTGTGAATCGTGTGCCCCGCGTTATCGCCACCTTGATAGCGACTGATAATCTGTGCACCCTCACTCAGGAAATCCGTAATCTTACCTTTACCTTCATCGCCCCATTGGGTTCCAACAACTACTACTGTTCCCATTTGAATCGCTCCTTGCGCCAATGTGCAGTATCAAACCGCCAGTAATGATTGTACCAAGGCCATAGTTTGAAAACAAGCAAAATCCGAATATTATTGAATATCTATATAAATTAAAAATAAAAACACGAACAATTAATGTTCGTGTTTTTATTTTGACGCATAATTCCGAATTTTAATCTCGGCTGTTCAACTGTGCCTCTTGAAGATACGAGTAGATATGGCCGAATGCTAGTTCTAGAATCTGGTCGAAACGAATCGGCACTTGATCGCCCGTTTCTGCCTCAATCAGGTTGAGTGTGAAGGTGGTATCGTTCACGTCGCTCGGATAACCCAACAAGTGATCATCCTCACCGGCGATGCGAATGCGCAATACCTGACCAAAATTAGCGGCTTCACTGATGATCTGTGGTAGCAGGTCTGGGCCGCCCTCGAATTCACGATCCGCGTTCAAAACAGGTTGCTGCGTGAAATGATTGGCTTCATCCCACTTCTGATAGAACGCCATTGTTTGGAGATAATCCGAGGCCGTAATCACACTCTGAATCGCCGTGAAACGAATCACCGCATACCCACCGAATTGTGAGGCGCGATCCTTGAGTGAGAGCACCACCACTTCATCATTGATGGCGCGCACCGTGCCGACGTAGAACTGATCTTCGCGGTCCTTAGGCATCACAGAGACCACCGCTTGGTTGACCTGTGCATCCCGAAAAATTGCGGGCAACTGGCCATCATTTTGATGGAGCTCCGTGCGCACATGCTTCAGTTGATCGCGTTGCTTGACCAGCAGGGTTTCCAGATACAGGTCGAGGCCTTGGAATTCAATCACCAAGACATCGGAGAAATCGACCTGCAGGTAGCGGACATCCGTGTAATTAAACTTATTGAACACCGCTAGCGTGAAGCGATCATCCGCCAGCGCTGTGATTTGACCTTCGAGATAGGCATCATCATCCGCCAGAATCACCATCACCATTTGGCCGCTGGCTTGCACCTGTTTAGCCAATTGTGGCAGTAAAGACGTCTTGGGATTGAACTTCAACGGCGCTTCTTGATTGTGAATCGACAAGAAGTGCTCATCTTCAGCGACAGCGATGCGGAAACTCATATTATCGAGATCGTCGCCCGCAAATTCGACTTGATCAATCGCATTAAACGCAATCAATACTGAACCATCGGCGATCCCCGCGTCGCTATACGTCGCCAGAATCACGCTATTTTGGCCAAGAATCTGGACATAGCCGGTATAAAAATCATCCGTATCGCGTTGATAAACATTGATAAGCAACCGCTCATTCAATGCGGCCATGAGGCTCATTAAGATTGCATCCATGGTCATCTATCCTTCCTTGAATCTTGTTTTTCCGATTATCGCGCTAACCTCCCGGTACATACGCGATTGAACTAAACTTATTATACGACTTCACAAACAATAACTTAACCGTGCCCCGCGCCCCTGAACGGTTTTTCTCAATGATGACTTCAACTTCACCGACATCTTGATCATCTGGATCAGCTGCGGGTGCTTGGTTCTGGGCAAAATCATTATCGTCGTCACCTTCAGCATCGCGGTAGTAATCGTCACGATATAAGAAGGCCACGATGTCCGCATCCTGTTCAATCGAACCGGATTCACGAATATCGGAGAGCACGGGCCGCTTGTCTTGGCGCTGTTCAACGCCACGAGACAGCTGGGACAGCGCAATGACGGGCACGTGGAGTTCCTTGGCTAACTTCTTGAGTTGCCGTGAAATCGCGGAAACTTCCTGTTGCCGGTTTTCTTGGCCGCTACCTTCAATCAATTGCAGGTAGTCAATGATAATCAATCCCAAGTTACCGCGCTCTTTGGCGAGACGCCGGCATTTGGCCCGAATCTCGGCCATCCGCACACCGGGAGTATCATCGATGTAGACTTCCGCCTTACTCAGACTCCCCATGGCAATAATCAAGTTCTGCCATTCCTCTTCATCGAGTTGACCGGTCCGCAAATGGTTCGCATCGATACTGCCTTCAGAGCACAGCATCCGGTTGACCAGCTGTTCGGCACCCATTTCAAGGCTGAACACCGCGACACTCTTTTCCGTCTTGGTACCCACGTTCTGAGCGATATTCAAAACGAACGCGGTTTTCCCGACAGCGGGCCGCGCCGCCAAAATAATTAATTCATCTTCATGCAATCCCGTTGTGATTTTATCTAAGTCACGAAATCCCGTTGGTAATCCAGTGATTTCTTGATCGTTTTGGTACAACGCATCGATCTGTTCCATCGCGGTGTTTAAGACATCACGAATCGGTTTGAAGCCCGCTTGATTGCGATTCTCAGAGACCGCCATGATGTCCCGTTCGGCTGTTTCAAGCAGATTCGGCACATCATCTTGTTCCGCGTAACCGCGATCGACGATGGTCTGCGCTGCGCCAATCAAACGCCGCAACTGCGCTTTTTCGGCCACAATCTTGGCATAGTAAACCACGTTGGCTGCGGTTGGCACGGCATCCGCCAATTCGACCAGATAGCTGGTGCCACCGACATCATCGAGTTGGCCGTGCGCATCCAAATACTCCTGCACGGTCAATGGATCAATGGCGTCACTGCGATCCGACAAGTCGACCATGGCCTGAAAAATCAACCGATGGGCGCGCCGATAGAAGTCATCCGCGGTGATAAATTCTTGGGCCTCAACCAATGTGTCTGGTCGCAAGAAAATCCCACCTAGAATGGCCTGCTCTGCTTCAATGTTTTGCGGCTGTTGTCGCTCAATCAACTCATTATCCATTGCTAGCTTCCTTTCGTGCTCACAATCTGTGCGCATAGTTCTAACTTACCATTTAACGAAGTTTGACCTTTGGGACAACCGCCCACTGACTCCTTTAACCAGTGGAATAACGCGACCACTGGCACACAGCCAGATGGAAATATTTTGCGCCTTATTTTCAAGCATTTTAGTTGCTTGGCCGTCGTCGCGACTGTTAGGCTTGAGGCATCATTCAGTCGGTTCTGTTCAGTCTTTTGGCGCACACGTCAAACAAAGGATGGTTCATAATGCAAAAATGGTCTTTGTTAATCTGCCCGTCGCTGATCTGGCACGGGCAACCAAATTTTACGAGGCTTTGGGCTTCACCAAGAATCCCATGTTCTCCGATGAGAATGCTAGTTCCATGGTCTGGAGCCAGGATATCTATGTGATGTTACTGACGCATGACTTTTACAAGAAGTTCCTGAAACAGCACACGCTAGCTGACACCACGCAGGTCAGTGGCACGATGACAGCCTTTGCCCTTGAAAGCATCGATGCCGTCAAAGCATTTGCTGAGACAGCCAAGCAAAACGGTGGCGACTACTATCACGTTGAGATGGGGATTCCAGAATCGCAGATGTACGAGCTGGAAGTCACCGATCCCGACGGTAATATTTTGTCGGTATCGTGGATGAATATGCCGGAAAGTGGAGAGTAAAGAAATTAAAATAGCTGAGACCAACCGCTTTAAGTTGGTCTCAGCTATTTTAATTGTAAACGCGCTCACCCACACTGCCTGTTCCGCCTAACCCAACTAGCGCCAATTGCACAAACCGCAATTGTTGCGCTAGTTCCGTTAGTGCTCACAGCCAAAGCGTGTGGGGTCACGCTCTTTTGCTCTTTTTATTGTGCTGTGATGTGGACACGAATCGTTGCATCCACGTTGCTGTACAGGTTAACGGGCACATTGCGGTAGCCCAAAGCACGAATTGGTTCTGGTAAGTCAATCTTGCGCTTATCAACCTTGATTTGGTATTGCTTTTCTAAGGCTTGCGCAATTTGCTTGCTAGGAATGGAACCAAACAAGCGGCTATCTTCACCGGCCTTTGATTGAATTTCAACGACAGTCTTGTCGTCTTCAATCTTAGCCTTCAGCGCTTTGGCATTTTCGAGTGCCTCTTCGTCCTTCTTTTCTTCGGCACGTTGTTGACCAGCTAATTGGCTCATTGCTTGCGCCGTTGCCAGCTTGGCTTTGCCGTTCTTGATCAAGAAGTTCTGAGCGTAACCATCTGGTACTTCCTTCACTTCACCGCGCTTGCCTTTACCACGGACGCTTCTGTAAAAATAACCTTCATGTGTGTGTCCTTCTTTCGTTAATCTTCTTCTGCCACCGCTTGAATCGCATCGATCAGCATCTGCTTCGCTTCTGCAACGCTATGGTCCTTAATCTGCGTGGCCGCATTGCTCAAGTGACCACCGCCGCCTAAGCGTTCCATGACCACTTGCACATTGATGTCGCCTAGACTGCGCGCAGAGATCCCGATTTGATCCTCGCTGCGACGTGTGATCACATATCCGGCTTCAATCCCACTCAGTGACAACAAACTGTCAGCGGCCTGAGCGGCAATCACTGGATCATAAATGCGATCATCTTCTCCAGTACATAATGCCATACCTGTTGCGACCATTTCAATCGTATCAATCAAATGATTCTTTTGAATGTAGCTATCAACATTTTCCTTCAAGAGGTTCTGAATCATCAAGGCGTTGGCACCCATCGACCGCAAGTAGCTCGCAGCATCGAATGTCCGCGTCCCGGTACGCAGTGAGAATGACTTGGTGTCGACCGTAATCCCAGCTAACATCGCCGTTGCTTCCAGCTTGTTGATGGCAGGTACGCCGGTTGGTTGATACTCAAACATTTCGGTAATTAACTCACACGTTGAGCTCGCATAAGGTTCGATGTAAACCAGCATGGGATTGTCTGGGAATTCTTCACCGCGACGATGGTGATCGATAATCACGGCCCGTGACGATAACTTCTCATACAAATCGGGTGCCGCTGTAATGGAAGGCTTACTGTGGTCGACCATCACAATCATGCTCTGATCGGTTGCGGCAGCGACTGCCGCTTCCGGTGTGATAATGGCATTGGCCAATTCAGGATCATTCGCCGTGGCTTCCATTAGGCGTTCGACGTCTGAATGCAAGTTCTCGGGATCAACTACGATGCGACAATCAATGCCATTCATCTGCGCAATCCGCCGAATTCCCATCGATGCCCCAATCGCATCCATGTCAGGCCGACTGTGTCCGACAACAAAGACCGTGTCGGTTTGCTTGAACAATTCTTGTAAGGCTTGCGAAATCATCCGCGCTCGAACCCGGGTCCGCTTTTCCATTGGGTTGGTCTTCCCGCCATAGAAACGCGCTTGGCCGTCCTTTGACTTGACCACCACTTGGTCACCACCCCGACCTAACGCCAAGTCCAAATTGGATTGTGACGTTAAGGCCAGCTGGGCGAGATCTTCATCGCCGTACGCAATCCCAACGGACAGGGTCAACGGATAATTCTGCTTGGACGTGTCTTGACGAATGACATCCAAGATCTTGAACTTGTCGTTTTGCAATGCGGTTACGCCCGCACATAGGCAATCACGATAAAATGATCGTCATCCACTCGCTTGAGGAACATGCCGAACTGATTGGCCCAATCCGTCAATTGATTGGTGACGTAATTATTCAGGTTTGAAACCACCTGATCGTCCAAGCTCTGCGTGATTTCATCGTAGTTATCTAAGAAGATTTGGCCGATAGCGAGGCGTTCCTCTTCGGCTTTTTCTTCAATCGCCGCGTAACGCGTCACGTCCATCAGATAGACCACACCGATACTCTTTTGAACGATGATTTCGAATTGATGCTCGCCCCAATGCACAATCTTGGTCTCACCAGTGTCTTGGTTTGACTTGATCAGATCAGCCAGCTCAGCATCGATAACATCAAGGGGTTTGCCCAGCAGCTCGGTATTATCAAAATACTGTTGCAGATAAGGATTCATCCACTCGATATTCAAGGACTTGTCATAAATCAAAATCCCCACAGGCATCTTGATCAATGCTTCTTGTTCACCACGTTTGATGCGATACGATAAATCCGAAATGTACTGATTCGTGTTCTTGGTGATGGTTTCAAGTTCATAGAAGCTCGTCACCATGATACCGACTAAAAGTAGCAATAACACTAACGCCAGCCAAGGGCGAATGAAGAAGCCGACGGTGATGCCGGCCAGCGTGAGCAGTACCATCACAATCGAAATGTACCGCAAGCGGAGATCCTCAAGAAACGCCGGTAACTTGATTCGCGCAATTAAATTTTTCATTATCAAACTCTCTTTCGCAAACTGTGCTCTAACATGAGATATGGGTTCAGTCAGGGACTAACCCCAGTTTGAATTTAAGTTATTCTTATCTATTTTACCACACTGCTAAAATGCACGAATACCGGCTTATGGACGGTGCATGTGAAGACACAAAAAGAGCCGTGATCAACTGAATCACAGCTCTCTTTGTGTGCGCTTCTATATTTATAGCAAGTTCATGTCCATCATGGTTTCCGCAATCTGCACGCTGTTCCAGGCGGCGCCCTTCAATAGATTGTCGGACACATTCCACATATGAAAGGCACCCGCAACCTCCTGATCCGGCCGAATACGGCCCACATAGGTCGCCTTTGACCCAACCGCATTGCGCGCTTGTGGATAGAGTTGTTGCGCGGGATCGTCTTGAACCACCACGCCGTGTGCCCCTGTCAGTGCATCCCGCAATTGATCCGCCGTTGCATTCTTGTCACTGACCTCAAAATAAACGGCTTCGGAATGCGCAATCGGCACGGGCACACGAACACAGGTTGCCGTCACCTTGAGCGCGGCGGCGTCCATGTCACCTAACATAATCTTCTTGGTTTCGTGAATCATTTTCCACTCCTCATGCGTGTAACCATCCGCTTCAAACACATCGATTTGGGGAATCGGATTGAAGGCGATGGGATAGTGATGTGCTTCGCCTGCGACTGGCAAAATCGCGGGTTCGGAATCTTTGTTGTCCAGCACGGCCTGGGTTTCTCGCATCAATTCATTTAGCGCTTGTTGGCCCGCCCCAGAAGCGGCCTGATAGGTCGAGACGATGATGCGCTCCAAACCAAACCGTTGGCGAATCGGTTCTAAGCCCACCACCATTTGGATTGTCGAACAATTCGGATTTGCGATAATGCCGTGGTGTGTCGTCAACGCCTGCGCATTCACCTCGGGCACAACCAGCGGCACGTTGGGATCCATGCGAAAGGCACTGGTGTTATCGATCACGATAGCACCCGCTTCGACCGCGATAGGGGCAAACCGCTTTGACACGGCCCCGCCCGCGGAAAATAAGGCGATATCGATGCCGGCAAACGAATCTGCTGTCAGTGTTTGGACCGTGAGCAACTGATCCCCGTAACGCACCTGCTTACCTGCCGAGCGGCTCGATGCTAACGCGACGACTTCTTCAATCGGCAAGGTGCTTTCCACCAACATGGCTAACATTCTGGTCCCAACGGCGCCTGTTGCGCCCACAACTGCAATTCGATACATGTGCTCTCCTCCTAAAATTCCCGTGGTAGTGTGGCCACAAACTGTTCATAGGCCGCTTGTTCTGGTGTGGCTTCAATCGTGACATCCCGCCATTGCCCGCGATGTAGCGCGTCTTCATCGATTGTCGCGTGCGCCATGACGGTGGCGTTACCGATGAGATCGATCCAAAATCCCGTATCATCGTGGTGCACCCACGTCTTGACCATGCCGCCTGGGTTGTAGACCGAGACCAATTGATTCATGGCCACATCGGCTTTCGTCTGACTCAATGCGAGTGTGGTCGCCGCCATCCCTGTGCCACACGCATTGGTGAAACCAACGCCGCGTTCGTAGGTACGGACAAACAATTCATTGGGTGCCAACTGAACGGCAAAGCTCACGTTGACCCCTTCTGGAAAATAGGGATTGCTGGTATTGAGCTGTTCACCCAAGGTCTGCAACAGTGGACTCGCCATCTGTTCCCGCGTCACCTGCGCAATCAAATGCGGATTGGGGACGGCAACAGCGGTGAAATGGAGGCTGGGATGCAGCGCGGGCAGCACTTGATCAATAATCGGTGTCTCGCTCAGAGCTGGTGTGAACGGCAAGGCGGTGGGGTCGAAACTGACCGGTGCGATTTCCACCGCAAATGCCGGAACGCCTGGTGCGAGATCCGGTTGCTGCGCCACACTCAAGTCCTTGAGCGCTGTCGTCACCGCAAAATCACGTTGATGCTGCTGTTCACTCAGGTACCGCGCCACGGTGCGCAGCCCATTACCGCACATCTTGGCCAGGCTACCGTCCGCATTGACCACCGTCATCTTACCCAGCGCACTGTCACTCTCATCGACGACTAAGAGGCCATCGACATGCTCGCGCTGGGCCAATTCAATGGCGAGCTGCTGTTGTTCTTCTGGCGTCAATGCCGCCTGTAGTTGCGTTTGATCTAACAAATAGAATTGATTCTCCGAACCGTGAACACGATATAAGTCACTCATTGTTAAGCCTCCAATCGTTGATTAACGGGAATAAAGAAGGTGCGATAAATCGCTTGAACGGCGCGTGCGGCATCTTTTTGATCGGTACCCAGCATCAGTGAAATCTGTGAGGCACCCTGATTGATCATCGACACATGAATGTGTTCGGCCGCCAGTGGTTGCAGGATTGTCTGAATCAAGCTGGTGTGTGCCGCCATGCCTTCACCGACCACCATGATGATCGCGTAGTCATCGATCCATTCCAGCACATCGGGTTGTAAGACCCGTTTGATATCCGCACACAGCGCTGTTTTGGTGGCCGCATCCAGCTGTGTATCATCCAAAATCAGTGTGAGGTCATCGATGCCGCTGGGCATGTGCTCGTAACTCAAGTGATAGTGATACAGCAGCTCGAGCAGCTTGAGCGTGAGCCCCGTCTCCTTGTTGAGCAGGTAACGATGCAGATAAATGGCACTGAAGTGATCCGCGCTCACAATCCCCGTAATCGCGTGCCGCGCCTCGAATCCCGCTTCCGGCACAATCATCGTGCCCGGCAGCTGCGGCGCATTGGTGTTCTTCAAATTGATGGGGATCTGGCCTTCAATGGCCGGAATAATCGCCTCATCATGGAAGACCCCGAAGCCACCATACGACAGCTCCCGCAACTCGCGATACGTCATGGTCGCGATAGGCTGCGGCTGATTAACCACACGTGGATCGGCGGCATACACGCCATCAACATCGGTGAAGTTCTCATAACGCTCGGCACCGAAGCCTTTGGCGAGAATCGCACCTGTGATGTCGGAACCACCGCGGGAAAATGTCGCGATATCACCTGCCGCCGTGGTTGCATAGAAGCCCGGCACCACCATAATGCCTCGTGGTCGCTGGAAGGCCGCGAGATTGCGATAGGTCACCGGATCAATCTGGGCATCATCGCTTTCACCGCTGACGACCAATCCGAGTGTGGCGGGTTCAACGAAAGTCGCGTCAGTCCCCTGTGATTTGAGTACGGCTGTCAGCAGGTAAGCACTGAAGCGTTCACCTTGGGCCTTAAAATTCGCCAGATGTTGTGACCTCGAAACCATCTCTCGAGATAATTGGTCTAGTTGACTCTCAATCCAATCAATAACAGATTGGTCTAGGTTAAAATAATTCGCGATGGCCTGATAGCGAGCCACAATGTCTGGTAACACGTCGCAATTTTTTGCGGCTTGAATCAAGAGATCGGTCACCTTGATGTCTTGTTTGAAGCGTTTGCCTGGTGCACTGGTGACGACCACCTGCCGCTCAGGATTTGCCTGCATAATCTGACTCACGCGCTCGAATTGTTCTCCGGTTGAAAGCGATGTGCCTCCGAATTTGACGACCCGCATAACTGTCCCTCCAAAGTCTAAAATGAGAATTTGATGATTTAATCACGCAGTTTAGCACACATCTGACGGACTTCAAGCGTTAAAATTTGTCATTTCGTCCCGATTTTACGGCATCTCATAGTAATAAAAGCGTCAAAAATTATTTGACATTCGTTAGCTAAAATTATAGACTGGTTAAAAATCAGATAGAGGTTGCGATTAACATCAGTCCCACCGGTTAGTGTCCACAACACGTTGACCCGGTGCAAAAGGGAAGATCGCCGAAACAATCTTGCGCGTGGACGCCGGGTTGTTGGGACAAGGTCGAATAGATCTTGCACTGTCGCCAATTCAGTTGGCGGGGCGCTATCAAACATTCCGAATTTCTTCCACAGGGATTCTCTTTGTTTCGCGTCAGGCTGAAACCAAGAGGATCCCTTTTTGGTGTTTCGGCCTGCGTCTCCCACCTCGAAAGGAGTTCGCCATGTCATTACCAACCAATCACGCTGGACACCTCGAAATCGGTGGTGCCGATGCCCTCACACTCGCAGCCGACTATCAAACGCCACTCGTCGTTTACGATGTGGCCCAAATTCGACAGCAGGTACGCGCCTTCCAACACGTTTTTGAAACCGCGCATGTTGACGGCATCGTCAGTTACGCCTCAAAGGCATTCGCGAGCATCGCGATGTATCAAGTGATGCAGCAGCTCAACGCGCACATCGATGTCGTGTCTGGTGGCGAACTCACCACGGCGATTGCGGCTCAGTTTCCCATGCCACACGTCAGCTTCCACGGTAATAACAAGAGTGAAGCCGAATTGGTCATGGCACTGGACGCGCATGTCGGCACCATCATCGTGGATAATTTCCACGAACTCGCCCTACTCGATCACCTGACGACGGCGCGTCAGCAACCCGTCGATATTCTATTGCGCATCACGCCCGGTATCAGCGCGCATACGCACGAGTACGATCAGACCGGTCAAGTCGACAGCAAGTTCGGTTTCGACCTTGATTCCAATCAGGCGACAGCGGCGGTGGCACAGGCGATGCAGGCACCGTACCTGAATCTTCGTGGTATTCACGCGCATATCGGTTCCCAAATTTTTGCACTGGAAGGCTTCATCGCGGTCACTCACAAGTTGATGTCACTGCTCGCCGATTGGGCACAGACCTTTGATTTCACCCCAGAAGTACTCAATGTCGGTGGCGGCTTCGGGATTGCCTATACCAAAGATGACGATCCACTGCCACCGGAAGCCTTTGTCCAAGCGATTGTCGAAGCGGCCAAAGCTGACAGCACGGCCCTACAGATGTCCCTGCCACAGATTTGGATTGAACCGGGGCGCGCCATCGTCGGCCCAGCTGGCTACTCGCTTTACACCATTGGCAGTCGCAAAGACGTGCCCGGATTACTGCCCTACGTCGCCGTCGATGGCGGTATGGGTGACAATATTCGTCCCGCACTCTATCAGGCCAAGTATGAAGCGGTCCTCGCCAGTGCCCCACAGGCACCAGCAACAGAGACCGTGCACCTGGTCGGCAAGTACTGTGAATCGGGCGATATTCTGATCGATCGGCAGCCGCTTCCCACCACCCATCCCGGTGATATCGTCGCGGTCTGTGCCACAGGCGCCTACGGGTATGCCATGGCCTCCAATTACAATCGCAATCCACGACCGGCCGTTGTCTTTGTGGAGAATGGCCAAGCCAAAATTGTTGTTTCACGTGAAACTTTTGCCGATCTGATTCATCTGGATCAATCCTATCTATAGAAGAAAGTAGGTCAACTTATGTCCACACTCAGCTCACAAGCCATTATCGATAGCATTGCCAACGCCAAAAAGACCACCCCTGTGACCGTTTATCTCAAGGGTGATCTCGCTGATATTATTTTCCTGACACCGTTCATGTTTTTCTTGAAACGCATACCGGCACCGTTATCGGTGATTGGGCGTTGATTGAACCCGTTTTGACGGCTCACGCTGACCAGATCAGTGATCAAGTGGTCAAAACAGATGGGCGCAACACCGGTGTGCCGCTATTGGATATCAAACCCGTGAATGCGCGCATTGAACCTGGTGCCATCATCAGAAATCCCGTCACCATCGGCAATCAAGCCGTTATCATGATGGGTGCCATCATCAACATCGGTGTCGAAATTGGTGATAAGACCATGATTGATATGGGTGTCGTCTTAGGCGGCCGTGTCCAAGTCGGTGCGCGTTGTCACATCGGTGCGGGTACCGTGTTAGCCGGTGTGGTGGAACCACCTTCGGCAACCCCCCGTCGTCATTGACGATGACGTGGTGTCGGTGCGAATGCGGTCGTGCTGGAAGGCATTCACGTCGGGCAAGGTGCCGTGGTCGCGGCTGGTGCGGTCGTCACTGAAGACGTGCCTGCACACACCGTTGTCGCTGGCGTTCCCGCCCGCGTCATCAAAGCGGTCAACGCCAAGACCAGCGCTAAGACTGAACTCGTCGATGATTTGAGAAAGCTGTGAGCAGATGATTGATTTGATTCAAACACGACGCGATCTTCATCAAATCCCAGAGCTTGCGCTGAATGAAACAGAAACACATGACTACTTATTGCAGGTCATCGCCCAACTACCACAGACCTGGCTAACCGTGCGGACGATTAAAGTTTTGCCCACCGCGATTTTGGTTCACATCACGGGTAGTCAGCCGACGCAAACACTGGGTTACCGCGCTGATATGGACGCCCTGCCCGTTGATGAAACCACTGAGCTGCCGTTCAGTTCCACACATGCGGGCATCAGTCACGCATGCGGGCACGATTTACATATGACCGTCGCTCTGGGAATTTTGGCGCATTTTGCGACACATCAACCCAAGGACAATCTGATTTTCTTCTTTCAACCCGCTGAAGAGAGTCACAGCGGTGGCAAAATCGCGTATGACGCCGACGCTTTACCGGTGATTGGCACATCGATGAACTCTATGGTCTGCATGACCGCCCCAACTTACCCGCTGGCACCATCGCCACGCGCATCGGTACCCTCTTTGCGGGGACCAGCGAAATCACGATCGACTTCACCGGTCGCACCGGACATGCGGCGTTTCCGCAGGCCGCCAACGACATGGTGGTCGCGGCTTCCGCGTTCGTGACACAACTACAGAGCATTGTCGCGCGCAATATTGCACCCACGGCCAGTGCGGTCATCACCATCGGCAAGTTTGAAGCGGGCACGATTCGCAATGTCATCGCCGGCGCCGCGCATCTCGAAGGTACGCTGCGGGGCTTCACCCAAGAGGACATCGCCTATTTGAAGCAACGCATCCAGGAACTCGCGAGTGGCATTGCCAAAAGCTATAACTGTGACGTCCATGTGACGCTGGAACAAGGCGGCTATTATCCCGTCGTCAACGATGCAGCGATCACACAAGACTTCATCACCTACATGCAAACAGCACCTGTGGATTTTGAACGCACTGAACCCGTGATGACGGGCGAAGACTTCGGTTATTTACTCCACCACATTCCAGGCACCATGTTTTGGCTGGGCGTGGGAGACACGACCGAGCTTCACACCAGTACCTTCAATCCGGATGAACACGCGCTGCAACCCGCCGTCAACGCGATGATCGGTTACCTCACCCATCGCATGCAGAAAGGAAGTCGCTCATGAAAGCAACGAATCTCATTACCGCCATCGTGACCCCATTTGATACCCAAAACCATATCGATTACGCTGCCTTAGAACAGCTCACCGAAGCCTTATTGAATCACGGCAGCCGCGGTTTTGTCATCGGTGGTACCACCGGCGAAGGACCGACCCTCACTGACACCGAAAAATCACGCTGTACGAACATTTCGCGACATTCGTTAATGGTCGTGTGCCCGTGATTGCCAATGTCGGTAGCAATAATACTGTCGCCACCATTGAAATGGCACAGCAAGTTGGCCAAATCGCGGGTATCGATGCCTTATTGACCGTGGTGCCCTACTACAACAAACCCGACCAGGCAGGCATGGTGGCCCACTTCACGGCCATCGCCGACACGAGCCCCCTGCCACTTGTGCTGTACAACATTCCCGGTCGTACCGGCGTGACCATGATCCCAGAAACTGTCATCACGCTCGCCGAACATGAGAACATTGCGGGCATCAAACAGTGCGGCTCACTGCCAGAACTCAGTGCGATTATCGCCGGCACCCCCGATGATTTTATCGTTTGGACCGGCGAGGACGAACAATTCATTACCGCGGCGACACTAGGTGCCGATGGTGTAATTTCGGTCGCCAGCCATCTCTACGGTGACACCATGCAGGCCGCCTATCAGGCACTCAAAACCGGTGATCTCACGCAAGTGGCACACCTCCAACAGTGGTTGTTACCCAAAATGGCCGCCCTGTTCGCTTGGCCGTCACCCGCACCAGTCAAAGCGGTATTGAATGCCCAAGGTTTCTCAACGGGTGTGCCTCGCCTGCCGCTTTTACCACTCACCGAAGCCCAACAAACCCAACTGGCGCAATTACTCGATGTCGCCACACTCGACCAGATTAAGGAAGGAGTCACAGCATGATTAACGTTGTTATTGCCGGTTTCCGCGGCGCCATGGGACAAGCCACGGTACAAACTGTCCGCAATCAAGCTGATATGAAGCTCGTCGCCGTTTTTGATCCGCATGCCACGACAGCCGATATGACTCAGCTGCCTGATGATGTTGCATTGTGGACCACTGATGTGGACGTCACAGCGGCCGATGTTTGGATCGATTTTACGACCGTTGAAGCAGCCTACCACAATGCGGTACTCGCGATTCAACACGGGATTCACCCCATTATTGGTACCAGCGGTTTGACGCCACAGCAACAACAAGAGTTACAACAGCAAGCCGTCACCGCACATCTGGGCGGCTTAATTGTGCCTAATTTTGGCTTGAGCGCTGTCTTACTGATGAAGTTCGCTCAGGAAGCTGCGCAATATTTTCCGGATGCTGAGGTCATCGAATACCATCACGGTGACAAACCCGATGCACCATCCGGGACGGCCAGTGCTACCGCACATCTGATTGCAAAATCGCGTCAGAACGCACCCCAACCCACAGTGCACAACGAGGCCCGCGGTGCCGATATCGATGATGTGCCCGTACATGCGGTGCGGTTGCCCGGACTATTAGCCCACGAGGAAGTCCTGTTTGGCGGAAGTGGCGAGCTGCTCACCATTCGCCAGGACACGATGGATCGTTCCAGCTTTATGACTGGTGTCTTGTTGGCAACACGCAAGGTCGCCACATTGAATGAACTACAAATCGGATTAGATAAGGTGCTGTGACAGAGCGCGACAAGCCCTGGGTAGCAATCGAGCACTAACGGACTTTGAGCGACATGGCAGTTTTGGCCATGTGCGAAAAGTGAGTTAGGCGGAGATTGTTGGGGATTGGAGCGCGTTTAGAGCGTGACAAAAGGCGGTTAAAACATGAGGATTAGCAAAATCTTTGGCAGAATCCGGTCTATGGGTTCGTCAAAGATGCGCTAACCGGAATGTTTTGCCTTTTGGAGCGCGTTTAACCCAACAGTGCCGCCAAAACACAAAAATAGCTGTCCCAAACCACTATCGGTTTAGGACAGCTATTTTCAATTGCGGTGCTTACTCCAGCGGCACACCCATTGTTTCGCGACCTAGCGTAATGATCGCAACAACGGCAATCACAATCGCGCCAGCAAAAATACCAAAAATCAGTGGCAGACTGACACCTTGTGCGACCAGCGAACCGACCAACAGCGGCCCTAAGATACCGCCAATTCGACCCACCCCAGCGGCAATCCCACTACCACTGGGCCCGGATCACTGCGGAATATTGTTCTGGTGAGTACGCGTACAGTGCGCCCCATGCCCCCAGGTTGAAGAAGGACAATAGACTCCCCGCTGTTAGCAGCATTGCCGTATTGTTGGCCAGGCCAAATGCGATGGCACTCGCAGCTGTCCCCAGCAAGAACCAAACCAAGACTGACTTGCGACCCCATTTTTCAATCAACCACGCGGCAACAAAATAACCCGGCAGCTGCGCGATGGTCATCAGTAACGTGTACCCAAAACTGTTGATCATGGTGAAGCCCTTGAGCACCATGACGCTCGGTAGCCAGAGGAACATGCCGTAATAAGAGAACACAACCATGAACCACACAATCCATAGCATCAGCGTCGCCCGCCAATAAGTGGGCTGCCATAACTGACGTAGACTTTGCCCAACAGATTGCCGCTGGCCGCTCGCGTGTGGTGCTTCGTGTAAGCCGTAGCGTAGGTAAAGCGCGTAGAGTGCCGTGAGTGCAGAACCCAACACAGCGACACGCC
Source organism: Lacticaseibacillus saniviri JCM 17471 = DSM 24301 (assembly GCF_001311785.1). Classification (GTDB taxonomy): domain Bacteria; phylum Bacillota; class Bacilli; order Lactobacillales; family Lactobacillaceae; genus Lacticaseibacillus; species Lacticaseibacillus saniviri. The sequence goes on along the minus strand of NZ_BBBX01000017.1, from coordinate 28,209 downwards.
AGCCCCACGTTGGCATCACGAGATAAGCGATGATGGCGGCCAATAACCAGCCACCCGCCCAGAAGCTCTCCAGCAGCACGACCATGCGCCCGCGATGTTCTGGCGCCACTTGTTCCGACACCAATGTTGAGGCGACGGGCAATTCACCGCCCAATCCCGCGCCAACGAAGAATCGAATCACTAAGAAAATCGTGTAGCCTGTCGCAAACGCGGATAACCCTGCCCCGACGGAGAAGAGCAACAGCGTAAAAATCAACACATCTTTGCGGCCAATGCGGTCAGCTAAAATTCCGAAGAAAATCGCGCCAACCGCCATCCCGATTGAACTGACACTACCAATCCATCCCATCTGACCAGGCGTTAATTGCCACTCTGTCTTCAATGCTGCGATGACAAAAGCGAGTAAGCCCACATCCATGGCATCAAAAAGCCACGCCAATCCCGATACAACCAATAATTTCTTCGGTGCTGTTTGTTGCACACCGATCACCCCCAAATTTTTCCTAGCTAGGTGTCTTGACACCCTAAACGGTAACTCCTAGTTCACGCCATTTGGCTGTAATTGTCAAGCGGCGTTCCAATTGATGTGTTTTATAGCTATTGGTATATGTTTTTGAGTTGTTATCACAATAATTGGTACGACGAATTTACACTTCAAGTACAACACCTGTAAGAACATAAAAAAAGACTCATCGTCCTCGCAAGGTCTTAGGCTGGAAAACACCACATGAAGTCTTTTATGGTCAAACGTTGCACTTGATTTGACAATTCGTCACATAAAAAAAGGCTGCGAGATTTCACAACCTTTTTTCGCTATTTTTAGATTAAACGTGGTCCAAGCCCCAACAATCTCCGTCTAACTCGCTTTTCGTACATGGTATAGACCGCCATGGGCCTCAAAGCCCGTTAGTACTCGATTGCTACCCGGGGCTCGTCACACTCTAAACGCGCTCGCCCACACTGCCTGTTCCGCTTAACCAGCCTAGCGACAATCGTCAAAACCCACGATTGCTTCGCTAGGCCCGTTAGTGCTCACAGCCAAAACCGTGTGGGCTTGCGCTCTAATTTAATTTTCTCCTGAGTACAAGAAACCCGCTTCCTGCAGTGCTTGCAACAACGCCGGCAACTGTTCCGGGTCACGCAAGCTGATTGTGTGCAGATGAATGCCACCTGTCAGCTCCGATAAGAGATGCGCCTGTTCCTGCTTCACGCGGTGCGCAAACAATTTGACATCGCTGATGCTGCTGAGCATCAATTGTCCCTTCAGCTGACCGTAGACAGGATGATCCACACTGACATCGCGCACAGTGGCGCCATACTCGATCATGATTTCAAGTTCCGCCAGCATCTCTTCTGGTGTGTGCTTGCATACAATCGTCGTGGTCGTTTCGGGTTCCGCCTGATACTGATAGCCCTGCGGTGTCGCGATAATCGCCTCACCCTGTGCCCGCAACAAGGCTACATCCCCCACAATCGTTTGACGGCTGACTGAGAACTGTTTGGCAAAATGAGTGGCGCTGATCGCCTCATCCGCTGTTTTCAATATGGCTTTGATCTGTAATTGTCGTTCATGACTTGTCGACATCTTGTATCCTCCATTTATTTTGCAACTAAGCATTGAGTTGGGTACATTAGTGGTAACGCATGCTTACCATGCCACACTAAGAAAGAGGGGAAACCTATGGCCTTATCCTCGTTGCGTCATCCCACCGCGCCGCAATTGATTCTGTTGAGTTTTGCGGCCATGATTCTGATCGGAGCGTGTTTACTCAGTCTACCGATTGCCAGCCAATCTGGCCAGAGTATCGGGTTTATCGATGCGCTGTTCACCGCGACTTCCGCTAACTGTGTGACCGGCCTTGTCGTTGTCAACACCATGACCCACTGGACCCTGTTCGGCAAAATCGTCATCATTACGCTGATTCAACTGGGCGGACTCGGCTTCATGACGGTCGCTACCGGGCTGATGACCCTGCTGCGGCAACGCATCAGCCTGCGCAATCGCACCACGATTCAGACCAGCTTCAACCAGAGTTCGGTCGGTGGTATGGTCAAATTGGTCCGCCGAGTCCTCAAATATTCCGCCATCATTGAAGGTATCGGTGCCATCTTACTGACACTCATTTTCTATTTTGGCGACTTCCACTACACCTTCCTGCAATCGGTGGGTTACGGGATTTTCCACGCCATATCAGCCTTTTGTAACGCCGGTTTTGACATCATCGGCCACAACAGCCTGGTCGAGTTCCAAACCAATGGTCCACTCCTCATCGTGCTCATGCTTCTCATTCTCTTGGGTGGCCTCGGGTTCACGGTCTTGCACGAACTCAGCATCTTCTTCAAGCAGCGGCAGTTTCGGCTCTCGCGGCGACTGACACACCTCTCCTTACATACCAAGCTCGTGCTCGTCACTTCAGCCGGTCTCTTCCTCTTTGGCATCGTCATCTTTTTGGGGTTGGAATGGAACAATCCCAAGACCTTGGGCCCACTTTCCCCGCTCAATAAGTTGCTCAATGCCACGTTCGAATCGGTCACCCTGCGCACGGCCGGATTCGATAGCCTGAACCAGGGCGGACTCACCGACTACGCGAAACTGATTGGTAGCACCTTAATGTTCATCGGGGGCTCACCCGCCAGTACCGCCGGCGGGATCAAGACCATCAGCTTGGCCGTGTTGTTCGTCGCTGTGATTTCTGCCTTACGCGGTGAACGCAACCTCGTGATTTTTAATCGCCGGTTGCCACTCGAGGCACTTCAAAAAGCGCTCGCCATTTCAGGCACATTAGCGATTTTGGTCTTACTCACGGTCCTCATTTTACACTTTAGTGAGGCCAACAATCCATTTCATCCGCAGATCCTGGACCTGATTTTTGAAACCTCCAGCGCGGCCGGTACCGTGGGGGTCACAACCGGTATGACGCCAACGCTCTCCCCTGTCGGCAAAATCGTCTTGGCGCTCTGTATGTTCATTGGCCGACTCTCCCCGATGACGGTGGCGATTGCACTCAATGGCCGCTTACACACCGACCATCACATCGACTATCCAGAAGAAAATATTATTGTGGGGTAAAACTATGACAAAAGAAATGCAGGCACACAGCTTTGTGATTTTTGGACTGGGACGCTTCGGCACCAGTCTGGTGAAGAACCTAGCCACCTATGACGTCGAGTTGCTCGTCGTGGATAAGGATATGAATAAGGTCAACGAAATTATCGATACCGTCGATCACGCGGTCACTGGTGACGCAAGCGATGAGGACGTGCTCGATCGCATCGGGATTGGCGATTTTGACGTCGCCGTTTTTGCGATGGGTGAAGACTTTGAGGCCGCGATTATGGCGACCATGATGGCCAAAGAAAAAGGCACCGCACGGATTGTGGTCAAGGCATTGGACAAGCGCCAAGCCAAGATTCTGTACCGCATCGGAGCCGATCAAGTGATTTTGCCGGAAGTTGAGATGGGGGCCAAGGTCGCCAAAAGCCTGGTCAACCCCAATATTTTGGACTTCCTGGATCAGGCTAATGGTATTTCGATCACCGAGATGCACCCCGATGCCAAATGGGTCAATCAAACCATCGCTGAAGCTAACATTCGCCAAGAAGCTCACATCAATATTCTGGCCATGATTCGCGATGACCACGTGACTATTCCCGTCAAACCCACCACAATTTTGCAGGCCAATGACGTGTTGATTGTGATCGAACAGGACGACACCACGCCCAAGTGAGCGTCAAACCCGCATTAATTGGTATTGTTGCTTATAATGGGAACAATTAAAGGGGGCTTTCACATGGCATTTGATCTCACGCAACTACACGTCGATCAGAGTCACGATACACTCACAAAAGACGGCAAGCTACATCGCCAATCACAACCAATCGCACAACTAGCTGAATTCACGGTACCGACCCGCGATCCACTCGAACCGATTAAGCAGGTCGAATCAGCTCTGATTGCAGAGTTGATTCCCATGCGTCACGAACGAATGGCGGCGTCATCCTTTGCTTTCTTCCGCGGCACCGCTGAACTGATGGCCGAGGATCTCGCGGCGCAAAAACAAGCGGACATCCCGGTCGTCGCATCCGGTGACGCCCACATCGGGAACTTCGGGTTCTACGCTTCGCCTGAACGCCAATTATTATTTGATCTCAATGATTTTGATGAAGTCGGTGTCGCGAGTTTTGAATTCGACGTCAAGCGCCTACTGACTAGTATCGTATTAGCGGGACAGCTCAACGGCTTTGAAACCGAAGACCTCCTGCAGCTGGTCACCGAATCCGCCGAGGTTTACCGCGAAGGGATTCGCAGCAACAATGAGCTATCCACGCTGGATCGCTTCTATATTTCAAGTGAAGTCAAAACCCTGCTCGATCAGCTCGATGCGAGTCCCGATGCGGCTGAATTCCTACAACCCGTCATCAGCAAGGCCATGCGCCACAATTCCGAGAACGTGGTCGACAAGTTCACTACCACGGACAAAATGGGCCACACTATTTTCCGCGACCTACCACCTAAGTCCATTCACTTGAGTGAGAAGAATTATCAAGAGATTCACGCGGGCATCAATATGTATCGCAAAACCACGCGCGCCGATATCAATCTGTTGCTCTCTAACTATCACGTCACCGATATCATCCGCCACAGTGTGGGTGTCGGCAGCTTTGGCACGCGCTGTTACTTGGTCTTACTGACCAGTAACGATCAGAGTCATTTGGTCTTACAGGTCAAAGAAGCCTTGCCAAATCGCCGCTTCTTCACCCCACACCACGAATTGACTCGGAGCCAAGAAGTCACTGAAGGCCAGCGGATTATCGATGCTCAAAAGATTCTGCAAAAAGCTTCCGATCCTTTCCTCGGTTACTTCACGCTTGATGAGCACAGCTATTATGTGCGCCAATTCCGGGACATGAAGGAAAGTATTGAACTCACTAGCCTCTCTTGGGAGAACTTCCAGACCTACGCTAAGAGTTGTGCCTACCTTCTCGCCTCATCACATGCACAGAGTCCAACCCTACCACTGATTGCGGGTTATCTCGGCAAAAAAGACACCTTTGACGACGCTGTGACCACCTGGGTGCGGGATTATACCCAACAGGTGCAAAAGGACTATCAGCGCTTCGTGGAGGCCTTGAGTAATAAAGAGATTTAGAGCGCGAGTAAAGGCGGTTAAGACACGAGGATTAGCGCTGGCTTTGACAGAATCCGGGTTATGGATTCGGCAAAGCTGAGCTAACCGGAGTGTCTTGCCTTTGTGAGCGCGTTTAGAGCGCGACAGAGTGCGAACCCACACGGGTGACTGTGAGCACTAACGGGACTAGCGCTAGAATTGCGGGTTGTGCAATTGGCGCTAGTTAGGTTAGGCGGAACAGGCAGTGTGGGTGAGCGCGTTTAAAACACGACAGAGCGCGACAAGCCCCGGTTAGCAATCGAGTACTAACGAGCTTTGATGGACATGGCGTTCTGTGCCATGTGCGAAAAGCCCGTTAGACGGAGATTGTTGGGGATTGGAGCGCGTTATATCGCCCCCTCCATCGTCAACAACGTCCGCTTCATCGCCACACCACTGCGGTATTGCCCGATGTCGCCATTTTTACGGATAATGCGATGGCACGGCACAACTACCGTGATGGGATTCTTGCCCACAGCGCTCGCAACCGCCCGCACCGCTTGGGGTTTACCCACAGCGTCAGCCAATTGACTGTACGTCCACGTGGTTCCCCGAGGAATCTGTTGTAGCGTGCGCCAAACTTGCTGTTGAAGCGGTGTCCCACTGATGAAGTCGACGGGAATATCGAGTGTTTCGTGGCCATCAAAATACTGCTGCAACTGATCAGCGGCGGCTTGCACACGCGTTTGATCGTGAACCAGACTGATGTCTTTGAAGAACGCATCGATTTCGTTGAGCGGTTTGCTGGGCGTCCCCACAAAAACGAGGCCGCGCTCGCTGCTCACCAGAAACATTGCTTGCTTATGCCATGTGAGTTGTCCATAATACAGTGCCATCACTTGAACCTCCGTTTGATTGATGGCTTTATTTTAACAAAAACAGTCTAGGTAAAGTTTCAGAATCTGGTTTTCTCATCCGAGGTGAGCTCATGCATCCGACTGACATGCAATTAACGGCGATTGCCACCAATGATGCCACGTTTGACGGCCAATTTTTCTACGGCGTGACCAGTACCGGCATCTTCTGCCGGCCATCATGTGCCTCGCGGTTACCCAATCGCGACCATATCGTAATTTTTGATACAACCGATGAGGCCCTCACAGCCGGTTTCAGGCCGTGCAAACGATGTCGGCCTACTGGGCAACAAGTGAGTGCTGAAACCTGGGTAGCGGAAATTAACGCCGTTCTCGAGGCGCATTACGCGGAAGCACTCGATCTCAACACAATTGCCACACTTGTGCACGGGTCGCCTTCTTATCTCGAACACGTCTACACCAAGACCACAGGCATGACTGTGATGGCGCACTTAATCACGATTCGAATAGCACACGCCAAAGAATTGTTGACCACGACAAGACTGGCAATCCATCAAATTGCCGCACGCATTGGTCTCAGTGCGACTTACTTCAGCACGCAATTCAAGCAGCACACCGGCATGAGCCCGCGAGAATATCGTAAACAAAATAAAGCTGAGCCCACTCTTATCGAGTGTTGGCTCAGCTTTTTATTGTGCTCGTTCAAATCGAGTTGCGGCGTATTTGGTCAACCAGACCACACCAGCGAATAACAGGACAATGGCGATGAGAATCAACCACCATGGTAGAAACAAGGTGGGATGTAGCGCGTAGATCCGATACGTGCCACCTGGAAACTGAATCGCCCAGTTATTGAGATAAACCAGTCGCTGCAATCCTAATAATGCGATGGGAATGATCAAGAGATAACTCCCACTGCGAATGCGCCGATAACTGGCAATGATTGAGAGCATGTAGAGGCCAAACAACAAACCAAGCGCCATCATCGCTAACCACACGGCCACGACAATCACAATGCCAAACCAGTGTTGTGTTGGCCAAGATAAGCCCGTTTGCGGATAAATCAGCGCACTACCGACAACAAAAGCGGTGAAGACCGCGTAAGTTAAGCCAAAGGAGCCCAATAAGTCACTGAACAGATAGCCTTTTGTCGCGGTATCTACCGTGCGCCTTGTGATAAAGAAGGCACTGACAAGCGCAAAGCCCACAAATCCACTGAGCCAGCCAACGGTAAATCCCGTTGGCGATGTTTGCGTACTCGGTATCAGGAGACCACCAGTCCAAACATCCGGTTTGGTCACACGCGCCATCACAACCACATAACCCAGCATGACGATACCCCAAACAAGCGCCCAGACAATACCCAATTGCCACCCTAAGAGTTTCTTTTTCATTCGTCTACCTCCCATGTTGGCATTAGCGTACACCCCAAATACCTGGTTTGCACACAAAAAGACCTCAGCCGCATCACTGCAGTTGAGGTCTTTTGAAAACCAAACTAGTCTTCTGAAACGAATGGCAGTAAACCCATGATACGGGCACGCTTAATCGCAATAGTTAACTTACGTTGGTTCTTTGCGCTAGTACCGGTAACCCGGCGAGGTAAGATCTTACCCCGTTCTGAGACAAACCGTTCCAGCAAGTTAGTGTCTTTATAATCGATGTATTCGATGTGGTTTGCGGCAATGAAGTCGACCTTACGACGACGACGGCCTCCACGACGTTGTTGAGCCATTTATGTCACTCCTTTACTTAAGAATGGGTGTTGAACACCTAGAATGGCAAATCATCATCTGAAATGTCGATTGGTTGGCCATTATTATTGGCAAACGGATCTGGACTATTGAAGGAACCATTAGCAGAACTGTTTGGAGTCTGATTCTGGTCCGCAGATGATGTTGGGGACGTTTGATTGCCGAAGCTTTGTGGGGCTTGTTGTTGCCCGTTAAAGCCCTGATTGCCAAAGTTCTGATTATTATTCGCCGGTTCAGAAGGACGAGCCTCTGTAGTAGAACGTGATTCAAGCAGGGAGAAATTATCGACGACAACTTCGGTGACATACACCCGTTGTCCCTGTTGATTCTCGTAATTACGTGTCTGGATTCGGCCTTCAACACCGACTAACGAACCCTTACGTGTAAAATTACTGAAGTTTTCCGCACTCTTACGCCAAATAACGCAATTGATAAAGTCAGCTTCGCGCTCACCTTGTTGATTGGTAAACTGCCGGTTCACAGCGATGGTAAAAGAACCAACTGCTGCGCCACCTTGGGTATACCGCAAATCAACATCTCGAGTCAGCCGACCCACTAAAACGACGCGATTAATCATCCCTTAGCTCCCCTTTTCACTTGGTTACGCGATTAGTCTTCACGCTTAACGATCATTTGACGCAAAATGTCGCCAGAGATCTTAGCTAAACGATCGAATTCATTAATTGCGCTAGCGTCTTCTGCAGTCACATTCACAATATGATATGTGCCTTCAGAGAACTTACTGATTACGTAGGCAAACTTACGCTTTTGCCAATCCTTTGAATCAATAATGTTCGCACCATTATCTTTTAGAATGTTGTCAAAACGTTCAACCAACGCAGCCTTACCTGCTTCATCCATATCAGGACGGATGATGTAAGTAATTTCATATTTGGTTTCAGCCATTGACGATTCACCTCCTTATGGACTTTGGTCCCCTCTGCAGGGACAAGGAGTAACGTTGACCATTTTGGCCACATACTCACAAGCTATTAGTTTAGCATACCTCTTACTGAATCTCAACGTCCGAATCAAAATAGATTCATTTGGCTGCCGAATCTATAAATAGATTACGCAAAAAGCGAGAGCGCGAAGCCACACGGTTTGGCTGTGAGCACTAACGGAACTAGCGCAATAATTGCGGGTTGTGCAATTGGCGCTAGTGTTGTTAGGCGGAACAGGCAGTGTGGATGAGCGCGTTTAGAGCGCGAAGCCACACGGTTTGGCTGTGAGCACTAACGGAACAGACAGCCCTTTACCCAAAATAAAAAGAGATTGCATCCCCGCCTCAATGGCTGGTGACACAACCTCAACTGTTTTAAAAGGAATTGGCTTTGACTACCACATAATCCCGACAATGTAAGTCGTCATCATGGTCAGCGTCCCAATCGCCACGTTGCGCCACAGGGACCGTTTCACATTGGCCTTCCCAAACTTAGCGCTGATAAAGCCGGTGAGTGCCAGGCAGAGCAAGACGCTACCCATGGTACCAATCACTTTGATGGCTGGTGGCAATAACGCAATGCACAGTAATGGAATGATGGCACCCAACACAAAGGCGATACCATCAGACAAAGCAGCGGTGATGGGATCGAGTGAGGCCAATGAGGAACTGCCGTAAATCAATTGTTGAATCTGAGCCATATCCTGATCTTGAACCAGCGTCTGTGCCAATTCTGTCGCATGGGCATCCGGTTCACCTAATTTGAGTAAGGCATCCTTCACCATATCGGTGACCGCTTCTGGATGAGTGCTCATCAAATGATTCAACCGAGTGAAGTTCGCCTGTTGCATATCTTTTTGAGAGGAAACCGAGACATATTCTCCGCCAGCCATCGAAAGCGCACCGGCCAGAATCATAAAGACCCCCGCAATCAAAACAGTACTCAACGGTTTCTGTGCACCAGAAACCCCGATCACCATCCCAGCAGTGGAGATGATCCCGTCATTGGCGCCCATGACGCCCGCACGTAGCTTTGTAAGTCCTTGCCGCAGTTCCTGTGGTTTGGTTTGCATTTTAGGTGACAGTGCGATTTCTGGTGCGTTTTTCATGATAATCCTCTTTTCGATTGTGTCGGTGTAAGCGATTTAACATCATCAGTATACCTTTTTCCATTTCAAGTGTGTGCATTTATGAGCAAATTATCACCAAAAAAAGCCGCCCCGAAAGGCGACTTTTTGTTTAATCGAGTTCCAAAAGGTAGAGCACTGCGATTAACCAACCTCGGTGCAAATCCTAAATACGAGATTTAGCCCCGATGTCCGTTAATCCTCCGGCTCTAAACACCTTTTGTCACATCTTCCTCTGCTAATCGTTAGATATCACTATCGTCATCATCTGTTTCAGCACGGTTCAATAATTCTTGAACTTGCGCATCCGCATCGCCAGCTGGTGCATCAGTCGGTGTTGTGGGTTCAGATGTCGTTGGTGCTTCATCGTCAACGTCAGGTTCTTGATCAACCTTGGCCATTGTTGCGACCTTAGCATCATCATCCACCCGAATCAGACGAACCCCAAGTGTGGCACGACCTGTTTGTGAGACGCTCTGGATGTTGAAACGAATCAAGACACCTGAATCGGTCATAACCAGAATATCTTCATCGCCCTTCACCGTTGTCAAACCAGCCAATGGCCCGTTCTTTTCGGTGATGTTAGCGGTCTTGATCCCTTTACCGCCGCGACCCTTGGTTGGGTATTCGGAAGCCTTAGTGCGCTTACCATAACCCTTTTCGGAGATCACGAAGACTTCAGAATCGGGATCGAGGATGTCAGAACCGATGACGTAATCTGCTTCACGCAGACGAATCCCCCGCACACCAGTTGCTGAACGACCCATGCTCCGGACATCGGTTTCAAGGAAGGTCACAGAATAACCGCGATGTGTCCCAATCAGGATGGTATCTTTACCTGATGTCAGGATGACATTGCTCAATTCGTCGCCATCTTTGAGATTCAAGGCAATCAGACCATTGCTGCGAATGTTGGCAAAATCACTAACAGGTGTCCGCTTAACGACACCTTCACGGGTGACGAAGAACAGGTAACGTTCACTGTCCTCACCGCTGCCGACATTAATGACCGTCTGCACCTTTTCACCGGAATCAATCCCCAGCAAGTTGATGATTGGAATCCCCTTGGCGGTACGGCCGTATTCAGGAATTTCATACCCCTTGTTGCGGTAAACCTTCCCGGTATTGGTGAAGAACAGCAACATATCATGCGTTGAGGTGGAAACAAGGTGTTCCATGAAGTCACCATCATGGACGCCCATCCCTTGAATCCCACGACCACCACGATTTTGCGACTTGAATTCAGTTGCAGGCAGCCGCTTCACATAACCATTGTGGGTCAATGCAATCACGACGTCTTCTTCTTCAATCAAGTCCTCATCTTCAAGGCTCAGCACTTCGCCGACCAACAATTCGGTGCGACGCTTATCGCCAAACTTGTTTTGAATATCGAGTAATTCTTGATAGATCAATTGGTGAACACGTTCTGGTTTGGCCAAGATATCTTCATAGTCCGCGATGGCTGCTTGCACATCATTGAACTCATTTTCAACCTTGTCGCGTTCCAAGCCGGTCAACCGAACCAGTCGCATATCCAAGATGGCTTGGCTCTGCTTTTCGGATAACTGGTACTTGTCCATCAAAATCACTTTAGCGGTATCCCCAGTTTGGGAACCACGAATGATACTGATGATTTCATCGATATGATCGAGCGCAATCCGTAACCCTTCGAGAATGTGGGCACGTGCTTTGGCCTTCTTCAAGTCGAATTGCGTCCGCCGCCGAATCACGATTTCTTGGTGAGCCAGATAGTGCGTCAGAATTTCTTTCAGACTCAATACCTTAGGCGCACCATCCACAATCGCCACCATGTTGAAGCTAAACCCAGTTTGTAATGGGGTCAGCTTGTAGAGGTTGTTCAGCACAACACTCGCTGAGACGTCACGACGAATGTCGATCACAATCCGCATCCCATCACGATCAGATTCATCGTTCAGGTCCGTGATGCCTTCGACCTTCTTGTCACGTGCCAAATCCGCAATCCGTTCCACCAGTTTGGCCTTGTTCACCATGTATGGAATTTCAGTCACGACAATACGTTCACGACCGGATTTTTCGGTCACAATCTCAACCTTAGCGCGCTGGATAATCGTCCCCTTACCTGTTTCGTAAGCGTGACGAATCCCCGACTTACCCATCACCAGACCACCTGTTGGGAAGTCTGGGCCAGGCAATGCCGTCATCAAGTCAGCTGTTGTGGCATCGGGATTGTCCATCAAGATGTGCAATGCCGAAATCACTTCAGACAAGTTGTGAGGTGGAATATTGGTGGTCATCCCAACCGCAATCCCGGTTGCCCCGTTCACTAACAGGTTGGGGAAACGTGCAGGTAACACGGTAGGTTCGCGTTCGGACCCATCATAGTTATCCGTGTAATCGATCGTGTCTTTGTTGATGTCACGCAACATTTCTGTTGTGATTTTGCTCATCCGCGCTTCGGTATACCGCATCGCAGCGGCACCGTCACCGTCGACTGAACCGAAGTTCCCGTGACCATCGACTAACATGTAACGATAACTGAAGTCCTGCGCCATCCGCACCATACCTTCATAGATCGAGGAGTCACCGTGGGGGTGGTACTTCCCCATGACGTCCCCGACAATTCTGGCAGACTTCTTATACGGCTTTTCAGGGGTTACCCCTAATTCGTTCATCCCATACAAAATACGGCGCTGAACGGGTTTCAAGCCGTCACGAACATCTGGTAATGCCCGTGCGACAATAACACTCATCGCGTACTCAAGGAACGATTTGCGCATCGTGTCGCCCAGGTTCACATTGGTGATGCGGCTTTCTTGGCGATCATCCATGGTATTGATTATCTCCCTTCGTTGGTTCTTTGGCTTTCAGGCCCATTTTTATCAAAAATCAATCGGTGCTAGGTGCTCGCAAGGGCAGACCATTCCGCCTAATCACGACCCTGGCCAATGCACAAATCGCATCGTCCTGCGATAACGTGTTCGCAATCCCAGCTGACTGCGGCTAACCCGCTTTTCACAGAACCTTAAAACCAAGGTTCTTTGTTCAAAGCCCGTTAGTCCTCATCAGCTAAGCGGGATTGCTCGCACTCACTACGCATCAATATTCTTTACATCCACATAAACCGCATTGTCCTCAATGAACTTACGGCGTGGTTCCACGCGATCGCCCATCAACATATCAAAGATATTATCGGCTTCTGCCGCATCTTCTGGACTCACCCGCAATAAGCGACGGTTGTCTGGATCCATCGTGGTTTCCCACAATTGGCTGGCATCCATTTCACCAAGCCCCTTGTACCGTTGAATTTCAGGTTTTGGACTCGGTGCAATTGCCCCAAGACGTCCTGCAACTGTTCGTCAGAATCGATGTACTGCATCAATTTTCCCTGACGAATCCGATACAGAGGTGGTTGCGCGATATAAACGTATCCCGCTTCAAGCACTGGCCGCATGTAGCGATAAATCAGTGTGAGCAACAAGGTCCGAATATGGGCACCATCGACATCGGCATCGGTCATGATGATCAGCTTGTGATAACGCGCCTTAGCCACATCGAATTCTTCACCAAAACCAGTTCCCATCGCGGTGAACAGTGTCCGAATTTCTTCGTTAGCCAAAATGCGTTCCATGCTGGCTTTTTCAACGTTCAAAATCTTCCCACGAATAGGCAGAATCGCTTGTGTCAGACGACTCCGACCGGACTTAGCAGAACCGCCGGCGGAATCCCCTTCGACAATGAACAATTCTGAGATTTCAGGATCTTTACTGGTGTTGTCGGCCAACTTACCAGGCAGATTAGAAATTTCCAACCCACTCTTCTTACGTGTCACTTCACGTGCACGCTTAGCTGCCAGACGCGCCTTGGCTGCCAGGATCGCTTTGTCGATAATCAAGCGCGCTGGTGTTGGGTGTTCCATCAGATACTTGCTGAAGTGTTCACTGAACATGCGATCGGTAACGGAACGCGCGTCCGAGTTCCCCAGCTTGGTCTTGGTCTGACCTTCAAATTGAGGATCCGGGTGCTTCACTGAGACAACAGCGGTCATCCCTTCGCGGACATCTTCACCGCTCAGGTTGTCATCGCCATCCTTCAATGCGCCGCTCTTACGCGCATAATCGTTGATCACACGTGTTAGCGCCGTCTTGAACCCAGCTTCATGCGTCCCACCTTCGTAGGTATGGATGTTGTTCGCAAAGGTCATCAAGTTGCTGTGGTAATCGTCGGTGTATTGCAGGGCAACTTCAACGGTAATCCCGCTCTGTTGGCCTTCAACGTAGACAGGTTCATCGAGCAAGGTATTCTTCTTGTCGTCCAAGAATTCAACGTAAGACTTAATCCCACCTTCATAGTGGAATTCAAGCTTCTCGTGCGTTTCGGCACGCTTGTCCGTGAAGGTCAGCTTCAAGCCCTTATTCAGGAAAGCCAATTCGCGAATCCGTGTCGTCAGAATCTTGTCATCGTACACGGTGGTTTCAGTGAAAATATCGGGATCGGGCACAAAGTGAACCTTGGTGCCGTGTTCGTGTTCAGGCGCATCGCCAATCACCTTCATTGGTGTGTGCACCTTACCTAAACGAAAATCGATATAGTACCGTTTGCCGCCACGCGTGACTTCAACATCTAATTCGGTGGACAAGGCATTCACGACAGAAGCCCCAACCCCGTGCAGCCCACCAGAAACTTTGTAGCCGCCGCCGCCGAATTTCCCACCGGCATGCAAAATCGTGTAGACAGTTTCAAGGGCTGGACGACCTGTTTTGGATTGAATGTCAACCGGAATCCCACGGCCATCATCGGTCACCGTCACTGAATTATCAGGTTCGATTTCGACTTCAATCTTGGACGCAAACCCAGCTAAGGCTTCATCAATCCCGTTATCAATGATTTCCCAGACCAAATGGTGCAGACCTTGGCTACTGGTCGTTCCGATATACATCCCTGGACGCTTACGAACCGCTTCGAGGCCCTCAAGCACTTGAATCTGACTCGCATCATATTCAGCGGCAAGTGCGTCTTTCTTTTCTTCTAACTGCTCTTTTTCTTGATCCGTCACGATTTCAATCCTACTTTCTATTTATGATAACGGTGTTAATTCGCCTTGATGAACCTCAAACACCGTGGGTTGATCGATCATTTCCTTGGCCACACCATCCAAACTGGGGGTGGTCAAAAAAGTTTGTACTTTATTTTGAATCGCACGTAAGAGGTGCGTTTGACGCATATCGTCCAATTCGGAGAGCACATCGTCCAGTAAGAGGACGGGATACTCGCCTGTTTGGTGATGCATCAATTCGATTTCGGCCAGCTTGACCGCTAAGGCCGTCGTGCGCTGTTGCCCCTGACTGCCAAAGCTCGCCACATCGCGCTCATTGACGATAAAACTGACGTCATCGCGGTGCGGACCAACCAGCGTGGTGCCCTGATCAATCTCGCGCGCGCGATACTTTTTGAAGCTCTCACTGAGCGCTTCATACGCCTGTTCATCATCATGCCGCGCATCGGGTTCGACTTGCGTCTGGTACTTGAAGGTCAGCTGCTCATGCGCGGTTGTGATGTCACTGTGCACCTGAGCCGCAAACTTCGCCATGTCATCGAGCAGTGCTGCGCGCGTCACAATAATCTCCGCACCAAATGCGGCGAGTTGATCCGTTAACACATCGAGATACACCAAGTCTTTGGCCTGGTGAAATCGCAATTGCTTGAGATATGCATTGCGCTGCTTCAACATCGTTTTATATTGCGCCAAGTTGTAGAGGTATTTGGGACTCATCTGACCGAATTCCATGTCGATGAATCGCCGTCGCCCCGCTGGACTGCCTTTGACGATGGTCAGATCTTCTGGCGCAAACAAAATCACGTTAAAGTGCCCCAAGTATTGCGACAGTTTTGCCTGCTCGAGATGATTGACCCGCGCTTTTTGCCCTGCTGACTGATTACCAGTTCAAGTGGCAGTGTGCCGGTGCGACGCTCAACAAGCCCCGTCACCTTCGCAAACTCACTTCCAAATTGAATCAGTTCCTTGTCATTATTGGTGCGATGACTTCGCGCCAATGCGAGCACATAAATCGCTTCAAGCAGGTTGGTTTTGCCTTGCGCATTCTCACCAATCAACACGTTGATCGAAGGTGAGAAGCTGGCATCCACCGCCGCATAATTGCGGTAATGCTTTAACGTGAGGTGTTTCAGATTCATTCCGCGATCGCCACGGTGAATTGTTGCCCGTCTTCTAATGCAATCACGTCACCGGGATACAACTTGCGCCCGCGCCGTTGATCGGGTTCACCGTTAACCAATACCGTCTGCTCAGCCAGATAAAACTTCGCTGCGCCACCGCTGTCGATAACCCCGACCTCTTTGAGTAATTGTCCCAGGGTTAAAAAAGCGGTGGTAATTGTTACTGTTTCCATGCCACCCAATCTCCTTTGCGTTTTCACTTGAGTAAATGCCGTCATTTAGCCTTTTTGTTGGCTAAAGTCTACTAATATTATACCTTTTTCTGGGCCAATTACAATTTAATTCGCCAATATATGGCCGTTTCAGCCGATTTAAGGTTCGATTAGCCCCCCTCCCTAAAAATGCTCAAATCCGTTAAAAAGGGCTAAAATTTTGTTTTCCAAGATTGCCGGCCTTTTTATGCCACGATTAGCAAGGATTTTTACGCTGGCGTCTGTGCTTGCGTCCACGTCACTGTCGCCACCGTTGTTGTGGGCGGCACAATATTGGTTTGCGCCAGCTGAATCATCACCGGCACCACGGGATGTGTGTTCGCTAGCACGTGCGGTTTGCCATCCGCTTCAATGCGCTGACTATCGATGGTGCCACCCACGACAAAAGGCACGTGTGGCGTTAAGGTCACAGCGAGCTGACCAGGCGCTGGCAATTGCAACTGCGTACGTAATTGCTGTGGTGCTTCTGTTAGGCGTTGCACCGCTAATCCTTGAACCGGCTGCTCCGGTTGAGCCGGGGCTGGTAGAACTGTGATTGGGGCTCTGGCACTAACCAGGCTCACCGTTTGATTAGCGCGACGATAGGTCAATTTCACAAATAAGTGTTGCCCTTCTCTAATAAGGGCCATGACGCCGGCACATCGAATGCAGGCGCTTGGCTGCTACCCACAACCTGGCCATTGATGTACCAGGTGTAATCCAAACTGGTGTCATCGCGATGACCGGGCATTCCCGCTACCGTCAGCGTCAAGGCGCGATTGGCCGTAATGGTGAGCGGCATGGTCCCGCCGTATTGAATGTGTGCAATCATGGGCTGTTCAATATAGTTCACATCCGCCTGAACGGGTGTGCTCTCCGGCATGTTTTTGCCCCACTCGGGTTGAACACTGGGTGGATTGGGATGGAACGTGTTATAAGTCCGCTCAATCCCCGGAATCGGCTTCACACCGCGGATCATATCCACCTCAAGCACCACTTCATCATTGGCATTGCGCACGATTGGTGTCAGCGGAAAGCCGACAAACTACTGAGACTCACCGGATCGAGGCGCATGGGTGGAATCGCCAACGAGTTCTCTTGAACGGTCACCGAGAAAGTCTGCGTGTACTGCCAGGTGCCAACGCTTGCCGTTACCGTCATTGAATACTGCCCAACTGCATGTGCCTGCAGACTCACCATGCTTTGCGCGTTGTCAAAAACCTGCAATGAGATTTCCTTTGGCATTTGCCAGCTGAACCTGGCCGGCTTTTGCCCGGTTGCTGCGGCAGGCGGATAAACCATTGGCGCTAGTCGGACCTGAACACCGCGCGGCAAGATGAAGTGTTCCGGCGGTCGCGCCACAAACCCACCAAAAAGGGATCATAATCACTGTCAAGTTGTGCATCGACGTGAACACTTGGTAACCACCAAAGAACGAGTAAGACACCCAACACAATTTTCTTCAACATGGTCTCGCCTCCTTAATGCTTAAAATTACGCGAAGCCACAAAAAAAGAGCCTGTGACATAGCCCCTTTCGGGGTGTCACAGGCTCATGGTTGCTAAGAGCATGATTGGCTAATCTTGTTTCAAAAGGTTGAGAAATCCTTTGGTTACAGCTTCAGCTCTTATTGTGAAACAAATCACAACTAGGATGCATAATTATTCAATTAGTAGGTGCGGACCGGTGTAATCAGTTGAATGAAGTGGTCACGATCTTCAGAAGGCACCAAGGTGAAAGGCCGTAATGGTGCGGTGAAGGCCACTTCAACGGTTGTCTGACCAAAGGCTTGCAACGCTTCTTTCATGTAATCAGGGTTGAATGAAATTTCTAAGTTTTCCCCGCTTAAGGCGCTGAACTGGAGCACTTCTTCAACATTCCCGACATCAGGAGAGTTCCCATAAATGATGGCGCTTTGGGTCGCCACATCCAGTGTCAACCGAACCACATTGTTGCGACTTTCATGACTCAACAGACTTGCACGTTGAATGGCTGCCAACAATGCGGGTGCCGCAAATTCAACTGTCGTGGTGCTGCTTGTTGGGATCAAGCGCGTGGTATCAGGGTAATTGCCTTCTAACAGCCGTGAGTAAAAGGCGGTTTGGCCGATGATAAACAAGACTTGGTTTTCAGCAATTCGTAATTCAACTTGATCGATGTCATCCGTCAGCATCCGACTGAGTTCAACCAGACTTTTCCCGGGAATAATCACGTCGTAATCGGTGGTTGTGGGTTGTTCCAAATCCAATGTCCGCTGGGATAAGCGGTGAGAATCCGTTGCGACCGCCATCAATTGGGCGCCACTAATCACAAAGTGGACCCCAGTCAACACGGGACGACTCTCTTGATTAGAAACCGCAATGACCGTTTGATTGATCAATTGCTTGAGCACTTCAGCGTTCAACATCAATGGTTGTGGGGCGCTGATTTCTGGTAACCGTGGATAGTTGTTGGCATCTAAACCATTGATCGTAAATTCGGAAGACCCGGATGTAATCAAGGTTTGGAAGTTATCTTTGACCTCTAACGTCATCGTGTTTTCAGGCAGTCGCTTCACGATCTCACTGAAGAAACGGGCTGGCAACACAATCGAACCGGTACTTTCAATTTGAAGATCGTTGTTTTCACTGGTGGCATCAATGCGTGATTCAATTGAGATATCAGCGTCACTACCAGTTAACACAAGACCGGTATCACTGAGCACTAACTTGAGTCCGGTCAAAATAGGAATTGTTGTCTTGGATGAAATCGCACGGGAGACGTCATTCAATGTTTTGAGGAATACCGAACGGGTAATCGTAAATTTCATAGCTGGGGACCTCCAGTATATATATATTATTTAAGATTTTTAGTAATAGTAGTAGGGGCTGTGGGTAATGTGGAAAATCCTGTGAAACTTAAGCACAGCAGTTATACACCTGTGGATAAGTCGGTAGATAAAAGTGAGGATATCTGTCGACTTGTTCACACCCATCAATGTTCATTCTTTAATCGATTGCGTAATTCGAGAATATCAGCTTTCAAACTATCATCGGTTGTAATCATATCGGTGATTTTTTCGTGTGCGTGAATGACAGTCGTATGATCCTTGCCACCAAAGGCCTGACCGATTTTTGGCAGGCTATTGTCGGTCATCTCACGCGCTAAGTACATGGCAATTTGGCGCGGCATCACAATCTGTTTGACGCGCTTCTTACCTTTGAGTTCGCTGACGGTTGTGCCGTAATATTTGGCGACAATCTCCTGGATGCGACTGATCGAGAGGGCGTGATTCTTGGTGTTGAGCTTCAAACTCTTCAGCGCGTCCGCGGCCAAGCTGGTCGTGATCGCTTCGTGCTTGAGGTTCGCATAAGCTTGAACCCGCACCAAAGAACCCTCGAGTTCACGCACGTTACTATCGATCTGGCCGGCGATGTAAGACAACGTGTCATCTGGAATGACCAGATTCTCGGCGTTGGCCTTATTGCGCAAAATGGCAATCCGCGTCTCTAAATCAGGCGGTGTCACATCGACAGATAAACCCCACTTAAACCGCGATACCAAGCGATCTTGCAGCTTTGGAATTTCGTTTGGTAGGCGATCACTGGTGAGGACGATTTGTTTTTGTCTTCATATAAGGCATTGAATGTATGGAAGAATTCTTCTTGAATCCCTTCCTTATCAGCAAAGAACTGAATATCATCGACCAGCAAGAGGTCCACGTTACGATATTCTTGCCGGAATTCTTCTTGAGTCTTGGTCCGAATGGAGTTGATGAAGTCATTGGTGAAGGCTTCACTGGTCACGTACTTGACCTTGGCTTCTGGATTGGATGTCAGAAGCTGATGCCCAATCGCCTGCATCAAATGCGTTTTACCCAAACCCACGCCACCATACAGGAATAATGGATTATATAAGACCCCGGGTTCTTCGGAAACCACTAATGCCGCGGCGTGCGCCATCTGATTACCCTTACCCGTCACGAATGTTTCAAACGTGTATTTACTATTAAGGTGACTCTTTTCCTTAAACGTTGGAATCGGCTGGTCGGTCTGAATATCGCTTAAAGGGTCGGGTTCTAATTCGTCGCCGGTTTTGATGACGGGTGTCACTTCTAACCGCGCAAATTCATAAACGCCTTCAACCACTTTTGTGGCGAGATTCTTTTCCCAGTAGTTCTTATGCAGTTGTGCCGGCACACTGATTTCTAACGTCGTTTGCGTGAGGCGTACGGGCTTGGCAGTTTCGATCCAGGTGTTAAAACCGACTTGCGTCAAGTCCGCGCGGAATTTGTCTTTCAAATACGCCCACAGCTCATCTAAATTTGGCACATGCGCTCCTCCTATTCCCAAAATGTTCACTGACTTAGTGTAGCATGACTAAAAAAGTTTTCCACAGACAATCAAACTATCCACACAATCCTCAAAAATAAAAAGGCGAAAACCACAGGTGCATAACTCGTTATCCACAGATGAGTAATGATTGCGGAAAACTCCGCAAAATATTCGACTTATCAACAATGAGACGCAATCTTAAAATGTTATCGCAATGCATGTTTCACAAGTTATTAACCGCTGAAATTCACCTTGTGGATAAACATAAAAACAGGCTGTTAATTTCTGGAAAAGCCTGCGAATTACCTGTGGTGGATAAAAGCAAGTCCGGGTTAAAATCACAAGTTATCAACAAAAATCCGCTATTTCGCGGATTTGTGGATAAGTTTTTTATGAAAATGCGTGCATTCTAACTTGACGAATCAGTGGGTGACCCGTATAATTGTGAGATGTTTGATATGACTGTAGCTAATTGATTAAATATCAAGTTACAAACAGGAGGTGCATACAATGACAACAAAGCGTACATTCCAACCAAAGAAACGTCACCGCGAACGCGTTCACGGTTTCATGAAGCGGATGAGCACAAAGAACGGCCGTAAAGTTTTAGCACGTCGCCGCGCTAAGGGACGTAAAGTATTATCTGCCTAAAAACCACTGACCGCGGTCAGTGGTTTTTTTATCAGAAGGCGATCATCGCACTTTGTTGAGGTGGTTGCCTTCAATTGTGCTATCAACCGATTGTCAGTTCAGGCAACCGTATCATTGAATGTGAGGGAGCAGCGTGCGCAAATCATACCGTATTAAAAAAGAAGCCGAGTTTCAGGATGTGTTTGAGCACGGGCAATCGGTGGCCAACCGGAACTTCGTGATCTATCAGCTCAAACGCGATCAACCCCATTTTCGGGTGGGGATCTCGGTGGGGAAGAAAGTTGGCCATACCGCAGTGATGCGAAATCAAGTGAAGCGTTACATTCGGCAAAGCCTTTTAGAACTCAAACCACGGATTGACCCGCAGGCGGATTTCTCGTCATCGCCCGCAAACCGGCTACGCGATTGACCATGGCCGAAACCAAAAAGAATCTAATTCATGCCCTAACGTTGGCCGGCATTCTGGCTGATGAAGTTGACGTGATTTAATCATACATATAAGTGAGGTATTCTTGTGAGTAAGCGTACAACCAAACGACTGCTCGTCAGCATGGCGCTGATGAGTCTGGTCGTCTTCTTAGCCGCATGTGGCACATCTGCTGTCAATGCGAATAGTACTGGCTTCTGGGACCGATATATCGTGTATAACGCAGCCCAATTCATCTTGTGGCTCGCAAACATCTTTGGCGGCAATCCTGGTGTTGGGATCATCGTCTTTACCTTATTGGTTCGGATTATTATCTTCCCATTGAGTTACATCTCAATGAAGAGCATGGGGAAGCAACAAGAAATTGCGCCTCAGATGAAAGAATTACAACAGAAATATAGTAGTAAGGATCAAGCTACCCAGCAAAAACTCCGTGAAGAGACGCAAAAGCTTTACGCGGAAGCCGGCATCAATCCAGTGATGGGTTGTTTACCATTAGTAATTCAAATGCCGTTCCTGTTCGCGTTGTATCAAGCGATTGCGCGGACCGATGCCTTAAAGGCCGGCTCATTCTTATGGATGAACCTGGCACATCCCGATCCTTATTGGGTGATGCCAATTGTTGCGGCCCTCTTTACCGCTCTGACCAGTTACATGTCGATGTTGTCACAACCAACACGGAATGCGACGAGCTGGATTATGGTTGGGGTCACCCCAATCATGATCTTGTTCATGGCCTTCAGCTTGCCAAGTGCGATCTCAATCTACTGGGTTGTCACGAACGCCTTCTCACTGTTACAGACCATGATTATCCAAAATCCGTTCAAGATTCGTCGCGAACGTGAGGCTAAGTTGGAAGCGGAAAAAGAACGCAAGCGTGCCCTGGCTAAGGCCAAGAAGCGTGCGTTGCGCCGTTAAACGTTCATTATAGGAGAACAGTGATGCCAACGTTTCAAGGAAAAACCATGCAGGCTGCCATTGAGCTGGGTTTGCAGGTGATGCAAGTGCCTCGTGATACCGTCACGATTGAAGTGGTGGATGAAGGTAAACGTGGTTTCTTGGGGTTTGGTCGGCGTTTAGCTACCGTCGAACTCACACCCAAAGTTGTGGTGCCTGAAGCAGCTGCACCCGATGAGGCGCAGACGGCACCTGAAACGGCTGAAAAACCGGATGATGCAACAGCGCTGCAGTTGGTTGAAACTTATCTGCAAAGTGTGACCAAGGCCATGGCAATTGATGCCACTGTCAGTCAGTCGCGAAAAGGCAATGTTGTTACCTTTACATTTGCGACGGACAAGGAAGCGCTATTGATTGGGAAGCATGGTCGTATTATCAATGCGTTACAGGAATTAGCGCAGACCTTGTTCAATCATCACGGCCAACACAAGCTCACACTGATGCTCGATGTCGGTGACTATCGCGAACGTCGTCAGGATACCGTGAAGCGCCTCGCTCAGCGCAGTGCGCGTGATGTGATTGCGACGGGGCAGCCGGTCTATCTCGACCCGATGCCATCGTTTGAACGCAAGGCCATTCACGCCGCCTTAGCGGATAATCCGTACGTGCACACGCGTTCGGATGGTCATGATCCCTATCGTTACGTGGTGATTGTGCCGCAAAAACAACATTAAGTTTTGACAATGCGCTTATTTTTAGTTATGATGAACGCAATTAAATAACGAGATGAAGTAGTCAAAGTGCTTTGTCCACGGTCGCCTTTTTGAGTGCGGCTCGTGGATACTGCGCTTTTTTGTTGCTCGAAAGGAGGATGTCAACAGTTATGGAACAAGTGATAACAGCAGATGAAACCATTGCCGCGATTTCAACGCCACCTGGTGAAGGGGCGATTTCAATCGTTCGGCTCAGCGGATTGACCGCATTAGAGGTGGCCAATTCGGTATTTAAGGGGCGTGATTTGACGGAAGTGGCGAGCCACACCATCAATTACGGTCACATTATCGATCCCGATAACGACGAAACAGTGGATGAGGTGATGGTCAGTGTGATGCGCGCACCTAAGACGTTCACGCGTGAGGATGTCATCGAAATCAACTGTCACGGTGGGATTGTGGCGACGAATCGGATCTTACAGTTGTTGCTCGGTCAGGGCGCGCGACTGGCAGAACCCGGTGAATTCACCAAACGTGCCTTCTTGAATGGCCGCATCGACTTGACCCAAGCGGAATCCGTCATGGATCTGATTCGGGCCAAGACCGATCGCGCGATGCAAGTGGCGGTCAATCAACTGGACGGGAATCTGAACCACCTGATTACGAATCTGCGCCAAGAGATTCTCGAGGTGTTGGCACAAGTCGAGGTCAATATTGATTACCCAGAGTATGATACCGATGAGATGACCACCCAATTGTTGCTGGAAAAGGCGCAGGTGGTGAAGGCCGCGATTGCCCAACTCCTGCAGACGGCGGGACAAGGTAAGGTCTTGCGCGAAGGACTGGCCACCGCGATTGTGGGCCGCCCTAACGTTGGGAAATCTTCGCTGCTGAATCACATGTTGCATGAAGATAAGGCGATTGTGACGGATGTGGCGGGTACCACGCGTGACACCTTGGAAGAGTATGTCAATGTGCGCGGCGTGCCGCTCAAGCTGATTGACACGGCCGGGATTCATGATACCGACGACAAGGTCGAAAAAATCGGGGTGGAACGCTCACGAGCTGCGATTACGCAAGCGGATTTGATTCTGCTGGTATTGGATCAGAGTCGGCCGCTCACCCAAGAGGATCGCGACTTGTTGGCAGCGACTGCCGACAAGAAACGCATCGTGATTTTGAACAAGCAAGACCTACCGGCACAGCTGGATCAACAGGAACTGGCGACCTTGGTCGATGCCAAGGATGTGTTGACCACTTCCGCGTTGACCAGTGAAGGCATGACGGCACTCGATGAACGCATTGCGGAATTGTTCTTTGGCGGCATCGAGAACAGTCAAACCACCGTGATGGTTTCTAACTCGCGTCAGATCGGCCTGTTGCGGCAAGCGCAGCACGATCTCGATGGCGTGATTGATGGCATTCAAGCGGGCATGCCAATCGATTTGGTGCAGATCGATATGACCAGCGCCTGGGATAACTTGGGTCAAATCACGGGTGATGCAGCACCTGATGAGCTGATTACACAACTCTTTAGTCAATTTTGTTTAGGAAAGTAGGAAAAAACATGCGCGAGTACGATTCAAACGAATATGATGTGATTGTCGTCGGTGCGGGCCATGCGGGTTCTGAAGCGGCTTTGGCAGCGGCACGGATGGGTGAAAAGACCCTGTTGTTGACGATCAATGTCGACATGTTAGCGTTTATGCCATGTAATCCCTCACTGGGTGGCCCAGCGAAGGGAATCGTGGTGCGAGAAATTGATGCTTTGGGTGGCGAAATGGGCCGCAACATCGATAAGACCTATATCCAGATGCGGATGTTAAATACCGGTAAAGGCCCCGCTGTGCGTGCATTGCGGGCCCAAGCAGATAAGGCCGCTTACCACCGCAGCATGAAGGCAGTCATCGAAGCCCAACCTAACCTGACCTTGCGTCAAGGGATGGCGGAACGCTTGTTGGTTGAAGATGGCGTCTGTGTCGGTGTTGTGACCGCGACAGGTGCGCGTTATCACGCTAAGAGTGTTGTGCTGACAGCTGGAACCAGCTCCCGCGGTAAGATTATCATCGGTGAACTGATGTACAGCTCTGGCCCTAATAACAGCTTGCCTAGTGTGAAGCTCTCCGAGAATCTCGAGGAATTGGGCTTCAGCCTGCGTCGCTTCAAGACCGGGACACCACCACGTGTGGATGGCAACACCATTGATTTTGACAAGACCGAGGAACAACCCGGCGATACGACCCCTAACCACTTCAGTTATGAAACCAGTGACGCGGTCTATCTGAAGGATCAACTGTCTTGCTGGATGACCTACACCAACGATAAGACGCACGAAATTATTCGTGAAAATCTCGATCGCGCCCCAATGTTCTCTGGTGTCATCAAGGGTGTTGGCCCACGTTATTGCCCATCCATCGAAGATAAGGTTGTGCGTTTCGCTGACAAGCCACGCCACCAACTATTCTTGGAACCAGAAGGCCGTGACACCGATGAATATTACGTTGGCGACTTCTCCACCTCCATGCCAGAAGAAGTGCAATTGAAGATGTTACACAGTGTGGCTGGCCTCGAGCACGCCGAAATGATGCGTCCCGGTTACGCCATCGAGTACGATGTGATCGAACCATGGCAACTGCACCCAACCCTTGAAACCAAGGTCGTTAAGAACTTGTATACCGCGGGCCAAATGAATGGGACTTCCGGTTACGAAGAAGCAGCCGGCCAAGGTCTGATCGCTGGTATCAACGCCGCATTACGTGCCGAAAATAAGGCACCATTCACGCTCAAGCGCTCCGATGCTTACATCGGGGTGATGATCGATGACTTGGTGACCAAGGGCACCAACGAACCCTATCGCTTGCTGACGAGCCGTGCAGAGTACCGCTTGATTTTGCGGCACGATAATGCCGACTTGCGACTCACCGAAATGGGCCACGGATTGGGCTTAATCAATGATGTGCGGTTTGCGCAATTTGAAACCAAGAAGGCACAGATTGAAGCAGAACTCGCCCGGTTGGATAGCATTCGCTTGAAGCCAGCCCAGGTCAATGATTGGTTGGCAAGCTTAGGTGCAGCACCTCTCAAGGATGGCGTGCTCGCGAGTGATTTCTTGAAGCGGCCAGAAGTGACCTACAACGACTTATTGCAGTTCATTCCAGCCGAGAATCTGGATCACCGGGTCGTTGAACAGGTTGAAATTCAGATCAAGTATGCGGGTTACATCGCTAAAGAACAACAGAGCATCGATCGCTTGAAGCGGTTGGAAGCCAAGAAGATTCCAGAACGCTTGGACTATGAAGCCATCAACGGGTTAGCCACAGAAGCCCGTCAAAAGTTGACCAAGATTCAGCCAGAGACGATTGCCCAGGCTAGCCGAATCAGTGGTGTCAATCCCGCTGATATCGCGATTCTGTCCGTCTATATCGAACAGGGCCGGATTGCGAAGGTAACGGCATAAAAATAAAAGCGGTTGTGACAAAACCAATTTGGTTTTGTCACAACCGCTTTTTATGTGCCTCGTGCACAATATTTCCCAGGTTAATGTGCCGCAGTGGTGACTTTCTCAACGGCTTCAATCGCCGCTTCAATCTTGTCAGGTGTGACCGCGGGATCGATCAACTTGAAAGATTCTTGGGGTTGGGCGGCCCATTCTGCGACAGGCGCAATCGGTTGCGTCGTGACGTTGAGATCGGCCAGTGTCGTTGGCAAGCCGAGCGCGTGATAGAGCGGCAGTAGGGACTCGATTTCATCTGTTTGGCCGGTGTAAGCGAGTTGCACCAGAATGCCATAGGCGACCTTTGAGCCGTGCAGAATCGCATGAGTTTCGTTGATATACGACAGTCCATTATGGATTGCATGCGCGCCCGATGTGCGGCCATACGCCACGGCAAATCCCCCAACGGTCCCCGCAATGCCGATAATGGCATCAATCACGTCAACTAGTTCCTGCGTTAGGTGATGGTCATCAAAGTCATGGGTGGCATTCAAGGCGTGATTGGTGATGACCTCGCGAATATTTTGCGCGGCCAGATAACCCAGCTGGTTAAAAGCGGGTAGTGGCTGATCGAGCGTTGCCACAATGCCTTGGATCTCATACCACTTCGCCAATGTATCACCGATTCCGGCGATGAAGTAATCGCGTGGGGCATCCAAAATCAATGACCAGTCGACTACAGTCGCATAGGGTGCTTGGCTGAAATAGGCGACACGCTTAAAGGTGTGATCCTGATGGTAGATGGCGCCGATTGGGGTGTATGGCGCACAGTTAGAGGCGAGTGTCGGTACCGTGATAATCGGGATGGCGAGCACTTCCGCACTCACTTTGGCGGTGTCGAGGACCCGGCCGCCACCAATGCCGATAATGACATCGGCATCGGGTGCCTGATCGGCCAGATGTTGACCGTCTTCATCACTGGCGGAACCGTCATAGCGCAGGACTGGATAGTCGAATGCGGTGTTGCTATGCGCTGTGAATGCCGCGTAAGATTTGTCACCCGTGATGATGACGGGGTGGTGAAAGGGTGTCAGTAAATCTGGCAACTCATCGAGCGCGTGTTCCGCGCTCACATATTGGTTTGCTCCTGGTCGAATGAGGTCTTCTATGCTCATAAATAGCACCTCTCATTTTCTCATTTATTTTTCACGAATGATGTCATGTTAGAGTTCGAAAATTTTTTTGTCAAGCTTAAATTTGTGTTGACAGGGTTCATTGCCTGCCGTATGATAATGAAAAATTAAATTTAACTGATAAAAAACGATGTGACGAGAAGAGTAATCGGCAGCGCAAAGCACAGAGAATTGCCAGTAGGTGAGAAGGCAGTGAGCGGGCTGACGGTGAAAATGATCTCTGAATGGATTCGGCAATCTGAGTCGAATACGGGTGCCTCCGTTACCGGGTTACGATGTGATTACGCATTTAAAGGTCTTCGTATGGAGACGAACCTGGGTGGTACCCCCGGCACTATTGTCGGCCCTTCTGAATTTTTCAGAAGGGC
>NZ_BBBX01000016.1 GCF_001311785.1 Lacticaseibacillus saniviri JCM 17471 = DSM 24301 | reverse complement strand
AAAGTCAGCGTACGAGTCAGACTTTAGTGGTGCCAGTTATGGCACGAGTGAAAAGTAGCTCGACGGAGATTGTTGGAACTTGAAGCATGTTTAGACCAAAAAGAGCATCCGCACCGAGAATCACTACGATTTTCGATGCAGATGCTCTATTTTTATGGCTTGAATGGGCTTGTGTTTGCGAGAAATACGATTGCAAACTCTGTTAGTGCTCGATTGCTACCCGGCGGTTGTCACGCTCTCTTATTTATCTCGTTTCAACAGCATCGTGGTTAATGCCAGCAGCTCATCGCGGGCTTGAGAATCAGAAAATTGTTGCAGTGTGGCGAGTGCTTTATCCGTGTATTTCTGCGCGAGTTCAGTTGCTGGCTGAATGCCGTATTGTTGAACTGCTGCAACAATGGCATTGAACTGGTCGTCTGACCAATTTGGCTGTTTGAGCTGTTCTTGAAGTGCGGGCTGACGTTCAATCGCCATAATCAGAGGTAGCGTGTAGACGCCGTTTTTCAGATCCTCAAACACGGGTTTTGGGTTGTGCTAGGGTCACCGGTGTAGTCCAACAGGTCATCAATCATCTGGAATGCCATGCCCAGATAACGCCCGAAGCGATACGCTGGCCAATAGAGTTTGGTGTCGGCCTGACTGACGCGCACACCTTGATAGGTGGCTAACGCAAATAGTGCTGCCGTCTTGCCGCTGATTTGGCGTAAATATTGATGCTGGGTGATGCCGGCATTGTTTTGCGTCCAGTTTTGATCCAACTCGCCTAGAAAGATTCGGCGCATCGCCATGGCATTGGTCCCGATATTTGATACATCTGGGCTCGCTTGACTGAGAAGTTCAAAGTATACTGAAAAGAGGAAGTCGCCTGCATAAATCGCGGCACGATTCCCAGAAGTTGCTTGCACGGTGCTGACACCGCGTCGTGTATCGGCGTGATCTAGGACGTCATCGTGCACCAGCGTTGCGAGATGCAGTGCTTCAATCGCAGCGCCCGCCGAAATAAGACCGGGTTGCGTGGGGTCACCAAAGCGTGCGAACATAAACATTAAACCGCTGCGCAGCATTTTGCCGCTGGCATTGATCTGAGCGGTCACAACTTCGGTCACAGCAGGATTACGAATCCGACTCTTTTGGGTCAAACGTGCTTGAACGTGTTCCAATTGTGGATAAATATCGGGATAGCGGTGCCAAAGTGAATAGATCATGGTTTCGTCCTTTACATAGATAATAGTTTGACAATAGCGGAATAAGCGCTGCCTTGTCAATGGATAGGAGAGTTATATGTCAGTCAAAGTATTTTTGGAGTTAGTTGAAATTAAGGCCAAAACCGCCTCGATTTTTCCGTTTCTCATGGGGAGCTTGTACGCGTGGTACCACTTCCATCACTTACATCTTACCGAACTCATCGTCTTTTTTATAGCCATGTTGCTTTTTAATATGGCGGTGGACGCCAATGACAACTACCAGGACTACCGGCGCTCGCAGCGCACCAACGCGGATGACTTCCGCAAGCGCACGAACGTGATTGGTGTGAATCACATCAATCCCAATCTGGTATTGGCACTGATCATTGGCATGACCGTGGTCAGCGGTGGCCTCGGTTTGTGGATGGTCAGCCAGGCGGGGTGGCCACTATTGGTCATGGGGGTATTCAGTTTTGCGGTTGGCTATCTGTATGCAGGCGGTCCACGCCCCATCTCGAGCACGCCCTTTGGTGAATTCTTCTCTGGCTTCACCATGGGGTTCATCATATGGCTCATTGCCGTATATGTGAATACATTTGATACAGTCGCCTTCAACTGGGCGTTGATCTGGCCGATTTGGATTGCCAGTGGCTTGGCCCAATTTGCGATTGCCGCGTTGTTGCTGGCTAATAATATCGCGGATGAAGAAGAAGATCTGACATTGCATCGGCATACGATTGTGTCTTACCTGGGCCGCCAAAAGAGTATTGCGATGTTTATCGAGTTCTATAATGCTGGCTATGTCTTACTGATTCTCGCGTCATTGCTTGGCATATTGCCCAAACTGGCATTGCTGACTGTTCTGACGTATCCTTTAGTTATGAAGCAAGCGCGCGCATTCGGCGCCAATCCGGTGAAGAGCGAGACGTTTATTTTTGCCATCAAGAATTTGCTCATCACCACGCTCGCACAGGTGGTCTTCATGGCAGTCGGTGTTGGATTGAATATCTAAAATTTGGTCGTTAAGGGGAATGAATATGCGTAAACACAATATTGCCATTCGACATTTTGTTAAACGCGATCTCGCAAATTTTGTTGATCGCGTCCAACCTGAATTAGCACCAGAAGCATTGAACCTCGCACTCATCACAGATACGCATGACCGCACTCAGTTGAGCCGGACGTATTATGGTCCGAATGGCTTCTGGCACGTGCAGGAGCAACACTGGCTGGCAGGTGAATTGCCGATTGATTGGCGCGTCCACCTGGGCGATATGGTTGATGGCTCTGAACCCAGTTTTCTAACGGAATGGCGCCTGAAGAACATGGTGAGTGATTACGCTGCCGATATCACACCATTCGTCATCGCCAAGGGCAACCATGACGATAATGATAAGTTCGCCGAAAAGAATCGGCGGTTTGCCGGCAGCTTTCATCCAGCGGTGTTCAATGACGCGGTATTTGCGCGGATGGCCAACCAAGTAGGTGGCCCAACGGTAACGCGCCACGGCTTGAGCTGGTTTGATACGCCACAGATTCGCGTGGTGACCTTAAACACCAGTGATGTACCGGTGCGTTGGATTAATGGCCGCAAGAATTACGACGTCAAAAAAACACTGGCGGTCACACTCGGTCAGATTCAGGAATTGATTCAGGTACTCGCTGACGCCGGTGATCGAGACGTGCTGGTGTTGAGTCATGCACCGATGATCAACAAGTCGGGTAAGCCGGCACTGAAATATAACGGTCGGGCCGTCCATGAGCTCTTGCGGGCAGTCAACTTGCACGCGAAGGGAACAGTGAATCTGGGCAACCATCCTGATTTTGGTGGTCAAGCTGATTTCGATTTTACGTCAACCTCCGGCAACATCATCGCGGTGCTCTCGGGGCATTACCACTATGAAGCAGATTACGCGGTCAACGGCATTCACTACAGTGTTCAAAATGTGAGTGCATTGATGGGCCGACACCACGCGCTGACCACGCGGTTCAATCGCAATTTTGACCGCCATATCAACCAGACAAATGAGTATGCGGGGTATGTGGTGAGTGTCGATCCCAACCAGCGGACACTGACGATTTTGGTTATGGGGCGGCAACACCAGAGCGGCGATTTGCTTACTGAACACACCAAAAATAAATTTAAAAAAGTTGTTGTTAGCGCTTGCAAAAATCAAAAGTGCATGCTATACTTTAGTCAAGGTTAAGGTAAGTGGTCAGCCAAAGCAAAGTGATTCACACAAGTATCAAAGGTTTAAGTTGTACCACACGAGTTAACGGTGTGTAGCAAAGCACCGAATGTTGGGGAAGTTCACCAGCGCGTGAGGATTTGGAAATTCAAAACCGATTGAATTGGTTAACTTGTAACACTCAACCTAAGAAAAAGCCTAAACAGCATGGAGGTGTGGGTCTAATAACAAGACTCAACGAACCAAGCGGAGCAGCACAAGCAACAAAGATGATTTAATAGGGTGCACAGTCACCAAACGACGCCAAGTTATCAGGCGACATCAGCAAACGCTATTGCTGGTCCGGACAATTGAATATTAGTTAGAGGTGTCAGGTATTTCAAACTATTTAGAACCAACGC
This sequence comes from Lacticaseibacillus saniviri JCM 17471 = DSM 24301, assembly GCF_001311785.1. Lineage (GTDB taxonomy): Bacteria > Bacillota > Bacilli > Lactobacillales > Lactobacillaceae > Lacticaseibacillus > Lacticaseibacillus saniviri. The sequence goes on along the minus strand of NZ_BBBX01000016.1, from coordinate 66,416 downwards.
TAACCACTACCTTGACCTAGGGGATTCAGATCGAAATCAGATCTGAATCCTATTTTTTTGTCTGATTCATTTTTAATAGGGCGTGCATGTAAATGATACGGATTCTTAAAAGTTGAACATCAAAAATTGACAGGCCGCGCTAAACCCTTATACTGAAACAAGTAACATTGCTTGTAATGGATTTTAGCAATCAAAAAGGGGTAGTTATTTTATGTGTGGGATCATCGCATTTGCCGACAAAACCATGTTAAATAAGAAGCCAGTACTGAACAATATGATGGACATGATCAAGCATCGTGGCCCAAATAGTTCTGGTGAATACATCAACGATACCGTTGCGTTAGGGTTCCGGCGTTTGTCCATTATCGATTTGAAGGGTGGGTCACAACCCATCCTGAACGAAGACGGTAGCGTGGCTATTATCTTCAATGGTGAAATTTACAACTATCAAAGCATTCGCGAAGATCTCTTGGCTGCCGGCCATATCTTCAAGACACATGCAGATACTGAAGTCCTTCTTCACGGGTATGAAGAATATGGGATTGATGGGTTACTGAAAAAGGTCCGCGGGATGTTTGCCTTCCTGATCTGGGATGACAACAAGCAACAACTCGTTGGGGCACGGGATTTCTTTGGAATCAAGCCAATGTACTACTACCATGATGGGGATACCTTCATCGTCGGTAGTGAAATCAAGGCATTCTTGAAGCACCCTAAGTTCAAGAAGGAATTGAACAAGGAAGCACTCAAGCCTTATATGACATTCCAATACTCTGCCTTGGATGAAACTTTCTTCAAGAATGTTTATCGGATTCCAGAAGGTCACTACTTCACTTTGAAGGATGGCGACCTTAAGATTCAACAATACTGGGATATGGACTTTAAGGAAAACAACTTGAGCCTTGAAGAAACCATCGATGCCATCGATAAGTCGATTGAAGATTCTGTCAATGCGCACCGGATTTCTGAAGTTGAAGTCGGTTCCTTGCTGTCTTCTGGTGTGGATTCTTCATACATCACTTCTGTGTTGCGTCCAGAACACACCTTCTCCATCGGGTTTGATAACAAGAAGTATCACGAAGGCGACGCTGCTAAGGAATTGGCAGATCGATTAGGACTTGAAAACACCAGTGACATTGTGACTGAAAAGGAAGCCTTGAATAATTTCCCATTGATCCAATATCACTTGGATGAACCAGACTCCAACCCATCCTGTGTGCCACTCTACTTCTTGACGAAGTTAGCGCACAAAGATGTGACGGTGATTCTGTCTGGTGAAGGGGCCGATGAACTGTTTGCGGGTTATGCCAACTATGGGTATCACTCACACAGTAAAGCGGTTCGTGTCTTCGGTGAAGGGTTGAAGAAACTGCCTAAGGGTATGAAGTATTCTATCGCTCACACCTTGAAGAAGATGCCTAACTTCCACGGTCGCTTGCACTTGTACGAAGCATCCGCACCAGCCGAAGAATTCTTCATCGGTGAAGCACGGGTCTTCAATGAAGATCAGTCCGCTGCAATCTTGAAGCCTGACTATCAACAGAGCCACTCTGTGCAAGAAATCGTGACGGAATCCTATAAGAAGGTTCGTCACTACGATGATGAAGTCAAGAAGATGCAATATCTTGATATTCACCAATTCATGCCAAAGGATATTCTGTTGAAGGCTGATAAGCTTGCCATGGCCAACTCCATGGAACTGCGTGTGCCATTCCTTGATAAAGAAGTGGCCGCGCTGGCAGAAGGCATTCCAACCAAGTACTTGTTGAACGCTGAAAACAGTAAGTATGCCCTGCGTGAAGCCGCTAACCGCCACTTGCCAAAGGAATGGGCAGACCGTGAAAAGCTCGGTTTCCCTGTCCCAATCAAGCAATGGTTAGAAGACGAACCTTTCTACAAGGAAGTGCGCAACTTATTTGAACAAGAATGGGTTTCTGAATTCTTTGATCAAGATGCTATTCTTGATATCTTGGATAAGACATTCCGTCAAGAAAGTGATGACCGCCGTAAGGTTTGGACCATCTACACCTTCTTGGTTTGGTATAAGGTCTTCTTCATCGACGAAGAATTACCAACCTTCGTTCCTGACGCAGATAAGGCGTATGCATAATTAAAGAGCGCGACAATCCCCGGTTAGAACATGAGGATTAGCAATATCTTTGCTAGAAGCCGGGTTGTGGGTTTGGCAAAGATGAGCTAACCGGAATGTTTTGCCTTTTGGAACGCGTTTATGTTGTGCCCCCACATGGGTTTGGTTTTTATCACGAGAGGTTGTGCCCCCACAATGGTGAGGGCACAACCTGTGTCATGTCGCCCCCTGCGTTGGCATAAAATAGGGGTGAATCGTGGCCGTTTGACAGGATTATCACGCTATCAACCCTATGAAAGTTACTTTGATCTCACTGGTGGCGCACAAGCACTAGGGGAATGACAGGAAAAAAGACGCTTTTTATGCTGATTTCAGGCAAAATTCCCGGCAATTTCTGAAAGCCCATGCTGGTTGTGGTATAATGCACAGGTGAATCTTGCCAATTTCGGCGAATCGTTAGGAGAAAGTATAGATGACAGAAGTACCTAATTTTACCCCGATCCTTTTGGGGAGTGACATGAACGTTTATGGGATGGCGCGCTCTTTTCATGAATTAACCGGCGCTGTGATTGACGTTTATGCGCGCGAACAACTGGCACCAACCCGTTTTTCAAAGATTGTCAACGTCCACTTGGTTCAAGATTTCGACGCTGATCCAAACTTTATTGAAGAAATGCGGAAACTTGCAGAAACCTATAGGGACCACAAGGAAAAGATCTTACTGATCGCCTGTGGGGACGGTTATGCCGAATTAGTTTCTAAGCACAAGGATGAACTCAGCAAGACGTTCGTCTGCCCATATGTTGATTATGATTTGCTTAAACGCTTGAATAACAAAGAAAGCTTCTACCAGGTCTGTGACGAGTATGATTTGCCATACCCTGGCACCAAGATTATCACCAAGGCGATGTATCAGAGTGGTGTAGCGATTGCCTCACCCTATGACTTCCCGGTTGCCTTAAAGCCAGCTAACTCTGTGGAATGGTTAGACATTCACTTTGAAGGGCGTAAGAAGGCCTTCACCATCCACTCACAAGTTGAGCTGAACACCGTCATCGGTAAGATCTATGATAACGGCTATCAATCTGACTTGATTCTGCAAGACTTCATCCCCGGTGATGACAGTAACATGCGCGTGCTGAACGCCTATGTTGACCAGAATCATAAGGTGAAGATGATGTGCTTGGGTCACCCATTACTGGAAGACCCAACCCCTGCAGCGATTGGGAACTATGTCGCGATCTTGCCTGAATACAATCAAGATTTGTATGACAAGATGCAAAAGTTCCTTGAAGAGATCAAGTTTACCGGCTTTGCCAACTTCGATATGAAGTATGACGAACGCGATAAGACCTTCAAGTTATTTGAAATCAATATTCGCCAGGGTCGGAGTAGCTTCTTCGTGACCTTGAACGGGTATAACTTGGCAAGCTGGCCAATGCGTGATTACGTGGTTGGTGATTTGGCGGATGCTGAAACTGTCTACGGTAATCAAGACAAGAGCAAGTATCAGCTCTGGTTGGGTGTTCCCAACAAGGTCTTCAAGCAATACGCAGCGGACAACCCTGCTAAGCAAGAAGCACTCGAATTACTGAACAAGGGGCAATGGGGCACAACAGTCTTCTACAAGAAAGACATGAGCCCTAAGCGTTGGGTCTTAATGAAGTATATGTTCCATAATTATATTGGCCGTTACAAGCAATTTTTTGCCGAAAATAAGGGCTAATGTGCTACACTAATTAATGTTAGGGATACCTAAATCGAAGGAGGAGTTACAATGGCAACAGAAGAAGAATTTGAAGTCGAATCCATGCATTTTACCCGCCTACTGCTCGCAGTTGACGACGATGATGATGAATCTTCGCGCCGGGCGTTCAACTACGCCAGCACCCTCGCGAAAATTTATAACATTCCCCTGGGCATCGTTTCAGTGCTCGAGACCGGTGACTTGAATATCTATCAATCACTCTCACCAGATATCTTGAGTGCACGCCGCTCAGAGATCGCCGCACACTTGAATACGTATGTTGAAAAGGCCGAACGTTTCGGTGTTCAAGATGCCCAACCCATTATTGGTGAAGGTAAGCCAGCACGTGTCATCCTGGATGAGGTATTACCAGAATTCAAACCTGATTTGATCATCCTGGGTTCACATAAGCAACGCGGTCACTTGCACATCGGTAGTGTGGCCAGTGAAATTATGCGCAGTGCTGAAGCATCAGTGATTGTGGTGCGCTAAACTCAAAAACATGAGCTGACTGAAAGGTAGTCACTGGCAAACACGGTCCACGCCGATTGATGAATGGTATTGAGTTTAATGATTTAAAAAGAGCAACGACAAAATCTACAGATTTTTGTCGTTGCTCTTTTTTGTTACCACCAAAGGGTTTTGATCTGCTTTTTTAAAAAACATGTCTTTTAAAAAATAAAGTATTGATTTTTATATGTACCAAGCGCTATACTGAAATTGTTATCAAGATAGCGGTTTCAAATTAGGGGGGAGACAATGACACAAAGGAAGATGCCAAAGGATCTTTTCTGGGGGAATTCAGTTTCTAGTGTGCAAACAGAGGGTGCTTGGAATGTCGATGGCAAAGGGTTATCTGTTTATGATGTTCGTAAAGCAACTTCGACGAGTAGTGATTGGCATGATGCTATCGACGAGTACCATCGTTACGAAGAAGATCTTGATTTGATGGCAGATATGCACATGAATATGTATCGTATCCAAATCTCTTGGTCACGAGTTGTGCCAGATGGCGACGGTGAGTTCAATCAGGAAGGAATCGCGTATTATGATCGAGTCGTGGACGCAATGATTTCGCGGGGAATCACACCGATGATTTGCTTATACCATTTCGACATGCCTTTGGCGTTAGCTAATAATGAAAACGGTTTTATGTCACGGCATACGGTTGATGCATTTGTCCGCTACGCCAAAGCAATGATTGATCACTTTGGTGATCGCGTGAAGTATTGGTTGACTTTTAATGAGCATAATCTCTATTTCACCGATGAAGCTTTCCACATTGCGGGTTATACAAGTGGTGATCAGAGTGTGAATGATCTTTATACGATTTTTCACCATACAATGCTTGCGCATGCCAAAGTCGCAGCGTATGTGCATCAACAATTTACTGATGTCAAGATTGGCGGTATGTTGGCTTACACACCTATTTATCCTGCTACCTCCAAGCCAAATGACGTTTTGGCTGCACAACAATACGATGAATTTGTTTATCAGAATTTGAATGAGGTCTATGCAACAGGCCATTATTCGAGTGAAGTGATGACCTACATTCAAAATCACGATATCAAATTTGACTGGCAAGTAGAGGACGAATCAACGCTAGCAGCCATGAAAACAGATTTCTTGGCCTTCAGTTACTATCGTACAGGAACAATTAATGCCGATAAATTACCACAAAATCTTGTACCTAATCGATACTTGAATGTCGCTTTTGAACAAAACCGATTTTTGGAAAGTAATGCGTGGGACTGGAGCATTGATCCCACCGGTTTTCGATTAGCCATCACAGATCTTTACAATCGATATCACATTCCCGTCTTTCCAGTTGAGAATGGAATTGGCATTGATGAACAGTGGGACGGTGAACACGAAATCCAAGATGATTTACGGATTCAATACCATCGTGATCACATCCGCGCAATGAAGGATGCCATGTTTGAAGATGCGCCCAGGTTTTGGGTTATCTGGGTTGGGGGTTGATTGATATTCCAAGTTCACACGGTGATATGCGCAAGCGATACGGCGCGGTGTATGTGAATCGCACGAATATAGAACTGCGAGATATGAAACGTGTGCCGAAGAAATCATTTTATTGGTTCCAACAAATTTTGAGTGAAAATGGGGATGAATTGTAACATGGAAAATCAAAAGCAAAGTGCTGTGGGCAAGTTCGTCAGTGAAAAAATCCTGCCGCCAATCATGAAGTTCGTCAATACCCGTCCAGTTCGAGCATTACAAGATGGGATGGTTTACGCCCTACCATTATTATTATTGGTTCAATTTTCTTGATCTTATCCAACGTGCCAATTCCAGCAGTTGCAGCCGCAATTAAAGCTTCGGGTTGGGCAGCATTCTTTAACCAAGCTTATACAATGAGTTTTGGAATTTTATCTGTATGGGCCGTTGTCGGTATTGCTTACGTGTATGTCCGCAATGAGGGGTATGAAGCACTGCCAGCAGGGCTGACGGCATTAGCGAGCTTCTTAATCCTTCAGATGTTACAGATCTCAAGCCCACTTGTTGGCGCTATGGGCAAAGCGGGCACAGGTATCACTAATGCTGCAGGCAATGTTGTGATGTCTGGCTCGGCCGTGGCTGAGAACGTTGATAAGTTACCAAAGGCACTACAAGGCTTTCTCTCCGCACCCGTCTCAGGCGTCATCAACATTACTTGGCTCGGCGGACAGGGGATGGTTGCTGCCATTATTGTCGGTATCTTAGTCGGTTGGGGTTACACCTCTATGTTGAAGGCAGGTTGGAAAATCACATTGCCAGAACAAGTGCCGGCCAACGTTGCCAATCAGTTTACAGCGATGATCCCTTCTGGTGTTATTCTCATTGTCTCTATGTTGATTTATGCCGGATTTAAGGGATTAGGCAATACTGATGTGCTGCAATTCATCTACAAAGTACTGCAAACGCCATTACAAGGTTTATCCGATTCATTGGGTGGCGCTTTGATTATTGGATTCTTAGTACCATTCTTCTGGTTCTTTGGGGTTCATGGCGGCTTGATTATGGGTGCCATTACCAGTGGCCTGTTGATTCCTAATACGTTTGATAATGCTAATCTTTTCAAGGCTGGCCAATTGACGATTGCTAATGGTGCACACGTTGTAACCAACGAGTTCTACAACAACTTCATCAATCTGACTGGTTCAGGAATCACAATTGGGCTAGTTGTCTTCACACTGGTAGCTGCCAAATCAGTCCAATTAAAGACAATTGGGAAAGTTGAATTTATTCCCGGTCTGTTCAACATTAATGAACCATTCCTGTTTGGCTTACCTTTAGTTATGAATCCATTCCTTGCTATTCCATTCTTCTTAACACCTGTCATCGTAGCGTTATCAACTTATCTCGTCATTTACTTTGGTATTATCCCACCACTTAACGGGTTTGCCGCACCTTGGACAACGCCAGCGATTATTTCAGGTTTCCTGATTGGTGGTTGGAAGATGGCCCTTTGGCAAGCAATTACGCTGTTGATGTCAGTTGGGATTTATTGGCCATTTGCTAAGAAATATGATCAAGTTTTACTCGCACAAGAACTTGAAAAAGAACAAGAAGAAGCAAACAAATAGACATTTCTGAATTGAAAAGGAGAAAATTATTATGGCTGAAAAAACAATTATGCTGGCATGCTCTGCGGGCATGTCAACCTCACTCTTGGTGTCAAAGATGCAAGCAGCTGCTAAAGAAGCAGGCAAGGACTACGAAATCTTCGCTACCTCTGCCTCCGACATCGATAATCAACTTGAACATGGGCATGCAGATGTCTTAATGCTCGGACCTCAAGTGGCTTACATGCAAGGTGATGTGAAGAAGAAGACAGATAAAGCAGGGATTCCTATGACGGTCATCAATATGCAGGACTACGGTATGATGAATGGGAAGAATGTCTTAGCGACAGCAGAAGAGTTATTGGGAGATAAATAATGTCAGATGAACAGATGCAAGTTGTCATGGGTTTGATTATGGAAGGTGGCAATGCTAAGAACTTTGCGATGCAGGCCATTCAGGCAGCACAGGCCGGAAACTTTGAAGAGGCGGATAAACAGTTAAAACTTGCCGATGAGTCACTCGGCAAAGCCCACAACATCCAGACCGACATGTTGACGAAGGAAGCACAAGGCGAACATACTGAAGTGAACCTCTATATGGTGCATGCGCAGGACTGGCTGATGACGTCACTAACTTTTAAGGATATGGCGGCAACCATGATTGATCTTTATCATCGTTTGGCAGAACAGCATTAGTCGCTTGTCATTCGATATTGATTCGCTATCTGATAGAATGAGTGATAGGGTTTAAATCAGATATGGGGATGGATAAAAAGAATGGCACAGACAAAATATCAACGTGTGGCTGATGAGATTAAGCAACGTATCATTGCGAATGTCTATCCACCGCGAACGCTGCTTCCCGACCAGAACGCATTGGCCGCGGAGTTCGGTGTCAGTCGAATTACAATTAAAAAGGCTCTGGACGGAGTTGCTCGAGAGGGACTGATCTATAAGAAGTCCGGTCTAGGTACCTATGTTCTTGGTGACATTGCATTGCGTGATCGGGATGATTCGCCTGCGAATGCGTTTGACGGGTTGTCTGAACAGCAGGGTAGTGAACGTGTCACCAGTCAGATTATTAAGTTTGAGGTTGCTTTTCCCAATGCAGACTTGCAAGACAAGCTCGGGATTGCTGAGAATGAGGCCGTCTATGATATTCGCCGATTACGACTATTAGACGATGAACCGTTTATTTTGGAGCATACATTCCTACCGGTGCGCCTGGTCCCGAATCTCTCACGCCAAATTCTTGAGAAGTCACTCTATATGTTTCTACACCAAGACTTGAATCTCACATTTGGTGGTGCTTATCGGCGAATTCACGCTGATCTGCCGGATGAACTGGATCAACAATATCTCAAAGCGGGAGAGACCACACCTGTTCTTGAGACTGAACAGCTCATTTGGTTAATTAATGGGCAGAATATCGAGTACTCAACAGCACGCAATGTCTACGACCGAAGATCTTATACCGTGCTTGACGTTAATGATTTTTAAATGAACAGGAGGATGACAATGACAAAATTAAGTCCAGATTTTATGTGGGGTGGCGCCGTTGCTGCGCACCAATTTGAAGGTGGCTGGCAAGAAGGCCACAAAGGTATCTCAATTGCCGATGTGATGACTTCTGGCGATGCCCACACGGAACGCACGATTACGGATGGTGTGCAGCCAGGCAACAATTATCCGAATCACGAAGCCATTGATTTTTACCATCATTATAAAGAAGACATTAAGTTATTCGCCGAGATGGGCTTCAAATGTTTCCGGACATCCATCGCGTGGACTCGGATTTTTCCAAACGGCGATGAAGCCACACCTAATGAAGAAGGTCTGGCATTCTATGATGATGTCTTCGCGGAATGCAAGAAGTACGGTATCGAACCCATTGTGACCTTGTCACACTTTGAAATCCCATTTCATTTGATTCAGGAATACGGTGGGTTCCGCAATCGCAAGATGATTGATTTCTTCGTGAAGTTCGCGGATGTCTGCTTCAATCGCTATCACGATCAAGTGAAGTACTGGATGACATTCAACGAAATCAATAACCAGACCAACTACAACAACGAATTCTTACTCTACACGAATTCGGGGATTAAGGTGGAGCCCGGTGAAGATGCTGAAGCCTTGATGTTCCAAGCGGCACACTATGAATTGGTTGCCAGCTCGATTGCGGTGCAACACGCGCACCAAATCGATCCATCGATGCAAGTTGGCTGTATGATTGCCATGGTGCCACTGTATCCCCTGGACTCTAAGCCAAGTGATATCATGATGGCTGAAAAGGCGATGCAAAAGCGCTATTGGTTTGCTGATGTGCACGCTCATGGTGAGTATCCTGTCTTCATGGAGGCTTATTTTGCTAAGAAGGGTTTTCGGCCAGATATCACTGATGCTGACCGCTATAACCTGGCGCACGGTACCGTCGACTACATCGGCTTCAGTTACTACATGTCAAAGACAGTTCGCGCGACTGACGACAATCCTGATTACGACTATGAAGATCACACGGGCGACATTCAGAATCCATTCCTTGAAAATTCCGAATGGGGTTGGTCCGTCGATCCAGAAGGCCTGCGTTATGGTATGAACTGGATGTATGACCGCTATCACTTGCCACAATTCATTGTCGAAAATGGTTTTGGCGCTCGTGATACCGTCGTTGATGGTAAGGTGCACGATGATTACCGCATCGACTACCTGCGTCAGCACATTGAACAGATGAAGAAAGCAATTCTGGATGATGGCATTCCTGTCATCGGCTACACACCGTGGGCTGCGATTGATATCGTCAGTGCCGGCACTGGGCAGATGGAGAAACGCTATGGCTTCATTCATGTCGATAAGGATGACCAAGGTAAGGGAACAATGAATCGTTTGAAGAAAGATTCCTTCTATTGGTACAAACAGGTCATTGCCTCTCAAGGTGAGGACTTATAATAGTAGAAAGTGATTGTCAGTGTCGCTGAAGACTTGGCGGTCATAAAAAAGAGCGTTACGACGAAACCCAATGGGAATTGTCGCAACGCTCTTTTATTGCATTAGACCACGGATGCACCCAGGACCGTCTTGAAGTGATCCAGTGCCCATTCCTGGCCGCCTGGCTTGAATGTGGCCACAGCGTCTTGGTGAATAGTTAGGTCATAGTTCAGATTATAGGCATCAACTGCCGTGTGCAGGACACAGATGTCCGTGCAGACACCAACCAAGTGTAGGTGATCGATCTTGCGCTCACGCAGCAGCAGATCAAACGGCGTACCAGCAAAACTGGAGTAGCGTGTCTTATCGAATTGAATCACCTTGTCATTGTCCGCCTGGCTGCGATACCAAGGTTCTAACTGGCCGTAAAGCTCGCGGCCCCAAGTATCACGCACATTGTGAGGTGGGAAGAGCTTGGTCTCCGGATGAAACGGATCATTGGGCGTGTGCACATCGGTCGGTAGAAAAACAAATTTCCCGGCGCGCGCGTATTGCTCAGCCAGCTGTTCGATGGCGTCCTCGATGGCTTGCGCAGGTCGGCCCGCGGTGAGTGCACCGTTTGTAGCAACAAATCATTTGTGTAGTCGATGATCACTAATGCTTCATTCATGTCTTGACACCCCTTCATATGGAATAGCCTAACCATACTGGCTTCAGCCGTGTGCGTCAAGTGATAGGGTGAGGTAGCGGCTAAATATTTTTCATCGCGCGATTTTCATAAGCAATCAGTATCATCAAGGGCTTGATTCAGGCTGTGATGTGAACCCTGTGCTTGCGCCGATATTCTTTTCATGATAAGCTAAGCAAGTTGTTTTCTAGCAATCGTTGGTTAATCATCCACATAATTGGCAAAAAGCTTGTTTTAACAGCCTTTTTTGTATACTATCTAAAGTGCTGATTCTTACGGGAATAGTATGCACTGAAGATGGAAGACATCGATAGCGTGGATGTGAAAGGTTGCGACACGCCCGGCCGCTTTGCCACGGGGGCGAGTTGGTAATTTTCACGGAGCTAGTCTACTAACTGATAATAGACGAAGGAGGTCACACAATGGCAAAACAAAAGATTCGGATCCGGCTTAAGGCTTACGAACACCGGATTCTAGATCAATCTGCAGATAAGATCGTAGAAACTGCAAAGCGCACAGGTGCTACAATTTCTGGTCCGATCCCACTGCCAACCGAACGTACACTTTACACTGTTCTCCGTTCTCCACATAAGTACAAGGATTCACGGGAACAATTCGAAATGCGTACACACAAGCGGTTGATTGATATTGTTAACCCAACACCAAAGACAGTTGATGCTTTAATGAAGCTCGACTTGCCAAGCGGTGTCGACATCGAAATTAAATTATAATTCTAAATAGAAATTGGAGGTGTACCCATGACACGAAAAGGAATCTTAGGTAAGAAGGTTGGCATGACTCAGGTCTTCACCGAAAACGGCGAATTAGTTCCAGTTACCGTTATCGACGTCACACCTAACGTTGTAATGCAAGTTAAGACTGTTGAATCTGACGGTTACGAAGCAGTGCAATTAGGTTTTGGCGACATGCGTGAAGTTCTGACCAACAAGCCTTCCCAAGGCCATGCTAAAAAGGCTGGCACAACCCCTAAGCGCTTCATTAAAGAAATTCGCGATGTTGCGCTTAGTGAATATGAAGTAGGCGCAGAAGTTAAGGCTGATGAGTTCACAGCAGGCGACATCGTGGACGTCACCGGTACTTCCAAGGGTCACGGTTACCAAGGTAACATCAAGAAGGATGGCCAATCTCGCGGTCCTATGGCTCACGGTTCTCGTTATCACCGTCGTCCTGGTTCTCTTGGGGCTATCATCAACAAAGTCTTCAAGGGTAAGAAATTACCAGGTCGGATGGGTAACAACACCCGTACAATGCAAAATCTTGAAGTGATCTCTGCTGACCTCGAACACAACGTACTCTTAATCAAGGGTAATGTGCCAGGTGCCAACAAGTCATTTGTTACCGTACGTACCGCTGTTAAAGCGGCTAAATAGTTTAGAAGGGAGGATATATACGCATGGCAAACGTTACTTTATTTAAGCAAGATGGTTCCCAAAACGGGACAGTTGAATTAAACGATACCATCTGGGCAATTGAACCAAACGAAAACGTCGTGTTTGACGCAGTAGTGATGCAACGCGCTTCCCTTCGTCAAGGTACACACGCTGTTAAGAATCGTTCAGCCGTTTCTGGTGGTGGACGCAAGCCTTGGCGTCAAAAGGGTACAGGTCGTGCCCGCCAAGGTTCAATCCGTTCTCCACAATGGCGTGGCGGTGGGATCGTCTTCGGACCAACCCCACGTAGTTACGCATACAAGTTACCTAAGAAGGTTCGTCGCTTGGCTCTCAAGTCCGTTCTTTCCCAAAAGGTGCTTGACGCTGACTTAGTTGTTGTTGATGCATTAGCATTCGACGCACCTAAGACAAAGGCATTCGCACAAGTACTTTCCGGCTTAAATGTTGATACAAAGGCTTTAGTTGTCCTTGAAGACGGCAATGACTTTGCAGCACTTGCAGCACGGAACTTACCTAACGTGAAAGTTATCCCTGCAGACGGTGTTAACGTATTAGATGTTGTTAACTACAACAAGTTAATCGTGACATCTGCTGCACTCCAAAAGATTGAGGAGGTGCTTGCATAATGGAAGCACGCGACATCATTTTACGCCCGATTGTAACTGAACAATCTATGGCTAATATGGATAACCGCAAGTACACTTTCGAAGTCGACGTTCGCGCTGATAAGACCCAAGTTCGTCGGGCTGTTGAAGAAATCTTCGACGTCAACGTTAAGAACGTTAACATCGCAAATGTTCGCGGTAAGAAGAAGCGCCAAGGTAACTTTGTGGGTTACACCCGTAAGCGCCGTAAGGCAACTGTTACATTGACTGCTGATTCCAACAGCATCAAGATTTTTGAAGACTAGTATCAAAAATTTGCACATAGGAGGGAAAAATCGTGGCGATTATTAAGTACAAACCAACGACAAACGGCCGTCGGAACATGTCTGGTTCAGATTTCGCTGAAATCACCAAGAAAAAGCCTGAAAAGACTTTACTTGAAAGCCAGAACCATACCGCTGGTCGTAATGCGCATGGTCATATCACAGTTCGGCATCGTGGCGGTGGTCACAAGCAATTCTACCGTGTGATCGACTTCAAGCGCCAAAAAGACGATGTTGTTGCTACAGTTGCAGCGATCGAATACGATCCAAACCGTACAGCTAACATTGCATTATTACATTATGAAGATGGGGTTAAGGCCTACATCCTCGCACCTAAAGGCTTAAAAGTTGGCGACAAGGTTGTCAGTGGTGAAGATGTTGATATCAAGATTGGTAATGCAATGCCATTATCAAACATCCCTGATGGAACAACAATCCATAACATCGAATTGAAGCCAGGTAAGGGCGGCCAAATTGCTCGTGCTGCTGGTGTTTCTGCTCAATTATTGGGTAAGGAAGACAAGTACGTTACAGTCCGTCTGGGTTCTGGTGAAGTTCGTATGATCTTAGCCCGCAACCGTGCCACAATCGGTGAAGTTGGTAACGAACAACACGAATTGATCAATATCGGTAAAGCTGGTCGCAAGCGTTGGTTAGGTTTCCGTCCAACAGTTCGTGGGTCAGTTATGAACCCTAACGATCACCCTCATGGTGGTGGTGAAGGTAAAGCTCCTATCGGTCGTCCTTCTCCTCTTTCTCCATGGGGTAAGAAGACTCTTGGTAAGAAGACTCGTAGTCATCAAGCTAAGTCTGAGAAGTTCATTATTCGTCACCGTAAGCACAAGTAATTAACCTTGCGTTAATACGCGAAATAAAGGAGGTCACACAATGGGTCGCAGTCTTAAAAAAGGACCTTTCGCCGATGCGCATCTTTTAAATAAGATTGACGCACAGGCAGACAGCGAAAAGAAACAAGTCATTCGCACTTGGTCTCGTCGCTCAACCATTTTCCCAAGTTTCATCGGTTACACCATCGCCGTGTATGATGGTCGTAAGCACGTCCCAGTTTTCGTTTCTGAAGACATGGTTGGTCACAAGTTGGGCGAATTCGCACCAACTCGTACATTCCGCGGACATGCCAATGACGATAAGAAGTCAAAAGGGCGCTAAGAAAGGAGCAATAAATCATGGCTGATCAAATTACATCCGCTACAGCAACGGCTAAAACCGTTCGGATTGCTGCTCGCAAAGCGCGTTTGGTAATCGACTTAATCCGTGATCGCGACGTTGCTGAAGCATTAGCAATTCTTGAATTTACCCCACGGGCAGGTTCACCAATCATTGCTAACGTTCTCAAGTCCGCTATTGCGAATGCAGAACATAACTATGACTTAGATGCGCAAAACTTATACGTAAGTGAAGCCTATGTCAACGAAGGCCCAACCCTCAAGCGGTTCCGTCCTCGTGCCAAGGGTAGTGCATCACCAATCAACAAACGGACTAGCCACATCACAGTGGTTGTTTCCGAAAAAGAAGCATAAGGAGGGATAACGCGTGGGTCAAAAGATTAATCCAGTTGGTTTCCGTGTCGGTGTCATTCGTGACTGGGATGCAAAGTGGTACGCTGATAAAGACTTTGCTACCTTCTTACACGAAGACTTAAAGATCCGGAACTACATCAACGAAAAGTTAGTTGATGCTTCTGTTTCAAGAATTGAAATCGAACGCGCTGCAAATCGCGTCAACATCTCTATCCATACTGCAAAGCCAGGGATGGTTATCGGTAAGGGTGGTGCGGAAGTTGAAAACTTACGTAAGCAATTAAACGTGTTAACTGGCCGTCAGGTTCACATTAACATCGTTGAAATCAAGAAGCCTGACTTAGATGCTAAGCTCGTCGGTGAAAACATTGCTCGTCAACTCGAACAACGTGTTGCTTTCCGTCGTGCTATGCGTCAAGCAATGCAACGGACAATGCGTGCCGGTGCTAAGGGTATCAAGACGCAAGCTGCTGGCCGTTTGAACGGTGCAGATATTGCTCGTCGCGAACACTATGCTGATGGGACAGTGCCATTGCACACATTGCGTGCTGACATTGATTACTCATGGCAAGAAGCGATCACCACATATGGTAAGATCGGTATCAAGACGTGGATTTATCGGGGTGAAGTATTACCTGATAAGCCTAATCGTAACAATAATGCGAAGGGAGGAAACTAATCGTGTTAGTACCTAAGCGTGTAAAGCATCGCCGCGAATTCCGTGGTAAGATGCGTGGTGCTGCCAAAGGTGGCAAAGAAGTAAACTTTGGCGAATTCGGGCTTCAATCGCTCGAATCACACTGGATTTCCAACCGTCAGATTGAAGCTGCTCGTATTGCTATGACTCGTTACATGAAGCGTGGTGGGAAAGTTTGGATTCGTATTTTCCCTCATAAGTCCTACACCACAAAGGGTGTTGGTGTTCGTATGGGTAATGGTAAAGGGGCACCAACTGGTTGGGTCGCTGTAGTTAAGCGCGAAAAGATCATGTTCGAAGTTGCTGGTGTGCCAGAAGACGTTGCTCGTGAAGCATTACGCTTGGCATCAAACAAGCTCCCAGTTCGGACTAAGATTGTGAAACGCGAGGAAGTAGGTGAGCAATCAAATGAAGGCTAAGGAAATTACTGCATTAACCACTGCTGAGATGCTCGACAAGGAAAAGCAATATAAAGAAGAGCTGTTTAACCTGCGCTTCCAACAAGCTACCGGTCAACTTGAAAATACCGCTCGCTTAAAGCAAGTTCGCAAAAACATTGCTCGGATTAAAACCGTCCTTCGGCAGCAAGAAGTCAATAAATAAACGGAAAGGAGACATTTACCTTGGAAGAACGTAATCATCGTAAGGTTTATCAAGGCCGTGTGGTCTCTGATAAGATGGACAAGACCATCACAGTTGAGGTCAGCACTTATAAGACACATCCTGTATATGGCAAAACGTGTGAAGTACTCAAAGAAGTACTATGCTCACGATGAAGAAAATGCCGCTCACGTTGGCGACATTGTTCGGATCATGGAAACTCGTCCTTTATCACGCAATAAGCGGTTCCGTTTATTGAACGTTGTCGAAAAGGCAGTTATCATCTAAATTATTTGAACGTGATGAAAGGAGGACCAACCCGTGATTCAACAAGAAAGTCGTCTTAAAGTAGCAGATAACTCTGGTGCTCGCGAATTATTGGTTATCAAAGTGCTTGGGGGTTCATACCGCAAGACTGGTAACATCGGTGACATCGTAGTCGCAACTGTAAAACAAGCTACACCAGGTGGCGTTGTCAAGAAGTCTGATGTTGTTAAGGCTGTAATCGTCCGGACTAAGTCTGGTGCGCGTCGTGCTGATGGTTCTTATATCAAATTTGATGAAAACGCAGCTGTTATCATCAATGCTGACAAGAGCCCACGCGGGACTCGGATCTTTGGACCAGTGGCACGTGAATTACGTGACGGCGATTTCATGAAGATCGTTTCCTTAGCACCCGAAGTCCTTTAATCATTCTGACCATATAGGAGGTGCGACATGCTTATCAAAAAAGGTGACAAAGTCCGGGTCATGCGTGGTAAAGACGCTGGCAAGGAAGGCACTGTGACAAAGGTTTTACTTAAGGAAGACCGTGTCATCGTTGAAGGTGCCAATATGATTAAGAAACATCAAAAGCCATCAACCCAAGCTCCTCAAGGCGGGATTATGGATATGGAAGCTCCAATTCACGTGTCCAACGTGATGTTGTTAGATCCAGAATCCAACAAGCCTACTCGAGTAAGCAAGGATGTTAAAGACGGCAACAAAGTGCGGATCGCTAAGAAGTCTGGCGCCGCAATCGACAAGTAATAAGAAAGGAGGACAACGCTTTTATGGCTAATCGTTTACAAGAACGCTATACCAAAGAAATTGCACCTGCTTTAATCAGCAAGTTCAACTACAAGAGTTCTATGCAAGCACCTAAGATCGAAAAGATCGTGTTAAACATGGGTGTTGGTGACGCAACAACAAACGCCAAAAACTTGGATGAAGCCGTTGCAGAACTCGCATTAATCTCCGGTCAACAACCATTGATCACCAAGGCTAAGAAGTCCATCGCTGGCTTCCGTCTTCGTGAAGGTATGCCTATCGGGGCCAAAGTAACATTGCGTGGCGAACGTATGTATGACTTCTTAGATAAGTTAATCAACGTTTCATTACCACGTGTTCGTGACTTCCATGGTATTTCCGCTAAGTCCTTCGACGGTCGCGGAAACTACACATTAGGGGTTCGTGAACAACTCATCTTCCCAGAAATCGATTTCGATCAAGTAAATCGCGTTCGTGGTTTAGATGTTGTTATCGTTACTACTGCAAACACTGACGAAGAAGCTCTCGAATTGCTTTCGCAAGTCGGGATGCCTTTCGCAAAATAAGGGAGGTCCACTGCTTGGCTAAGAAGTCACTCATCGTTAAGAATGAGCGGCCAGCAAAGTTCGCAGTGCAAGAATATACTCGCTGCCAACGTTGTGGTCGTCCACATTCTGTTTACCGTAAATTCAAACTTTGCCGGATTTGCCTTCGCGAATTAGCACATGCCGGTCAAATCCCAGGCATGCGTAAAGCTAGCTGGTAAAGCACTACCAAGTTAAAAGGAGGTTAAATCAATGGTCCTGACCGATCCAATCGCAGATTACTTGACCCGGGTTCGTAACGCAAACATGGTTCGCCACGAATCCCTACTTGTACCTGCTTCCAAGATGAAGAAAGACATTTCTGAAATTTTAAAGCGTGAAGGGTTCATCCGTGACTACGAAGTCATTGAAGATGACAAGCAAGGCATGATCCGCGTCTTCTTAAAGTATGGTAAGGATAACGAACGTGTTATCTCTGGCCTGAAGCGGATTTCCAAGCCTGGTCTTCGCTCATACGTAAAGAGCAATGACGTGCCAAAGGTCTTAAATGGCTTAGGTATCGCTATTATCTCTACTTCTGAAGGTGTTGTCACCGATTCAGAAGCACGCGCTAAGAACATCGGCGGCGAAGTTCTCGCTTACGTTTGGTAATATCACTAATCACAAAGGAGGTGCCTATAAGTGAGTCGTATCGGTTATAAAGTCATTAACGTCCCTGCAGGCGTTACAGTTACTCGCAATGGTGATGATGTCACTGTTAAGGGTCCAAAGGGCGAATTAACGCGTACCTTTGTTCCTGAAATCGAAATGCATCAAGAAGGCAGTGAAATTAGTTTCACTCGCCCAGACGATTCTTACAAGGCAATTCACGGCACAACACGTGCTAACTTGAACAACATGGTCATTGGTGTAACTGAAGGTTACCAAAAGTCATTGACCTTGGTTGGGGTTGGTTACCGTGCTCAATTGCAAGGTAAGAAGTTAGTTTTAAATGTTGGTTACTCACACCCCGTTGAAATGGATGCCCCAGAAGGCATTACCATCGAAGTGCCAAGTAACACTAACATTTTGATCAGTGGGATCAGCAAGCAGTCTGTTGGACAATTCGCTGCTGAAATCCGTGCTGTTCGCTCCCCAGAACCTTATAAGGGTAAAGGGATTCGTTACACGGACGAACAAGTTCGTCGTAAGGAAGGTAAGACTGGTAAGTAGTCGCTTACTCGTCGCTTAACTACAAATTTAAACAAGAGGTGAACATTGTGATTTCAAAACCAGATAAGAACAAGACTCGGCAGCGGCGTCACTCACGCGTCCGGGGTAAGATCTCTGGTACGAGCGAGCGCCCACGCTTGAACATTTTCCGTTCTAACAAAAACATCTACGCGCAATTAATTGATGACGTAGCGGGTGTGACGCTAGCAAGTGCCTCCACTCTTGATAAAGAAGTTTCTGATGATTTAAACAAGACTGAAGCAGCTGCTGCTGTTGGTGAATTAGTTGCCAAGCGCGCTGTTGCTGATGGTCACAAAGTTGTGGTCTTTGACCGTGGTGGTTATCTGTACCATGGTCGCGTTGCTGCTTTAGCTGAAGCTGCACGTGAAAATGGCCTCGAATTCTAATACAAAGGAGGATAACCTACACATGGCATCATCATCATACATTGATCCAGCTCAATTGGACTTAGAAGACCGCGTTGTGTCAATCAACCGTGTTACCAAAGTTGTTAAGGGTGGTCGCCGCCTTCGTTTTGCAGCAATTGCAATCGTTGGTGACAAGCATGGTCACGTTGGCTTCGGTACCGGTAAGGCTCAAGAAGTCCCAGAAGCAATCCGTAAGGCTGTTGAAGACGCCAAGAAGAACTTAATCGAAGTTCCTATTGTCGGCACAACAATTCCTCACGAAGTTATTGGTCACTTTGGCGCAGGTGAAGTTTTACTTAAGCCTGCTGTTGAAGGTTCTGGGGTTGCTGCTGGTGGCGCCGTTCGTTCCGTTATGGAATTAGCTGGGATCAACGACGTTACAAGTAAGTCACTCGGTCGGAACACAGCGATCAACATGATCCGTGCAACTATGGACGGCTTGGTTCAACTCAAGACTGTTCAACAAGTTGCTGATCTTCGTGGGATCTCTGTTTCCCAATTACAAGACTAATTTAGGAGGGAACACACATGGCTCAATTAAAGATTACTTTGATCCGCAGTGCTGCCCACCGTCTTCCTAAGCAACGTAAGATTGTTAAGGAATTAGGTCTTGGTCGGATTAGCAGCTCTGTTGTTAAGCCTGACAATGCAGCCACTCGTGGTGCAATTTTCCAAATTTCACACTTAGTTTCTGTTGAAGAGATTAAGGACTAATCATAATCAACTAACAAGGAGGTGCCCTGAATAATGAAGTTACATGAATTGAAACCTAGTGTTGGTTCACGTCACTCCCGTAAGCGTCTTGGTCGCGGTACTTCTAGCGGTCAAGGTAAGACTGCTGGTCGTGGGCAAAAGGGTCAATTGGCTCGCCAGGGTGGTAAGACTCGTCTTGGTTTTGAAGGTGGCCAAATGCCATTATTCCGTCGTATGCCAAAGCGTGGGTTCAACAACATCAACCGTAAAGTCTTTGCAGTTGTTAACGTTGCTGACTTAAACCGCTTCGAAGACGGTACAGAAGTAACACCTGCATTATTGGTGGAATCAGGTCTCGTGAAGAACGAACGTGATGGCATCAAGTTACTTGCCAACGGTTCGCTTGAAAAGAAGCTTTCTGTTAAGGTAAGCAAGGCTTCTGCTGCTGCTCAAGAAGCAGTTGTCGCTGCAGGCGGTTCGATTGAGGTGATTTAATGCTATCAACCCTCAAAAACGCGCTCAAGGTTAAAGAAATTCGTAATAAGATTCTCTTTACCTTAGGCGTTTTACTGGTTTATCGGTTAGGCGCGCAAATTTCTGTCCCAGGTGTCAACGCGAAAGCATTGACCGAGATTGGTCAGACAGGTTTAATCCCGTTGCTCGACACAGTCAGTGGTGGGGGACTTGCGAATTATTCGATTTTCTCCATGGGGGTTTCACCTTATATCACGGCACAGATTGTTGTGCAACTGTTGCAAATGGACATTCTGCCTAAGTTTGTTGAATGGAGTAAGCAAGGGGAAGTTGGTCGCCGGAAATTAAACCAGTGGACACGCTACCTCACCATCGTTTTGGGCTTCTTCCAGGCACTCGGTATTACTGCCGGGTTCCAACAGCTCAGCAGTTTGGGATTGGTTAAAAATCCAAATATGGAAACCTACATCACGATCGGGATTATCCTGACCGGTGGGACCATGTTGCTCACTTGGATGGGTGAACAGATAACGGATAAGGGTCTTGGGAACGGGATTTCCTTGATCATCTTCGCCGGGATTATCGCTCGCCTGCCAAATGGGATTTACGAATTAGTTCGTGACAACATCATTAACGTGCCAGCTGGCGATATCTGGAAGGGCGTCTTAGTCCTGATTGCTATCGCTGTTGCCGTGATTGCGGTTGTCACCTTTGTAACTTGGGTGCAACAAGCGAACCGGAAAATTCCGATTCAATACACGCGCCGTGTGACGAGTGCTGGTTCTAACAGTTACTTACCACTTAAAGTTAATGTGGCTGGGGTTATCCCAGTTATCTTCGCAAGTTCATTCATCGTGACACCTCAGACCATCTTGATGGCCTTCCAGGCAACGCACGCTGATGACGGTTGGTTCATCACCTTGAATAATATTTTCAATCTGCAAAAGCCAGCCGGAACTGCGATTTATACAATTTTGATTGTTCTGTTTACCTTCTTCTACGCATTCGTGCAAGTAAATCCAGAAAAGGTCGCAGAAAACTTAACCAAGCAGGGAAGCTACATTCCAGGTGTTTGGCCGGGTAAGGGTACTGAAAAGTATCTCTCAGGTGTGCTGATGCGTTTATCCACTGTCGGGGCAATTTTCCTCGGGGTGATCGCATTACTCCCACAACTGGCTGCTAATATTTGGGGCTTGCCACAATCCATCGGTCTTGGTGGTACCAGTCTGTTGATTGTCGTTATGACAGCCATCGAATTGGTTCGCCAGTTAGACGGGTTACTGATGAAGCGCGAATATGTCGGCTTCATTCAGGGCGATTTGGTTAAAGACTAGGACAGTTGTTATAAATGAGGAGGATGCAACGTGAATCTCATCTTAATGGGACTTCCCGGTGCAGGTAAAGGGACTCAGGCAGAGCGCATTGTTGACGCCTACCCAATTGCTCATATCAGTACGGGCGACATGTTCCGCGCGGCTATGGCTGCCGGAACTGAGCTCGGTCTGGAAGCAAAGCGGTATATTGATCAGGGCCAATTGGTCCCTGATGAAGTCACCAATGGGATCGTAAAAGACCGTTTAGGCGAACCTGACACTGATCAGGGCTACATGCTTGACGGTTTTCCCCGGACCATCCAACAAGCTGAAGCGCTTGACCAAATCACTGCTGATTTGAACAAGCCTTTGGATGCGGTCATCAACATCGCTGTTGAACCGCAAATCTTGGTTGATCGCCTGTCTGGGCGGTTTATCTGTAAGACCTGTGGGGCAACGTATCATAAGCTATACAATCCCCCAAAGGTTGCCGGCACTTGCGACCGTTGCGGCGGTCATGAGTTCTTCCAACGTGAAGACGACAAGCCAGAAACCGTAAAGAATCGTTTGAAAGTGAATATCGAAATGAACACACCATTGCTTGATTTCTACAAGCAACGGAACCTGTTGTTCGAAGTTGATGGCGATCAAGCCATTGATGATGTATTCGCCGAGATTCAAAAGATTCTGGCTACCGTTGCAAAGTAGATGACCTCGTCTTTTGCACCGTCCTCACGGCTATTTTCAAAGCCGAATATTTATGGTACAATAGCGCGGTATGTGCGGTGAGTACCAGTGTGCTCACCCTTTTCGCGCGATCTGCATTGATCCAGAATTTTAGGAGGAATATTTTACGTGGCAAAAGACGATGTAATTGAAATTCAAGGCACCGTAGTGGATACATTACCCAATGCGATGTTTAAAGTCGAACTTGAAAATGGGGCAACAATTCTGGCCCATGTCTCTGGCAAAATCCGGATGCACTACATCAAGATTTTACCAGGGGATCGGGTGACTGTTGAGTTGTCACCATACGATCTGACAAAGGGTCGAATCACTTACCGTTTCAAGTAGTTGCCAACCTGAGGAGGCTATAAAACATGAAAGTACGTCCATCTGTTAAAAAGATGTGTGAACATTGTAAAGTTGTCCGCCGTAAAGGTCGGGTTATGATCATTTGTTCAGCAAACCCTAAGCATAAGCAACGCCAGGGTTAAGATTAAATATTAAATAGGAGGTGTTTGTGAAATGGCTCGTATCGCAGGTGTAGATTTACCCCGTGGTAAGCAAATCGTCATCGCTTTAACCTATATCTTTGGTATTGGTAAGACGACGGCAAAGAAAATCCTCGCCGAAGCTGGCGTTGATGAAACGATCCACCAAGAAGATTTAACTCCAGATCAAGAAGATAAGATCCGTGCAGCTGTCGACAACTACCGTGTTGAAGGTGACTTGCGTCGGGAAGTTAGCTTGAACATCAAGCGTCTTCAAGAAATCGGTTCTTACCGTGGTATCCGTCACCGTCGTGGCTTGCCTGTTCGTGGTCAAAATACCAAGAACAACGCTCGTACACGTAAGGGTAAGAAGACTACCATTGCTGGTAAGAAAAAATAATTAAAGGAGGTATAATCGATGGCAACTCGTAAGACAAGTCGTAAGCGTCGTGTTCGTAAGCATATCGAATCCGGCGTTGCGCACATCCACTCAACATTCAATAATACGTTAGTGATGATCACAGACCCTCGCGGGAATGCAATTTCTTGGTCTTCTGCTGGGACATTGGGTTTCAAGGGTAGCCGTAAGTCAACACCATTTGCTGCACAAATGGCTGCTGAAGCTGCTGCTAAGGAATCCATGGAACATGGCATGAAGTCTGTTGAAGTTGCGGTTAAGGGCCCTGGTCCTGGCCGTGAAGCAGCTATTCGTTCACTCCAAGCAACTGGTCTTGAAGTGACAGCGATCCGCGATGTGACACCTGTGCCACATAACGGTTCTCGTCCTCCAAAGCGTCGTCGTGTTTAATTGTTACCCTACGACTGCTTGGCGGCCGGGTAGACAAAACTTCACTTCTCGTTTTGAAAGGGGTACAAACTAGATGATCGAATTTGAAAAGCCAAACATCACCAAAGTTGACGAAGGCACGAACTATGGTAAGTTCGTTGTTGAGCCGCTCGAACGTGGTTATGGGACAACGCTTGGGAATTCATTACGACGGATTTTGTTATCTTCTCTGCCCGGTGCTGCCGTAAGTAGCATCCAAATCGACGGTGTGCTTCATGAGTTCACTACTGTCGATGGCGTGCTAGAAGACGTTACACAAATTATTCTTAACATTAAGAAGTTAGCATTGAAGCTACTGACTGATGATGATAAGACTGTCGAAATTGATGTCCAAGGTCCTGCAACTGTGACAGCTGCTGATATCGTCGCTGATGGCGATGTTGAGGTACTAAATCCTGAGCAATATATCTGTACTGTTGCTGAAGGTGGTCACTTCCACGTCCGAATGACGATTAAAAAGGTCGCGGGTATGTGGCAGCTGATCAAAATAAAGTTGATGACATGCCAATTGGCGTCTTACCAATCGACTCGATTTTCACCCCAATTAGTCGGGTTAACTACCAAGTTGAAAGCACCCGTGTTGGTCGGCGAAACGACTTTGATAAGTTGACGTTGGATGTTTGGACCAATGGCTCAATCAATCCACGCGAGGCAATCAGTTTGGCAGCGAAGATTCTGACAGAACACTTGGATATCTTCGTGAACTTGACCGATGAAGCTAAGAACGCTGAAATCATGGTTGAAAAGGAAGAAACACACAAGGAAAAGATGCTTGAGATGACTATCGAAGAGCTCGACTTGTCTGTTCGTTCTTACAACTGCTTGAAGCGTGCTGGCATCAACACAGTTCAAGAGTTAACCAACAAAACAGAAGCCGATATGATGAAAGTGCGTAACTTAGGCCGTAAATCACTTGAAGAAGTGAAGAACAAGTTATCTGACTTGGGCTTAGGTTTACGTAACGAAGACTAAAACAGCAAAGGAGGCCAACTCATGGGTTACCGTAAATTAGGGCGTACAAGCTCTCAACGTAAGGCAATGTTACGTGATTTAACCAGCGACTTATTCATCAATGAACGTATCATCACTACTGAAGCTCGTGCAAAAGAAATTCGCAAGACTGCAGAAAAGATGATCTCATTGGGTAAGCGCGGCGATCTTCACGCACGTCGTCAAGCAGCTGCATTCGTTCGTAATGAAGTTGCTGACATTCGCGAAGATGGCGATAGTGTTGTTGTTCAATCCGTTCTGCAAAAGCTTTTAGCGATGTTGCACCACGGTATGCCGATCGTAATGGTGGGTACACACGGATTATGAAGACAGCACCTCGTCGCGGCGATGGCGCACCAATGGTTATCATTGAACTTGTCTAACTAAATAAAACCGAGTTCGCCCTCGTGGTGAATTCACTTTGATCATTTGATCGATGGAGCGTTACGATGATGGCTATCTCATTCCTGAGGTACGATCTTTCGCGGTGACGTTAAACTCACTGGCTTAGTCTAGCTTGCGAGAATCAGGGCAACCTGGTGTCTCCATCATTAAATGATTTTTTACATACTGCATGATGAACAGGTCACCGACATTGATTGTCGGTGACCTGTTTTTGTTTATTGAAGAATAAAAACGAATAGGACTTTTATACGGTCCAGCATGATTGTTATGGCGCGATTCAGGACATTTAATTGTCAGAAACAAGTCTTTAAATCTGGTAAGCAATTATTGCTCACTACTATCGCTGCACTCGCATTATTGGGAACAGGTAGCGTTATTAATACGGTTGCACAAGATGGGAATGTCGTACGAGCGGATACAGAACATACAGCAACTTTTAATGATCCTAGCTTAATGGTAACACGTACTATTGTTGCAAGATTAAACTTCAATGGCGTGACGAAAGATGTCACCATCAAGAATGTGAAGGCTGTTCCCGATAGTCCCAATGTTGCGCTGGTCAATGCGCCTAAGTTTGCAGGATACACAACATTTGGTGGCAACCCAATGCGGATTTATTTATTTGGGCCCAATACCACCTATCACGGAAAATTATTTCAAGATGTCTCGATGATGCAATATTTCACTCCTGGGTATAAGCATCCTGAAATGCCAGCGCGCGATCCACAGTTGGGTACGGAAAGCGGGTATCTGAATAATCAGCTCGCCAAGGTCACCTATACGATTCCAAGTGCGGCTGACGGCCAAGTTTATACGATGGATAAAAATGAAAATATCACTGCTACGAGTCAGAAGCTGGTCAAAGGTACCAAGTGGCGCATCACACAAATGTTGAGTAGTGATAATGGCAACAATTGGTTGAATGCAGGGAAAAACACCTGGTTGAAGTTGCGTAACTATAAACTGTTTGACGGTTCGGCCGTCTTGGGTTCTTTCGTTAGTTTCTATCCTGTTTCTACTGTTACACGCAATGGTGGTGCGCATGTCTACAGTACTGTGAATAATAATTTGTGGCAACATCCCGTGTCTTACCGAAGGGGAGCAGTTGGTCAACCAAAGCGGCGTCCAATGAATGGTTGAATATCGGTGGCGACCAATGGTTACGGTTTGCGGACGTTCACAACCACAAAAAGACAACGACCAGCAACACACCATCCAACAAGGCAACGATGACATCAAAGTCATTGAAGCATGGCACCACATGGCGTGTATCGCTTTACCGAACAATCGATGGCGTGATCAGTTGGTACAACTTAGGCGGTAATCAATGGATTCAAGCGAAATACGCTGTCGCTGTTAAGTAAATGAACTCAAGCACACCTTCTGTCAGTGATGCGGAAGGTGTTTTTGTGTCTTGAGCCGGAAATGTGCATTCACCATATTGAATGCGATATGCTAGATATACGCCACACAAAAGGAGGAAAGTAATATGTTACATTTTATTTGGTTACTTATTGTCGGTGCTGTAATCGGTGCTATCGGGCAAATGATTGTCGGCCGTAACATGCCATTTGGCTGGGTCGGTAATATCTTGGCTGGTTTAGTCGGGGCATGGCTTGGGACGCGTCTGCTGGGCGACTGGGGCCCACACATGGCTGATCTCGCAATTTTCCCTGCGTTAATCGGTGCTATTATTCTTGTATTGATTGTTTCAGCCATTATGGGCACAACGAAGACACGCAAGTAAGAATAATTTGATAGAGAGACTATTCAATTTTGAATAGTCTTTTTTATTACTGCGTTCTAATTGCACGTGCAAAAATCATCCTGTTAAGCTGAAATTAGTAAGTGAAGGATTACAAATAAAGCTTAGGGGGAATCAGGATGAAGCGTGTGAAGTTTTGGGGTACAGGACTGAAGTCGGTTTTAGTTATAGCTGTCTTGAGTGGTGTTTCTGTGGGCATTCAATCATATAGTCAGCCGCAAACTGTTAATGCGGCGATTCAACAACTTTCACCGGTATATGATTCAGGCAAGTTTACATTTACTGTTGAAAATGGTGAGGCAACTTTAACGGGATTCTCGCCGGATATCATTTTTCCAGAAAAGCAATTAACCATTCCTGCCAAAGTGTCTTCAGAGGACGGTGCAATGGCAGAGATTCCTGTAAGGCGAATTGGGTCAGAAGCTTTTTCTCGTCGTGGACTGACTCAAGTGGATTTTGAAGATAATAATGTTCTGGATAATATTGGATCTGGGGCTTTTCAGGAAAATAGATTACTGACCATTAAACTACCCGATTCGATTATACAGATTGAGTCAAATGCTTTTTCTGGGAACAAACTAAACAAAGTAGTTCTACCCACGGCATTAAATGTAATTGGAAGTTATTCTTTTGCCAATAATGAAATTACCCAGCTAAATCTACCTAGTCAAGTTCGAGAAATTAAGAGTTGCGCCTTTTTATCAAATAAAATCGAAGAAATCAACCTTCCCTTATCTTTGGAAATTTTTGAATCTGCTGCTTTTAATGAAAATCCTTTGAGAAACATTGAAAATTTTCGGTTAGATACTTTTGATATTTGGAGTGGTCAGGAAGCCTTTTCGTGTGGAAAACTTTTACCAATTAATACAAAAAGAGAAGAGGTCAGGCTACCTGTTGTGGATGTAATAAAGTTCACTCCTAATTTGGATGTTAGATATAAAATAGAAACGTTCGATGATATAGAGTTCGACAATATTAATAAGGAGTTCATAATTAGCTCCGAAGTAAAATCTATCCACGCATCTGTTAATGTTTTTGATAGAATAAGTGGTAATATGTTAGGACGGTTTTATTTTTCACAAACTTATGCTGGTCACTTCGATTATTCTGCGCTTGAAGCGGCAGTAAAAAAGCTCAGGAAAAATTGAAAGATAAAGATAAATATACAAATGAGAGTGTAAGTAAGGTCGAAAGAGAACTCACGAAGGGAATCGATATTCTAGAAAATTTGGCGGAATATGAAGCAGCGGTGAATCAACAGGCCCAGTGGATAAATGCTGCAGTTGAATATCTGCAACTCAAATCCGACTCTCCCTCCGAACCTGAGACACCACCATCTGGCAATAATCCCGGAGGTTCAACCGAAACGCCGACCCCTGAAATCAAGGAAATGTCCGGCACAGCCGAGGTGATGGATGAAACTCGGATCTACCGCAATGCCGAAACAACACAAGCAACCAACCGCACATTAAAAATCGGAAGTAAGTGGCGTGTATTTGGGGTGAGACAGGTCAAAGGAAATACATTGGCGTACAATCTTGGTGGTAATCAATGGATCAAAGCGGATGATGTGTTAATCCGCGATGATAGCGGACAGGTTGTTCAGCCACCAGAAGGCGAAAGTGTAACTCGTCTGAATGGTATCTTCACGGTCAGAGTACCTGGTTACCCAACCTGGAGCACAGTTCTATGGGATAATTATGGGAAAGCGACTAATCGCTTCTTGAAGGCAGGAACACGATGGAAGGTCTTTGCTAAGAAGCAACTTAATGGTCGTGTTTATTATTCTCTTGGTGGCCATCATCAGTGGGTAGCTGCTGAATATGGTCGTTTCAGCCAATAATTTACGCGAAAAAGACGACACCTGATTGATTCTGGGTGTCGTCTTTTTTATGATTATTTTTAGTTGTACAGCATTCCGCCATCAACGATATAGGTTTGGCCGGTGATGTAGTCAGACTTGTCGCTGGCTAAGAAGGAGACCATGTTGGCGATGTCTTGTGGTTGTTCACCGCGACCCAATGCGATGCCGCTCATGTATTGCTTGAGGGAATCACCAATGGGAACGTTGTGAATCTCCGACATGCGCTTGTCAATCAGATCCCACATTGGCGTCAACACGATGCCGGGCGCATAGCCATTGACGGTGATGTGGTCTTTAGCGAGTTCCTGCGCGGCAGCCTGTGTTAAGCCGCGAATCGCAAACTTGGTTGCGGAGTAAGGTCCGAGTAGTTCCATCCCAGTATGACCTGCAATCGAGCTGGCATTGATAATCTTGCCGTGTCCTTGTGCCCGCATGACAGGGGCCGCAGCCTTAATACCATAGAACACACTATTGACGTTGATCTGGAAAATTTTGTCGAAGTCTTCTGCGCTTTCTTCTTCGATGGTACCCACTTGGGCAATACCGGCATTATTCACCAAGACATCGACGCTTCCAAAGTGCTCATTAGCGGCCGCAATCAGATTCTTGACACTGGTTTCGTCCGCAACATTGGTCACAACAGCCAATGCTTTGACGCCGAGTGCCTCGACTTCTTTGACGGTGTCTGCGGCTGTGATTTCGTTGAGATCAGCCACAACAATGTTGAAGCCATCCTTTGCCAGTTGTAGTGCAATCCCCTTACCAATGCCTTGTCCTGAGCCTGTCACAATTGCTGTTTGTGCCATGATTATCCCCTCCAAATTGTAATTCGAAGTTAGACTAACACGCCAGTTGTGAAAAAGGAAGCGATGTCACTCGCGGAGGGTAAACGCTGTTATTTCCAGCAAATCTATCCATTTTGGGTAGCGTTTATGGTATCATTATTGCGTTATGCAAACGGAATAGAAGGGGTGACCTTTGTGGAGAACGCCATTAAAATTTCACATTTGAATTATCGTTACGCCGATGCCGAAGCGTTCGCCTTGAAGGATGTCAGTTTTGAGGTTCAAAAGGGCGAGTGGGTCGCAATCATTGGTCACAATGGGAGCGGTAAGAGTACACTGGCCAAGAACATCAATGGCTTACTGGCACCTGAATCTGGTGAAGTGGTTGTGGCCGGAATGACGCTGTCTGAAGAGACCGTCTGGCAGATTCGCCAAAAGGTCGGTATCGTGTTCCAGAATCCTGACAATCAGTTTGTCGGGGCAACGGTGGCGGATGATGTCGCCTTTGGTCTGGAGAATCACGGGGTCCCCCGCGACGAAATGATTCAACGCGTTGACGCGGCACTGGAACGGGTCAAGATGACGGCGTTCAGTGATCGTGAACCTCACGTCTGTCCGGTGGGCAGAAGCAGCGGGTGGCGATTGCCGGTATTATCGCGCAACGCCCAGACATCATTATTTTGGATGAATCGACATCGATGCTCGATCCCGCTGGACGGGCTGAGGTGCTCGCAACGATTCACCAGCTCAAAGATGAATTGAACTTAACCGTGTTGTCGATCACACATGATATCGACGAAGCAGCGGCGGCCAATCGTGTGATCTTGCTGAACGATGGGCAGATCAAGCAAGTTGGCACGCCCGCTGAGATTTTTGCTTACGGTTCCGAATTAATCGCGCTAGGACTCGATGTGCCGTATCCTGAGAAGCTAAAGACGGCACTAGCTGAGCGCGGTGTGACATTACCTAAAGACTATATGGATGACGAGAGGTTGGTGGATTACCTGTGGACATTACATTCGACCATGTAGATTTCACGTATCAAGCGGGGACACCGTTTGCGGGTGACGGGATCAAAGACGTCACGGCCACCATTCATGATGGCAGTTACACCGCAATTATCGGACACACCGGTAGTGGTAAATCCACAATCTTGCAACACTTGAACGCGTTGCTGAAGCCCACCAAGGGCACAGTGACGATTGGCGACTTCAAAATCACCAATGAAACCAGCAATAAGAACCTGAAACCTTTGCGCCAAAAGGTCGGCATGGTGTTTCAATTCGCTGAAAATCAATTATTTGAACAAACTGTCGCCAAGGATATCGCCTTTGGGCCTAAGAACTTTGGTGTGAGCGAAGAAGATGCGGCCAAGCTCGCCGAACAGATGGTCAAACTGGTGGGCTTACCCGATGACGTGTTGGAGAAGTCGCCCTTTGATCTCTCCGGTGGGCAGATGCGGCGCGTGGCGATTGCCGGCGTGCTCGCGATGCAACCGGAAGTCTTGGTCTTAGATGAACCCACAGCCGGGCTTGATCCCGCTGGGCGCCAAGAAATGATGCGCATGTTTGATCAGCTGCACAAGGAACAGGGCCTCACGATTGTGCTGGTGACTCACCAAATGGATGATGTGGCGGATTACGCCGATCATGTGCTGGTGATGGAAGCTGGACACCTGGTCAAGAGCGGTAGTCCACGTGAAATCTTCAGTGATGAGGATTGGTTGAACGAGAAGCAATTGGGTGTGCCAACCACGACGCGCATGGCCAATCGCTTGAAGCGTCGCGGCTTCGTGTTCGATCCCATGCCATTAACGGAAGCGGAACTCGCTGATCAATTGGTGCCACAACTAGGAGGTGCGTCGCGTGAATAACTTTTACTCGGACGTTACCTACCAGGAGATTCGTGGATTCACCGGTTGGATCCACGGACCAAGCTGATGGCCAGCTTCTATTACATCGGGATTATTTTCCTGGCCAACAACTGGCAGACCTATCTGGTGATGTTCTTAGCCACGATGGTCATGATCTGGGCGTCCAAAATCAAAATGGGCTTCTTCTTACGCGGTGTGCGGCCACTGCTCTGGCTGATTCTGTTCACAGTGGCACTGCAGGTGCTGTTTGCCCGCGGTGGGACGGTCTACTGGCATTGGGGCTGGTTGTGGATTACGCAACAAGGATTGATCAACGGGGCATACATCTTCATGCGCTTTGTATTGATCATCTTCGTCTCAACCCTGCTGACACTGACGACCCAGCCATTATCACTGGCGGATGCGGTGGAATCCCTGTTGAAACCACTGCGCCTGATCAAAGTGCCCGTTACCGAACTCGCGCTGGTGCTCCAAATCGCCTTACGCTTCGTGCCAACCTTGATGGATCAAACCAGCAAGATTATGAATGCGCAACGTGCGCGTGGGGTCGATTTTGGGACCGGGAATATTTTTCAACAGATGAAGGCCGTTGTGCCCCTGTTGATTCCACTGTTCGTCAGCAGTTTCTCGACGGCGGATGACTTAGCCACAGCGATGGAATCGCGTGGTTATCAAGGTGGCGATGGCCGGACCAAGTATCGTGTGCTACACTATCATAATGCCGATTGGCTCGCAGGCGGCGCCATGGTCGTTTTGACCGTATTACTGGTGATCCTGCGTCGATAATCAAAGAAAAAGGTGCGACGCAGGTTGCACCTTTTTATGTGGCTACGGGACACAAGTGGATAACTGCGGTAATAAGAGTTATGCACCTGTGCATAGCCAAGCCACTGTGGATAAAGCAATTGAAAGGAAACACCATGACAACTTATAGAGTGACACTCGCCTATGATGGCACGAATTTTGCGGGTTATCAGGTGCAGCCCAAGCAGCGCACGGTTCAGGGCGTGTTGGAAAAGGCACTGACGAAGATGACCAAGGGGACACATGTACATGTGGATGGCTCTGGACGGACCGATTCTGGCGTACATGCGCTGGGGCAGGTAATCAGTTTTGATTATCCTGGCATGATTCCGGCGCCGAGCATGTTGCGTGCGCTGAACAGTCTGATGCCACTGGACATTGAGATCTTGAACGCCGAGATTGTCCCTGAGGCGTTCCATGCGCGGTATTCAGCGGTAGGTAAGCGATACATGTACAAGGTTGCACGCGGCCGTTACACGGACCCATTTAAGCGGTTGTACACAGGGCACTATCCCTACCCATTGGATGTGGATAAAATCAAAATCGCGCTCAAAGATCTCGAAGGTACGCACGATTTCACCAGTTTTGCCGCAAGCGGTGGGGTGATTGTGGATAAGGTGCGCACCATTTACGAGGCCACCGTGACGGAAGACCAAGCGAACAATGAACTCACATTTGAGTTCTACGGCAATGGTTTTTGTATAACATGGTGCGGATTCTAGTCGCGACAGCACTCGAAATCGGCAATGGGCGCCGTGATCAACACGATTTTTGCGGCTCTTTGAAGTCAAAGACCGACAACAAGCGCGTGGGACCGCACCGGCATCCGGACTGTATCTTAAGGAAGTTTATTATCCATCCCTCGATGAAATCGCGAAGGAAACACGCAAATCGCATTGACATTGAGCTGAAAACTTGATACATTAGTAGCTGGTATTGTTTGCCCCACGATAGGCCCCGGAAACTTATTGAGTGTCAAACAAACACAGATTATTGGAGGAAACAAATCGTGCGTACAACTTTCATGGCAAAGCCAAACGAAATCGAACGTAAGTGGTATGTCATCGACGCAACAGATATCGCCTTAGGTCGTTTATCTTCCGTCGTTGCTTCTATTTTACGCGGTAAAAACAAGCCTACCTTCACACCAAACGTTGATACCGGTGACAATGTTATCGTCATCAACGCTGGCAAACTCAAGTTAACTGGTAAAAAGGCCACAGACAAGATTTACTACCGTCACAGCCAACATCCAGGTGGTTTGAAGCATGAAGTAGCTGGCGATCTCTTACGGGACAACCCAGCTCGCTTGGTTGAATACTCTGTTAAGAAGATGTTGCCTACCAAGAACACTCTTGGTCACCAACAATTCTTAAAGCTGCATGTCTATGCGGGCGCTGATCACCCACATGCTGCACAAAACCCAGAAGTACTCGACATTACCAACTTAATCTAAGGAGGATACCACTGTGGCACAAGTCTCTTATAGCGGCACTGGTCGTCGCAAAAACTCCGTTGCTCGGGTACGTTTAGTCCCTGGTACCGGTAAAATTACTATGAATGGTAAGGATGTTCGCGAATACCTTCCATACGAAAACTTGATTACTGATATGGTTCAACCATTCGGTATCACAGAAACTACTGATAGCTACGACGTTTAGTTAACGTTGTTGGCGGTGGCTTCTCTGGTCAATCAGGTGCAGCTCGTCATGGGATTGCGCGTGCACTCTTAACTGTTGATCCAGACTTCCGCGGTCCTTTGAAGCGTGCGGGCATGTTAACACGTGACCCACGTATGAAGGAACGTAAGAAGCCAGGTCTCAAGAAGGCCCGTAAAGCTTCACAATTCTCAAAGCGTTAATCGAGAGATTACAATTTGGGATACAGGAAAACCCCTGTGGACAATGTGTCCGCAGGGGTTTTTGTATATAAGCGTTGCTTAGGTCCTTTTTAAATAGATTTCGGAGTATAATCGAATAAAATTAACTCTATTTTTTCAAGATGGGAGAATATTAATTTGAGGCTCGTTGCGGGCTTCCGTAATTGAATCAGTAGTGTTAGTTAGTCATGTACTCTGTAGAAACAGGATACTCTTTTATTTATAGATTATAATCTCAACTCAGATGGGTGATTATCAAAAAATTCGACAAATTCTGGTTCATCCTGCAAAAGCAATATTCATTTTATAGGGGGAAATAAAGGTGGAAGTAAATGAGACAACGCTAGAAAAAATTAGCAATTATCTTCACAACGTTATTCAAAATTGGGAGGCAATGGCAGACAATAAGGGCCTAAACCCGATTGATAGAAAGGAAAGAAGGCAAAGAGTTCTCGAACAGACTGACAAAGCCAGCATCCTGATTGATAAGTTAATTAACAGGCAAGAGGGCAGAAATCTTTCTCCATCTTTCCGATCCCTTTTGGAGCAATATTTTGAACAGTTACCAATTCTAGAGCCAAATGTCGATCCAGGATATTATGAATCTTTATTGCCGGGATTGGTTTTAGGAGCACAAAATTTGTCAGTTCTAGAATCAATTTCAGAGGAAAAGAAAAATATCGTGATAGTTGGTCGAAACGGTAGTGGAAAATCTACTTTTGTAAACCAATTAACAAACTCAGGTCTTTCTAATCTTGTTGTTTTGCCCGCGCAAAAAGTGCTCTTCTTCGAGAGTAATCTCTATAGGAGAAACGATGTCAATGTGAAAAGTTATTTAGAGGAAAATCAGAAGTCTGTGAATTTAGACTTTAAACAGGATGGTATACAGGTTGATAAACTGGTTAAACCCTTCACCTTGCTTTTGACAGCTTTAATAAAGGACTTGGCCAGGCAATCAACCGAGGAAAGACAGAAAGATGTTAAAGACAGACAGCCTTCTAAGTGGGATAAAGTTGTAGAAATCTGGACCAAGATTATCCCTGATATCAAATTTATAGAAGATCCCGATGACAGAAAACCAATTCCTGTAAAGAACTATAAAGAATATTCAATAAATGAGTTGAGCGATGGTGAGAAGAGCATCTTGTTTTATATTGGCAATGTGATTATGGCTAAAGAAGAAAGTTATATTGTGATAGATGAACCAGAAACTTTTTTTAAATCCTGACTCCTACAACCGCCTCTGGGATGAGTTAATTAAGGCGCGCCCTGATTGTCAATTCATCTTTGCTTCTCATACGATCGATTTCATTGCCGCCCGGAGAAATATCAGCCTCTTTTGGTGTAAGAGTTTCCTACCGCCGACAACGATAGAACTTGTGCGCGTGGACTCGAATGATTCACTACCCGAATCGTTGATAACGGAATTAGTGGGCAGTACACGAGACATTCTGTCTGCGAAGGCAAAAAAACAGCCGAGATTATCAAGTGTATTCAAATGTATTTTCTGATTTCACAGTGCTTCCCGTAGATTCCCATGATAATGTAGTGACTTACACAAAAGCCATAAATCAGTCGGCTGTATTTAATGACACAAGAGCATTTGGAATAGTTGACGGTGATGCGCTCACAGAGGCTGAAAGAGAGAAACTTAATTCGATAGCGGTTTTTGTTTTGCCCTACAATGAAATTGAAATGTTACTTTTATCGCAGTACGTAGTCAGAAATGTCTTGGAAAGTAAAACAGATAAAAATGAGATTGATAACAAATTGAAGGTAGTAAAAGAAGCTGTTCTGCGTAAAATCTCTGACGAGAAAGAGAGCATCATCTATGACCTAACAAAAAGACGGTCGATAACAAATTGAGACAAAGCTTTATCCACTCAAAAAATGCTAAAAATTTGACCTCGTTAACGGCTGAGGTTGATGAGATTCCTGGCGCAATCAAAACGTCCGAAATTATAAAACGGGTAACAGAAGACGTAACTTCGGCCTTAACAACGGACTCTTATGAAAAAGCATTAAAGATATCAACTTTGAAGCAAATCCTGTTCTCAGAGATTGCGGATGTGAAAATTATGAAAGGATATGCTCAGTTCGCAATCGATCGAATAGCCATTTCGGCTACTTTGCAAAAAATTTGAGGGAGGAAATATTAGACTTCAATCACGTTCCGTCCTTAAAAGAGACAGCTGCAGAGTCAAACCGCTTCTTCCAGTAATGGCATTCTTTGTGAACCTTAAGTAACATGCCTGTTACTGAGATACTCCGATAGAAGTAGAGAGTAGATACTGGTAGAGCAAGGCAATGGTTTAAGAGATAGTTGATGATGATTTATTCTACATTATTTTAATTGCAGTGAAACTAGCATCAGCAAATCTGAAAAATTACCAGTTTTTAGACTATATGAGGTCAATGAGTCAGTCCCTACGTTTTACGATTTGAATTTGCTCGATTTGTTGGAATTAAGGTGATCTGACGAAATAAATAAAATTCCGCGAGGTGCCGTACATGCGATTCAGGTCTCTTTTAGTCTCAACATGAAGCATGACATGAGAAAGTCAATGACTGATTTCGCTCTCGACATATCGATTAATCTGTCACAAAATAGACCAAGCACAGTTGCCCGTGGTAGAGCCGTGTGATGATCGCCGGGAGGCAGGGTAAAGTGAATAGAATCTGGCTGATGTTCGCACAGCTCGAACTGGATTTGCTTGGTGCCAGCGATACATCGATGAGACTTTTTTCTGAGGCTCGAGTTTCAAAAACTATCTCCCTCAAATGGGCATCCATATGCTACACTTTTTAAGGATAAGATTACGATTTTACTTCTTTTGAAGTGATAGCATCTTATGAAATAAGACTGAAATGAGTCGATGGGGATTCTGGAGGAATATTGTGGATTTAAAGCTTATCGATAACAAAGGGACAAACACACTTGAACAATTAATCAAGGAGAATGTGACATCTGATTCAAAGATCAGTATTCAGACAGCAGCATTCTCAATTTTTGCATTTAACGCTTTACAGAAGGAATTGAAACGGTCCAAAGAATTGCGTGTTATTCTTACAAAGTCATTTTTGAGAGGGAAGAGACTGGTTTTCTTAAACGATACGAAATTGCCCAAAGCGAAGAGGACATTTCGGGGAATCACTATGAAATCAAACTTCGCAATAAAATGGACACCGCTTTTATCGCTCGGGAGATTGCCAAGTTGATTACCGAAAAAGTTAAAATTCATCAATTGAACTCTAATCAGAATGCATTAGATGAGTTGCTAGTTGAGAATAATAAAGAACCAGAGAAGAACATAATTGTGCCGTCCATGTTCAAATTCACTTCTGATGGGCTGGGAATTACGGAATCTAATAATGTCTCTTCAATGACAGGCATTATTGGCGCAGAAGATCACTTAAAGTTACTAAAGGCGGATTTTGATCAGGTTTGGAGTGATCCAAAGAAATCCAAGGATGCGACGGAGAAGGTCCTTGAAAAAGTTAGAACCATATATCAAGAAAACTCTCCTGAATGGATTTATTTTGTTTCTCTGTACCACATTTTCCACGATAAGTTAGAAGAACTTGATGAGCAAGATATCGCCCCTGACGGTTCAGGTTTTAAGGATTCAGTAATCTGGAATAAACTGTATCAATTTCAGAAAGATGGCGTGATGGGGTTAATCCGGAAACTCGAAAAGTACAATGGGGCGATTCTTGCCGATTCAGTCGGACTAGGGAAAACTTTTTCGGCATTAGCCGTCATTAAGTACTATGAATTGCAACGTAAAAGAGTTTTAGTACTGGCCCCCAAAAGATTACGAGATAATTGGACAGTCTATACGACCCCTGACAAGAGAAATATCCTTAATGATGATTATTTTAATTACACGGTACTAAATCACACTGACTTGAGCCGGTATCGAGGCATGAGTGGAGAAATTAAGCTCGACACTTTTTTATGGTCAGATTTTGATTTGGTCGTCATTGATGAATCCCACAATTTTAGAAACAATGATACGAATGTCAATCGCGAGACGAAGACCCGTTATGAACGCTTGATGGATGATATTATCAAGCAGGTCGCCGAACAAAGGTATTGATGCTATCTGCTACGCCTGTAAACAACCGAATGAAAGATCTGAAGAATCAGATTGGGTTCATTACTGAAGGTGATACGACTGCATTAGCAGATTACGGGATTAAAGATATTGATACGGAATTAAGACTCGCTCAGAAATCTTTCAACGATTGGATGGAACTAGAAGAAAATGAGCGAACAACTCAAAAATTTCTTGATAGTGTGAACCCAGGATATTTCAAGCTTCTAGATATGTTAACAATTGCCCGAAGCCGAAAACATATTGAGAAATACTATGATACGGATTCTTTGGGCGACT
This sequence comes from Lacticaseibacillus saniviri JCM 17471 = DSM 24301, assembly GCF_001311785.1. Taxonomy (GTDB): domain Bacteria; phylum Bacillota; class Bacilli; order Lactobacillales; family Lactobacillaceae; genus Lacticaseibacillus; species Lacticaseibacillus saniviri. The sequence goes on along the minus strand of NZ_BBBX01000016.1, from coordinate 27,706 downwards.
TTCCGGAACGCCTAAAGCCAATCACTGTAAAATCTGATATTGATGCAACTGGTAAGTTTCCGCCACTCCAAGATGTGTATGACAAGGTTGGTGGCTTAACGATGGCAATGTATCAGCCATTACAGTATGTTTTACCAGCAAAGCGGAAATATTATGAGGATCTCTATGATACAAAGGTTCAGGGAGGAAAGTCTGCTTTTAAACAAGCTGATCGGGAACAAGCGCTTGCCAAGCTGATTCAGGCTAACCTATTTAAGCGATTAGAAAGTTCGATTTACTCTTTTGGGTTAACCATTGAACGGATGGTTGATGAAAGCAAATCGATTTTACAAAAAGCAAAGTCAAGAAACATTGATAATTCACGTTTTAAAAGTATTTCTGATTTCGATGATGAAGAACTGGATTCGGCATTTGAAGACTCGTCTGTCGGAAAAAAGACAAAGATTCTTATTGGCGATATGGATCTAATTAGATGGTCACAGGACCTTGAAGAAGATCTTGAAGTTTTAGAATGGCTAAAAGATGCTTCTGCTAAGGTGACAGCTAATAAAGATGCAAAACTACTTGATTTAAAGAAACTTCTAAGGGCCAAATATGGACACCCAATTAACGGCAATAATAAGAAAGTTATCATCTTTACAGCATTTGCAGATACTGCAAATTATCTATATGAGCACTTGGCCTCAATTGTTAAAGCGCGGCACGGCCTTAATTCGGCGTTAATAACGGGAGGGGCTAAATCGAATCAGTCGACAATGCCAGGCGTGAATGTGAGCGATATGAATGATATCTTGACTAATTTTTCTCCTATTTCTAAAGGAAGAGATCAGATTAATCCTGATGCGACTGAAGAAATTGACTTGTTGATTGCGACTGATACCATTTCTGAAGGCCAAAATTTGCAAGATGCTGATTACTTGGTGAACTACGATATTCATTGGAACCCTGTTAGAGTAATCCAGCGTTTTGGCCGGATAGATCGAATTGGATCACGCAACGCTAGAATTCAACTGGTTAATTTTTGGCCGAATGTTGACTTGGACACCTACTTAAATTTGGAGCAGCGTGTCAAGGGCCGAATGGTTATGTTAAATACTGCAGCGACAGGTGAAGATGATTTACTTAACATTCAAGAGAATCGCGAGATGAACGATCTTAAGTACCGAAAGCAACAGTTACAGCAATTACAAAATGAAGTCATTGATTTGGAAGACGTTAGTGGGACAATTTCTATTACAGATATGACGTTTAATGATTTTAAGGCCGATCTGCAAAATGCCCTCAAAGATCGTGAAAAAGATCTAAATGAAGCGCCTTTAGGAATGTTCGCTGTTGCATCTTCAAGAGAACTGCCTGAAGCAGAACCTGGCGTTATCTTAGTTTTGAAACAAGCAACAGAGGATATTGGTAAAGAAAATGGTATTCTGCCCTACATCGTGATTTATATGCGTTCGGACGGCAGTGTTAAATTGAACTATATGTATGCCAAGCAAGTGCTAGATTATTTCAAGAAACTTAGTCTGGGTCACAAAGATATCAATCAACCGTTAGTGGATGACTTCTATCGGCAGACAGACGGTGGTAAAGATATGTCCTCCTATTCGGAGCTTCTTTCATCCGCCATTGAAGCAATAAGAGGGAAGCGGGACGAGGTTGGTATTGCTTCAATGTTTTCACCGGGAGGAACGAGTGTCCAAACAGAATTAGTTGATGATCTTGAAGATATAGAACTGATTTCTTTTCTAATTATCAGGTAGGTCTAGCAATGAGATAGGAGTCATGATGGATACGAAAGACATTGTAAGGTGGTGGCAGTTTCCAGCTGCGACAGTCATTAACAAAAATTTACCAAAGACTCAGGTATTTCCACATATTAGAGATGCGAAGGATAAAAAGCTGCTGACAGACGCTGTGCAAAGCATTTATATGTTAGCCGATTTCAAACCTGAAAATACGAATATTCCGGCGTTTCAATCTGATGAGGAGCTGTACAGCGAAGTTTGGTTTTATTATGTTAAAACTAAAGAAAATGAAAAATCAGAAAAAATCTATCGATTGCTTTCTAAGATAATCCCATATCCTATTGTCGTACTTACTGAATTTCAGGATGAATTTAGGCTGTATACGGGACGTTCTGTCCGGTAGTCAACAGATTTTTTAAAATTGATTAGAATCTATCCATCTCCAAGTTACAGCGTCGAAAGAGCACCCAAAATTTTAGAAAATTTGGCGGTGTCCAAACTTCCTAGAAGTTCACTAAAACGCTATATGATGGGTTGCAGAGCGAAATCACTCAACAATTAACCGCTGTCCAATTCGGAGTACGAGCTGAAACGGTCACAACATATGAGAAAGACCGATTGGATGAATTAAGCAAACGAATTGAAACATTGAGAAAGAAAATCAAAGGTGAGCGGCAGCTTAATCGTAAAATAGAAATGCAGATGGAATTAAAAAAACGAAAAGATGAGCTTCAAAGTGTACTTAAGAAAACCGGGAGAGGTAACGATGAGCGAAAATAAAGACATAAAACCTATGGATGGTGAGTCAGAAGATATCACTAGAGATAATATCGAGCAATTAAGCCGGCTGTTTCCAGAAGTTATGACAGAAGGCAAGATTGACTTTGATAAATTGCGCCTGTTTCTAGGGGATGCGGTAGATGATTCTCCCGAGCGGTACAGTTTTACTTGGAACGGAAAGAAACAAGCCGTGAAGTTGGCGCAACAGCCGACGACAGCAACTTTGAAACCAAACAAGCAGAAGTCAAAGAATTGGGATACTACGAAGAATTTATATATTGAGGGCGACAATCTTGAGGTGTTGAAGGTATTACAAAAGTCCTATGCTAATAAGGTAAAGCTGATTTATATTGATCCGCCATATAACACAGGGAAGGACTTTGTCTATAAGGATAGCTTCAGGAGCTCTCTGGAAAAATTATTTGGAACAAACTAGCCAAGTTAACGCTGAAGGCAATAAGATGACGACTAACTCAGAAACAAATGGCAGATATCACACGGACTGGTTGAATATGATCTTTCCCAGAGTCAAACTTGCAAGGAACCTTTTAACTGAGGACGGTGTTATCTTTATAAGCATAGATGATAAGGAGCAAGCAAACCTGAGAAAGGTCTGTGATGAGCTGTTTGGGGAAAGAAATCTAATTACTCAAATTGCGCACAAGGCACGAGCATCGGTTTCGAATGACAAAATTATTAGTCAAAATCATAATATCATCCTGTTGTACGCAAAGAATATTGATGTGATCTTTAGTAAGCGAAATACAATCGGACTGGATCCCGTATTAAAAGGGTTTAGTAATCCAGACAACGATCCTCGTGGAGATTGGAAAGGCACACCGGCAGATGGCCCTGGAGGTGCCAAAAAGGGGAATCCTTATTACGATTTTATGGGGGTTAAAGGATATTTCCGGTATTCCAAGGAAAAAATGCAACAATTATATGAGGATAACCTGATTGTAAGGACCAAGAATGGCTTACAACGCAAATATTTTTTGAAAGACGCCAAGAACTCCAGGAAGACTGATACCAGCTGGTGGGATGATGGTGGATATACAAGTAACGCCACAAAACAGTTGATTAATTTAATGGGAGGAAAGACTTTTGATACACCAAAACCTGTGGAGTTAATTGAGAAAATGCTACGGCTCTTCACCAGAGATGATAAAGATTCGATAATACTTGATTTCTTTTCTGGGTCCGCAGCGACTGCTGAGGCGGTGATGAAGTTTAATTCAGAAGATGCAGGTCATAGACGATATATACTTGTACAATTACCGGAACTGATAGAGAAAAAGACGGACGCGTTCATCGCAGGTTTTAGAACAATACCGGAAATTGCTGAGGAACGTATCCGTAGAGCAGGCGAAAGAATAATTGAAACGAAGCCGGTATCCGTCGAGAATTTAGATATTGGATTTAAGGTGTTTGAACTTTCCAAATCAAATATCAAGAAGTGGAATGTGACTCCAGAGAGTACAGACATAAGTTCACAGATTGCACTGTCAGAAAGTAACTTTGTGGAACAATCAGAGCCGATTGATATCGTTTACGAAATAATGATAAAACAAGGACTTGATCTGGCCTACCCAATTAGTGAAGCGGTCGTCGGAAAAGCAAATATCTATGATGTGGCGTTTGGATCCATGTTTGTCGTATTAGGAGAAGAAATTGCAAGTGGCATTGCTAACTTCATCATTAAGCAGATATGTAATGACGAAGTTGAAAATTCTGTGGTCGTATTCCAAGACGAAAAGTTTATAAATGATAGTGAAAAGTTGAATACGATCGAGCAATTAAATGCGCGAGGCATACACTACGACGATATTTTGAGCATTTAATTGAATGGAGGCGGCCAAGCATTGAAGATACAGTTTGATACTCTTGATTATCAGAACGATTCTGTGAACAGCGCAACGAACGTTTTCGAGGGACAGACATTTAGAAAGTCGAACTTCACTATCAGCAATACGTTTCCTCAAGGCAGCTTACTCACCGAAGATGGCATTGGTATTGGGAATCGAGTCATTATCAATGAAGAGCAAATGCTGAGCAATGTCAATAAGATTCAGATTTCGAATCACATTTTACCCAGTGAAAGCCTTTACGGGAACAACAAAGTCTTTCCTCAATTTAATGTTGAGATGGAAACCGGTACAGGAAAGACATTTGTCTATTTAAAGACTATTTTTGAGTTGAATAAAAAGTATGGTTTCCTAAAGTTTGTGATAGTGGTGCCAAGTGTTGCCATCAAGGAAGGCGTACTGAAGTTTTATGAAATATCAAAAGAGTATCTTTCAAAGCAATACAATGGGACTATAAACCATTTATTTCAATTTGACAGCAACAATCTAGGCTGGATTCAGTCGTATGCGTCTGCTAACACAATTGAGATTATGGTAACGACAATTCAGTCATTTAATAAGGATCTAAATGTCATGAATCGTGAGAATGACCAATTATCAGGTGCTAAACCTATTGACTTAATTGCGGAGACCAGGCCGATACTGATTATTGATGAGCCCCAATCAGTGGATAATACTGATCAGCCAAAGAGGCGTTATCAAGGCTAAAACCGTCAGCAGCTTTTAGATATTCCGCGACTCACAAAGATACCTCTTACCCGACAATTTATCGGCTAACAGCAGTTGATGCTTATGAACAGCAACTGGTCAAACAAATTGAAGTTGCAGGCATAAAGACTGACGAGGATGGAAACAGGGCATACATGAAGTTAATCTCCGTAAATTCAAACTCGAACGGTTTCTCAGCTAGAATTGAGGTATATAAGAGGACGAAAAATGATGCAGATAAAAAGGTGATAACTTTTAAGCCCGGCGACGACGTTTACACAAAGACAAAACTCCAAGTTTACGAGCAGGTTGGATTCATCCAAGACATGGATGCTACGCCCGGAAACGAAACTGTTATTTTTCTGGATTTCCAGACATAATTTCCCTAAACTCTCAAAACGCAAGAAGATGAAGCTGTTAAAACGCGGACAGATATCGAAGACTATTGAAGAACACCTGGATAAAGAACTACGATTTGCCAAAGAAGGACGTAGAATTAAAGTTTTAAGCCTGTTCTTCTTAGATAAGGTTGAGAATTATTGCTGGTACGATGAAGAAGGAGTTCCTCATTTAGGCCGGTATGCCAAGATTTTTGAGGATGAATATCGCAGGCTTATTCGACTGCCAAAATATCGTTCATTAAATGATATTGATGTCCATGTAGAGGAAGTTCACGACGGATATTTTTCCGTGGACAAAAAAGGTGTCTTGAAAGATACCAGTGGAGCAACGCAAGCGGATGAATCTACTTATACGATGATTATGAAGAATAAAGAAGGATTACTGACGTTTTATGATCCTTCAAAAGGACATACATCTAAGGCAAATAAATTCGATTCATCTTTTCGCACTCCGCTTTAAAAGAGGGCTGGGACAATCCAAATGTATTTCAGATTGCTACTTTGGTAGAGTCAAAAGACACTATTACTAAGAGGCAAAAGATTGGTCGAGGGCTTCGAATCGCTGTAGATGAAACCGGTACGCGTGTGCCAGGATTTGATGTCAACACTTTGACAGTTATGGCTAACGAGAGTTATAAGGATTTCGCAGAGGGTTTACAACGAGAGTACGAGGAAGATGGTGTAATCTTTGGTCTGTTCGAGAGCGACAGTTTTGCCACGATTGTTTTGAGATACGATGAAATCACCGAAGATATTGAAGTTCTCGGTAAATCTAAATCAAAACAACTGTTCAATGAACTCAAGGAACGCGAGTATATTAATAACGCGGGACGGGCAACAGATTTTTTGAGAACAGCCGTTAAAGAAAAATCAATTGAATTAAGTGATGAGTTTAAAGATATCGCACCCCAGGTCCTTGAAGTGGCCGCAAGTAAAATTAAGAATCTTGAAATTCGGAATGCAGATGAGCGTGTTCAAGTTAAGCCACTGAAAGAAGCGCTACCTGAGAATTTCTTAAAGCTTTGGGATAAGGTCAAATACAAGACTTCTTACAAGATTAATTTTGATTCCCAAAAGCTGATTGAAGAAGTCGTTAAAGGAACTGGTGGCCTTGAGAGCTTGAACGCCATAAAAACTAAGAAAGCTAGTTTTATCTATTCGAAAGCCAATTTGCAGATAAATCAAGCCGGTATTTGTCGGATGAAGATGCGAAATATAGCGTTGGCTCTTTAGATGATGCTCCATATCAATTACCCGATATCATCACATTTCTACAGAATGAGACCAACTTAACTCGCAAAACAATTGTCGGCATTTTAACCTCTGTGGATAATTTGGACATGTTTAAAAATAATCCATTGGCATATATGACACAGGCAGCTAAGATCATCAATGCCCATAAGAATCAATTAATCGTGGATGGCATTAAATACACAAAAACGGATGAGTATTATGATCAGAGTTTATTTTCCACAGAGACGCTTTATGCCTACCTTGGTCCAAACGGCAACTCGGTCAAGGTTGATGAAGAAAAAGGCAAGACTGTCTATGATTACGTGGTTACCGATTCTGAAGTTGAGCGGGAATTCGCCCGTTCGGCAGAGAAAGACGAGAATGTCAAATTCTACGTAAAACTTCCAGATTGGTTTACAATTCGGACCCCACTTGGACCGTATAACCCGGACTGGGCCCTCCTTTATGAAGAGGATGATAAACAAGAACTCTATTTTGTTGTTGAAACTAAAGGAGACATCAGTTCAGAGCAGTTGCGTCCTCACGAATATGCCAAGATTAAATCTGGTGAAAAGCACTTCCAGGCAATTTCCACGGACATTAAGTTCCGACGCCTCAGTAGGGAATCGGATTTGGATGCTTAAATGGTTGGACAGTAAAGATCATTCCGTGAGAGAAAAAATAAAAGTCTGCAGATTCTAAATTTTTACCACTCTGTCGACTTTTTTCTTTTTATTGGAGCAATTTTGCGAGGCAACGAATGATATGTTTTTCAAGGGCCAACCAGAAATGCTTTATCAAGCGATTCAGTCACCTAAGACATTGATGGTGTTTGATGAGCAGAATCACGCGGAAGAACACTGCCACATGGGGGCGCTGAATTATTACAACCAACAAGTATTCGAGTGGTTAGCAAACACCCTATAAACAAGGCAGCACACAAAAATAGGCACCGACAAACATTCCGTTTTGTCAGTGCCTATTTTATATGCTGTCAAGCTTCCTCAAAATCCATATCTGTCATCCGCGCCTTGAGTCGGGTGTAGTGCAGGATGTTGAAGAGCGAGAAGACCACGATGATGCCCAGCAGGACGAGCATCGAGCTGCCAGCTGAACCGCCAATCATGACGGTTTCGCGTAGGCCGGAGACCACGTAACTCATCGGTAAGAACGGATGAATTGCTTCAAAGAAGCCGTTGCTGAGTTCAATTGGGAAGGTACCGGCAGCGCCACCCAATTGGACGACCAACAATACCATGGCAATGAATGATCCCGCCTTACCGAGCAAGAGGTTAAGCCAGGTGACCAGTGACATGAAGGCCACTGCCGCGAGTACTAACATAAGCCAGGTTTGGAACATGTTAATTGGCGACAAATGGTTCAAGCCGGTTAGGATGAAGAAGGCAATCGTGGCCGCGAGAACGGCAAAGCCATCCATGATAGCGGCCTTGCTGGCCCACCATGAGATACCACTGGTTGGGCGCTTGCGTGGGGTGTAGGCATCGAACATCAGGTTCACAATCATTGCGCCGACGTAGAGGGAGACGCCTAGCATATAAGGGGCCATGGAAGTCCCGTTGTTAGGCACTTTGTCTTTGTCTATTTGCTTCAGATCAACAGGAGATGCGAATGCCTTGGATTGTTTCTTGTCGTAATTGAGTTTTGGTAACTGTGCGGTGGCGCTGGCCAGTTTCGTGCTCAACTGAGTGGTGCCGTTGTTGAGCGTGGTGACACCGTTGTTCAAAGTCGTAGTGCCACTCGCCAATTGGCTGGTGCCTGAAGCGGCGGTGTCGAGGCCATTTGTCAGAGTGTCGGCACCGTTTTCTAATTGACCGCTCTTACTATTCAATGTGGACACACCCTGGTTGAGGGTGTTCGCACCGTCGCTGAGCTTTGCGATACCGTCAGTCAGGGTGGTGACCTGTGGTAAGGCACTTGAGATGCCTTGATTGAGCGTGTTAGCGCCTTGGGTCAGCTGTTGGTTACCAACCAACGCGCTGTCGATGCCATTAGCGAGCTGTTGACTGCCTGAAGTGAGTTTACTACCAGCTGTAGCTAATTGCGTATTGGCACTCGCAAGTTGATTTGCGGCACCCGTGAGTTGGGTGAGGGCACCAGTGAGTTGCTGTGAGCCCTGTGCTGTGGTTGGAGAGCTGAGTTGGGTCAGCGCCTGCTGCAGTTGCGTGAGCAGTGGTGAGAGCGCGGCACTTTGCTTATCAGCACTGGCGGTCATCGTCGCACTGGTGGTTTGTTGTAAGGCCTGTGTCTGTTCAGTGGTTAGATTGAGTGACTTGGCTTCCGCCGCGATGGCGCTATTGACGGCTGAAGCGGTCGCAGTTTGACTGGCACTGACGTTTTGCAGGGCGGTTTGCGTGGCCTTAATCAGTGTCGCGAGCTGTTGCAGCTGTGCTTGTTGCGAAGAATCGCTCATAGCAGTATTGAGCTGGGTGGCGAATTGATCGAGTTGCTGAGCAAAAGCGGTACTCTTGGTGGCCAATGTTGCTGTGCTGTTTTGATACTGTTGTAGGCCCGTGTTGAGATTCTGTGCACCCGCTTGGAGTTGGGTGAGGCCGTTGGTGGATGTCTGGAGTCCTTGAGCGAGCTTGCCGCTACCGGTTTGTAGTTGGGTTAAGCCGTTACCGAGTGCCGGCAGCTTGGTGTTGACGGTATTGAGACCAGTGGCGAGTTGATTGGTACCCGTTTTGACGTCACTGACTGCTGCAACGTAATTACCGATACCGGTGCTCAGTGTCTGGCCGCCTTTTTTAATTCGAGTGACCCATTGGCGAGTTTCTGCATGTTGGTGTTGAGCGTATTGGCACCAGTGCGGAGTTTCTGTGAACCGCTAGCGAGTTGTTGGCTCCCATCGGCGGCTTGTGTCATGCCGCCTTCGAGTTGGTCACAGCACTGACCAGAACCTTGGCATAGGTGCTGGCAACTTGGCCATTGAGTTTGGTCTGCATAGTGGTTGCGGCACCGGACGCCATTTTACCAGCCATCAGATTGTGGCCCGAGCTGGTCTCAAGCTTCAGCTGCATGGCGTGTGGGGAATCGGTCAAAATCGTGGTAGCATCCTTAGAAAAATCAGCGGGGATGGTGTAAATGGCGTAGTACTTGCCCGAATTTAACCCATCATCCGCCTTTTTAGCGGAAACCGCGGTGAACTTCAACGCCTGCTGTTCCGTGAGATTATCGCTGAGTTGTTGGCCCAGTTTGAGTGTTTTGCCGTTCATGGTTGCGGAACGATCCTGATTGACAACGGCGACGGGCAACTTGTCGAGTTGGCCATAAGGGTCCCACATCGATGCCAGGAAGGTCCCGGCGTAGATCGATGGAATGAAAAGAATGACAAATAATACGACAAGCATGAGTTTGTTTTTCATTAGATATTTGAATTCTGCTTTTAACATGACGCCACCTCGGATTGAAAATTTATTTTCTCAATCTAACGCGTTTTGAAAAACTTCCCAACCCAAAAAGTTTACGAGTGGGGTTTATGCCACACTTGTAGTAAAATTGGGGCTAAATAGATCAAGAGGGGAACTGAATGGACAAGCGTATTGAGAAAACACATGCGGCAATCAAGTCGGCTTTTGAGGACTTAGTCATGGCCAACCCGGGGAAGCGCATCAGTGTGTCCGAACTGACACAGAAGGCCAATATCAATCGCAAAACATTCTATCTGCACTACGACTCGATTGATGACCTGTGGCAATCCTATGTCGATGAAATCAGTGATGATCTCTTCTCCCGACTGACCGCACGTCCGTCTGATGTGTACTTACGGGAACGAGGACTGTTACTGACGGTATTTGCGGACTTCTTCAGCAGTAATCGCAAATTTGCGAGTTTCCTGCTGACCAGCAATGAATATGGTGGCCTGATCAGTCAAATTTTGCGTCAAGTCGCTGGTGCAATGGCAAAAGTGCTGCAACGAGAGCGGCACTATACAGCGGACGATGCCTTGATGATTGCGACGTTTCGGTCAATAACATGGTGGCAATGTTGCGGCTTCAGTTGAACGGGGATACCCACATGCCACCAGAAGAAGCGCGGAAGAAGATTCTCACGTTGACCCTGGATGGGTTGAAGGGTATGGGGCTGGAGATTCCCGATTAGTGATTTTTGCAAAATTATCTTTTCGGTACCATAATGAAGAGAATATAGATGAATCAGGAGGAGTGACTATCATGGCAAAAGTATTCATTAGTGATCGAATTCCAACAGCAGCTGCGGACACCTTGAAGCAGGCGGGGCTAACCGTTAGCGCGTATGACGGCGACGGTTTGATTTCACATGCTGAACTGGTCAAGCAAGTGGCAGATGTGGACTTCTTAATCGCAACACTATCGACGCAGGTTGATGCGGATGTGATTGCAGCCGCACCAAACCTCAAGTTGATTGCCAATTATGGTGCAGGGTTTAACAACATCGATATCGACGCGGCCACAGCGCGGCATATTGGCGTCACCAACACGCCCGCCGTTTCGACCAACGCGGTAGCTGAATTGACTTTAGGCTTAATGCTGGCTGCCAGTCACCGCATCGTCGAGGGTGACCAGTTGATGCGCACAGAAGGCTTCGACGGTTGGCAGCCACTGTTCTTCTTGGGACATGAATTGCGCGGCAAGACACTGGGCATCGTTGCCTTGGCAGTATCGGCCAAGCCGTCGCCAAGTTAGCCGTCGCGTTTGGCATGCAGGTCAATTACACACAACGCCACCAGTTGGCTGCTGACAAGGAAGCTGAATTGGCGGTTCATTTGTTGATTTTGATACCATCGTGAGTGACAGCGACTTCATCTCACTGCACATTCCGTTGACGCCGGAGAGCCAGCATGAGTTCAATGCGGATGTATTCAAGCGCATGAAGTCAACAGCGTGGTTGATCAATGCGGCGCGTGGGCCAATTGTGGACGAGGCGGCCTTAGTCACGGCCTTACAAAATGGCGATATCGCCGGCGCAGCACTCGATGTGTATGAACACGAACCAGAAGTGGAACCAGCATTGAAGACCATGAAAAATGTGATTCTCACACCGCACATTGGGAACGCGACGGTTGAGGCTCGCGACCAGATGGCGATGATTGTCGCTAATAATGTGATTAAGACATTGAACGGCGAAGCAATCACAACGGTTAATTAGTAGAGCGCGAAACCACACGGGTTGGCTGTGAGTACTAACGGAACTAGCGCAATAATTGCGGTCTGTGCAATTAGCGCTAGTTTGGTTAGGCGGAACAGGCAGTGTGGTTGAGCGCGTTTAGAATCCGGGCTTTGGATTCGTCAAAGATGAGCTAACCGGAGTGTTTTGCCCTTTGGAGCGCGTTTGCGCTAGTTGGGTTAGGCGGAACAGGCAGTGTGGTTGAGCGCGTTTCATCTTTCCAAATTCGCACACAAAAGAGCCAGCGACAAATCGAATGATTTGTTGCTGGCTCTTATTTTATATACAGGTACTTATTGAATTTAATCGCAATTGAATCACTGCTGGCAACAGTGTGCAAACTAAGAAGGATGAAATCGTGTTGGGATTAGAGCTTCTTTTCGAAGCCTTCCATTGGTGCGAGTTGATTCTGATAATCTTGTGCCTGATCGGTGTCCGTGGTGAAGTGCATAACAGGCTTGAAGGATTCACTCAAGTAAACCTGCATGACGGCTGGAATCGCAAGATCACTCATGTCATAAGGACTGAGCGCGGTGCGAATGCTTGTCCGGTCGTTGTTCTCCACCTTTTGAACCCATTGTGGTTCGCGGATGAGCTCACGGCCCATGGCAGCGAAGTCAGCGCCTAAAGCGAGGACATTGTCGGCATCTTCAGGTGTCTCAACGGAACCGACACCGATTAATGGGGTATGGTCGCTGACAACAGCGGCAAACTTGGCCAGTAATGGCTCTGTGTCTGACTTGTCGTTCAGGGAGCTGCGCTTGTAACTACCCATTGAGATGTGCAAATAGTCAACCAAATCACGAATCTGCGCTGCAAAGAAGAGTGAGTCATCGATGCGAATCCCTGGTGTCTCGATTTCCTCGGGTGACAGCCGATATCCGATAATGAATGGTCGGTTGGCCTTGTCCGCTTCTGCCCGCGCGCTTGCGATGGCGGCCAGTGGAAAGGCAAGACGTTGCGCACGATCGCCACCCCATTGATCAGTTCGCTGGTTTGAGTTAGGTGAGAAGAACTGCTGCAACAGATAGGTGTTAGCCCCATGAAGCTCAACACCATCGAAGCCGGCTGTCACTGCGCGGCGTGTTGCCTGACCAAAATCATCGATGATGGCTTCGACCTCGTCACTGGTCAACTCGCGCGGTGTCTCTGAGTCGGGTGGATAAGCGGCCGCGAGGGGACTCGCACTGACAGGCTGATCACCGCGCAGAATTTTTGTGGTGCTCTTGCGTCCGGCATGGAAAATCTGCAAAATAGCCTTGGTTCCATTGTGATGGATGGCCGCGGCAACCTTAGCGAGACCAGGAATCATATCATCACTGGCAACGGAGAGCTCACCTTCAAATCCTTTACCGTTCTCGGACACGTTAGCGACACCGGTCACAATCATGCCGGGGCCACCAGCACGCTTTTTATAGTAAGCGACCTCGTCTGATGTGACCATCCCGTTATAGAAGCTGGTCATCGTCGTCATTGGACTCATGACGATCCGGTTTTTCACTGTGAGACCGGACTTAAAAGTGTAACCATTCAGAAATTCGTTTGCCATGTTTCTCTCCTTGTCTTCGAGCTTATTTTTGTTAGTGTAACTCGAGTAGTTCCTAGTATAGCGGGATGGATAGATTTAACTAGTACCCACTTTTTGTGGGATAGGCACCAAAAGTAAGAATTGGATAGGAGCGGGATTCATGACGAGAATTTATCATTTGGGTATTGAAGAGACGCTGGCGGTGATTGGTGGCAAGTGGAAACCGCTACTGCTTTGTCACCTGGGAAACGGGCCTCAACGTCCCGGTGAATTGCATCGCAAAGTCGATGGTATTACACAAAATGTTGACGCAGCAGCTACGAGAATTGGAAACAGACGGCATCATCACGCGCAAGGTCTATGCGCAGGTGCCACCCAAAGTTGAGTACGGGCTCACCGAACGCGGCAAGAGTCTGCGCAATGTGTTGGTGGCGATGTCTGAGTGGGGCGAGGCCTCAATCAAGGCGCGTGCCGCTGAGGGCGAAACCGTTGAGTTGAAAAATATGGATTACAGTGGCTATCTGAATTACTGAGATGTCCCTTTATGGTGATATCGTGGTACACTCATCATGTATGCGATTACATTTATGGAGGCGCAATGATGGCACAAGAAGACTTACAAACAATGATTGATAATATGTCGGCCACTGATCAAAAGCGTGACGCTGGTTTAGTCGAACCCGATACCGTGACGGCAGTGAAGGACCTCGCGTACGGGCCACACGGTGTTGAGAATCTGACCGATATTTATTTTCCAAAGGGGACAACCACAGCACTACCCACAATTGTGAGCATTCATGGTGGCGGCTTTATCTATGGCGACAAGGAGCTGTACCGGTTCTATACGATGTACTTGGCGAGCCAGGGATTTACCGTTGTGAACTTCAACTATCGCCTGGCGCCCAAGACGCATTATCCCGCACCGCTGGAAGACACCAATAATCTGATGAATTGGTTAGCGGCCAATGCAGCAACGTATCATGTCGACATGAACAACCTCTTCATTGTGGGCGACAGCGCTGGTGGGCAAGTCGCAGAACAATATGCGGTGATGTTAACGAATCCGACGTATGCGGCCAAGTTTGATTTTGCCATGGCGCCGGTCAAGCCCAAGGCAGTCGCGCTCAATTGTGGCGTCTACTTCACTGGCCAAAACGGTCCAGCCAATGAGAATTTTCCGTATTACATCGGCGACACGGTGACCCCGGCGGTAGCAGCACAGTTCCCTGTAGAGCCATTCATTACCAGCGATTTTCATCACGCATTCGTGATGACCGCTTCCGATGATTTCTTGAAGCCACTGGCTAAACCACTTGCCGATTTGATTGCGGCACAGGGCGTGGGCGTTGATTATCATCTGTATGCGAATCCCGATGGTTCAAAACTGATGCACGTGTTCCATCTCGATCAGCGCAGTCCAATCGCCAAAATCTGTAATGATGAAACATTGGCCTTTTTCCGGCAGTTCGTCGAATAGCACAAAAACCGCGACAATTATCGCGGGTTTTTGTGTGCTTATTTTGCTAGAACCGGTGCCTCGTCCATAATCGATGCCACGGCCGTTAACAGCGCGAGATATCACCGGCGTAGACTTCACCGATATTGCCGATGCGGAAGCTGTCAATTGCCGCGATTTTGCCGGGATAAATGATGAAGCCTTGGTCTTTGAGTGCGCGATAGAACGCCATGAAATCAAAATCCGGTGTGGGATACTTGAAACTGGTGATAATCGGGGACTGAAGCGTTTCTGGTAGCAGGGGGTCAAAACCCAACGCGCGCATACCAAGCCTGAGTCGCGCTTGATTGTCCTGATAGCGTTCAAACCGGGCTGTCACGCCGCCTTCTTGTTGTAACTCGTGCAAGGCTTGGTGGAACGCATAAACAGTGTGGGTCGGGCTGGTGAAGCGCCACTTGCCAGCATAATCTTCGAAGCTGCGCCACTGTTCGTAGAGGTCAAGACTCAACGAGGTGGCGTTGCCCGCCGTCTGCATCAGAGTTTCCCGATTGGCAATGACGAAGGCAAAACCGGGGACGCCTTGAATGCACTTGTTGGCACTGGAAATCAGGTAATCGACGTGCAGTTCATCGATATTGATGGGCACGCCACCGAAACTGGACATGGCATCCACAATCGTGACAACGCCCAACGCATTGAGCATGGGAATGACTGAGAGGTCGTTCAGCAATCCCGTTGTGGTTTCGCAGTGCACCATGGCAAAGTGAGTAATCTCGGGATGTTGGGTGAGCGCTTCTAAAATGACATCTGCGTTCGCCGGTTCAGTCTCACCGAAGTCAATCGCGAGGTAGTCAATGGCCAAGTGGTCTGCCATCTCCGCCATGCGCTGACCGTAAGCACCGTTGATGGCGATAAGTAGGGTACCGCGCCCCTTGCGATTTGGCACGGCAGTTTGCAGCACGGATTCGACACCAAAACTACCACTGCCTTGCATGAGAATTGTGCTGTATTGCTCGGCGTCGGCATGGCCCACAGCGAGCAGTTGTTGGCGGATATCCTGAGTGAGTGCTTTGTAGTCATCGTCCAAGTGCCGTGGTCAACCAGCATTCGGTTTTTACTGATAGGCTGGTGGTGAGCGGGCCGGGCGTCAGAAGTAGGGCCGCTTGTTGTTGGTTATAGATCTCAATCAATGGCATCAAGTCTGCCAGTGTGTCGATCACCGCATCGGCACCAGCGGTCTCAAAGACGTCACGCGCGTTTTGCTTCAGTGCATGCTGTTCAGTCGGTGATAAGGCCAACCATTCGGCCTCGGATAAGCCAATCAGATTGCTGCCCTCAAGCACACTGATACTGATGACACCGGCGTTTTGCCTTCCAAAATATCGTTGACGGTATCCCCGACCTTGATCACCTCTTGTGGGTTATCGAGGTGGAGGCGTTGCATCGCCTTCAGCAACATGGCGGCATCGGGACGGCCAACGCCATCGGTGAGCTCTGACGTCACATTCAAAACAGGGGCGTACCCCTGTTCAGCGGCCAGCGGGGAGAGCTGGGCAATCATCTGGCGCGTGTAGCCCGATGTGGATGCCATCGTGATGTTTTTGGCGGTGAGATAGGCCGCTAGTGCCGCCATACCCGGTTTGAGGGTCGCAGTCTGCGTTAAGATCGCGGTAATGCTGGTTTGAAATTGGGCGTACACCTTATCGATGGCGGCGTCACGATCCGTGGTGTGGCCCTGTGCCGTCCAGGCAGTCCAAATTGCGGGATCCGCAAACATTTTTTCGATATGAATCTTCTTGTCCAGCCCGACGTCTTGGCGAATGACGGCTTCTTCGAGCGGAATGTTGAATGCCGCAAAAGCAGCTTGAAACGCAATAATCGGGGCGCGGCTTCCGTAGTCGATCGTGGTGCCGGCCCAGTCAAAAATAACGGCTTGAATCACAATAGGTCTCCTTATTAAGCGATGATGTGTTTCCGAAGGCGAGTTGAAATTAATTCTAAGACAAGGACAAAGGCTAGAATCAGATAGATGATGAGCCCGACCTCATGGAAGTTAAAAGTAAAAGTTGCTGGCGACATAGAGCTGATAGCCGATGCCACCCGCACCGGCTGCGGCACCCACCACAATGGCGTTAGCAAAATTAATTTCAAAACGGATGAAGGTCCAGCTCAAGAAGCGAGCCGCGAGCGTTGGCATGATGGCCTGCGTGAGCAGTGGCAGGAAGCTGACACCGCTGGCCCGCAAGGTTTCGAGTGTATCCGCTGGAATTTCTTCAATACTGTTGGCGTACACTTTGGCGAGATAGGCCATGCTGTGGAAGGTGAGTCCGATTACGGCAGCGTTGGGGCCAAGTCCCAGTGCGGCACTGTAGATCAGCACCCATAGAATCGTCGGAATCGCTCGAATCAAGGCCATGAGCCCTTTGACAGAAGTGGCGAGCCAGCGCGGTGCCAGATTAGCCGAGGCCATTAAGCCAAAGAGTAAACCCAACACGGCGCCCAAAATGGTGGTGATGAAGGCGAGCTGAATACTGGCGAGTAAGCTCGTTAACAACTTGGCCCAAGAGTCATTGCCGACATTGGGCGTGAAGAACATGGCGGCGAGGTTAGCCCAGAAGCTCGTGAAGGCCGCCGCAAAATCGAAATGGTTGGGAATCACCGAGATGAGGCCATAACCGGATAGCACCGCGATGCTACCGATGACGAGCAACAATGTGAGTTTGCGTGTGCTGATTCGTGTGCGGGGCACGCGCAATTGCGGCAGTGTTTGTGGATAAGTTGGTTTACTGGCACGAATCATGCAATCACCTTCCTGATAAGATTAGCAACCATCTCGAGCGCAATGACCAGAATTACTAAGGTCAGGACCACGAGTCCGGCTGCCGGGTAGTTGAGACTTTTGAAATAGAGATCAAACAAGAACCCAACGCCGGTGCCCGTGAGTAGGCCGACCAGCGTGGCGTCGCGCAGGTTGTTTTCAACGCTGTAAAGCAACCACTCGCTGATGGGCACACTGATTTCGGGTAGGAGACTTTGCGCCAGTGCTTGCGGGTAAGTGGCGCCGGTGGCACGCAAGGCTTCGAGTTTGTCCGGATTGAAGTCCTCGATGGTCTCCATGAATGCCCGGGTCAAGAAGCCCAGATTCATGAGGAATAAGGCGAGATAACCCGTCAATTCGTTTTGCTTGAAGGAGAAGAGCAGTAACAGCGCCCATGCGATGACGGGGATGTTGCGCATGAGTGAGGCGAATCCGCGGATCAACCAGCTCAACGTGGCACTGTGGGTCACGATATTGCGCGCACCCAGCAACGCCAGTATCAAGCTCACGAGTCCAGCGAGACCGGTAGCTGCCGTGGCAATCACGAAGGTGCGCCACAACTGATAGCCGATACTGCCCAAGTTGGTGAATGCCGCAGCGTCTGGTATGAAGTGTTGCAGCATCCAGGCAATCCCGTTGTGAGCCTGCAGTAGAGTCGCTTGCTGAAAGCCCAGTCCCAGGCTTGCTATCAGATAGAGTGTCGCTAGCCCAGCCAGCGTCAGTGCGAGGCGCAGGTGTTTGCGATAGAAAAAGTCATGGGCAACCTCCTAAGCATAGATCGCTTGAATCTGCGTGTCGCTGAGGGCATCGGGGGTGCCATCAAAGACCAATTGACCTTGATTCAAGGCAATGACATGGTCCGCGTAGTCGCGAGCCATCTCGACCTGATGTAAGTTCACAATGACAATCAACTGCTTAGCATCCGCGAGCTGGCGCAGCGTCTGCATCACCAGCGTTGCGGATTTGGGATCGAGTGAGGCAATCGGTTCATCGCACAACAACATTTTGGGATGTTGCATCAATGCCCGTGCGATACCGACCCGTTGCTTCTGACCACCACTGAGCTGTCGGCAGGCAGTGTAGGCGAAATCACTGAGTCCCATCTCATCGATCAGAGCCAGTGCTTCTTCGCGTTCGGCCGTGGTATAGAGCGATAACATGCCACTGATCATCGATTTGGCGCCCAGACAGCCGTGCAGGACGTTCTCTAACACGGTCAACGGTTCAATTAGATTGTAGTTCTGAAAAATCATGCCGATGTTGCGCCGCACGCGTTGCAGGGCGCGCTTATTGAGTTGACGGAGATCTTGATCATCGAGTAAGACTTGGCCCGCATCATCGCTGATCAATTGATTGAGGCTACGCAACAAGGTGGTTTTACCCGCACCGGATGGCCCGATAACCGCGGTCACGGTACCTGGAGCCGCCTTGAACGAGACGGCTTGCAGGGATTGTTTGTCGTGGGTGTAGCTCTTAGCCAGTGAATTGACGACAAGCATAAGTGGCTCCTTTCGTTATTTGTCCAGAATTTTGTGCGTTGGGGCGTACCAGTCATCGGTGATGGCGATGTAGTGCACCTTACCGGTTTGTGTAGTGAGTCCGTGGACCTTGGAATCCTTAAGGGCGAAGAAGTGCGGATTATCCGTGGTGGATTGGGAGGTCAGTGCCTTCGTGAGCGCGCTGATTTCGGACTTGCTCAAACCACTGTCGTTCATGACAATCGGACCGTTTTGAACCGAGTATGTCCCAATCGCGACCGTGGACTTGCCGCGCACTGCGTCAAATGGGGCTTCGGCCTTGGCATCAACCGTGAATGTTGTGCCGGCCTTGGACATGTCGCCGTCGAACTTACCATAGTGCACCAAGTCAACATCATCAAAGGCCGCCACATCGACGTCACCCTTGAGCACATTGACCGCGGAGCCCTGGTGAGATTGGCCATACAGAACCTTGCTGAAGAACGCGCCACCTTGTTGCAGGTCGGTCTTTTTGACGTGGTTCGCGGCCGCAATCGCACCGGCTGGCACGGCGAAACCCGATGTGGATGTTGCGGCCACGAATGAGATTGACTTGCCCTTCAGTGCCTTTAATGAGAATTCGCCGCCTTCACGATACCTGTCGGCTTTATCCTTTGGCACCATCAAGTAGCTGTGATAGAAGGCATCTTTTAACGTACCGGAAGCGCCGGAATAGGTGACCAAAGGATTTACGTGCTTGTTCTGGTTGCGCGCTTCGATATAAGAATCGGGTCCCATGACCGCAATCTGGGCCTTATTGGAACTGATGGCTTGGATGGCCATGTTGTAATCGGTGGTGGTTTGCACTTCAACTGGTCGGCCAGTCGCCTTTTGAATCAGCTTACTGAGATCGTTTCGGACAGGGCCGGCTTCCTTGGTGGAGTCGGATGGCAGGAAGACCACCGTCAACTTATCCTTGGGCTTGCTGGTCTGGGCATCACTCTTGGTTGCGCTACATGCTGCCAGGCCCAGGGTCAATAATCCTAATGTCGCTGCTGTCACCATCAATTGCTTCTTCATTCAAAAATCCTCCTCGTGGTTGCTTGATATCATCGAACACTTTTCAGTCTAGCGAGCGCGTGTAAAATTGATTAACGGATTATGTATTTGTTATGTATTAAAGCTGTGAAGCTGACAGGGGTTACATAAAAATGGTGATATTCAGACAAAATAAGGAAGGGGGTATGACAAAACTACGTTTTGTCATACCCCCTGCTTCAATTTCCGAACAAAATAGATTAATCGTGTTCCAAAAGACTGAGAATTCCGGTTAACTAGGATTGATTCAAAGCCTAAGTTCGGGCTTTAGCATCAATCCCTGTTAATCCTCATTCTCAGGGCGTCTTTTGTCACAACTTTGTTTTTAGAATGTCAGGGTTAACTTGTCGGTATCGACCGTCAGCGCTTGCCCAATCGGCACGGTGAAAATGGGTTGGGTGTGGCCGACATTGAGGTCATAAATCACGGGAATGGTTTGGAGCAGTGGAAACTTGTCGAGAATGTAGCGCATTTTGGCCTCGGTCATGCCGGTTTCTTTGGGGAAACGACCGATGAGCAGCGCCTTGAGATGCGGCAACACCTGCAATGTCTGGGCCAAGTCGCGATTGAAGTCTTGAACAGCACTGCCTTCTGAACTCTCGAAGAAGAGCACAGGATCGGGGACAGATGGGAGATAGGCGGTACCAAAGAGCAACGGCAGTGTGGCGTGATTGCCGCCCATCGAGACACCGGTTGTTTGGCCGGCGTGATAGACACCCCATCGGTTGGGGTGCAGCTTCCGTGGTTGTGGCAGAAACCAAGCGTCACTGGACCATTCGGTGGATGCGGTGAGAGGCTGCGGGTAATCAGCACTGACCGCGTTCAAGAAAGCCTGAGTCTGATAATCTTGGAGCGCAACCATCTTGAAGCTCGAGTAACTCGGGCCGTAATAGGTGACCAGACCCGTTCGTGCAAAAATCGCGTTGCAGAGAATGGTGATATCGCTGTACCCACAGAAAATTTTGGGATGATCGGCAATCAGTTGCCAGTCGATGTATGGCAACAAATCATTGGCCGTATAACCGCCGATGGTTGTGAGAATCGCCTTCACGTGCGAATCGCGGAACGCTTCATGCAAGTCTGCCACGCGACTAGCGATACTGGCGGATTCAAGAATGTCATTGTCAGCGATGTGTTGGCCAAAAGTGACCGTGAAACCTAATTTTTTCAAGGCGCGTTTTGGCGGCGAGATTGGCCTGCATGCCACCAATATGGGCGAGTGAGCTTGAGGGTGAAACGATGCGGATTTCATCGCCCGGCCGCAACCGCGCGGGAATAAGTGGTACCATAGAGGTCATCTCCTTAGTTACAGCTGAGTATAACAGAAAGAAGGGATTGGATGAGTGAGGAATTTCATCGTGCATTTGGGGTTTATGGCATTGTCGGCGACAGTGACAGTCTGGTTGTGATTCGCAAGAATGGTGGCCCGTACATCAATCGTTACGACCTACCAGGGGGCAGCCTTGAATCAGGCGAGCCATTGGATCAGGCGATTCTACGAGAGATTCACGAGGAAACCGATTTGACGGTGAAAGCCGTTCAACAATTGGGTATCACCTCGTTTCGCTATCCATGGGCCTATCAGGAATGGCGCATGAATCAGCACATCTGTGTTTTCTATGCCGTAACCGATTATCAAGGCACCGTGGCCGCACAAGTGGCCCAGTTTGTCGGTCAAGATGCTTTAGGCGCGGTGCGTTTGCCGCTAAATGCCCTCACCATCGACAATGCCTCGCCCTTGGTGCTCAAGGCCAAGGAATACCTGCAGACACAACAATTCGATCCCACCGATACCACGTTTGCGAACTGGTCTGTTCTAGAGAAACCGGTGTGGTAAAAAGGAGTAGACATCAATAGCATATCAAGTGGATTTTAAAACCGTTTCAACGATTGGGTTAGAAAGCTCACCCGTGGCACAGGCATTAGCTGGTTTACGGGCCAATGAAGCGCGGTATTTCTGGAATAAATACAAACACGAATTTGTGACCGAACCAGCTGCCAACAATCCAGCAATCGTGGCCCGCGTCAACACCATTCTCGGTGAACGCGACACGCACTTTGAGACAGCGCCGCTCGAGGTCAGTGATTTTGAAGTGGCTGGCGTGCGCTAGTCGTATGTCTTTTATCAAAACGGGCTTGTGGTGAATGTGCTCTATACCTTAGAAGAGGGTGGCAAGCGTGCAGTCGGCTTTAAGCTGAGTGATGGCATGCCAATTCCAGAAGAGTTTGAAGGCAAGTTCAAGTTTGCCCGTCAGAAATCAAAACTTGCTGGCACTATTCGCGGATCGTTCTTTGTGATTAAGGGCGATTATCCAGACTGATAACTAAAAGAAGAGGAAGTGACGCCACACTGGGCATCACTTCCTATTTTGTCGTTTTTAGGTGCTCGAATCGATTGCCTGAGGGCATTGAGCATATCCAGCGTGGCAGCGCGAGTTTGTTGCCGAATCAGGGGATCGGAGCTGCGGAGCTTCTGCAGGTAGCGAGGCAGGTTTCGTGGCAGTCCCTTGTTCACCTCCGCGACCGTGGTGGCATTGCCTACTTTGAGAATATCGTAGAAATTATTGAGGATATTGGCTCGGACATCAGGTTGGAGCGTGGCGAGCCAGGCGGTCAACATCCGCTGTGTGTACTGTGAGAGCCAATCGGTTTGTGGCAAGCGCTCAAAGGCTTGGCCCACCACCTGCCAAGAGAAAAGATCGTGCTGATAGAACATGCTGGCGTCGCTGTGAACCACGCCAAAGTTATTCTGTGTGGTCATCAGCATGCCAATGATGGCGGTCTGTGGCACTAATTTCGTGATGCGGGCTTCAAGCAAGGGTTGTTGTGGCAGTGATCCAGGTCCGTCAAAACTGTACACGTGTTGCACGTTAGCTTGCAGCGCAATGGGAAGTTGCTGAAGCGCATAAACCGCGAGATTGCCGCCCTTAGAATGCCCCACCAGATAGTACTGTCCCGGAAATTGCGTCATTTGTTCTTGTAGGTAGCTCGCCGCACTGATCTGGGCCGGTACGGTTTGCAAGAAAGTCATATTGAAGTCTTCCTTCCAGCCAACCAACGAATTGGTCGTGCCACGGAAGCTAACGACATAGGTCTGGTTGCCTAGCGCAAATGTAATCGCGGCGAACTGTTCTTGCGTATCTTGTCGGGTGCGCTGAACATAGCGTTGCCAAGCAACATCTCGATAGCGAGCAGCGTGGCTCATGGCCATCACCAGTGAATGACTTTTGGGTGGGAACCAATTGCGTTCCGTCACCCGGGACTGGACGTTGGTATCGGTCAGCTCACCGAACCGCTGAAAATGATGTCGATTCAAATAGGAATAGTCGAAGTAGGCAGCCTGAGCAAAGATGGCGGCATCGACTTCGGTCAGAGATTTGCTTTCAAATGTGAATTGACTGGTTTGCGTTGCGTATTGAATCATATTGGCCATGGGGCACCTCCTCACGTTCAACACTCACTTAATTTATTGTAGCACGGGTCCCTGTGATTCTTGTGAGGGTTTCACTCGCGTAAATCGCTTTCAATAAGTGTATGATAGAGGTATGAAGGGACTGATAAGATGACAGCATTAACAGATGTATACACATTAGCAAACGGGATTCAAATTCCAAAAGTTGGTTTTGAACCTGGCAGATGGCACCAGAAGACGCCACACCTGCTGTTGAAAATGCGATTGCGCTCGGTTATCGACACATCGATACCGCACTCGTGTATGGCAACGAACGCGCTGTCGGATTTGGTATTCGCAACAGTGATGTGAAACGCGAAGATCTCTTTGTGACCTCGAAGTTGCCTGCTGAAACTAAGGACTATGACGGGGCATTACGTGATTTTGAAACGACCATGGCCAATCTCGAGCTCGACTACTTGGATCTCTACTTGATTCACGCCCCATGGCCTTGGCGCGAGATGGGTGGCAATTATGACACGCAAAATCGCGATGTGTGGCGGGCTATGGAAGAAATTTATGCTTCGGGCCGTGTGAAGGCAATCGGGGTATCGAACTTCAATGTGCACGATCTACAAAACGTGTTCAAGGATGCCAAAGTCAAGCCGATGGTCGACCAGATTCAATATTATGTCGGCTACACAGAACCCACCATTACCCAGTTTGCGCAAGAGCAAGGCTTGTTGGTTGAAGCCTATTCACCACTGGCAACTGGTGGTATCTTGAACAACCAGGTGCTCAATGGTTTGGCAGCGCATTACGGTGTCAGCATTGCACAATTGGCGATTCAGTTCTGTGTGCAAAATGGTGTCTTGCCGCTACCAAAGGCAACGTCACGGGACCATATTGCCAATAACGCGCAACTGAATTTTGAAATCAGTGACGCCGATATGGCCAAAATGAATGCATTGACGGGAACTCGCAATTAAAAAGAAAAAGCCGCGCCGAAAATGGGCGGCTTTTTTGTGAGCGCAGCCGCAGTGGTGGCGCACAGAGTTGCGGTATACTGATGGCACGAGATAAAGGAGGATCACAGGATGGATTTGGAATTAACAGGTAAAACGGCTCTGGTGACCGGCTCAACCAAGGGTATCGGTCGCGCGATTGCGGATGTGCTCGCACAAGAAGGCGCCAACGTCATTATTAATGGGCGCAAGGAGGCCGTTGTCACCCAGGTTGTGAATGAATTGCAGGCAGCTCATTCCGCTGTTGATATCATGGCCGCGCCTTTTGATTTGAGCGATGAGGCAGCCGCAGATGCATTGATGGCAGCCTATCCGGATGTCGATATCTTGATCAACAACATGGGTATTTTCCAACCAATGGCCTATTCGGATATTGATGATGCGACTTGGCGGCACTTCTTTGAGGTCAATGTGTTGGCCGGCAATCGCCTCGCAAAGCACTATCTGCCACAGATGCTGGATCATGATTTTGGCCGGATTATCTTTATTGCCAGCGAGGAAGCCTTGATGCCATCCGGTGAGATGCCACAGTATTCGATGACCAAGACAATGAACCTGTCACTGGCCAAGAGCCTATCGAAGCTGACCAAGGCAACGAATGTGACGGTGAACACGGTGATGCCGGGGTCAACCCTCACAGAAGGCGTTCAGACGATGCTCGATGAGATGTACGCAGGCTCACCGCTCACGGCCAAAGAACGTGAGGCGGATTTCATGAAGGTGCATCGACCACTCTCCCAGATTCAGCGCTTGATTCGGCCTGAAGAAATCGGTCATTTTGTTGCTTTTGTGGCGAGTCCACTCGCCGGTGCCTTCTCTGGTGAAGCCTTACGGATGGATGGCGGCTTGGTACCCACAATTTTCTGATAGCAATATTTCATTTTGTGTCATTGTAACATTGACGTAATATTTATGAATGCGTATACTGAGACTATTGAAGATACTCGGGGGTGATACAGATGAAGTGGGGAATCAAGGCGGCAATGTTATTGGCGATAACAGCAGGTTTTGCCATGGCTCAGCAACATGCGGTGCAAGCTGCACCCAATAGTTTGATTGGGGTGCCAACACCCGAGCAGCATCAGCTCAATAATGATGAACTCACGCCACTGAATGGCGTCCTCACGATTAAGTATCACCCAGGCTATGGCATTGCGGTTTGGGATACACCACTTGAAGGCCGCAAAGTCGCAACACCACACAAGTTGATGACTGGCACGCACTGGCGTTACTCGGCAATCTATGTGGATTACGTTGGCTGGTGGGTACGTGTGGGCCAGAATCAGTGGATCTCGATGACGTATACGAATCTGGAACTGCCGATGAGTTGGCATATCACGCCTTACCAAAAACCGTGACGATTAATTATCGCAAAGGGTACGGCATCGCGATGTGGCAGGCCGTGCCAACAGGGCGCACTGTGATTGCGGGCAAAACATTACCAACCGGCAGTCATTGGTGTACTTGGTGGCAAGCGGTCACGCCAACGGGTCGCGTGCTTTATAATCTCGGTGGTAATCAATGGATTGAGCAGCAATACGTGAAGTAGTGTGTATTGCTTTTGCGGGCTAAAACCCTTAAAATGGATTGGTGTCTCATGAATAGATATGAGTCCGACTGACATGAAGGAGGAACCACGATGGCTGTTGAAATTGCTGTAGGTGACAAGGTTTCAGTCAAGAAGAATGGTGACGTGCCATTGAGCTTCAAGGGTACGGTTGAGAAGTTTTATGCTAATTCAGCATTGTTGTCAATCGATGAATTCGATGACGCCGATGCCCAATTGGTGGACGACCTCAAGCAAAAGACTGTGATTAACTATAAGAATATTCGTAAGGGTGGCAAGAACGTTGAACCACCTCAGTTAGAAGAAGGCAAGTAACCTGGTGATTTTGTATCGCAAAGGTTAAAAAGAGCCGTGACTTAGGTCGCGGCTCTTTTTTGTGTTTGATCTGGCAAGTGTGTCATGTGAAAGCTGTTGTGTTTACTCGTTTACCAACCGAATTGCTTGCAGATTTTTTGACCTCGTGTTATTTTATTTCTCATGAGGAGGCGGTTGCACGGGTAAACAAGACATCACGAATATGCCGCGTTCAACCGGCACGACCCGATTCATGATTGGATTTTTTCAGCCTAGCACTGTGCATCACAACTATTTTGAGAAGAGGTCAATTGACATGGTGAAAGTAACAATCGATAAGGATGTTGAATACAACACAAAGTATGCATTGAAGTTAGATGTCTATCAGGATGAAAGTCGCACCACCGATGATACTCGGCGGGCAATTATTGATATTCACGGTGGTGGTTGGTGGTTAGGCTACAAGGAAGAAGAAACAGATTGGGCCACGAAGTTTGTCGAAGCTGGCTACATCGTCTTTGTTCCTAACTATCGCTTAGCACCAGATTATCTGTATCCTGCAGGTGCTGATGACGTCGAGAGTGTTTATAACTGGATCAAGTCCTCGCCATATCGGTTCGACCGTGACAAGATTGGTGCGGTCGGGATGTCATCCGGTGGCAACCTGGCAATTGAGCTGGGTCTTCGTACCGGGATTCCGATTGCATCTTGGTCGGGAATTGTTGATCTCGATGCCTGGATTGAGAACCATCCTGACGTGATTTCCTCCAATAAGAACGCGCCTGTACCGGGGACACCGGTGGGCCAGATTAATCAGGTCGGCGCCAATGACTCTTATTACAAGTGGTTTGTCCTGAATTATGTTGGTTCCGACATGGCATTGCTCAAGGATGCCTCCCTCATCCACCGCATCACACCAAAGGCTGGCCCGATGTTCATCGCTAATTCACTCGATGAATTGGTTCCAATGGATGGCGTTGAACGCCTGTTGCATGAATTGACTGAGAATAACATTCAAACCACAGTCAAAACAATCAGTGGTCACGGCCACGGTGAGGCGTACATGGATCGTGCGCAAGAACCAACATTGGCCTTCTTTGATGAATTCTTGGGCTAATTATTAACGTCAATATTGTTCGCAAGCAGGAAGCCGTGACACTCTGAAAAGAGGTGTTGCGGC
>NZ_BBBX01000015.1 GCF_001311785.1 Lacticaseibacillus saniviri JCM 17471 = DSM 24301 | reverse complement strand
TGAATAAACTTTTAGCCGTATTTGGCATTATCTCGGCGGTAGCAAGTGCTGGATTCTTTTTAAATACATGGGCAGCTATGATTGGAATTATGCGGGAATAAGCGCTTTTGCCACTACTATTGCTGCCTACATCGCGGCTGTCTGCATTAGAGATTTAGTTGGGAGTGAGCACGGAAAACATGATTGAGTTGGAACAAAAGATGGCGGCTAAAGCGAAAGAGATGGTAGCTCAAAACCGAAAGCTACACTATGAGCACGACACTTATAATCGGCTTCACGATGGTGAGATTCATACTTGGACAAATCGCGATGTCTTGGCGGATTGGCTGGTTAAACACCAACCTGAATTAATCGAGTGGGAAGACTGACGTGGTAATAAAGATAACGGTACCTGGTGAGCCGGTGGCACAAGGACGGCCGCGAGTATATCGAACCAGGTATGGCGTTCGAGGCGTTGATCCGGCCAAGTCCCGATCCTATAAGGCACTTGTGACTCAATATGCTCAACGGGCGTTCACAGGAGAGCCACTAGAAGGTCCAATCGACTTCCGGCTAAAGATATATCGGCCAATACAAAAAGCCGGCAGTAAAGCGCTAAAGGCCAAGAAAGTCAGTGGCGAAATCCTACCGACGGTTAAACCGGATTTAGACAATGTCTACAAGGCAGTATCCGATGCATTAACAGGCATTGTCTACGTTGATGATAACCAGGTCACTGACCTACTTGTCATCAAACGCTATTCAGATAATCCCAGAGTCGAAGTGGAAATTAAAGGATTGGAGTAAAGAAAATGAATGAACTCATTGAAACCATTACACTACAAGATGGCACAGTAGCAGTTAGCGGTCGTGAATTACATGACTTTTTAGGGATTGGAAAAGATTTCTCAACTTGGTTTAAAGATATGACAGGTTATGGATTTGATGAAGGAATAGACTTTTCCCCAATTCCGGGGAAAACCTATAATGGCGGGCGCCGCGAGTTGAATATGCAATGACACTGGACATGGCAAAAGAGGTTTCAATGATTCAGCGAAACGAAAAAGGCAAACAAGCGCGACAGTATTTTATTGAGGTCGAAAAGCGCGCTAAGCAGATTGAATTGCCCCAAACTCCCGAAGAAAAGTTGATCTTGACCATGCAAGTATCGGCACGAACTATTAAGCGAGTTGAAAAACTAGATGCTCGAGTCACCGACTTAGAAGAAAACCAGCCATTGTCAGGTAGCCAGTATGCATATATCAGCCGATTAGTATCACGGGCCGTTGTTCAGTACATCGAACGCAGAAGCTGTTGTTGACGAGCAAGCAACGCGGCATGTTCTATCGCGATATCAGCCGCGGTTTGAATGATTTTCTAGGCGTTCGAACACGAACCCAGATTCGCATTGGTCAATTTGACAAAGCGTGTGAATTCATTGAGAACTGGACGCCGTCTACATCTGTAAAGATGAAATTGCGTGATATGGGTGGTGCAGTACAAGAGGTTGGCTTTGAAATTTAAATGGCAGTAAAAAGCGCGCCCCTAAGGACACGCCGCTATGGTTATGCTCAACAAACACAATTATAGCATAAGGGGTGGCTGGGTTGATGACACTGATACCACAAATCGACGAACAAAAAAGCCGAGATAACGCAAGAGATTTACTTAAAGCATATCGGCGACTAGCTCGGATGGCTGGCCGCCCGCTGACTAACTACAAATCGCCAACCATTGATGACATGCCAAAGGCTCAGTCTTTTAGCAATTTAGCTGAGAAACAAATGATTGATCACTTCAGCGCTGAGCAAGAGATTAAATGGATCGATCGGGCGATGCAATTCTTATCCTTTGAGAGCTACTGGGTACTCTACTTTTCATACTGTACAGATGATTGATGAAAGGTGAAAAGATAGCTGAGCGAATGGGATATGCGAATGACAACATGGTCGACTACCAAAAGCGCAAAGCATTACTAGAGTTTGCAGAAGCGTTCAATAATAGTGAGTTGCTAGAATTCACCTAATTTTATGAACGATTCACCTTTAATTAACCACAAAGAACGATAATAGGCGTTATTATGATAGAGTACCAGATTTGAAGATGTCTGGTGCTGGCACATGAGTATCCTCCTTTCTGAATAGTGGTAGCGACGATGACAGACGCCAGTTTTGGCGGTGGGTGCAATTCCCACACGTCGCATTGGTCACTTGGTAGCGATAACCGGCGATCATTCGTTCACAATCTCTTCATTGTGGATGACTTAAAACTTAATAGCTTTGCCTCAAAGGCACCCATGGCGTGGGTGCTTTTTTTATGGCTATAAAGATGAATTGAGGGATTTAATGATGACGGAAGAAACGTTTCTTCGGAACAAAAAGGCTGGGTACCACGCAACAGTTTATATTGATCCTTCCAGCAACGCGCGCCGTGACACTTCTGATGCGCTGTTTAAGGTGATGCCGACACGCAAATGCAAAGCGCGGGATGGAGACCCGCTAGCGCGTGTATTTAAGGGTGCGCGCGAGGTTGAGGTCATTACCGATTATGACGAGAGACTACAAAATCGCTACACGGAATAGTAAATGATTACGAAATCAGGTACCATTTTTATGAGAAAGGCTGTCCGAAATATTTGACGATATCCCATCTGACTGTTAAGCTTAAATTACCAATAAGTAATATGGGTTTGGTGGTGGGGGCGTTGGAGATTAGGTATAGCAATAAAAGTTGGAAAAGCAATGTACTGATATAAGGCAAGCCAAGAGAGATTTTGAGCAAAATGTGGCGATCAGGTTGCATAAAGCGATTTTTTATTGAAGCGGCCGAGTCCTTGGAATCTGTTATTAATTTTGGTCCAATGCGCTTTCACAAGTTAAAGGGAAACTATAAAGGATTTTACGCAGTAGATATAGCTGGGAAAAAATGTTCATATAGATTGTTACTAAGTTTTGATGAATCCGATACAGATGTTTTTCCGCATGCCAAAACCATTACACTTGTTCAGGTTGAGGAGGTAAGTAATCATTATGAGTAGAAATCCAGAATATAAAGATTTAATTGGTTTTCACCCAGGGAATTACGTCTCTGACATCTTGGATGACATGAATATCACTCAAGAAGAATTTGCTCATAGGTTGGGGTTGTCTGGTAAAACAGTTAGCAAATTAGTTAATAATGAAGAAGGCATTAGCCCAGCAACTGCTAATAACTGGCTCAAGTAACTGGCGTTTCAATTAAGACATGGTTAAATTTGCAGGCTAAATATGATGCAAAAGTTGAAGAGATAAGAAATTTACAGTCAGAAGACGAAGCAAATGTTGCACAACAAATAGACAGTTCCTTTTTAAAAGAACATCACATTTTAGAAAATAGACGTTATCCCATCCGAGAAAAGATAGTGAAATTACGTCAAATTCTCAAAATGTCAAATTTAACACAGCTACTAGATTTTAATCCACAAGTTAGTTATAGACTTGCAGAGAGAAAAATAAAAGTAAGTCTCGAATTGCTTCTAATGTAATATTGCAATTAGCTATGAATGAAGCTAGCCATATAAGTAATGTTAGATATGACAAAAAAAGCTGGAACAAAAATTCACTTGGATTAAACAACTTAATTTAAAATCTCCGGAAAATTTTTACCCAGAATTACGCGATGGGTTGTTGGAATGCGGCATTGTCCTAGTAGGTATGCCTAATATGCCGGGAGCCGGTTTAAATGGTGCAACAAAAGATTTAAAAACGGAAGTGTATTATTGTTATTTACTGATAAAAACAAATCCGCTGATATTATTTGGTTTTCTATCATTCATGAATTGGGACACATATATTACGAAGACTTCTTTTCTGATCGAGATGATCAGGAGAGTTATGATGAAAAAGAGAAAAAGGCAGATCGATTTGCAGAATTTTATTCCCGAGGATAAATATTCTGAGTTTGTTTCCCGTAAAGACTTTTCCCCTAATTCAGTGGTTTCATTTGCCAAAGAAATGGGAGTTATCCCAAGTATTGTCATTGGGAGAATTCGAAATGACAATCTCATAGATTATCAGGATCGGGGTTTGAATTCATTAGGAACAAAGTATGAAATAGTGAAAGACTTCAGTCCAATTTAAGTACTATATCTAATAGACGCTTAGGCGTCTTTTTTATGCCCTGATTTCAAAACAATCGAGTGTGCAAACGGAGGTGGTGTGACATGTGAAAAAGTACGAGGAAGCTAAACAAGACTATGATAAAGGGCTTAAGTATAAGGATATTGCTGAAAAATATGGCGTTTCAATTAACACGGTCAAGTCGTGGAAGTCACGTTACTGGACACAAAAGGTTGCAACCAAAGATAAAAAGGTTGCAACCTTGCATCCAAGTAAATCTGGACATCCGCCTAAACAGAATAAGAATGCGGTCACTCATGGATTGTTCGCAAACTGGTTACCAGATGATACCCAAGATTTAATTGATGCCATTGGTGAGTCGTCGCCTGCTGACATCGTGTGGCAAAACATTACCATTCAGTATGCAGCAATCATACGATCGCAGAAGCTTATGTATGTGACCAATCATGATGATATGAGCAAAGAGATATCGAGCAGTGGGGACATGGTAACAACCTACGATGTCCAGTATGCCTGGGATAAGCAAGCTACTTCTTGTCCGCACAATCGCGGGCCATGGGAACGTTAACCAATCTAATCAAGCAGTTTGAATCGATGACGGATGCTCATGATGAACGCCGGCTTAAGCTCGAAGGCATGAAGGCATCCGTTAGAAAGGCAAACGCTGAGGCGGATATCGCTGAGGTCAAAGCCAAGGAGTACTTGGGGATCACGGATGATGAAGAAGACGATGGCTTCATCGAAGCTATCGATGGCAGGATGAAGGACGTGTGGGACGATGAAGAAAGCTAAGTTTAAATTCGCGCCGTTTTCGCGTAAGCAGATGCAAGCATTGACTTGGTGGCGAAACCCTGGCACTAAAGATTTAGATGCGATTGTTTGCGATGGGTCTGTTCGTGCCGGCAAAACGGTCATCATGTCACTGTCTTATGTGTTGTGGTCGATGACAGACTTTGACGCACAGCAGTTTGGGCTGGCAGGTAAGACGATTGGCTCACTCCGACGTAATGTCATCCGCCCACTGAAAATCATGCTTCACTCGCGCGGATTCCATGTCAAAGATCATCGCTCTGACAACATGCTAGAAGTCAGCAAGCGAGGTAAAGTGAATTATTATTTCTTGTTTGGCGGTAAAGATGAAGGCTCACAAGACCTGGTTCAAGGGCTAACGGCAGCCGGCTTCTTCTTTGATGAAGTGGCCTTGATGCCTGAAAGTTTCGTCAAGCAAGCAACGGCACGTGTGTCAGTTGAGGGCGGAAAGCTATGGTTCAACTGTAACCCGGCAGGACCATATCATTGGTTCAAACTTGAGTGGATTGACAAGCTTAAAGAAAAGCGTGCATTGCGCATCCACTTCACGATGCAAGACAATCCATCGCTGTCACCAAGCACAATCGCTCGATATGAGCGACTTTACTCAGGCGTGTTTTACAAACGATTTATCTTAGGGCTTTGGGTGTTGGCGGATGGTGTCGTCTATGACAATTGGGCAGCAGAAACCATGACCACTCACATTGATGACGTTTCTGGCTATGAATCTTACTATGTCAGCTGTGACTATGGCACACGCAATCCTACTGTTTTCCTTCTGTGGGGACGGAAAGACAAGGTTTGGTACTGTCTTAGAGAGTTTTACTACTCAGGTCGTGAGAGCTCAAACAATTGGGATGACAGTCAGTATGTGACAGCCATGGGCAAGTTTGTTGGCACTATTAAAGCTAGCATCATTGTTGACCCGTCGGCGGCATCTTTTATCACAGCGTTACGCAAAGCAGGCTATCAAGTCATTGCTGCTGATAACGACGTGATCAATGGCATCCGCGAAGTACAAAACGCGATGAACAACGGCAAGATTATGTTTGCGGATGACCTCAAGCACATGTTTGCTGAGTTCTCAAGTTACATCTGGGATGACAAGGCGGCCGATAAAGGCATCGATAAAGTCGTCAAGGACCATGACCACGTGATGGACGCGCTACGATACTTTGTCTTTATGGTGATCTACAAGCAGCGGACAGCCACAACAGCTAAGAAACCAGTATGGCTACGATAAAATGGAGGTGATTTATATTGGGAGTTGCGATTGACCGCGAGCTTGCGGGCAACATCGAGAACCCAAGCTATGAGGTTCTCAACTATGCCATTGAGCAATTGACAAAGTCCAAGGACCGTTTTGATAAGCTGTTTGACTACTACAATGGCAAGCAGAGCATCTTAGACCGAAATACGGTGCAAATGCAGACTAAGACGGCAAACGTCATGATCAATCACGCTAAGTACACAACCGACATGATTGTTGGCTTCATGACAGGTAATCCGATTTCTATCGCTGCAGGCAAAGGCAAAGACATTCAGCCGGTATTAGATGCTCTGGACTTGATGGATATCAACAGTCATGACGCAGAACTCGAAAAAGATTTGTCTGTTTTTGGCACTGCCTATGAGGTCGCGTATTTGAGCGTTGGCGCTGATGTAGATGGTCAGGCTATAACGGTGCCCAGAGTTGAAAAAATTGACCCACGCGGCATTGTGATGGTCACAGATGACACTGTCGAGAAGACACCGCTGTTTGCAGTTCATGTACTTGAAAAACAAGACTTGCAAGGCAACAGCAAGGGGTATCTCATCACTGTGTACACCAGCCACTGGATTATCAAGTACCGTACCAAAAATGGCAGCGAACTTAGCGATGGCAATCTGGTAAGAAAGCCAGACGTCCAAGCACACTATTTTGGTAAGGTTCCAGTGATTGAGTACCGCAACAATGAGGAGCGGCAGGGCGACTTTGAACAAACAATCCCGCTGATTGACGCCTATAACCTCTTGCAATCTGATCGCCTGACCGATAAAGAAAACTTCGTGGATGCAATCCTGGTTCTTTATGGGTTCAAGCTGGATGATCAAGCAAATGTTGGCGATGGCATTATCGAAGCTCCGGCAAAAGGTGGCATGGGTGACGGTGGTGCTGCCGTTGAATGGCTAACTAAAACATTCAATGAAACCGAAATTAACGTGCTGTCTCAATCGTTATTGGACGACATCCACAAAACAACTTATGTGCCAAATATGAATGACAAAAATTTCATGGGCAACGTTAGTGGTGAAGCGATGAAGTATAAGTTGTTTGGCTTATTGCAATTGTTGGCCACCAAGCAGCGCTATCTTACTCGCGGGATTCAACAGCGTTTACAGCTGCTACAAAACATTTTGGCTACTAAGGGTCAAGCGTGTGATGTGAGTGGCGCGACTATCCAAGTTGTACCAAATATTCCAGTCAACATGAGCGACACGATTAATAACATCAAAAATGCGAGCGGTTATGTGCCAGAGCAAATCGCATTGAGCTGGCTACCAGGTCCAGATAGTCCTGATGAAATGATTGCCATGCTGGACGAAGAAAAGCGAAAAGCTGCTCAGCGAACTGCAGAATCAATGGGCACTATGAGTCAGTCTAACTACGATGACGAGCGAGGAAGTGAAAGCAATGATTCAAGTGAAGATGATGATATGTAAGGACGAAAACTACCGGATAGTCGGGTATAAAATTAGTGGCCATGCAGGTTTTGCTGCTAAGGGACAAGACATTGTTTGCGCGGCTGTGTCGTCTCTTGCCATCGCAATCACGAATGAGTTAACCGTCTCCGTGGTTTCTGATAACAATGATAATTCTATTGTGGTTAGGCACATTTCTGCTTTGCCGCAGAATACAGTCTTGACTAAGGCCTTACTTCATGGTTTGCAGGACATCGCTGATCAATATCCAGACCGGGTCGCTATTTCTCGGATTGATGCGGGGTGATTAGTTGTCATCCAAAGAAGACAAATTCGGCTACTGGGAGCGCCGTGCCGTCGAGCAAGACGCTGCTATGCATAAAGCCCTCGATGACCCGGAAAAGGCAATCATGAGGGCTTTTTTGTTGGCTAACGCTTGGTTGACAAAACAGGCCGACGAAGTCTATAAGCGCTACTTTGGCGACGGGTCCTATGCTGAAGCTGAGATAGAAACTATTCTTAATCAGAGCATCACGCAGGACCAGCTGAGCGAGCTGCTAGTGCTGATTAAGTCAGAAGACAATAAAGCTGTTAAGAAGGACATGCAGCGCTTAGTTAGTGCCATGGCAGCTAAGTCGCGGATAACTCAAGCCGAGCTATTGCGAGCAAAAGCAGAGGTCGTGGCCAGACAGATTGGTGCGATTGAACAGCAGCAGATGGACGATTTTTACGTTAAGACCATTCAAGATGCCTATAATCAAGCATCCGCAGAGGCGCTTATCGGTCAGTCGAAACATGATTTGAAGTTACCTGGGAATGTTGAGGCTAAAGCTAAGCCAGGCGGCGTGCAATTTATCGACCCAGACACCGACAAAGTTGTGAAGTCAGTTGATTTCACGCCAGATAAGCCTATCCGTGAGTTCAAGCGGATGTCCACGAGTCAAGTTGATAAGGTCATGCATATGAATTGGCTGGGTAGCAACTACTCGAAGCGCATTTGGAAGAACACTGACCTGCTAGCAGATACACTAAAGGACCTGTTTACCGCTCAAGCCATGTCGGGTATGTCTCATCGCGACATGCAGCGAGTTTTGCAGGACAAGTTCGGCGTTGGTGCTAACTATGCCCGCCGCCTGATACGAACTGAGGCCAATTTTGTCAGTAATCAGGCTAAGCTAATGGGCTATCGTGAGCATGGTATCAAAGAGTATGTATTAGTGGCCGTGTTAGACTTTCGAACTTCAACTATTTGTCGCAAGAAAGACGGTTTGCATTTCAAGGTAGAAGAAGCTCACTGCGATGGGATGCATGGTAACTATCCACCTTTTCATGCGTGGTGTCGGACGGTTGCTGTGGCATACTTTGGCAAAGAGACTTTTGTTGGTAAGCACCTAGTCAATAATCCGCTCGGGCACTCATTTGAAATGCCTGCTGGCACGACCTATCGCGAGTGGGAACAGGCTTTGATTGATAAGTATGGTGAAACCAATGTTCGTCGCGCCCAGCTGGAGGCAAAGACATTCAATGAAGATCTCAAACAATATCGAGAATTTACTGTAATTCTGAAAGAAGATGCGCCTAGTAACCTTCAATCTTTTCAAGACGTGAAGTATACTGGTGGTAGGGATTGGCTTTTAACCAAAATTGATTATCAAAGACGCATGCGTCTAAAATCTGAGCCTAATTTATTGCTACCTAATGCAGAGAACGCAACAATTGCACCACAGAAGTTTACCAAGTACTTATTTGATGGTGAGAACGAACGTGGTTTGATTAAAGGGAGATTGATTACCAAGGAATTAGGCTTCGATATAGACAACTACCCTGAGTTTAGCGATGAAATTCTAAAGCGGATCAAGATGTACCCAGCTCGACTGAAAAGTACAACGCCATATGGGAATCGATATGAGACGGCAATGATTATGTATGGACCAGAACATCATCCTGTCAATATCGTGGCTGGGTGGATGGTTGGTGATGAAGAAACACACATGAGCAGTATCATGATTAAGGAGGCCAAAGAGTGAAAATAGAAGAATACGATACAGTATTATTAAAAGATGGTCGCAAGGCGGCGATCGTTGAAATACTTGATTCCAGTCATTTTTGGCAGATATCGGCGATGGTCCCAAGGATTGGGATACGATTGAAATTACCTTAGGCGAAATTGGTCATATTGTTAAGTCAACCGAATGTTCACGAATGGCGTTACGTGCAAGAAAATAGCATGCAAGGCCCGCCGCGAAATGTTGGTAGAAGGCTTAATCGTGCTGAAGAGATACTAATTGATTGGAGGATGAAGGCTGATGGTTCAGGTAGTAAAGAAGCATGACATTTTGTTTAGTTTGACTTATGGTTACGAGATTGGGTTTCGATACGCTGGCTATGAGTACTGGATTTTCCACTCAGTTAAGGGGAAATCGGGTTACACGATTACTCAAACGCCGGATAACTATTTATTTACCTCTGACTCAAATGATTGGACAGAGGCTATGAATCAGCCTGTATTTAATGGCAAGACGTTGAATGACATCTTTGATCAGGTTGAGTTTGTCGATTACATGGTGGACACTCAAAGTGAGGAATTACAGAATGGCAAAAGATGATTACTTTGTCCTCATGTATAAGTTATTAAAGCGATTATACGATGCGCTCAAACAGGGGAAGACACTATCAGATGAGGAATTTGCTAATCTTTCAGTTGGCATCAATCCAGTTTATTGGCAGTACATCATAATGAATGTTAGTCGAGAGGGCTATATTAGTGGTATTCATGAAATCGAGTCTTTATCGGGCAAAACCATTCTGGCACGAGATGTTCAGATCACCCCTAAAGGCATTGAATATTTATTTAGCAATTCGATGATGGAGCGTGTAAAGAATGCGTTAAAAGATTTTAAAGACATTGTGCCCGGAATATAAGGTCAGCACGCAACAATCTTGTTGAGTGCTATTTTATGCCTTCGAAAGTGGTGAAGTGATGTTAGGTGCACAGATTCTATTGATTATGGTTTTGACGGTGAGCAACCGACAAATCGTTGATGCTACAAGCGATGTTGCGAGAGTGTGTTCAGCCGTGATTTCGTGTCTATCGCTAATACTTTGGTTTTTGACGCTCTTTTAATATTGGTCCGAAATGACCATAAACTACACGGGCATTTGCAAAGTTGCAGATGCTTTTTTGCTACTAAAAATATGAGGAGGAATTGCAAATGAAAGTCACCAAGTTGAAATTTGACTTGCAACGATTTGCGGATGGCGATACAGAAGTCAATAGTCAGGCCGAAACTAGCACTGAATCGGCTGGTAATGGTGCCGATAGTCAATCCAATGCAGATGCTGGCGCACAAGATGATACCACTAGTTTTAAAAGCAAATCCGAGCTTGATCAGTATGTGCAGACGCAAGTCAACTCTGCATTAGAAGAAGCCAAGAAGGGATGGGCAGCTGATCAAAAGCAGCAAAAGGCCTATGAGGACATGACGC
This sequence comes from Lacticaseibacillus saniviri JCM 17471 = DSM 24301, assembly GCF_001311785.1. Taxonomy (GTDB): domain Bacteria; phylum Bacillota; class Bacilli; order Lactobacillales; family Lactobacillaceae; genus Lacticaseibacillus; species Lacticaseibacillus saniviri. The sequence continues at coordinate 60,147 of NZ_BBBX01000015.1, read as the reverse complement.
CTGAAGAACAGACGCAATTTGACCTCGACAAAGCTAAAAAGGAACTCGAGGCTGCGCGCTTAGAGAACAAGGTAATCACAAATAAGGCGACAATCGCTAGTAAGCTTGGTGCCGATAAGCTGCCGGTAGAGCTGGTTGACTTATTTGGCAACCAACTTGGTGCTGATGAAGCTAAGCTGAATGCTTTCTATGACCAAACTGTGAAGGTTTTTCGGAATGCGGTCCAATCAGCTGTTGATCAGCGCTTGTCCGCTTCGGCAGGTGCACCGGGTGCAGGCGTAGGTAATCAAGAATCATCCGCCGGCGTGAGTGCTGCGCAAGCTCGAAACAAATCAAGTAAGCCTCAGGGCATTAATCCTTGGGCGACAAAATAGGAGGAATAATTTATGCCAAGCGTATCAAAACAAACCGCGAATCAAGTTAATTTTTGGCTAGCAGTCGTTTTCAATCTTTCACGGAATACGTCGATAACACTACTGCTGGCGCCATTGACGATGCTGGTCGCAAGCTGATCCCAGCAGGCACAATCTGGCCGGCAAATGATGCGACAGCAAAGGGAATCACGATCAATACTGTTGACGTTACTGAAAATGCTCAACCTGTTGGTGTGATTGTTGAAGGTTATTTATTGGCTCAACGCTTACCGGTTGCACCTAGTGATGCGGCTAAGACGGCTATGACTGGCATCAAGTGGCGGGATGTTAGCGAAACACCAGGAAAATAAAGGGGGACTATAAATGCCAACAATTACTGATTTATTCACTGCCAATGCCTTATTGGACTACTCTGGCACTCGAGAATACAAGCCATTCTTAGGAGATGCTATGTTTGCCACTCGGCGTGTAGAAGCTTTAAAGCTTGACCAACTTACCCAAGGCTCTAAGACACCTATCATTGCCTCCGTTTCTGCATTTGATGCTGAAGCAGAGATTGGCAGCCGATTAACTGAAAAGCGCGCTTTTGAGCTTGCGCTGATCAAGCGAAAGATGCAAATCAAGGAAACCGATCTCTATGCAATGCTTAATCCGCGGACACCACAAGAACAAGCATTTCTGAAAGACCAAGTTTTTAATGACTTTGATGTCCTGAATCAGGGCGTTTTAGCTCGTGTGGAAGCAATGACAATGGAGATGCTGGCAACCGGAAAGATTCACCTTGCTGACGACAATGATAAGGCTGTCGTGGACTACCAAGTACCAGCCGAACACCAAGAAGCTATCGCAGATAACACATGGGATAAGTTAGATTCTGCTGACCCGCTGAAGGATATGATTTCTTGGGTAGATAAGATGGATGTCTTGCCAACTCGAGCTCTGACATCTAAGAAGATTTATCGCTTGATTACAACTAATCCAAAGGTTTTAGCTGCGGTTTATGGTAAGGACACGGGCCGTATGCTTGGACAGGCTGATTTTGATGCCTTCATGCAAGCACAAGGATTACCGGTCATCCGTACTTATGATGAAAAGTACAAGGTAGAGCAACCAAATGGCACATACAAGACTGCACGCTACTTCCCCGAAGATCGCATTGTTCTTTTCGGTGATGATCAACTGGGCGAGAAGGTATTCGGTCCGACTCCCGAAGAGCTGGCTAATTTATCTGACGTTCAGGGTAGCGTCAAGTCAAATGTTTATGACATGATCTATACTGAAACCAAAGACCCAGTCGGCACTTGGGAAAAGGCCACAGGATTGGCATTACCTAGCTTTGCGGCGGTCGATGAAGTGTTCCAGGCACAACCAATTAAGCTAGCTTAGGAGGAATAATTTATGCGTGTGCGTGTAAAAGAAATTCCTATTCGCTATGGTGAAAAGCGATATGAGCCGGACACCGAACTGACTATCAGCAAGGATAGCTTTGATGACAAGCTGTTTGAACTGATTGAAGATGATATCAGCGAGAAAGATGCTGAGCAAAAGGCTGACGAGAGCGGCGGTGATGGCGATGAGCAGTCTTGATGATGAGAAGGCAATCCAATTAGTGCAATTGCAAGCCCGTGTTGGTGCTAACTCTGATGACGACGTTCTGTCTGGTTACTTTGATGACGCAATTCAGGCAGTCTTGGACTTTACGGGTCAGTCACAACCTAACAAGGCGTTGCTGATTGCAGCTAAGCGACTTGCGGTCGTCTACTGGAACCAGCAGGCGGATGAAGGTGAAACGCAGCGAACTGAAGGCGGTGTGTCTCGAACATTTGAAGTGACGGGCATCCCATCGTCTATCCGAAGTTCGCTGATGCCTTATCGCGTGGCCAAGACGAGGTCACTGCGATGAGGTTGCGACCACAAGACCTAAAGACTATCTATTTGCGTCGGCGCTTAAGCAGCCAAAATGATGAGGGCGACTGGATGAAAGGTTGGGGTGATCCGATTGAGTTACTAGTCAATATCCAACCGGCAACTGGTCAATATCTGTCCACACTCTATGGTGATAAGTTACCGCGGATGAAGTCACTGAAGTATCAGGGTGACGATATCGTTGAGAATCGCGATGAAAAGGCAGGTTTGTGTATCGGTGTCCCTAAAGACTCCGAGCCTGACTATACGGTCACCAGTATCATGACATACAGCGACCACCTCAATATCTTGGCCACACGTAACGAGGGGGTGTCTATGAATGGAAGTCGAGATTGATGTTAGCAAAGTTGTAGACAACATTATGAAGCTCCCAGAATTGATTCAAAATGCAATGTGGGACGCAACTTTTGACATTGTTGAGCTGGTTCAAACCAGAGCGGTTGATAATCTGCAGGCCAGTATGACCCACTCAACAGGCGAGCTGGCGCAGAGCTTAAAGTATGAGGTAGTAGTCGATGACAGCAATAATGTTGTCGGCCGGGTTTGGTCAGATAATGCGGTCGCTACCTATCGTGAACTCGGTACTGGGATTCATGGTCAGGAATCTCCAAAGGACTTGCCCAGCGGCATCAGTCCGGCTTATCGACAAACGCCCTGGTTTATACCTACCGAAGCGGTAGACGTGGATCTTAATGCCATTTATGGCATGCCAAAGGTCACTATCAAAGGTAAAGAGTTTTATATCAGCCAGGGCCAGCCCGCGCGCCAGTTTTTGGTGCCGGCATTAAGGTCTGTACTTGATGGTGATGCTGAAAAATGATTAAGAGCCGCTTTGATGAAATTCAAGGGGGTCTCAATTCATGATTATCAACATGAAACCTAAGGTCATGAGTATTCTGAACAGCATTGAAGAGCTAAAGCTGAGCTCAACCACATATCCGGACGAATGGTCTAAGTTTCCAATGGCAGTGTACAGCACCGTACATGAGCCATACTTCGTCAATGCTGAACAGCACGAGGGCCAAACCAAGTGGCAAATCACGGTGGAGCTTTACTCAGACACCGGCAGCCTCACACTAATCACTGAGAAACTGAGAACAGCATTTGCTGGACTCGGCTTTTTGGTACCACCACTGACGCTAATACCGCAGGACTCAAGCGAGTCGTTTGCCGCTTTAGCGCAGTGGTAGATAATGACACTTTTCACGTTTATCAAAAGTAGGGGGAAAACAAGATGAAAACAAAAATGGACTTACAACGATTTGCAGGCGCTCCTTTGGTTGACGCTAGCCAAGGGATGCTTTCAAAGGGTACAACGCTTGGCTACAAAGAACACGGTGCCAGCGGCGATTTCACGCTGTTAAACGACATTAAGACGGTGCCAGAAGTTGGGCAATCACCTGAAAAGGTGGATGTGACCGTCTTAACTGATAGCAAGAAGAAGGCAATTGACGGGTTGCAAGATTCATCAAGCTTGGCCTTTGTCGGCGTCTATAAGGGTGCCAACTTCAAGGCCGCAAATGGGATTGCGACCAGCGGCAAGATCTATGACTGGATTTTAACGTATCCAGACGGCTTAACTGTCACCTTTACGGGAAAAGCTAGTTTAAAGTTAGGTCAAGCCGGCATTAACGAAGCCTTAAGCTTCACTGTGACCGTTGTTGTCTCAGACGGTCCAGACTATCATCCAGTTGATGTGGTACCAGCTGGCTAATTTTAGCGAGTCACCTTTCAAAGGGTGGCTCGTTTTTGTTTCAAAAATATAAAAATAAGGAGCAATAATTTATGACAAGCAAAGCGACAACAATGAAAGTTTCATTTGGTGGATTACAACTCGATTTACGCTTAGGGGCGCGCGACATTGTGCGAGTAGAACGGCGCTTGAATGAATCAATGGTGAATATGTTTGTTAGTTCAGAAGGAGGTATGAAGCTGCCTCCAGCTAATAAGCTATTGATTGTCTTACAAGAAGCGAATCAAACACATGGTGTCAGCGATGATGACTTAATTGAAGCATTCGACAAGTTTTTGAGTGCGGGTAAGACTCCAATGGACTTGATGAAGATTGTCCAAGACTTGTTGGATCAAGCGGGTTTTTAGGGTCAAAGACCGAAGCGACAAAGACGGAAAAGGTATCTGGCAACGTCGTGAGTCTCGACACACCAACGGAACCCACGAGCGATCTCGATTAAACACCCTTACTGATTTAATTGAAGAAGTCAGACCTCAAGCACTGGCGGCAGGAATTCCGGCCGACGAGTTTGAAACAATGACTTTTGTTGAAATTCTTGACCAGATGAGAGCCAACCGTAAGATTCGGCAAGATAAGGTCACTATGCAGGCAGTTATGGATCATAAGCAGGCTGAGTTAATTGCCTATGCTTTTAATGACCCACAACATATGCCCGGACTTAAAAAGGCCTATCCATTCTTGGATAAGCTGGTTGATGATGAACCACATGAAGAGATTCCTGAGTGGAAGCTTGAACAAGCTGAGTTCTTGTCTCAGGCAATGCGAGTGAAGGCAGCTGTACAGCGTAAAAAGGAGGCAGGAGACCATGTTTAGTGGCATTTTGTTTTACAAAGTGAATGGTGAAAAACGAATGTTGGACATCGTGACCGCAAAAGATCGCGATACCTTTCGACTGATTGTTCGAGGCGTTATCGCAGATTACAAATTACAAGAAGTGACCGATGATGGTAAGAAACTTTGGCTACAAACGGGCGGGGCAGATATGAGCCTGTCTGATTTGATGGCCAAGTAGAATTGAAATCTAACCCAAGAATGGAGGTGAAGTTGTGTCAGATATTGATTTAGGTGAAGTACAGGCAAGATTTGGCTTCGATTTATCGTCCTTACAGGCCCAAACACAGCGCGCTGCCGATATGGTTAAAGATATGTCAATTAACATCAAATCTGCTGTATCTGGCGGGTCTGGGGCATTCAACGACAGTCTCGACATCACGCAAGGCATGAATAAAATGCAAGACCAGATAAAGTCGATCAAAGAAACGGTTAGTGATAATTTCAGTGACATGAACCGGGTTGCCGATGACAATCTGTCCAAGATAACAAAATCAGGAACCGAAACCTTTGGCCGAATGAAGTCTAGCGCGGGCAAGGACTTACAGAGCATGGTTGACGGGATCAACACTAAAATGCAGCAAGCACAAGCAGCACAGTTGCGTATGCAGTCTTTAATGTCAAAGAAGGCTAACGTTCAAACTGGTAGCCCAGCGGATGCACTCAAGTTCGACAGTCAAATTGCCAATGCACAGGCGCAAATGACACGTTACCAAACACAGGCACAACAATTAGCCCGTAATATGCGAGCAGAGTTTGATGCTATCCCAGCTTCATTAAATAAAATTGCTGGCGCTATGGACCGAAATGAAGTACAGATCAATAGCTTACAAGCCAAAATGAAGGCACTGCAATCCACCTACAAAGGACAATTAACGCCTGTTAGTGGTGATTTTGAACATGGCTTCAAAATGGGAGACTCCAAGGATTCACTGAAAACAAAGGCAGAAATTGATAAGCTACGGGATTCAATGAATAAGCTTATTGCCGAGAACGATGCTTTGAACGGGTCCTATGCAAAAGCGGAAGATCGGTCAGAGAACTTAAAAAGGCACTCTCAGGTGTGAACACCAAGCTTAATGAACAAGCTCGCGATGCTAAATTAGCTAGTGCAGCTATGGCCAGTTCTGCAGGTGGTGGCGGTGGAGGCCGAGGTCGAACACCCAACAGTAACAGCAGCAATGACTCTGGAGGATTCTGGAATCAAATTAAAGGGACTGCAGGCAAAGTTTCCGGCGCTTTTGACGATGTGGGGGCAAGAGTAGGCAGAGTTTCTAGTCTGTTTCATCGAAGCTCTAAAGGCATGGCAGACGATACCGGGCTTATTACACGTGGAATCACAAGCTTAAACCGGAATATGCGGATGGTTGGCTCATCAATCATCTTCTTCCAACTCCTGAGTGGCGCCATTACAAATACGGCGGGCTTCATGTTAGATGCAGCCAAGACAAACTCTCGATTTAGTTCATCTTTGAATCTGATTAAGGTCAATCTGATGACCGCTTTTTACCCAATCTATACAGCGGTAATGCCAGCACTCAATACATTGATGGCCGGCCTTGCTAAAGTGACTGGATATGTTGCTGGATTCATTGCGACGTTGTTTGGCACGACTTATCACGCTGCCCGACAAGGCGCACAGGGACTTTACGGTCAGATGCAAGCCATGAAAGATACCTCTAAGAGTGCTAAAGCAGGGCTTGACGACACTGCAGATGGTGCGAAGAAGATTGCAGACAATGCTGATGGTGCTACTAAGAAAGCCAAAGAACTCAAGAACGCATTAATGGGCTTTGATGAGATTAACCTTCTTAATCAAGACTCTGGCGATGATGATGACAAAATTAAGACCCCTAAAGCCCCCTCCTCCAAAAAGGTGATGATGGTGGAGATAGTCTTGACCCACCAGGTATTGATTTTGGGTCAGCACCCGATATGGCAATGCCGAAATGGCTTACTGATTTTGCAAATAATGTTAAGCGAATCGCCGCAGAACTCTTTGCGCCAATCAAAGAGGCATGGGACAAGGTTGGACATCTCGTTATGGAAGCGTGGAAGTATGCGCTAGGCGAAGTGTGGCGACTGATTAAAGATATCGGAAAATCGTTCCTTGAGGTTTGGACAAATGGTACCGGGGAAAAGTTTGTCGAAGGACTGTTGATATTACTAGCAGACATGTTAAATATTGTCGGCGATATTGCACGAGCGTTTGCTGAAGCGTGGGAAGAGAACAATCGTGGCACGAGACTGATTCAGTCGATTTTTGATCTATTGATTTCAGTTGAGAAAACACTTCATGAAATCGCCAAATCCTTCCGTGAAGCGTGGAATGATGGCACAGGTAAGAAAATTGCCGCGGATCTACTTGATTTATTTACTGATATTTTCAAAATGCTTAAGTCAATTAGTGATGCCTTCAGAACTGCGTGGACTAATGATGGTAATGGTACAAAGCTATTAGTTCAATTCTGCATATGTTTGACGAGATTCTGGTCTTGCTAGGTAAGATTACTACTGCGTGGACCAATGCGTGGAATACGGGTGTTGGCGTGTCAATCATTGAACATATTCTGCATATCATTACCAACATCAATAACACGATTGGAGCGTTGGCTAAGAACTTTGGTAATGCGTGGGACAAAGCAAGTATTGGTCAAAAGATTTTCGAGGATATTGATGGGCTTGCGGATATCATCCTTGGCACACTGATGATATGACAGGTGCGACCGTCAACTGGGCTAAGTCATTGGACTTTACGCCACTCCTTCAATCTATTCACAACTTGTTAAAGGCAATGCAGCCTTTCACTAAAAACATTGGTGATGGGCTTAAGTTTCTATATGAACAGGTACTATTGCCACTGGGCAAGTTCACAATTGAAAAGGTTATTCCAGACTTTCTTGATTTGCTAGCAGCAGCGATTAAGGTCGTTAATGCGGTTATTGATGCCCTTAAACCTCTAGGCAAATGGTTCTTTGATTCCTTCTTGAAACCATTAGCTGGGTTCAGTGGTGGTAGTTTCCATAGCGTTATACAAGGAATCATCGATATTCTCAACAAGTTTACCGATTGGATTAAATCTCACCAGAAACTTGTTGAGGGCATTACTGCTGCCTTGGTTGCTTTGTTTGCATTTCGCGTGGCAACCAGCACATTTGAAAAAGGTACAGGACTAGTAGGCAAGTTAGTTGATAGCGCCGTTCGCTTAGGTGGAAAGGAAAATCTGTTAAAGAATTTCTTTGAAGGCATTACCGGTATCGATAAGCTTAAGGAAGGTGTTTCCGAGCTTAAAAATATGTGGTCAGTCGTGAATGAGAACTGGGACGCTTCTAAGATGGGGCAATGGTTCCAAAAAGGACCACTAGGTGGTGCTATGCAATCCATGAAGTCTGCTGGTGGCTTCAACGACTTAACACCAGCAGGCAAGGTAGGAACGGGTTTAGCTGGCGCAGGAGTTGCACTTGGTGCTGGATGGGACATCGTATCAGCCATCAAGGAAAAGAATCCAACAAAGAAATTCGAGGATTTCGGTTCTGGCGCTGGTACTGCTATCGGCGGCGGCCTAGGTCTCTTCTTCGGTGGTCCTTTGGGTGCTGCCATTGGGTCGCAAATCGGCGGGACCGTCGGTAAATGGGCCGGAGACGCAGCTAAGAAATTCACTGATGGTTGGAACAAAGCGGGATCTACAAAACGACCTTCTGATTGGTTGGAGGGTCTTGGCTGGGATGCAGCAAAGTGGTGGAAGAGCACCTCTAAGTCTTTAGACGATTTCTCGAAAAACTTTCAAGGCTGGGTTAATGGCATTAAAAAGTGGTTGAGCCAACACTGGCTTGAGGTGGCTGCTACAATCATTAATCCAATTGCCGGTTTGGCGACATGGTTCTTAAAAGACACTAAGACTGGGCAAAGCATCGTTACTTGGGCGAAATCTTTCCCAGGAAAGGCGGCAAACTGGGCCAAAGATGTTGGCAAAAACATCGGTAACTTATTGATAGTGGCAAGAAATGGGTTAAAGATGCAGGAAATAACATTGGTAAATGGGTTTCCGAACATCAATCTGCCACTAACAAAACGATTTCTAAATGGGCAAGCGGTATCGGTTCAACCGTTCATAACGGTGTTGATGGAGCGAAGAATCTTGCTGTTAAGGCTGGTACTAAAATCGGCGGATGGTTCTCTGATTTTAGAAACGGAACTGGAAAAATGTTTCTAAGTGGGCCGGCACGATTGGAGATTTATTGACCGGTGGTAGCAATGGTAGTAAATCAAAGGTAATACAAGTAGGCAAAATGTCGGTAGTTGGATTACAGGGTTTATGTCCGGCACTGGTAAAAACCTTAGTAATTGGGCTGGTGGTCTAGGCGATGTTATTGGTAAGGGCCTTTCTAGTGGCGCCAATGCTGTCAAACGCGGAGCTGCTGGTATTGCTAACGGCATCGTTGGTGTAATTGGCGGCGCAGTTAATGGTGTAATTAAAGGTGTTAATTGGGTTTTGAGCAAAGTCGGTGCCGGTAGCCATGCTTTGGGAACTTGGAGTGTGCCAAGATTTGCCACGGGTGGTTATCACAAAGGCGGTTTGGCTCTTGTCAATGACGCACCTGGTGAGCACTATCGTGAAATGTATCGCTTACCTAATGGCCAGCATGGTATGTTCCCTAAGAAACGTAACTTACTAGTTAACTTAGAAGCTGGTTCTCAAGTTCTTGACGGAAACACAACAGCGGCAATGGTTCCCCATTATGCCGGTGGTATTTTGGCGGTGACTTTTTAAAAGGACTCGATTTTAGCCATTTGTTTGATGGTTTCAGCGACACAGTTTCTACTGTAGGGAAAGTTGCTAAGGACGTTTGGGAAGAAGTACAAGACTTTAGCTCTGGTGTATGGTCTTTTGTCAATCATCCCTTTGATCTTATTATGCAAGGCATCAATCAGTTCTTTAGTAAAGGAAGCTTGGGAGGAATTGCAGGTTCTGTAGTTGATGGCGCAGCAGATATGATCAGTCATGGCGCTGTTGACATGGTTAAAAACTTTATCAAACAAAATGCCCCCAAGAAGAAAGTTAAAAAAGGGTCAAGCAATTCATCCAGTGATGGTGGTATGTTTGATTTTGATTTTGATTTCAGCAGTCTTTCTAACTTGTTTGGATTCGCAGACGGCGGATTTGTTAATAAAGACGGCTTATATCGTATGGGCGAAAACAACCTTCAAGAGATGGTTGTGCCGCTCACTAAACCTGCACGTGCAGTTGAGCTGATGCGGGAGGGACTTAAGATAATGAACTTATCAGGGATGGAACTTGCTGCGCCAGATGTGGTGACAAATAACTTTGAAAGCTCTATGACTAGCTCTGCATCAAGTAATAACACCACAAGTACGTCAGAAATGTCAGGTTCAAGCACTGACATGAAGTCTGCTATTCGTCAAGCAATTATTGAGGCTTCTGAAGAACTTAAGCGAACTAATCCAGATGCTGACGAGAAGCAATTGAACATGAATATTGATGGTGATGTTTTTGCTTCAATTATGGTTAAAGTTCTCAATCGGTACTTTGCAAAAGTCGGCTTTAATCCACTTAATATTTAACTAGGAGATGATGCAAATGGCGGCAATCGCCATTAATGGAATTGCGGTCAAGGCACCAAAACATTTTCAGCTGCAATTCAAGATATCGATGGTGCAACCAGTCGTGATGCTCACGGTAATATGCATCGTGACAGGATTACTGTTAAACGTAAATTGGCAATAGCGTGGGGGCCATTATCTAACGCAGAGTCGGCTCAAATATTACAAGCTACCTCAGCTCAATTTTTTCCGTTAGTTATCCTGATCCTATGACAGGAGGACAGCGAACTGGAACCTTCTATGCCGGCGATCGAACCGCACCTACGTACTCTTGGAATGAAAAGTTCAAGGATATTATGTGGTCCGGATTGAGCTTCGATTTGATTGAAAAGTAGAGGTGAGTATTTGTTATTGAAAACTCAAGCAGTTCATGATGCGTGGGCTGCACCCGAACACATTTTGGAACTGCGAATTAGCATTAATGGACAAACGTATACTGCAACCGATGTAGTTAGTTTGACCTATGACAGTGGTGCGATGAATGGCGATGCTTTTGCGTTGGGATCTACCTATGCGAACAGCATTAAAATAACATTCTCACATATTGTGGAAGGCATAGAGTTATTAAACGAAGTAACGCCTGAGATTGGTATTCAGCTTCCAGATGGGAGTTGGGATTACACCAAATTGGGCGTTTTTGTTATTGATTCGGAAGTCAATCAAGATCGAAATAACAGCCAAACATCTTTGTCAGCCACTGATCGGATGGTGATGATGGGTAGTAGCTATGAATCAAAGCTAACATATCCAGCATCATTGATCGATATCATCACTGAAGTGGCAAATATTGCGGGTGTTAAACTAAACGAAGCGGATATTGCTCGCTTGCCTTCAATTAAGGTGAGTGCCTTTCCAAAGGGAACGACACTGCGACAAGTTATTGGGTATGTCGCTCAATTTACTGGTGGATTTGCAACGTTTGATCGTGATGGGTTATTAGATATCCGCGGATTGCAAGATCCTAATTTTGTTGTCTCAGCTGACAATTATGTATCAAAAGGTCTTAATAAGAACGAAACTTTCTATCGCATTGGCGGTATGCAAGCGGAGGTAACCCAATCCAGCAAAGATGATAGCGGAAACGATGTTAACAACACAATCAATCTACAGGCAGGAAGTTCTGCCGGTAGTCAGATTAAGCTAACGAATCCTGCTATGACACAAGATAAACTTGAAGACTTGTACCAACAGTTTCGAAACATCAATTTCTACCCATACAGTCTGAGTTGGTTTGCCGACCCTTCACTTGAAGCCGGAGATTGGGTGACTATTGAAGATAACAAAGGTAATGAATTCAAATCGCCTGCATTAGGACTAACACTGACTTTTGGTGGTGGTCTAACCGGCTCCCTTAAAGCTGATACAACCGTTACAGCATCTACCAATTTGTTTATCAGGGTGAACTTAATCAGAAAGTAACACAGTTGGGAGGATCTCAAAACGCGAGCGGTAATCGAACTTGGGAGGGGATTGATCAACCTCAATTAGCAAAAGAGGGAGATATTTGGTTCAAAAAGAAGGGCCTGATACCTATCTGATGATCTATCACGTTAATCCTGATACGGGCGCGGAGACTGGATAGAGCAGGTATCAACTAAATCTGGTAATGTGATTCAGCAGATTAATGATGATATGACAGATGCTCGGATTATTGGTGAAAAACTTCATATCACCGGAACCACTTTGATAGATAATGTTGCTATCAAATCTGGAGCTATTGCCGGTTTATCAGCAGATAAAATCACGGCAGGCACAATCAACGCAGCCACTGTTAATCTGATCAATCTTAATGCCAACAACATTTCAACGGGCACCATTATCGGAGCTAGTTATCTATTAATTTAAATACGGGAATGGTGGAGTTTCAGCGAGGTCGAATTCATAATACCTCTAACACTATTGACATCAACATAGACCAGGGATACATGTCAGTGGCAAACGGAAACAATCGCGTTATGCTCAAAAATGGAGAAATGCAGTTTGTTGAACCTAACTTTTTTGATACAGAAACAATGCCTTATTTGAAGTTAACTAATAATATCAGTGGTGCCAGTTTTTATGGCGCAGGTTTCATCGGTCGAACATATGCGGTAATGTCAACAAATACAGGATTAGGCAGTGCCTTTAGTGGCCTGACTGGCGTCGAATCATTTGCTGGATTTTCTACAGGCGATACAGTACCCACTAAAGTTGGTGGAGCTAATCGAGGTGTCATCATAGCGGGGGGTGCTACTTTCTCGAATGGTTATGCAACAAGTTCTCCAAGTATTACAGTCGGTTTAACATCAAGTGACATCAGAATGACAGCTTATAACATTTACATGAATTCTAATTCTTATTTTGATTCCAAAGGTGCGGCTAGTTTGTCTAGGCTGACGGTAAATGGGGATGCCAGAGTTATCGGTAATTTGAAGATTGGGTGGGCAGGCTATGCCCTGGGCTCGGACTACGGAGGAAATCTCACCTTTAACGGTAAATCCTTAGCTTCCACTACTGATGTTGCATCAGTTCGATCAGCTGTAAGTAGTGCACAAAGCCGTGCAGACAGCGCCTATAATTTTGCTCAGACATTAAATAACGACATATGGCGAATAAAATCCAAACTAAATATGAATTAGGAGAAAATATAGATGGAATTTGTACTTGAAAATAAGTATCTAGCACCTGCCATTAATTTTTACAAGGGATGAAGCTAAAAGGAACGGCAAGTTTGGCTCGTTCAAAAATGGTGAAGTTAATTAATGCTAAATATGAAGAAATGTTAGCTGATCAAAATCTACTTTTAAATGAATATGGGGCGCGATCTGATTATAGCAAGCCAGTTAGTGATTCAAATCCGTTAGAACAGGACGAAAAGGGAGCCATCACGATCCAACGTGATAAGCTTTCTGAGTTCAAAACAGCGCATACCGCCTTATTAAATCAGAAAACCGAAATTTCGGGCGGTACCTATGTAACTCATGTCTCAGATGTAGTTGAAATTATTGATAACTACGCGTTCGACCATGAGTTAGAAGGCAACGACGCTGAGGTATATTTAGAATTACATGAAGCGCTCACAAATGAAACGGAGGGAAAGTAATGCTACAAACAACGCAATCCCTAACAATTAGCGGACAGTCCGTTATCAACGGTAAGTCAGTACTCTCTTTTAGCGCGAATATTTCACAAGATGGTGGTTCAAACAACATCAACCAATCTACTCTGGATCAAAGCTTATATGAAAATAATATCGAAGCGGCTCGAAAAGATGCTGCAGATTTTCAAGAACTTATCTATCTACTGAGGATAAGATGCTATCAAAAGCAAAGCCGTCTAGTAACTCAGAAAGCCGGTGATTCTATGCATACTTTTTTAGGCTTCACAATTGGTGAATGGGGTGGGATTATTGCGATTGGCACAGCCATTGTAGGGGCAATTTATCGTGTTGCTGTAAAGCCACTTAGTGATAAGCTTGCTGACCTGAGTGGTGCTATTAATAACCTCAGCATCTCATCAAACCAAACGCATCTTGAACTTGATCACCGATTAGATAAGCATGATATTAAAATCGAGCGACACGACGCTGAAATTCAGTTTCTATATGACAAAAACAATTTGAAACGGCGGGAGGAACATCATGAAGAATAATCTGTCATTAGACGTGCACAGTAAGCTTTGGTGGACGTCTATTATTTCGCTCTCAATTGTATTGGCCCAACAAATCGGTCATTTATTTGGCTGGGAAATTACCGGTGATACTGCTAACCAAGTGATGGCAATCGTTAATACGGTGTTATCAATCGGCGGTGCATTGGGACTGATTTACGATACAGGAGGAAGTAATGAAACTAAAATTTAAGCTAGGTGTGGCCGCAGTGATTGCGGCTATTTTTATGCCGTTAACAACCGTCAGTGCGGCGCGAACTGATATGGTGGACGTATCTAACCACAATGGTCAAATGTATACCAGCGATTTCTTAGGTATGCGTAATACCTATGGTATCAAAGCAATGGTGACAAAGATTAGCGAGGGTCTTGGCTATGCTGACTGGACAGCGGCTGGCAACATTGCAGCGGCAAAAGCGGCTGGTATCTATGTCAATGGCTATCACTTTGCCCGCTACAATAGCGTGGCCAGTGCGATTAATGAGGCTAACTACGCTGCCACTGTTGCTAAAAATGCTGGGCTGCCCGTTGGTGCAGTGCTAGTCGCTGATGTGGAAGCTGAACAACAGACCTGGGTGTCTAAAGCTACAATCGATGCCGCTAACGCCGCTTGGCGTCGAACAGTTGAAGCTTATGGCTACCGCACTGATATCTATACGATGGGGAGTTGGTTAGGCTATCGGATGACAGTACCAGCAAAACAAGGTTGGATAGCGAACTATCCGTACAATCCTACAAACCTGAATTTATATAGCAGCAACCATGCTTGGCAGTGGGGGTATCAATATAATTTCTCTGGCACAACTGCGAGTGGTGACTTCGATGTATCACAGCTTTACGACACTTATTACACAGCTGACCAGACACCAGTCGGTGGCGTCGGTGCCAGTGTAAGTAATGTGGTCAAGGTCAAGTACGTTGCTGGTTATGGAGTAAACGCGCTAGATAAATACGGTCGTCAGATTAAGAATAGTAATCAACGGCTAAAGCATGACACGTCATGGAAAGCTAACGGCGTCTACATGCTAAATGGTGCGGAAGTGTATAGCATTGGCGGCGGGTGGTATCTACCACAACGTTACTCCGATCAGGTTGGCAAAGTCACTATTAAATACGTGCCAAACTATGGTGTGTTAGCCAGCAACAGTAATGGCAAACAGATCGCCAAATCGAACACCAAATTCAAGCACGGTACATCATGGAGATACAACAAGGCGGTTAAGATCAATAACCGTGTCTACTATAAAGTAAGCAACACTGAATACATCGACAGTCGCTACACTGTCGGTGGCTAACAAGTGAAGCCCTCGGCTACCTTATGGTGGTCGGGGGCTTGTTTAAGTATGACGAGAAATCAGAAAATATTAATTACTTGTTAACTACTTGCTAAAAGGAAAGAAAGTGTGTTAAATTGACAAGTGAAGTCAGTAGTCATTAGTTAGTTATCCCATGTTGCTCTCCCCGCTCAGGAGGGCTTTTTGTATGCAAAAACCGGCTACTTTGAAGTCAGTAGTCGGTTGGCGTTCACTGTGCTCACAATGAACTAAAGTTAGTTATCCAAACCCAGAGAAGCATTAATAACTTCCATAATGTATCGGAAAAAATTCTGAAGGCAACTCTCCTTTACGAACGGCATGCCGAGCGTAAAAGTCGTAGGAGTTGATTTGTTCCGTTTCAATAAATCCTTCAGCAGATAGGCCAGTTGGAATTGGGATATGGGTCGGAAAGCTATGATTAGCCGTAGTTAAGGGTACGCACGTCACAATGCCTGTTCGATCATTCTTAAATGCGGTACTAATAACTAAATGAGGCCGATATCCTTTTGTTCGTGGCCTTTCTTCGGATCGGGTACAAAAGCCCAGATTTCTCCAGGATTTGGAATTTCAAACTTACTATCATTTGGCATATAATTGCCTCCTACTAAATTTTTCGTCCATCAAAAGGTCATGTCGCGTCTTAAACGACTGCAGTGATACACGAATAAGCTTCTAATAGGTTTCGCGCCCAATTTGTCCGTCCAATCGGTTTTCAAGGTTGGATGGATATGATTGTCTATACTCTTGCAAATCAAAGTCTTGGAATAGGTCAGCATAATTAAACGCTTTTTTGTCTTTTTCATTTTGGCAATTCCATGTGAGTCGACTTCGATGGAGACAGATTCACCAACGGGATTGGTCATTCCCATTTGTCTAAGAATCGACAACGGTAAACGAATACCTTGCGAGTTTCCCCACTTAGAGATTTTAACTTCCACAATTAGTTCCTCCTCTCAATCGAAAAATTAGGGCAATAATATTTTAGGTTTAAAATGGGGCCAAGGTAGCGACGAATTCTTCATAAACATTTCCTCCTTTGTGATGTGATATATCACTCACACAATATAGTATATACTTGGATATACTTTAGGTCAAGTAAAACTAATTTTTCATTTAACTATTTGGAACTTGAATAAATTTCCATAAATAATAAATATCTGGATTAGGTGACTTGAATCGTTAATTTATAAGCACCAGCAACAATTGAATGGGTTAAAAGTCTTCGGCTGCTCTTAATTGAGTGGTCGGGGGCTTTTTATTTGTTCGCGACCTAAAATTGTGATTATTTCACTAAGTTGCAAAACACAAGAAAAATTGTAGAATGGTTGCAAAGACGTGAGAATGCCGGTTTATAGCGATTTGTTGTGCAATTGACAAATCATCGTCAAAAGGCAAAAGCTTTACATGCACCGGCACATGTAAATAAGTTCTCGACCATATTTTTGAGATCAATAATATTAATGAAACTCGTGAATGAATTATGAATGACTGGCTCCGCTATAAGCGGAATTAGTGAAACTACAAATCACACATAAAACGTTGATGTAGCGGTATTTAGAAAATAGTGGCATTCTTGGAATTTGTATTGTAAATAAGAAGAACATGTTCGCACTTCTCGGCCGTCCTGGCTACGAAGAAATGACTAAGGAATTAAACGCTCGCCTGTAATCGCGTTTCGTTTAATCGGACTTAGTGATTAAAGAAGGATCTGTGATGAAACCAAATTGGTTTTGTCACAGGTCCTTTTGTTGTGGCGGATTTCTTTACAACGCTTGTGGCCTTTCATTAGCATGGAGTTAAAAGCGAAAGGTGGGCGCGAAGATGGATCCAGACAACATTGATTTTGTGATATTGACAAAGATGCTCGAGGAAAGACAAAATCAAGCCCTGCAACACGATGATACGTGGGATGACTGGGACGAAACAGATGATTGGGAATGGCAGGTCACGGATGAGTCAGAAGACTAAAACAGGGGGGTGTGACAAAACTACGTTTTGTCACACTCCCCTGTTCCAATTTCCGAACAAAATAGATTAATCGTGTTCCAAAAGACTGAGCATTCCGGTTAATTAGGATTAATTCAAAGCCTAAGTTCGGGCTTTATCATCAACCTTGTTAATCCTCATTCTCAAAGCGTCTTTTGTCACAACTTCTGCTGTTTTTTGAATATTACTGAGTGACCCGACTTGTGCCATCCGCGTAGTTGAGTTGCACACCGTCTTGCACATTGAATATGTAGCGGTTGAATTTGATTTGCGGGCTGTCGATGGATTGTACCTCCATCTGAACGCCGCGGGCTAATAATTCATCACCCCGAAAATTGGTGTGACGCGATAGCGAACAAAGTGACTCGCACTCTGCTTCAGGTAATAAGCGATATCGTTCTCGTGGGCCAACATTTCTGGTGCATTCAAGGCCCGTGTACCGGTCATCAGATTCTTTGGATTGTTATTTTGACCGGAGAGTTGATAACCAATCAAGTGACTGCGGTTATACAACCAACCCGACTTGATGCGTTTATTGTGCCAGCCGGTCGGATTCCAGGTGAGGGCGGTTCGCTTAGCCGTTGGCATCATACTCTGATTGAGTAAGGCATTGGCGGCTCCGGCGCGGTTCAGTGAATCCAAATCGCTGTAGGTCTGCCACGGTGCGCCTGGCTTGAGGTCATCATCGGTGAAGCTAGGCTGGTCATTATTCACAACGACTTCTTGTGATCCCGAGTAATTGAGGTTGGCCAAGTTGGTTGGTGTGGACTGCGCATTGCTGGCATCCGATGACGACTGACTGGATGTCGTGCTGGATTGGCTCGAGGTGCTAGTTGATTGGGTAACACTGGATGTTTGAGAGCTAACTTGGCTACTGCTCGAGCTCGGTGCGCTCGACTGGGTAGCACAGCCTGTCAGCAAGCTCAACATCATGATGAGTGCGAGACTGAACTTCTTCATAATTCCTCCTAAGTACGAATGAAATGATAGCGACCATCTATTTTAGCATAAAATACCGACGAGACGTGACTTTCACGGCAAAAACAGGGTATGCTAGAGCCATCAAGATTCAGAAAGAAGGAATTCGATGTTAAACATTGGTGTGATGGGACTAGGCTATATTGCGCAACAGGCGTACTTGCCCGTCTATGCGGCGAATCGCCAGGTTGTCAATTGGCACCTCATGACCCGCAATGAAGAAAAACTTGCAAACATTCAGCAGCAGTATCGGTTCGCTTCGGCAACGACGTCTAAGGAACAACTGCTGGCTCAAGATTTGGATGCCGTGATGATACACACGCCGACATCGACACACACCGCCCTGATCCGTGAATTCTTGGAAGCGGGCGTCCATGTTTTGTCGATAAACCAATCAGTGAAGATTATTCAGAGGTCGAAGCGTTATACCAACTGGCCGCGGATAAAAATCGTCTGTTGATGGCCGGGTTCAATCGGCGCTTTGCCCCCATGAATCGGCAGTTAGCAGCTGTGCCTGATAAGAACACCGTGACCGTGCTCAAAACGCGTGTGGCGGCCTCTGAACCCACACAATATGCGCTGTTTGATCTGTTGATTCATCCAGTCGATACGGCACTATACTTAGCTGGTTTTCCCACTGCGGGTAATATTCGCTACAGTCTGCACCAGGATGAAGCCGGCAATCTTGAACAGGCCGGGGTCACGTTTACGGGTAACGGCTTGAAGGCGGATGCGAGCGTCAACATGCTGGCAGGTGCTAACTATGAAGAGGCCACCGTGTATGCCAAAACGGGGATTGCTCGGACCATTAATCTGAATCAGTATCAACAATGGCAAGAATCGGCAGAGACCACGCAATTAGCACCTGATTGGCAGGACACGCTTGAAACGCGTGGTTTAGCGCCAATGGTGCGGGCGTTTATCGATGCGGTGGCGCAAGATCAGCCCAATCCGGTGAGTCCAGAGAGTAGCTTGATGACACATCATATGATTGCTAATCTCGCGGAACAAGTCAAACCAAGCCAAAAAATTGACCACAAGCTGTGGCCAAATCGGTAGGGATTATTTTTGCTTTTACCATTGATGATGACCAAGATACCATTCACCAAAGTCACAGCACTGGCAATCATCGTGACCGCACTGGCTGCAGTTGTGATGATGCCAGCGGGACGTAAGTTATGTATTTTCATTGGATGACCTCCTTTTAGGTCAGTGTACGCAAACTAAATGAAGAATGGAAGGGATATTAATGTATCAAAAAGAATTTATGGCACAAGCAGCCAAAGAAGCAATGAACAATGTGACAGCTGGCGACGGTGGGCCATTCGGCTGTGTCATCGTGAAGGATGGCAAGGTGATTGCCACAGGCCACAACCGCGTGTTGATCGATCATGACCCCACAGCACATGGTGAGGTGGTTGCGATTCGGGCCGCTGGTCAGGCATTAGGTCAGTTTGATCTATCTGGATGTGAGCTCTACACGTCGGCATATCCTTGCCCAATGTGCTTGAGCGCGATTATTTGGGCCAATATCAAAACAGTTTATTATGGTAACACAGCGCGCGATGCTGCCGATATTGGCTTCCGTGATGAAATGATTTATGACTTCATCGAAGCCGGGTTGAAGGGTGATCAATTAACCCTGAGCCAGCACGATCGTGATATCACATTACCCGCCTTTACGGCTTACCAAGACCAACAACGGCCAATGTACTAATCAACGACTAAAAGGAGAGTGCCTTATGGGTATCTATGAAGTCTGTGCAGCAGTGACGGTTATTAGCGCGCTGGTCAGTTGTGGTTTTTCTATTGAGGCGGTGGTTGCGGCTAACAAAAAGCGCGATGGTTCGCTCCTTTTGGCCCAATACGCCTTGTCGCGCAGTGTTTCAATCGCTGTGGTTGCTTTAACGGTGTTATTTTTAAGTCCAATGCGTTTTTAATCGCGATGTCAGTCATTATGATCGGCATTCAATTCTTTGACGGCTGGATTGGGACCAAGGTCAGTCGCCTTAAAACGGTGGGTCCAAACATCACCGCGATTGCCAATGCGATTGTATTAGCCGTTTTCTTGATGGCTTAAAGCAACTAGATGCATATTAATATTGTTGTAACAAGAAGAGACTGTGCCAACCCGTCAGGGTCATGGCACAGCCTCTTCTTTGTCGTACGTTGATTACCAGGGCACGATGCCATTCGTATTACTAAAGGTGGCAGTCGTCTTGCTGTCATCGAGTGCTAATTCAATCGTGCGTTTGGCACCTTCAGCAGGTGTTTTGGCGCCGCGGGACTTGGCCATTTCTGGATCACCGCCGCCAAAATGCGTTGCCACGACACCGGGGTCAACAGAATTGACAGTGATTGGAACGCCGGTATTTTGGAATTCCTTGGCTAACTGAATGGTGAACATGTTGGCCGCTGCCTTGGCCGATTGATAACCAACGGCTGACGCATGGAAGACCTCTGATTCAGGGTTTAATGCTTGGGAGAGTGAGCCCATCATGCTGGTTACATTGATAATCTTGGCACTGGGACTTTGCTTGAGTAGGGGAATGAATTGTTGTGTGACGTCTACGAGGCCAAAATAATTAATTTCAAAGTCTTGCTGGATTGTTGCCAAATCGAGAATAGAGGGTGCACGGTGGGCATCAAAGGCGGCACCAGCATTATTGATTAAAATATCGAGATGACCGTAGTCTGCAGTGACTTTTGCGACGGCTTGTGTAATCGATTCATGGTTGGTGACATCGAGTTGAATGGCATCGACAGTCATGCCTTGATCGCGTAATGTTTGGGCGGCTGCTTCGCCTTTTTGCGCATTGCGCGCCCCTAGCAAAATATGTTGGCCGTGTTCACCGAGTGCTTTAGCAATCTCAAATCCCATGCCCCGGTTTGCACCGGTAATTAATGTGAGTTGTGTCATTAGAAACCTCCTAGTCGTTAACGACTGTGAATTGTTGACGGATGTGTGTTGGCGTTTGAAGCTCATCAATCAATGCTGCTGCGAGATTGCCTGTTGAGACTTCTGGCTGACCGTTTTTGGCGGTCATGATTTGATTCTGACCTAATCGATAACTGGTGGCTGATCCGTCAGTAATATTGTCCTGTGGTGTGATAACCGTCCAATCAACGTTATCAACCATTTGTAGGAATTGCAATTTGTGCATCGCTTCAAGGGGCGCGTCAAGCCAAGGCTCGCCAGCGTACTTTTCGAGCGTGTGGGCTAACTGTGATTCGCCATTGGCATCGATAAGGGAGCTTGAGCCAACTAAGAAAATTAAGCGGGTCTGTTTATTCTCGCGGAACATTGCGACTAACTTAGTCGCCGAATCAACGTTCAAATAAGCTGGGTTAGGCGCACTCAAGTCAATAATGGCATCAAATGGCGCCAACTCTGCCTGTGTCAGATTCATAATGTCTTTCTCAATCACAGGTGTTGAGGCACCCAGTTTTTGCTTGGCGGCTTGTGCGTGACGAACAATCGCGGCCACGCTACTTGAAACTGAAAATAAGCTAGATGTGGCTGGTATTCAACTATTCACGGACAATGAGGCGGTTTCGGAAAATTGGACAGCTGATGTTCAAAATATTGTGTCCGCGATTATTCAAGAAGGGACGACCAACTTGCTGAAATATAGTCATGCCAATTTAGCGGAAATTAAGTTTAGGGAATACGATTCAACAATTCAAGTGATTATTAAGGATAATGGTTTAGGGATGACCGTCAAGCGCCAGGGGGCTTCAGGCGTTAATGGGATGGAGCATCGTGTTTTAGCGGCTCATGGTAAATTTACAATTAAAGACAAAGACGGTGTTGTAATCATAGTAGAGTTGCCCAAGGAGCTGATAAAATGACGACAATCTATCTTGCGGAAGATCAAGGCATGTTAAACACTGCTTTGGCAACATTGTTGGATTTGGAAATAGATTTGAGTGTGGTTGGCACGGCCACTAATGGTGGTACAGCATTAGAGGACATTCGACGCCTGAATCCTGATGTTGCCATATTGGATATTGAAATGCCGCAAATGACAGGTCTTGAGGTGGCCTCAAGATTGGTTCAAGTTGACGTATCGACTAAGGTAATTATCTTAACGACGTTTGCACGCAAAAGTTATTTTCAGCAAGCCGTTGCTGCGACCGTGAATGGCTATTTATTAAAAGATGGGCCAAGTGATGCATTAGTGCAGGCAATACATTCTGTCATGGCAGGAGATACTGTCTATGCGCCAGAATTAGTGCGCAGCGTTCTTAGTGGGTCTGAAAATCCGTTGACTCCCCGGGAACAAGAGATTATGATTTATCTTCGCCAAGGACTTAATACAAAAAGAATTGCACAGACAGTCTTTTTATCAGAAGGCACAGTTCGTAATTACATATCAGCAATTTTGAGTAAAACAGGTAGTCACTCACGCATTGAAGCTATTAATACGGCAGAGGCCAATGGCTGGTTAGATGTGTAACGTACAAGGTTAAAGTATCTCATAATAGTTATGAGATGCTTTTTTATGTTGACGTGGCTCAATTGCCCATGAAAAAATTTCTCAGATTGATGATTCATAAAACGCGCAACTGAAAAATACTGATAGAATAAACTGCCTTGTGTCTTTATGTATCTACAAATGTGCGATAGCATTTTTTGATTCTCCTGCAGACCTACATTGTAGTCCTGTTATCCTTGCTAAAAAGGTCGGATAGTGACGACCTTTTTGACAAGAACGGCACTTTATTCGCCTGTTGGATGAACGGTGAGAACAAGACCTGATTTGTTAATCTCATCATTGATGAGCATGACACTTTTTATGATAGCAACAAAAAAGCTACCACTGGAATTTTCCCATAGGTAGCTTTAATGATGGCCTAGGCGGTAGCAAACTGACTTTGATACAGTTGCTGGTAAGCGCCGTTCTCGGCTAAGAGTTCTTGATGAGTACCGCTTTCGACAATGTTTCCGTGATCCATGACCAGAATTCGGTCGGCATCATAGATTGTTGAGAGTCGGTGCGCAATTACGAAGCTAGTGCGATGCTTCAATAAGCGTGCCATGGCTTGTTGAACAATCAGTTCTGTTCGACTGTCCACGTTCGATGTGGCTTCATCTAAGATAAGAATCTCGGGATCAGCGATGAACGCACGGGCAATCGTTAAGAGTTGGCGTTGGCCTTGTGAAATATTGTCCGCATTTTCATTAAGCACGGTTTGATAGCCATCAGGCAGTTTCTGGATGAAGTCATCGGCGTAAGCGCCTTGGCTGCAGCGTAGACTTCTTCATCAGTGGCGTTTTTCGTTACCGTACTTAATGTTGTCAAAAATAGTCCCTGAAAACAGCCAAGTTTCCTGTAAAACCATAGCCATCTTCGTGCGTAATTCGTGGCGAGACATATTGCGGATGTCCTGGCCATCGACCAGCAGCGCGCCACCCTTGATGTCATAGAAGCGTTCAAGTAAGTTGATCACGGTGGTTTTACCAGCACCGGTTTCACCGACAATCGCTGTCATTTGGCCTGGTTCAACTTCCATGTTGAAGTCGGGCATGAGTAATTTGTCATCGTAACCAAATTGCACATGGTTGAAGCTGACTTTGGCGTCGCTTGCCAGTTGGTTGGGATAGTCGCCCAATGTTTCGTCCATCTCATCGGCATCAAGTACAGCAAAATTCGATCGATGGAGGTTAGCATTGAGAGCAGGGTACCCCAAATTTGTGCCAATTGCATCAAAGGACTAGAGAATTGACCGGAATATTGTAGGATGGCCTGCATATTCCCGAGGGTCATGCTACCACTAACAACAGACAAGCTACCGATAGCTGCAAGCAAAACATAAACTACATTTTGAACCAAGGTCATCATTGGCATAGTTAATCCGCTGATGAAGACTGCTTTCCAGCCGCTGGTGACCATAGATTTGTTGGCGTGTTCAAACTTGTTCAAGGCCTCTTCGGTCCCATTGAAACTTTTGATGACCGTAAAGCCTTGTAAGCTCTCTTCAACTTGAGTGTTGAGTTGGCCTAAAGAGCCGAAGTACTCGGCATTATATTTCTGCGCTTTTGGTGTGACCAAGCGCGCAACCAAAAGCATGACCGGAATCGTTAAACAAACCACGAGAGTCAACAGTGGACTAATGGTCAGCATCATCACAAAGACACCAATCACAGTAATCACGCTGGAGATAATGCTGGTTAAGCTGCGTTGTAAGCCACTGACGATATTGTCCACATCGTTGGTGGCGATACTCATCAATTCACCGTTTTGATGTTGGTCAAAATAATTGATTGGCAAGCGATTTAACTTGGCTTTCAAATCACGTCGCAATCGGCGTGTGATGTCTTGGGTAATCACCGTCATGAAGCGTTGTTGTAAAAACGAGGTGAGGAAGGTGGCGAGATACAAGCCGAGCAGAATTGCCAACGTGAGTCGCAGCTGTGTAAAGTCAATTCCAGCCGCACGCTTGACCCCGGCAAAGATGATCGTTGTTGTATTACCTAGAACTTTCGGCGTTAAGACTGTGACCAGCGTCCCAATCAAAACAGCGATGGCCGTCAAAATGATTAAGCCAGTCGATTTTTTGTATAAACGCTCAATCTTTTGAGACTTTTAGCGATTGAGACCTTGGGTTGTGCTGCCCCTGGATTTGCGCCGCGTGGGCCGCCTGGCATGCCACCGCCCCGTGGGCCAGTAGGCATGCTGCCGCCGCGTTGATTGCCACCACGAGCATTGCTTTCGCGTTTGCCGTTATTATTTTGCATCAGAATGGTCCTCCTCTGAATAGGATTGTGATTTCATGATTTGTTGATAAACTGGATTGGTCTTGGCCAATTCAGCGTGCGTGCCTAGTCCGACGATACTCCCTTGATCTAAGACAGCAATTTGGTCAGCGGTCGTAATCGAAGCGATGCGCTGTGCCACAATCATGGTGACAGCATTGCCAGTTTTAGCGCGCATACTCTGTCGAACGGCTGCATCGGTCTTGAAGTCTAAGGCAGAGAATGAATCATCGAAGACATAGACATCGGCGTCTTTTAGCAAAGCACGGGCAATACATAGCCGTTGTTTTTGCCCACCGGAGAAGTTGTCACCGGCTTTAGCAACTTGACTGTCAAGCCCATCAGGCAGGGCCGCCACAAAGTCTTTGGCCTGTGCCATTTCTAGTGCCTGCCAAATTTCATCATCAGTGGCTTCGGGTTTACCGACTAGCATATTGGAACGAATGGTGCCAAAGAACAGCATCGCCGTTTGTGGCACGTAACTGATTTTAGCGTGGAGTTGTGACTGTGGAATCTGTTTGACATCGACACCATTGAGTTCAACTTGGCCGCTTTCGGCATCATACAAACGTGAGATCAGGTTGACCAAGGATGATTTACCATCGCCGGTGGAGCCGATAATGGCAAATGTTTCGCCAGCTTTAACGGAGAAGCTGATATCTGCCAGAGCAGGCTTTGAAGCGCCGAGATAGCGGAAGTCCACGTGCTCGAAAGTCAACCCCTTGGCAGTTTCTGCAGGTGCGTTGTTGGTTGGTTCGCTAATGGAAAGCGGCTGGTTGAGCACTTCATTCACCCGTTGCGCCGAGATTTGGCCCTTGGGAATCATCATGATAATGAAACTGATGCTGGCAAACCCGGCCAGAATCTGGCTGGCGTAGCTAATGGCACCGACAATGGATCCGACTTGAAGAGATCCATCAGCAACAAACTGGGAACCCATCCACACAATCAACAATGAAGCGAAGTTCAAGAGTAACGATAGGGCAGGGATGAAGAAGCCCATGATTGTACCCGCTGTAATCGAAGTTTTAGAATAAGCTTGGTTTAAATTTTCATACTTATCATATTCGGCTGTTTCCTTATTGAAGGCTCGAATCACTTTGACACCTGAGAGGCCCTCTTTGAATGCCAAGTTCAACTTATCCATCAACGTCTGAATTTTGGCGTACAGCGGTGTCACGCGCCGAAAAATCAGCAAGTAGATAATGACCAAGAAGGGGACAACAGCCAAGAAGACGATCCCGAAACGTGGCTCCAAAATCCATGTCATGATGATGCCCCCAACCAGTTGAATGGGCGCCATCAAGAGAAACTGGAGGCCTGTTTGAACAAGATTTTGGATTTGGGTCACATCGTCAGTATCGCGAGTGATTAAGGATGCAGAACCAAAATGATCGAATTCAGCCTTTGAGAAACTGAGGATTTTGCGGTAGAGATCTGATCGGATATCGCCACCCAACTCATAAGCAATCTTGGTGAACAACCAAGAATTTAAGGTCGAACCGACTAAGCCGATGATGGCCACCCCGATCATCAGGCCGCCTTGGACCCAGATGACCTGAGTATTGCCCTTTGCAATCCCCTGATTAATGATAGTAGCGGTGAGATAGGGCAGGTACAGTCCAGTACTGGATTGTATCAATAAGAACACAATCGCGATTAGCGTCTGAAACACAGGCAATCGCTTGATTTGAGACAACATGATGATTCCTCCTAGTGAATATGACTGAATTTTGGCCGAAAAATAAGCGTTGCGATTTTTGGTATTGCCGCAGCAACGCTTGTCGTCGATTTCGGAATTATGAAGTTGGGTTTGAACCAAATGATGATTTTGGTAGGTTTGCAATCATTTGGTCCAGTTCTTCGGCACTCATGGGTTGGCGTGGTCGATTACGCCAGTCCGCTTGTTCGCTCGGTGTGGCATTAGCCTCAAAATCGGCTTCCAAGGCTTGGGCCAAGCGATCAAGATATTGGGCAAAATCATCGTGTTCTTCCGGTGTAAAAATACTAAAAATATCAATCGGATCAACTTGATTCTGCTCAACTTGCTTGCCTTTGTCTGTCAGCCGAACAATCATCACCCGGCGATCCTTTGGGGAAGGTGTGCGACTGACATAGCCGCCTTTTTCCAATTTGCTCAGCAATTCATTGAGTGAGGGAACGCTGATGCGTAAGAGGAAGGCCAAACTTTTGGTGCTGGCTTCCTGTTGGCGTTTCAAAGTGGCAATCACGCGACCTTGACCGCGGGTGGTATCGGCCAGTGGGCCATCGCTCACAGTGGTTTGAAATTGCTTGCGCGCCAGCAACCATTGTAGTTGCCGAAATTTTATAAATAAATCTTCATCTGATACGGACATTAAACCTCATCGCCTTTCTAAAGGGTACCTTATGAAAATGAATTATAGAGGGTACCCTTTAAGAAATGCAACCCTTTTGAAAACTTTTTGTGATGGCTTAATTTGATGTGAGATTCAAACTATTGGTGGAGCCGAAAATGCCCGTGATGCTTGGCTTTGTCTGGGGTCAGGCAGTCACGAAATAATTTCATTGTCGCGTCAATTCGAGCACTGAGCGTCTGCTGATATCATAAAAAACTTCCCTCAATGATGAGAGAAGCTTCTTTATTGAATTAACTTTCAGGTAGCATTCGTGCTCACTGAAACAGAAGAACAAAAAGCGATGTACTCAGGCTGTTAAGACCTGAATACATCGCTGCGGAATGCTCAAATTGGGTAGGATGGGATCGAACCATCGATTATGGATTCAGAGTCCACTGCGTTACCACTTCGCTACTACCCAATATTTTCAACAGGTAATAGCTTATAAAATCTGGAACCAAATGTCAACTGTTTGTAGGAAAAAATCGGAATGCAAAACATGGCGGAATAGCGTACACTATAAGTAATCACTTTGGAAAGAGGGTTAATAATGAGAATCGAATCTGCATGTACGTCTATTTTAGTTGGGAAAAAGGCCAGCATTGATGGTTCAACAATGATTGCTCGTAACGATGATACCTTTTTACCACTCACACCTCAACGCTTCTACATGCATCCAGCATGGAAGGGCGAAAAGGGTTTGACGGTTAGCTCCCCATTAAACGGCTTTACCGCACCATTGCCAGAAAACGGCTATCGGTACAATGCGGTACCAAACGTTGAAAACGACCGTCTGGGTGACTATGAAGAATCAGGGATCAATGAAAAGAACGTGGCAATGTCCGCAACTGAAAGCACTTATGGGAACGAACGCACATTAGCGTACGATCCATTGGTTGTTGACGGTTTGGATGAAGACTTAATCGTGAACATGGTGCTGCCATTCATCGAATCCGCTCGTCACGGGGTTGAATACCTTGGACAATTGATCAAGCAATATGGCTCACCAGCAGGGAATTCCGTGCTTTTTCCGACAAGGATAGCGTTTGGTACATGGAAATTGTGACTGGTCACCACTGGGTTGCACAACGTATCCCTGATGATGCGTACGCAATCACGGCTAACCAAGTTGCCATTCAACAAGTCGATTTTGATGACACCGACAATTTCGCATGGAGCGAAGGCATCCGCGAATTCGTCGATTTACACCATCTCAATCCAGATCAATCCGGCTGGAACTTCCGCCACATCTTCGGGACAATGAACGAGAAGGATCGCCACTACAACACACCTCGTGTTTGGTACGGTCACTCAATCTTGAACCCAGAAGTGCCAGAAGAACCAGAATCAGCTGAATTACCATTCATCATGCACACAGAACACAAGATTACCCCTGAAGATATCGAATACATCTTGGGTAGTCACTACAATGAAACACGTTTTGATCCATTGGGCCACGGTGCAGAAGCGGACCGTTTACGCTACCGGCCAATTGGTTTGAATCGGACACAAAATTCACACATCTTGCAATTGCGCAACGGTGTTGATGAAGGCTTGTCTGGTGTGATGTGGTTATGTATCGGGATTCCTGAATTCAGTCCATATGTGCCATTCTATACGAATGCAACGGACACCGATCCTAGCTACTCAGAAACACCAATCAAGATGGATGTTGATGTGGATTCCGCATACTGGCTTCACCGCCACATGGGGATGCTGGTTGAAAGCCACCACAGCAAGTTCATCCAACAAAATAAGGACTACTTGACCGAATTGAATCGTGTCTTCCGCGCACATATCCATGATACCGATGAAGAAGCATCTGGATTGACCGGTAAGGCATTGACCAAGCACCTGACTGAGGCCAACTACAAGATTGTTGACCACACTAAGGCAGCGACGAAGGATCAAATCAATTCACTCGTCATGCAAGGATTGCAATTATCTCAGTTGACCTTTAACATGGATAAGAACCTTTAATTGCAGCTAAAAACCGCGACCGTAGGGTGGCGGTTTTTTTGTGCCCAGATTCGTTCATTTTCAGTTAAAGTATTGATGGGGTGGTTCCAAGCTTGTCATGGTGTGCTACACTGAAGAAAAATGAGGTGAGGTTTATGCATCGAGCACCAAGAAAAAAGCGCCGCTGGCCAAAGATTTTGGGTTTTACGCTGCTTGGCGTCGTCATTTTAGGTATTCTGGCAGTCGTCTTCTCAGTTCAACTCAATAATGGTCTGCGCTCTGCGACGGGCAAGGACACGCCGGTAGATACAGCGGTCAAATCACAGCTTGTCAGAGGCATTGAGGCTAAGAAAACAGGGGACGCTTCACATGATGCCTTAATCGATAAGGCTGCCGAAACCCTTCAACAAACACCGATGAAGACAATCACAGAAGCTGCTGGTAATCAGCAAAAGGCCGCAGAATTGGTGAGCCAGACAACAGGGGTGCCTGAAGCTTCCGCGCAAGTGGTGACCCAGGCCATTTTTAATGATAGTAAGTTCGATGGCGTGCGCAAAGCGATGGCCAATGGCGATTGGGTTCAGGTTTATCAGCAAGGGAAAACACTCTCGAGTGATCCTGACATTCAAGCGCTGACACGGCTGGTTCAGTAAGTTTATCCCGCTAGCCCGTTGACATTTAGCATTTTTTCTGTAATATATAAAGAGTGCTAAATGACATTGCCCGTTGGTCAAGGGGTTAAGACGTCGCGTTCTCAGCGCGAAAACACGGGTTCGAATCCCGTACGGGTGATCAAACAAACAAGAAAAGCGCCACAAGCCTTTTATATCAAGGCTTGTGGCGCTTTTTTATTTATGCAGTGAGTTATCTGGTCTTAACAGTGATTGATTGGGATGTCACATCTAACTTCCGCGTAGACTTGTCATCTTTTTAGATAAATCAGCTGTGCGTGCTTTTCCGGTCTTTGCAGGCTTAACCATGATTGTAGCCGTTTTGAAATGAGTGCCGTAAGCGACCTTGATTTTAACTGTGACTTTGGTGCGCTCTGCTTTGATTTTAATATGGGCATTACCATTTTGATCGAGTTTAATCCCTCGTTTACCGGTGAAAGAGACTGATGGTGCTTTTGCGTCCCAAGCGTCACAGTTGCTCCTGGTTTGGAACTAACTGTGACGATTGCTTGCATATGATTCTTCTCTGTTGCTCGAAAAGTGTGTCCATCGATAGCCAGATGGCCGTCGTTAATGGAATCCCGGGCTGATTCTGATGCGCTTCCCGCCCTTTGATTTGCCTGGCCACAACCAGCAGTTCCCAAGAGTGCCAAAAGTAAACCCAATAATATAACCTTTCTCTTCATAAAATATTCCCCCAATATTTTTGATTACACTTATCAATGATTTAAGTGTATCATCATGCGCTTTTGCACCTCTAAAAATAATGCTTAAGAAGTACGGTTGCGTTATTGGGCAAGTCGAAACCACAACAAAAAAGGGTACGACAAGATCAATTGATTTTGTCATACCTTTTTATTGATGCCATTAGTTTGTCCATGTAAGGTCTAGCGCTGCACCCACCAAGCGAAGATGACGTAGATAAAGAGAATCAATGCATAGAGTGCCGTCCCAAAGGCGAGAAAAATGAGCCACCACAACCCGAATGCATAGCGTCCCAAGATAAAAAGGCCCGCAAGCATCAGGGCCTTGATGATTCGTGTGATGATGGGCTGTAGCTTACTCAAAGGAAATCTCGATATAAAGTTGCTTGCGCTGGGTGAGATGTGCCGTGGTCAGCCAGACACTATCTGGATCGAAAACTTGATCGGGATCGATTAAATTGCCTAACCACGCCATCAACTCAGGCTGATCAGTCAAAAACCAGTGGGCGAGGCGAACCACGGCCAGCTTGTCGTCAGGAAACAGATCCGCTTGTTGAGGCAGAATCAAGTTATCACTGACAGCAAAGGTCACTGTATTTTGATAGCGCTCAGTCTCGCGCGTCGCAAGGTTAGGGTGAGCTTTGAGGTAATTCAATAAGATGACCGCTAATTCAGTCATTAAGATTCGCCTTCCTTTATGTTTAAAACTAACGTATTCTCGTCCATTATGATAGCATGGAATTAGGTAATCACAAAGGGAGGCTGGATAATGACCATTCGATTATATTTAGTTCGTCATGGCGAAACGCCGATGAATCAGGCGGGCAAATTGCAGGGAATTACGGATGCACCACTGACGGCGCGTGGCCAATTGGCGGCTAAAAAGTTGGGGGAACTGCTCAAGGATGTGCCGTTCAAACAGGCATTTAGTTCAGATCGCCAGCGGGCAGTGGATACAGCTAACGAAATTCTCAGCTTTCATAATCCCATGCCTCCACTGAAACAATTGACGGGCTTACGGGAATACTACTTCGGTGGACTTGAGGGCCAGTCCGAACAACGACTATTTCGGCGTATTTTCACGAATTTTGGCATCAAGGCGGGACCGCAGTTATGGTTTGGCCCTGAACGTTTTGATTACATGATTCATTATTTCAAAACGATGGATCCAACTGGACAGGCAGAGAGCTTGGCAGAACTCAACAGTCGCGTTCGTGCTGCCTTTGATCAAGTGGAGACGCAGAGCCCTGATGGCGATGTGTTAGTCGTGGCGCATGGCGTGGTCCTCAGTGCGCTGATTCGCCTCATTGATCCCACGGACCTGCCGTTGACGCTACTCAAAAATACGAGTGTTAGCCGGATTGACATCGATGGGGACGATTGGCGTGTCGTCGGGGTTAACTTAACTTCGGAAAGTGAACTCGCTAAATTAGAATAGTGTGATGAAGCGCGGCGGACGGCCTGTTCATCGCGCTTTTTTTCTGTGGAAAATGAATATAAAAGTCTTGCTATTGAGAAATAATCCGCCTATAATGACAACTTGTCACATGACAAACTGTCATAAATTGTTGAAAGGAGTTCTCATGCCAAAACCAACCTTTTTTCGACTCAATGAAGAAAAGCAAGCGCGGTTAATTCAGGCGGCGCATGACGAGTTTTCGCGTGTTCCTTTTGAGTCAGCGAGCATCAGTAACATTATTCGTCTGGCCGGAATTCCGCGTGGAAGTTTTTACCAGTACTTTGAAGATAAGGCCGATATTTATTTTTATCTGCTACAACAGCTGCGAGTCACGTCACAGCAACACCTTAATGACGCGGTGCAAGCCTCCAAAGGTGACTTTTTTCAAGCAATGGCGCAAAATTTTGGTGAAGTGATTGATGACATTGTTGAAGGTCACAATGCCGCTCTGTATCGTAATGTTTTTATGTATATGGATTATCGTGGGGCGGCGCGGCTGTCACCAGCGATGTTTGATCGAAGTCGGGATCACGATGCTCATGAGGCCCAGGTGCGCCGGCTGTATGATAAGGTCGATACCGACAAGTTACAGATCGACGATATTCGGGACTTCAAGATGTTATTGGGACTGGTCATGAACACGTTCATGCAGACGATTGGTCATTATTATGCCCATCAGTCACGAGGCGAAGAAGTCAGCATCGATGAGCTCAAGCAGCGATTGCATCAACTGCTACACTGGATTCAGTCCGGTGTCGGCAAGTAGGAGGGAAAGTCATGCTCAAATTAGCGAAAAATCGGATTTCATCATGGGCCATTGTTGGCGCCGTGATTTTTATGATCATTCAAGTGATCAGTAACTTATACTTACCCAATTTGACGGCTGATATCGTCAATAATGGGGTGGCCAAGGGTGATGTGAATTACATCTGGCAAACTGGGATCAAAATGATTGCGTTCGCGCTGATCAGTATTGTTGCCAGTATCGGGAATGTCTTCCTGGCCGCACGTTCATCACAAAAGCTAGGGCAAAACCTGCGGAGTGATGTCTATGCCAAGGTCATCAATTATTCACACGATGAAATGGATAAGGTTGGGACATCAAGTCTGATTACTCGGACAACCAACGATGTGACGCAGATTCAAAACGTGTGGATGATGATTCTGCGGATGATGATTATGGCACCAATCATGTTGGTCGGGGCGAGCTTCTTAGCTTACCAAAAGAATCAAACTTTGACCGGTGTGTTCTTAATTTCTATTCCGCTGTTAGCACTCTTCATCCTCTTGATTATGCGGTCCGCTGTGCCGTTATTTAAGGCGATGCAACAAAAACCGATAATATTAACCTAGTCTTTCGTGAAGGCTTGACTGGTGTACGGGTTATCCGTGCTTTCCGTCAAGATAAATTCGAACAAGATCGATTTGAGACTGTGAACCAGGATTACACCAATAATGCCGTTAAGGTCTACTCCATCATGGCGATGATGTTCCCTGTCATGACTTTGATTATGAGTGGGACCAACGTGGGTATCACTTGGTGGGGTGGTCACTTGATCGCTAGTCAAGCCCTTGAAACAGGTAACTTGATTGCGTTCATGACTTACGCGATGCAGATTCTGATGAGCTTCATGATGCTTTCAATGATCTTTGTGTTCATTCCTCGTGCGCAAGCTTCTGCTGTGCGTTTGAACCAGGTCTTGGATCAAGAATCTTCTATTAAGGAACCTACCCAAACCCAAAGCTTTACTGACACCAAGCCAGCACTTGCTTTTGACCAAGTTGATTTCCGTTATCAACAAGCTGAAAAGCCTGCGCTGTCTGATGTTGATTTTGCCGTTACCGGCGGCCAAACCGTCGCGGTTATCGGGGGGACTGGGTCCGGTAAATCAACCTTGGTTAATTTGATCCCTCGTTTCTATGATGTCGAAAAAGGTGACGTCAAGGTCAATGGTGTCGATGTGCGCAACGTGGATACCAAGGCCTTACGGGACCAAGTTGCCTTTGTACCTCAACAAGCCAACCTGTTTACAGGTACCGTGCGTGATAACCTGAAATACGGGAACGAAAATGCAACGGATGATCAACTGTGGCATGCGTTAGAAATTGCGCAAGCTAAGGACTTTATCTCTGCGAACCCAGAAGGCCTCGATTACGCGGTTGAACAGGGTGGGGGTAACTTCTCCGGGGGCCAGAAACAGCGGCTCGCGATTGCCCGTGCCTTGGTTAAGGATGCATCAATTTATGTCTTTGATGATTCATTCTCTGCACTGGACTTCAAGACGGATGCGCAATTGCGTAAGGCATTGTCTGAAGACGACAATATTAAGACTAAGGTCATCGTTATCGTGGGCCAACGTGTCTCCACGGTGGCAGATGCTGATATGATTTTGGTTCTGGAAGACGGTAAGATGATTGGCAAGGGCACGCATGAAGAACTCAAGGCCAACAATCCAACTTATCAAGAAATTATTCGCTCCCAGATTCGTGAAGGAGATGAAGACTAATGGCTAAAGAAGAAACAAGCACTTCAAGTGCACCTCGTCCACAGGGCGGTCCAGGTCGTCAAATGGGCGTGGTTCAAAAACCTAAGAATTTCTGGGGCACTACACGCCGCTTGTTTGGTTACATGCGGTCACGGCTCGTGGGAATTATCGTTGTTTTGATTTTGGCAATTGGTTCTCAACTATTCCAAATTCAAACCCCTAAGATTCTGGGGCAAGCAACAACCGAAATCTTTAAGGGTGTGATGAAGGGGACCGCGCAACAAAAAGCGGGCATCCAAGTCAGCAACTATCCGATTGATTTTGACAAGATTCAACATATTATTTTGATCGTCATGCTGATGTATATCGTCAGTGCTGTCTTCAGCTTCTTGCAACAGTTCATCATGACTCGGATTTCACAACGAACCGTGTATGATCTGCGTAAAGCGCTGAAGATGAAGATGGAAACCGTCCCCGTGACCTACTACGATACTCACAGTAATGGGGATATCATGTCACGTGCGATTAACGATATGGATAACATTGCATCCACCTTGCAACAGAGTTTGACGCAGATGGTTACCAGTGCCGTGATGTTCATCGGGACACTGTGGATGATGTTCACCATCAGTTGGCAACTGTCCTTGATTGCGCTGGTTACCATTCCCCTGAGCTTAGTTGTTGTCGGCGTTGTGGCACCGCAATCACAGAAGTTCTTCGCCGGCCAACAAAGGCGCTTGGGTTATTGAACAACCAAGTTGAAGAAACTTATGGCGGTCAAGTCATCGTCAAGAGTTTCAACCGTGAAGATGACATGGTGAAAGAATTTGAAGTGCAAAATAAGGCCTTCTACGATTCCGCTTGGAAAGCGCAATTCGTTTCAGGGATTATCATGCCATTGATGACCTTCATGAATAACATCGGCTATGTGTTTGTTGCCATCATCGGTGGGATTCAGGTCTCAAACGGTTCTGTGACATTAGGGGATATCCAAGCCTTCTTGCAATACATGCAACAGTTCAGTCAACCAATTTCACAATTGGCTAACTTGGCTAACACCATTCAATCCACGATTGCTTCTGCAGAACGTGTCTTTGAAGTGTTGGATGAAGCTGACATGCAAGATACGAAGTCTGGTGTGGCTGTCGTGACCGACAATCCACCAAAGCTCGCATTGGATCACGTCCAATTCGGGTATACCGACGACTTGTTGATGACCGACTTCAACCTCAATGTGAACCAGGGTGAAATGGTTGCGATTGTTGGGCCTACCGGTGCTGGTAAGACCACCATCATCAATTTACTGGAACGTTTCTATGATATTAAGGGTGGTTCAATCCGCATGGATGGTGTTGATACCCGTGATATGAAGCGTGAAGATTTGCGTAAGCACTTCGCCATGGTGCTTCAGGAAACCTGGTTGTTCACTGGGACAATCTGGGATAACTTGAAGTACGGGAATGAAGATGCGACCGATGATGAAATCATGGCTGCATCACAGGCAGCTCACGTGGATAACTTTGTTCGCCAGTTGCCTAAGGGTTATAATACCGTGCTGAACGAAGAAGCTTCCAATATTTCACAAGGGCAACGGCAATTATTGACCATCGCGCGTGCCTTCGTGGCTAACCCAGAAATCTTGATTCTGGATGAAGCGACGAGTTCTGTTGATACGCGGACTGAAGTTCACATTCAACATGCGATGGAACGGTTGCTGAAGGATCGGACCAGCTTCGTTGTTGCGCACCGGCTGTCAACTATCCGTGATGCTGACAATATCATCGTGATGAATCACGGTGGCATTGTTGAAACAGGGACACATGATGCCTTGATGGCAAAGAATGGTTTCTACGCCGATCTGTATAACAGTCAGTTCAGTGGTAATGTGAAAATATAGCGTGTGACAAAAGCATTTAAGTAAAGAGTGCGACAAGCCTTGATTGTTGGGATTGGAGCACGTTTCAAAAAAGCGCTGTGCAACCCCAAAATCGGGTTCGCACAGCGCTTTTTGTATGGCCATAACTCAACTGTTTAACGCCGTTTGTGGCGCATAAAGGTCGCATAGTGCAACAGGCTCGCGAGCAGTACAAAGAAGACGAGCACAAAGCTGATGTAGCGCCACAAGAAGGATGTGGTTAAAACAGGAATGAGTTGTTGAATGCCCATGGTGACGAGTGACATCAGAGCAATCATACCGAATAAGAGCAGGTAGCGTTTCAAAGTTTCATCGTCCTTTCGTGACTTTTGACCCAGTTTTTCACCGATTGTGATGGCAGCGTGACGCTTGGCATCGGGTAAAGTATGTTCGCGCCAAGTATTAGGCAACACCAATTCAGTGATTTTGTGTAAGCCGGCAGTGGTCATCGCCTTATCGATGGTGCGGAAGGTCTGATCAGTTTGGTGGGTGAACGTATTGTCCCACGCACTGGCAAAACAGCTCGAGATACTGATATAGTGCTTATCCTTGTACTTGCCGGGTAGAGAGTCACCTTTTTTGGTCATGCGCACCAAACGTGGCCGCATGCAGTCCAGAAATTGTTTGAGTTGACCGCTGATGGTGCCAAATAAGTTGGACTCGCCAGCACCCAGACATCGGCCTCATCGAGTTTGGCCTCGAGTTGGTCCAAGACGGCGTTAGGATGTTGGTAGCGATCAGGTTGGAGCTGGTAGTCATTGAGATTGATAATCTCTGTTGTGTTGGGTGCCTTCACTGCACCTAACATGGTGGCCATCAGTTGATAGGTTTGCCCATCGGTCGATTGTCCGCCAAAAGTCCCAAAATTTTCATCATGTCACCTCTTGTTAAATCCTAAACAATCTTTTGGGTTCTGGCAAGCAAGAAAAGTGGCATATTCGCGAAAAAATGATAGAGTGAAACTAGAAGAACCTGAAGGGAATGATTGTCGTGTCAACAATTGAATTAGCTCCAGAAACACGGATCGGTTTCGTCGCAATGCGGGTGGCCGACCTTGAAAAAATGGCTACATGGTATCAGGAAGTGGCACAGCTTGCCGTATTAAAGCGTGAAAGCGATCAGATTTCTTGGGAACCCGGACCAATCAACAGGTCTTAGTGATTTTGCGGCAAATCGCAAAGGGTGATACCACACAGGCAACAGGGCTCGATCACTTTGCCATTGTGTTACCAAACCCCGGTGCGCTCGGTGCGGCTCACAAGCATATCAACCAAGTGGCCACTGTCGTTAATCGCTTTAAGAATGGCTATAGTAAGGGCTTTGAAGTCGTCGATCCCGAAGGTAATGGGATTGAATTCATTATCGATGAAGCGATTGAGCAGTTCCATGAAGCCGACAGCTATAACTGGCAAGATGAAGATACGAAGACAATCAAAGCAGAAGAGCTCGAACGGCATGTCGATAAGGACTACAGCGGTGTGCCATCCGGTAGCAGTGTCGGCCATGTGCAATTCCGTATTCGTGATTTGGCTGCAACAGAACAATATCTGGTCAGTGGTTTGGGCTTCCAAATCAAACCTGCAGCGGCTAAGGACCAAATCTTCTTAGCAGCAGGTGACTATCATCACCACATCGGCATTACCTTGCGCGTTGATGCCAAACTGCCCGTGGCAACCCCAACCAGCTTAGGCTTAGACTATGTGAACTTTGTTGTGCCTTCCGCTGGTGGCTTAGATGCCATCATCGCTAACCTGAATGAGCAGGGCATCAGTGATTATCAGTATGATGAAGCACATCATTATTTGATGATTGCAGGTCCTAACCAACTCACTTTGTGGTTCACGGTGGCGTAATTATGGAAGAAGTTGTGACAAAAGACGCTTTGAGAATGAGGATTAACAGGGATTGATGCTAAAGCCTGAACTTAGGCTTTGAATCAATCCTAGTTAACCGGAATTCTCAGTCTTTTGGAACACGATTAATCTATTTTGTTCGAAAATTGAAACAGGAGGTATGACAAAACGTAGTTTTGTCATACCTCCTGTTTTGTGTCCGCCGGCATTGTGTGGTGTAATGAACTTAATCGATTGAAGGGAAGCAAGAATGACGATGACACTGCAAACAACAATGATGGCGGCGGTCGATGATCGCTTGGTACCCGGTGTCTCATGGGCACATCTCAAAGGCAAGCGTCAAACCGTGCAGGTGTACGGCGGATCTCAATGGCAACCAACACCAAAACCGCTCCACGCAGGCATGCTGTACGATTTGGCCTCATTAACCAAAGTCGTGGGGACGACACCACTTTTTCTTACAGGCGTTGGCGGCAGGTAAAGTGGCGCTTGATACCTCGATTGCAACGTGGTTACCGGCGTTTACGCAGCCCACGACCTTTAGACAGGCGCTGACGCACACTTCAGGCTTGGCTGGTTATATTCCACATCGCGATGAGTTAGCGGCGCCAGCGCTCAAGCAGGCACTGTTAACGCAATTGACCACCACGGTTGAAGTGGATCAAAAGTCGCTTATCACGATGTTAATTTGTTGCTGGTGGGCTGGGCACTTGAAGCCATGTATCAGGCACCGGTTCAGGATTTGATCACCCAACGCGTTTTACACCCCATGCATCTGGCACAGGCGACGTTTGCCCCGGATGCGGCCAACAGTGTACCCACAACCTATTCTGAGCGCCTGGGTTTGCGTGCTGGACTGGTGCACGATCCAAAGAGTGCCACTTTGGGTGAACACAGTGGCGCCGCGGGGTTATTTGCGAGCCTCGATGATTTGATCACATTCGCCCAGGTGATGCTGGGTCAACGCACAACATCAGCGTTTCATACGCCTTGGCCAGAAGAATTGATGCATGACTATACCAAAATCAACTCGGTCGCTCGCTGGGGTGGGATCTGCGCACCGGCCGTGGGGGCTTGTGGCTCTATCACACAGGTTACACGGGAACATTCATGTTGTTATCACCACAACTACAAGAAGCCTTGATCGTTCTGACCAATCGCGTGCATCCAACGGTGAATCCGGACTTTCTGCCATGGCGGGATGCGTTAATTGCAAAATTTATCGGCGAATGAAACCGCATTATGATAGAATGTAAGCGGTAAAGGAGCGTGAATCAATTGACAGAACCATTATTTTTGACCCCTGTATTTCAACCTAAGATTTGGGGTGGCCGTAAGTTGGCCACTGAGTTTGGTTATCACATTCCAGACGGCAAGATTGGCGAGTTGTGGGCGATTTCAGCTCATCCTCATGGCCCTAACACGATCAAGAATGGGCCATTAGCCGGTATCACACTGGCTGAGGCTTGGCAGGATCATCAGGATTATTTTGGCCACCAGACGGGGAAAGTCTTCCCACTGTTGACCAAAATCCTGGATGCAAACGATAGCTTATCTGTTCAGGTGCACCCTGATGATGCCTATGCGGCAGCACATGAGCAACCCGGTGAATTGGGCAAAACAGAATGCTGGTATGTCATTTCGGCTGATCCAGATTCTTATCTGATCTATGGACACCATGCCAAAACCCGTGAAGAATTAGCTGACATGATTGAAAAGGGTGAATGGAACGAACTGTTGCGCAAAGTGCCGGTGAAGGCTGGCGATTTCTTCTATGTGCCTAGCGGGACCATTCACGCACTGAACAAGGGAATTATGGTTCTTGAAACGCAACAGAGCTCAGATACGACCTATCGCTTGTACGATTATGATCGCACTGATGATCAGGGCCATAAGCGTGAATTACATATCAAGCAGAGTATCGATGTGACGACTGTGCCACATCACGATCCAAAGCTTGATGTCACAACCGAAACGGTAGCGGATGCCACAATTACCAGTTATGTGAAACCACCAATTTCGCCGTATTTTGCGGTTAATCGCATTGAATTGCATGGCAGCTTGAGTCAAGAGGCCAACGCGCCATATACACTGGTTTCTGTTCTCGATGGGAAGGGCCAGTTTATCGCGGATGGTGAAGCTTACGTGATTGAGAAGGGGACACACTTCCTGATTCCTAATCAGATTAAGTCGTGGACCTTTACCGGTGAAATGGAAATCATCACTTCCACACCGGGTAAAGAAGAATAAACTAAAAAAGCTGCGTCGACTTCAATGTCGATGCAGCTTTTTATATCTGATTAGAATCCCGCCTTGATGTAGCCCTCATCCGCTAACTTCTTGCGTAGTTGCAAGATAGCGGTGTAAGTGGCCAACAAGTAGACTTGGTCTTCTTTGAATTCTGGAATGGCCTTGATCACATCGCCCAGATCGGGGATGATCTGTAATTCATCTTCAGGAACGCCAGCGACCTTGAATCGATAAGCGATATCTTGATACCGTTCACCGCCTGCCAGATAGCTCGTGGCGTGGTTGCCTGCGACGAATTCTTCAAAGTTACCGTCCCAGATCCAACTGGTATCGATCCCGTCCGCGTAATTCGCATTGAGCAGGGTGGCCAACGCAAATGGCTTGTCTTGATGCGAAATCATGTCGAGAACCTCGTTTAGACCGACTGGGTTCTTGACCAACACCAAGGTGACGGCCTTATCCCCCACATGGACGACTTCTTGGCGACCAAAGACTTTTTCGTCGTAAGCGAAGGCCTTGGCAACCTCGTCGGGTGAGACTTCAAAGGCTTCACCAACAGCGTAGGCAGCCAGTGCATTATAGATGTTGTACATTCCACCGATTTGAATCGTGTAAGGATGCTGATCGATGGCAAATGTGGAATGCGTTGGGGTCAATTCATTGACCTGAGTGACTTGATTGGTCAATTCAGGCCGCTTGAAGCCGCAGTTAGGGCAGAAAAAATCCCCCAAGTTACTATAAGTAATATCATGATAGTGCAGGATATGGCTACATACCGGGCACAAGACACCGTCCGTGTTAGGTGGCGCCATCAGATCTTCTGTACTGTGGCTCTCAAATCCGAAGTAGCGCACCGGATTTTTGAATTCACGCGAAGAAAAGATGGGTGCGTCACCATTAGCGATGACCAGAGCATCCGGGGCGAGATTGATGCCATCCAGAATCTTTTGGTAGGTGGTATAAAATTCACCGTAGCGATCCATTTGGTCACGGAAGATATTGGTCAGCACAAACGCCTTAGGATGCAAGTACTTGGCGACAGGGGCAACGTTTGCCTCGTCAACTTCAAGCACCGCAATGCCACGCCCCTTACCAGACTTTGGTTGGGCCAAGAAGGCGGTGATGATACCTTGCATCATGTTTGAGCCCGTTGGATTGGTCAAGATTTCATTGTATTTTGCTTCAATACTTTGACAATCAGGTTGGTGGTGAGTGTCTTCCCGTTGGTCCCAGTGACCACGATCACGTCATAATCACGTCCGAGATGCGCCAGGACATCGGGATCAATGCGACTCGCAATTTTACCGGGGAGGGAGGACCCGCCCTTCAAGAATGTGTGTAAGAACCAGTATGCACCGCGCCCAGCGAATGCCGCGGTGGAGGCCTTTGCAGAATTTGAGTTTGCCGTAATCGTTCTTCCTCTCAAGTTTAATGGCTTTATCATAGCACATTTTTTTTTTTGCGTGGATGAACGGATTCGCCGCAAACTGGTTGTGAAACAAGCCGTGAAAAGCTGTTTTTAGTCGAGAATTTTTGTATACTGGGAGCAGTGATTTTATTTGGGAGGCGATTTGATGGCGCAGCTCTTCTTTCGTTACGGTGCGATGAATAGTGGGAAGACAATTGAAATTCTCAAGGTCGCGCATAATTATGAGGAACAAAACAAGCGGGTGCTGATTTTGACCAGTGCGGTGGATGATCGCTCAGGCGTTGGCATCATTGCGAGTCGCATCGGGTTGGAACGGCCTGCGATTCCAGTACACGCAGAGACAGATATTTATTCGCTGGTTGAAAACGAACATGATTTGGCTTGTATCTTAATCGATGAAGCGCAATTCTTAGAGAAACACCATATTTTAGAAGCGGCACGCGTTGTGGATGAGCTGAAGATTCCAGTGATGGCATTCGGTCTCAAAAACGATTTTCGGAATGAACTCTTTGAAGGTTCAAAGTACTTGTTACTCTATGCCGATAAGATAGAAGAAATGAAAACCATCTGCTGGTTCTGTGCCAAAAAGGCGATCATGAACTTGCGTGTGAACAATGGTAAGCCAGTTTATACAGGTAGCCAAATTCAAATCGGTGGTAATGAATCTTATTACCCAGTATG
Organism: Lacticaseibacillus saniviri JCM 17471 = DSM 24301; assembly: GCF_001311785.1. GTDB lineage: Bacteria > Bacillota > Bacilli > Lactobacillales > Lactobacillaceae > Lacticaseibacillus > Lacticaseibacillus saniviri. The sequence goes on along the minus strand of NZ_BBBX01000015.1, from coordinate 17,168 downwards.
CCGCAACCACTACAGCCATCCCCCATTAGACAAACAGGAGGTTTCAAATGGATAAGATTTTTGCCCAACTGGATAGCGTGTTGGACCGCTATGATGAATTACAAGAATTGATGTCAGATCCTGACGTCATTAATGATACCAAGCGTTACCTCGAACTCACCAAAGAAGAGGGTAGCTTGCGTGACGTTGTGACCGCTTATCGCCGTTACAAGCAAGTGCTCGCTGACATTGAAGAGAGTGACGAAGTGTTGCGCGACAGCCACGATCCAGAAATGGAAGCATTGGCCAAGGAAGATCTCGAAAGCTTGAAGAGTGAAAAAGACGAGCTTGAAAGCAAAATCAAGATTTTGATGTTACCTAAGGACCCTAACGATGATAAGAATATCATCATGGAAATCCGCGGTGCCGCTGGTGGGGATGAAGCGAGTCTCTTTGCCGGTGACTTATTGAATATGTACATGCGTTATGCTGAACGCCAAGGTTGGACCACCGAGATTGTCGATGAAACACCAACTGAAGTCGGGGGCTACAAAGAAGTCGCTGTCATGATTACGGGGGAGAATGTTTACTCCAAGCTGAAGTATGAAAATGGCGCGCATCGGGTGCAACGGATTCCATCAACGGAAAGCCAAGGCCGGGTTCACACCAGTACGGCCACCGTTGTGGTCATGCCAGAATACGATGAAGTGGATATCGAACTCGAAGCCAAAGATATTCGGACCGATGTCTACCGCTCTAGTGGTGCTGGTGGGCAACATATCAATAAGACCAGTTCTGCTGTGCGGATGACTCACTTGCCAACGGGGATTGTTGTCACCATGCAAGATCAACGGTCACAACAACAAAACCGTGAAAAGGCCATGCAAATTTTGAAGAGCCGTGTTTATGACTACTACGAGAGCCAAAATGCGGAAGAATATGCTGAAAACCGGAAGACCGCTATCGGGACAGGGGATCGTTCCGAACGGATTCGGACTTATAACTATCCACAAACCGGGTGACTGATCACCGGATCGGGCTCACACTCAACAAGCTCGATCGCATTATCAACGGTGAATTAGATGACGTGATTGATGCTTTGATTCTGCACGATCAAACCGCGAAGTTGGAACAAATTGGCGATTAATACTTATCAGGAGGCGCTCGATTGGGCGTCTTTGTTGTTGGCACCGCATCAGATCCCCATTGAAGATGCCGCGTATGTGCTCGAGGTGCGGCAAAATTGGACGCCAACGCAGCGACAGTTACACCGCAACGATGCCATTGATGCGGCGGTATTAACGCAATTTCAAGCCGATGTGAACCGTCTCGTTCAACATGAACCCGCGCAATACATCGTGGGCCAGGCGCCATTTTTGGTCGCTGGTTTGACGTTTCACCAGCGGTTCTGATTCCACGATTTGAGACTGAAGAACTGGTCGCATGGGTGCTGGATGATTATCCCACCAGTGCGCGCGGCATCGATGTCGGTACCGGTAGTGGCGTGATTGGACTCACCCTACTAGCAGAGCGGCCGCAATTTGAGATGACTTTAGTGGATGTCTCACCGGCGGCCTTAGCTGTTGCAAAGCGCAATGCAGCCATGCTCGAGGTGACACCAACGTTACGCCAGAGCGATCTCCTGACGCAAGTACCTGATGAGCCGGTTGATTTTGTCATCGCTAATTTGCCCTATATCGATCGGGCCGAAATGACGGTGATGGATGAGAGCACCAAACAGTTTGAACCCGAATTGGCCTTGTATGCCGAGAACCATGGGCTCGCACTGTTTATCCGACTCTTTGAAACCGTTCAGGCGTATGTTAAACCGGGCGGGCACGTTTACCTTGAATTCGGGTATCAACAGCAACCTGCTCTGGCACGGATGATTGCACTGCAGTTACCGGCAGCATTAGTGGAATTTCGGCGCGATATGGCGGGTCAGCCACGAATGGTCAAAATCACGCTCGATTAAGATTGAATGCTTGAGAAAGAAGGCAAATCATGGCAACAAAACGATTAACTCCTGATGAACTCGATGAAGCGGCACAGTTGTTGAAAGATGGGCAACTAGTGGCTTTTCCAACAGAAACGGTGTATGGCTTGGGTGCGGATGCGACCAATGTGGCCGCGGTGAAGCAGGTGTATCAAGCCAAAGGGCGGCCATCTGATAATCCATTGATTGTCCACGTTGCTGACCCTGAGATGGTGATGACGTATGCGACGTGAGTGCTGATGCACACCGGTTGATGACTGAATTTTGGCCGGGGCCATTGACGATTATTCTGCCGATCAAACCCCATGCCTTGGCTAAAGAGGTGACTGGGGGCTTGAATACGGCCGCATTTCGACTACCAGCCAATGACACCACCCGGGAACTGATTCGCCGCGCCGGTGTGCCCATGGTTGGTCCTTCCGCCAATACCTCGGGCAAACCGAGCCCGACGACCGCGACCCATGTCCTGCACGATTTGGACGGCAAAATTGCGGCGGTGGTGGATGATGGACCGACCAAGGTTGGGGTTGAATCAACCGTGATCGATATGACGGTGACGCCGCCTGCAGTTTTGCGCCCCGGTGCCATTGATGCCGCAATGCTGTATCCCGTCATCGGTGAGGTGGCGACCGAGGTGCACAAAGTCGGTGCCAAAGAGACACCAAAAGCGCCTGGCATGAAGTATAAGCACTATGCGCCGAATGCACAGGTTGTGATTGTCCGGACAGAGGCCGACTTCGATGCGGCTATCGCATGGGCTGAACAGCAGGATGACGTGTTTGGTGTGCTCGCGACCGATCACGTATTGGCAACTTTGCCCGCAACAATGCCACAGTTCTCGTTGGGGCAGGATGTGACCAGCGCCGCGCATAATCTGTTCGCCGGTCTGCGGTATTTCGATAACCATCCTGATGTCAAAATGGTCCTAGCGGAAGGCTTCGAAACAACGGGGTTGGGTTCCGCTTATATGAATCGTATCAACAAATCAGCAGGTGGCCAATATTTTACAGCCACCGAATAAAACGACGCCGGATATTATTTTTAGAATAATATCCGGTTTTTGTGTCTAATGGCGGGATTTTTGATGAAAAAGTTCGTCAATTGGGCGTCGTTTAGTAGTCACGTCCTGTCGCCTTTGCTATAATGGGTGTACACAAGGAGGGGATTGTCCATGGATTTTTTGAACACTGATCCAGAACTGTTTCAAGCGATTGCAAACGAAGAGGAACGTCAACAACACAATATTGAATTGATTGCGTCAGAAAATATTGTGAGTCCCGCTGTTCGTGCTGCTCAAGGTTCCGTTTTGACCAACAAATACTCCGAAGGTTATCCGGGCCATCGGTACTACGGTGGTAATGAATTCATCGATGTGGTTGAAAATCTCGCGATTGATCGGGCCAAACAATTATTTGGTGCCGAATTTGCCAATGTGCAACCACATTCGGGCTCACAAGCCAACATGGCGACCTATCGCGCTTTTCTCGAAGATGGTGATGTGGTCTTAGCCATGGACCTGACAGATGGTGGTCACTTGACCCATGGGAGCACCGTCAATTTCTCCGGCCAAACCTATCATTTCTACCATTATGGGGTTGATCCTGACAGTGAAGTGCTGGATTACGCCAAGATTGAAGAAATCGCCCAAAGTGTGAAGCCACGGATGATTGTTGCGGGCGCTTCTGCATACAGTCGCTTAATCGACTTCAAGAAGTTCCGCGAGATTGCTGATGGCGTAGGTGCCTTTTTAATGGTAGATATGGCACATATCGCTGGACTGGTTGCCGGTGGCATGCACATGAACCCCGTTCCATATGCGGACGTGGTCACGACAACGACGCATAAAACACTGCGCGGCCCCCGTGGCGGGATGATTCTGGCCAAAGAACAATATGGCAAGGCAATCAACTCCGCCTTGTTCCCTGGTATTCAGGGGGGGCCACTCGATCACGTGATTGCCGCTAAGGCGGTTGCACTCGGTGAAGCACTGAAACCTGACTTTGCGGATTACGCCAAACAAGTGGTGATCAACATGCAAGCCATGGTGGAAGGCTTTAAGGAAGACGATAAGTTGCGCCTGATTGCTGGCGGCTCTGACAATCACCTGGCCTTACTCGATGTCACCGCCTATGGTCTGAATGGACGCGACGTTCAGGATCTGCTCGATACCGTGATGATTACCACGAACAAGAACCAAATCCCTGGCGAAGCAACGGCCCATTCAAAACAAGTGGGATTCGTGTCGGGACAGCGGCAATCACCACACGTGGTTTTGACGCTGCAGAGAGCAAGCGGGTCGCGGAATTAATCAGTGCGACTATCCAAAATCGTGATAATCAAGGAAAACTTGATGAGATTAAGCAGGAAGTACTTGCCATGACGGCTAAGCATCCCTTAAAATAGATAAGATTTATCTACTGTTGCTAACGACACAAGGGGGCTTTTACATATGGGCAAGTTTACGGTTTTGAACCACCCACTGATCCAACACAAATTAACATTGATCCGCGACAAAAGTCGGAACAAAAGAATTCCGGGAAGTTGCCAACGAAATCGCCGAATTGATGGTCTACGAAATCACGCGTGATTTACCACTTGAAGACGTTGAAGTGGAAACACCAATGGGCAAGTCAATTCAAAAGCAATTGGCCGGCAAGAAGCTGGCTGTTGTGCCTATTTTGCGGGCAGGCCTTGGGATGGTCGATGGGGTCTTAGAATTGATTCCTGCGGCTAAGGTCGGTCACATCGGGATGTATCGTGACGAAAAGACACTGATGCCACACGAATACTTCGTGAAGATGCCAACTGATATCGATCAACGTGACCTGTTCATCGTGGATCCAATGCTTGCTACCGGTGGTTCTGCCATCATGGCAATCGATGCATTGAAGAAGCGTGGCGCACAATCAATGCGCTTAGTTGTGCTCGTTGCCGCACCAGAAGGGGTTAAGGCTGTTCAAGAAGCTCACCCTGATGTTGACATCTACTCAGCTGCCCTTGATGAACGCTTGAATGAAAATGGCTATATCGTTCCTGGGTTAGGGGACGCTGGCGACCGGTTATTCGGTACCAAGTAAACCTGAATAAGCTCACACGGAGGTGGGGCAAATTGTGAAATGGTTTGGACCATTTTTACAGGTCATTTTCATTGCCTCAAGATCCTGTGATTGCTTATATTGAAAACAGAGACAGCAAGACACCTCAATGTCTTCGCGTGTCTCTTTTTCAATTGCTGAAAACGGAATTTGACACATGAAAAATCACAACATTCAAGACGACGAATAAAGTTATGAATTCCTTTGTCTTTTTCAGTAAATGGTGTTAGAGTAATGATTGTGTTTTGTAGGAGTTTCCCGACAATCCGCGATTTCAACATCGCCCGGGGGTCACGAACGACATACCGCCTTAGGGTGATACATATCGCGACCCTTCTTCGATGATAGTAAGGAGGTGAATTCTGTGAACGAAAGTTATCCCTATCTGAATCTTTTCGGTCTCCGGTTCAATCTCGCTAATGATATTCCGATATTAGTGACTGCCATTTTGATTTTTATCTTAGTTTTCTGGTTATCGAGAAAGCCGAGTCTGCGACCTAAAATGAAGCAGAACGTACTGGAGTGGATTATTGATTTTACAAATGGGATCGTCAAAGGCGCAATGCCGGGGGAAGAGGGCAACCGATTCCAGCTCCTGGCATTTGTCTTGTTCCTATTTATCTTTATCAATAACCAGATCGGGTTATTCCTCCAAGTTGACATGGGTGGAAAAACCTGGTTCCGGTCACCAACATCTAGTCCTGTCATCACGATGTCGTTAGCGATGATGGTTCTGCTGCTGTCGCACTACTTTGGGGTCGCGTTTAAGGGCTTCAAGGGGTATTTGAAGGGATACGTTTCGCCGTTAGCGTTTTTAGCACCGATTAACATTCTTGAAGAGTTTACAAACTTCATTACGTTGGCGATGCGGCTATACGGGAACATTTTGCCGGTGAAGTGCTCTTACTGCTGATTCAGCAGTTTGCCTTCTCAGGCGGTATCGTATCATTTGGCGCAGGGTTCTTGCTAGAAATGGTCTGGCAAGGATTCTCAGTATTCATTGGTAGTATCCAAGCGTACGTCTTTGTCACACTTGGTATGGTCTATACCTCACATAAGGTATTAGCTGAATAATAGGAGGAAGAAAAATATGCAATACATCGCAGCATCTATCGCAGCCGGTCTCGCCGCGCTTGCCGCTTCATATGGTAATGGTCACGTTATCTCTAAGACACTTGAAGGTATGTCACGTCAACCAGAACTCTCTGGTCAATTACGTTCTACCATGTTTATCGGTGTTGGTTTGATCGAAGCTGTTCCAATTCTTTCCATCGTTGTTTCCTTCATCTTGATGAACAAGTAATTTCAAATAATTCAAGAGGAGGGAGTGACAAGTCATGGCCGAATTAGGTGATATGCTATTCTTGATTGTGACGTTCGCCGTTCTGATGTTCGCTGTTGGTAAAGTTGCCTTCAAGCCAGTATCAAAAATGATGACCGATCGCCAAGATAAGATTACCAACGATTTGGATTATGCTGATAATGCCCGTAAGGAAGCCGCTGATTTGGCAGCACAACGCCAAGACGAGCTGAAAAACTCCCAAGCCGATGCATTAAAGATCGTGAATAGTGCGAAAGAAAATGGTGAGAAACAACGCCAAGCATTGCTGACTCAGGCACAAACTGAAGTGAGCACGTTGAAGCAAAATGCGCAGACTGATATTGATCAGGCTAAGCAGGATGCTTTGGCAGATGCTAAGAATGTCGTTGCAGAATTATCATTAGCCATCGCGACTAAGATTATCGGCAAGGAACTCAGTGCCAGTGATCAACAACAACTCATTGATGATTACATTAAAGGGTTAGGTGATACCAATGGCACTAACTAATGCGATTGTCGCACCACGTTATGGGCGGGCCCTCTTTGAAGTGGCCGAAGCTCAATCGATTACAGATACAGTTCAAAGCGAACTGAATGCAATCGACGATGTGTTGCAAGCTAATCCGACATTGATTTCAGCGCTTTCGGCAGCTAATTTGAGCGTTGAAGCGAAGCAACAAATGATCCAAACCTTAATGACCGGTGCAAGTCCACTGGTTCAAAACTTGATTCAAATGCTCTTTGACTACGGGCGAATCGAGGCGTTACCTGCAGTGAGTGCTGATTTTGCAGCACGTGTCGCTGCGGCACAAGGTGTAGTCTCAGCAACAGTTGTGACGGCCGTTGAACTGACAGCGGATCAAGCTGCAAGTCTCAGCCAAGCAATTGCTGCGAAGTTTGGGGTGAAAACAGCGGTACTCACACAGCAAGTGGACCCAAGCGTTCTCGGCGGGGTGAAGGTGATCAGTAATCACCGCATCATCGACGGAACGGTTGCAACACGTTTAGCCAAAGTGCGTGCCCTGTTAACCAAGTAAAGAGAGGTGAACCGGATTTGAGTATCAAAACAGAGGAAATTAGTGCTCTGATTAAGCAACAACTTGAAGGCTATCATGATGATCTAGCTGTTGATGAAGTTGGTACTGTGACCTACGTTGGTGACGGTATTGCACGGGCACAAGGCCTTGAAAACGCCATGGCCAACGAATTACTTCAATTCAGCAACGGTTCATACGGGATGGCCCAAAACCTTGAAACTAATGACGTCGGGATTATCATTCTTGGTAACTTCAACGACATTCGTGAAGGGGACCAAGTTAAGCGTACTGGCCGGATCATGGAAGTGCCTGTTGGCGAAGGCATGATCGGACGGGTTGTCAATGCTTTAGGACAACCAGTTGATGGCTTAGGCGAAATCAAAACAGATAAGACCCGCCCAATTGAATCTCCAGCACCTGGCGTTATGCAACGGCAATCCGTTACGGAACCATTGCAAACTGGGTTAAAAGCGATCGATGCCTTAGTGCCAATCGGTCGTGGTCAACGTGAATTAATCATCGGTGACCGTAAGACTGGTAAGACCTCAATCGCGGTTGATACGATTATCAACCAAAAGGGTCAAAACATGATTTGTATCTACGTTGCTGTTGGTCAAAAGGAATCAACTGTACGGACACAAGTAGAAACCTTGCGTAAATATGGCGCAATGGACTATACCATTGTTCTGACAGCTGGCCCTAGTGAACCAGCGCCAATGCTCTACATTGCACCTTATGCTGGTAGTGCCATGGGTGAAGAATTCATGTACAACGGCAAACACGTGCTGATTATCTTTGATGATCTTAGTAAGCAAGCAACGTCATATCGTGAAATATCCTTGCTGCTCCGTCGTCCGCCTGGTCGTGAAGCCTACCCTGGGGACATCTTCTACACGCACAGTCGTTTACTTGAACGCAGTGCGAAGTTGAGTGATGAACTCGGTGCAGGCTCAATGACTGCGCTTCCTGTGATTGAAACACAGGCTGGTGACTTGTCTGCGTATATTCCAACCAACGTTATCTCAATTACGGATGGTCAGATCTTCTTACAAAGTGATCTGTTCTATGCAGGGACACGTCCAGCTATCGATGCTGGGTCTTCCGTTTCCCGTGTTGGTGGGGATGCCCAGATTAAAGCCATGAAGAAGGTTGCTGGGACATTACGGCTTGACCTCGCGTCATTCCGTGAACTCGAAGCCTTCACACAGTTTGGTTCCGATCTTGATGCGGCAACTCAAGCCAAGTTGAATCGTGGTCGCCGGACGGTTGAAGTGCTGAAACAACCACTTCACCAACCATTGGCTGTCGAAAAGCAAGTGTTAATCCTTTATGCGTTGACACACGGCTTCTTAGACACGGTTCCTGTCGATGATATTGCACGGTACCAAAGCGAATTGTTTGATTTCTTTGACAGCAGTCATGCTGATCTTGAAAACACAATCGCAACAACGGGTGACTTACCTGATACTGATCAGTTGGATGCTGCAATGAAGGCTTTCGTTGCTGGCTTCCAACCAACAGCTAGCGCAAGTCATTAAGGAGGTGCCACATGGCTGAATCATTGATGGATATTCAACGCCAGATCGCGTCGACTAAAAAGACAGGCCAGATTACCCAAGCCATGCAAATGGTCTCTGGGGCTAAGCTGACTCAGATCGAAAAGCGTGCCAAGAACTATGAAGTCTATTCTTCAAAGATTCGCGAGATTGTGACGCACATTGCGTCGCCACAACTCCTTGAGCTCGCCAAGCAAATTGCTTCTGATGGTTCTGATACAGCCTCAACCAACGGCCTAGGCTTACAATTGTCTAGCCTGTTGCAACAACGGCCAGTGAAGAAAACCGGTTATCTGGTGATTACTTCTGATCGTGGATTAGTTGGTGGCTATAACAGCACAATCTTAAAAGCGATGATGCAAATGATTAATCAAGACCACAAGTCGTCAGACGAATACGTCATGATGGCGATTGGTGGGGTTGGCGCCGACTTTTTCAAAGCTCGGGGCATGAACTTGGCTTATGAGTATCGTGGTGTGAGCGATATCCCAACCTTCAACGAGGTTCGCGAAATCATTCAAACGGCGGTTACCATGTTTAATAGCCAAGTGTTTGATGAGTTATACGTTTGCTATAACCATCACGTCAACTCATTGACTTCAGCGTTCCGTGCTGAAAAGATGCTGCCGATTACTGACTTAGATGTTTCGGAAGTTTCTGATCAACACATCGAATATCTCACCGAACCTGATCCCGAATCAGTGTTGGATGCGATTTTGCCACAGTACGCTGAGAGCTTAATCTTTGGTGCCATCATGGACGCTAAGACAGCGGAACACGCTGCCTCAACAACGGCCATGAAGAGTGCGACAGATAACGCCAATGACTTGATCTCCTCATTATCGACTGAGTATAATCGGGCACGACAAGCTGCGATTACAACTGAAATTACCGAAATTGTCGGTGGGGCAGCCGCGCTTGAATAGGGCGGAACAAACAACAGGAAGGACGATTTCATGAGTACAACTAATGGGCAAATCGTTCAAGTGATCGGACCTGTTGTCGATGTTGCATTTCCAATTGACAATGACTTACCTGAAATTAATAACGCGTTAACCGTGAAGAAGAGTGACGGCAGTGCTTTGGTTCTCGAAGTGGCTGTTGAACTCGGTGACGGTGTGATGCGGACGATTTCCATGCAAAGTACCGACGGACTCCAACGTGGGATGGCCGTTGAAAACACTGGGGCACCAATTTCTGTGCCAGTGGGTAAGGATACTTTGGGTCGGGTCTTCAATGTCTTAGGGGATACCATCGATGGCGGTGACGCTTTTGCAGCGGATCACAGACGCGATAGCATTCATAAGGATGCACCAGATTTTGACGACTTGAATACCAGTTCTGAAATTCTTGAAACTGGGATTAAGGTTATCGATTTACTTGAACCCTACCTTCGTGGTGGGAAAGTTGGGTTGTTCGGTGGTGCCGGTGTTGGTAAAACCGTTTTAATCCAAGAATTAATTCACAACATTGCTGAAGAACACGGTGGTATTTCTGTGTTTACCGGTGTTGGTGAACGTACCCGTGAAGGGAACGACCTTTATTTTGAAATGAAGGAAAGCGGCGTGCTCGAAAACACGGCCATGGTGTTTGGTCAGATGAACGAGCCGCCTGGTGCCCGGATGCGGGTTGCCTTGACTGGTTTGACCATTGCGGAATACTTCCGTGACGTCGAAGGCCAAGATGTGCTGCTCTTTATTGATAACATTTTCCGGTTTACCCAAGCTGGTTCTGAAGTTTCTGCCCTTCTGGGTCGGATTCCTTCAGCTGTTGGTTACCAACCAACCTTGGCAACTGAAATGGGTCAATTACAAGAACGGATTACATCAACCAAGAAGGGTTCAGTTACCTCAATTCAGGCCATTTATGTGCCTGCCGATGACTATACTGACCCAGCGCCCGCAACAACGTTCGCTCACTTGGATGCTACCACTAACCTTGAACGCCGGTTGACACAACAAGGGATTTATCCTGCTGTTGATCCACTGGAATCATCTTCAAGTGCGCTTGATCCCGAAATCGTGGGTGAAGAACACTATCAAGTGGCCACTCAAGTGCAGCAAGTTCTGCAACGTTACCGTGAATTGCAAGATATCATCTCTATCTTAGGGATGGACGAATTGTCTGATGACGAAAAGGTCACTGTTTCTCGTGCCCGTCGGATTCAATTCTTCTTGTCACAAAACTTTAACGTCGCTGAACGATTCACTGGGCAACCAGGATCTTATGTGCCTGTTGAAGAAACCGTCAAGGGCTTCAAGCAAATCCTTGAAGGCCAATACGATAACTATCCAGAAGATGCCTTCCGTCAGGTTGGTCGCATCGAAGAAGTTGTCGAAAAGGCTAAGAAGATGGGCTTTGCTCCTGACACAACAACAACGACAACTACCACAAGCACCGATGCTCAACCCGCAGCGGCAGCTAACTAAAGGGGGGAACGGCCGTGGCTGAAGAAACTCACCTGACCGTCAACATTGTGACCCCTGATGGCCTGGTTTACAATCACCATGCAACAATGGTCATTGTGCGGTCTATCGATGGTGACCTTGGGATCATGGCTAACCATGAACCAATCGTCACGCCACTCCAATTGGGGAAGTTCATGTGCGCCGGATTGATAATCCTGGGCATGAGGACCTCATTGCTGTTAACGGTGGCTTCATGGAAATGTCCGATAACGTGGCCTCAATTGTAGCGGATTCAGCGGAACGTGAACGTGATATTGACCTCTCACGGGCGGAAGCTGCACGACAACGTGCACAACAACACCTGCAAGAAGCACAAGCACAACACGACACTGATGAAGCACAACGGGCTCAGGTCGCACTGCAACGGGCAATCAATCGGATTCACGTTAAGACTGGGAAGTAATTTCGATTCTTGTGAATCTCACATTAGGCTGTACCAAAGACATCAAGTCTTGGTACAGCCTTTTTTGTGTCAAACAAGAGTTGTGATACGGCACTTGTTATTCTTTCAATGGCACGGTAAAGTGGAAGGGCGAATGAACTCGGAGGTGAAATGATGTATCGAGATCTTGGATTTACCGCATTACTGACGATTGCGTCGCATTTCTTCTTTATCGCGACGGCATTTCGGATGCTGCGCGCGGTCAGGTTTGACCAGTTCTTGCGCCCCAATCATGTGAATGAGAGTCGCTTTTTATTACTTTTCATCGCCATTGCACTGGGCTTTGGTGTGAGTGAGTTCTTCTTGTCCCTTCTTGAGGCGGCTCGCAACCTGATTTATTTGGTGCAGTAGTTAGACTATCCAAATATTAAAATAGAGATAGGAAAAAGGCTGAGGTAGAAAAACGGTTCAATCCAGAGTATAATTCATTATTAGTTAATCTTAGAGGAGAGAACATCCATGGCAAAAGACATTGGGATTGATTTAGGGACGGCAAATGTCCTCATCAACGTGAAAGGCAAAGGGATCGTATTAAACGAACCTTCTGTTGTCGCGATTGATACAAAGACCGGCAAAGTCCTTGCGGTGGGCACAGAAGCCTATCGCATGGTCGGTCGTACTCCCGGTAATATCCGGTCAATTCGACCATTAAAGGATGGCGTGATTGCAGATTTTGACATCACAGAAGCCATGCTTGAATACTTTATCAACAAATTAGATGTCAAAGGCGTCTTATCGAAGCCAAATATCTTGATCTGCGCACCAACAAATATTACTTCTATCGAACAAAAGGCGATTATTCAGGCAGCGGAGAAATCCGGTGGCCGGAAGGTCTACTTGGAATTTGAACCAAAAGTGGCTGCTGTTGGTGCTGGTTTGGATATTTTCCAACCTCAAGGCAACATGGTCATTGATATCGGTGGTGGGACTGCTGATGTGGCGGTCTTATCAATGGGTGAAATCGTAACGAGTCGGAGTTTGCGGCTCGCCGGTGATCGCATGGATGCTGCCATCGTCGCTTACGTTAAGAACAAGCATAAGTTACTGATCGGGGAACACACCGCTGAAAAGATTAAGATCGAAATCGGGGCGGTGTATGACGCCGACCCTGAAGAGACAATCGAAGTGCGTGGGCGTGATATTGCAACCGGTTTACCTCGCGAAGTCGAAGTCACAGCAGCTGAAGTCGAAGAAGCCTTGCATGAAACGATGCTGGCGATTGTTGGCGCGGCTAAGGAAGTGCTTGAACAAACACCACCTGAACTGTCCGCTGACATTATCGATCGCGGAATCATGTTGACCGGTGGTGGGGCCTTATTGAAGGGTATTTCACAACTCTTCGCTTCTGAACTCAAGGTCCCTGTGCTCTTAGCAGATGCACCACTGGACGCCGTGGCACTTGGGACAGGCACACTGCTCGATAATATCGCACACCACAAGCAATACTAGGAGGCCTATCTGTGAGTTCACATTACGCAGGGCAAGTCCTCAAAAAAGTGGGCTGGGGGCTCTTATTTGCGCTCATCGCGCTGTTGATTGGCCTGATGGTTGGTTACGGTGTTGGTGGTGGCAATCCACTCAAGATCTTTTTGCCTAGCACCTGGGGGCACATTTTCGATTTCCTTCACTAGGAGATGCAATGAAAAAGGACTCAAATTACTGGTTCGTGGCTATCAACGATTTATTTCACCACTGTTTCCACCCAGCTGTCGTTACTATCCGACGTGTTCGAGTTACATGCTGGGGGCGCTGGAAAAGCACGGCGCACTGAAGGGCAGCGTGATGGGGATTGCACGGATTTTGCGCTGCAATCCATTTATTCGTGGTGGCTATGATCCGGTGCCTGATTACTTCACGTTAAGACGCAATCGGGCCACAGACAAACAAGACAAGGAGCAACATATTGGCTAAGGAACAGAAAATTAAAGTGGCACTTGATGATGTGACACGCAATGGTCGAACGGTTTCCGTCCTCAGTTTGGGTAAGCAAGAGATTGGTTACATTGAATCTGAAGGCGACAAGTTCGCAGCTTATTTGGCAGGGAATACAACGGCTAATCGGTTCAAGAATATCGATGATGCGGTCAATTTTCTGATTTCAGAATATCATCTGCACCACAGTTAAGTTAGCGTTAAAACCGACCACGTCAGCTTGATTGCTGAGGTGGTTTTTGCTGTAATAGAGAAAACAACGAAGGGACGAGTGCTGTGGCTAAGGAATTAAATGCCGAAGAACCCACGAGTCGGTTAGATTATGGAATCATTTTGTCAGTTATGTTGCTGGCACTGGTGGGAATGGCCGCAATCTACATGTCGATTGTGCATGCAGGCACGGCTTCCCCGATGCGGGCGCTGATCATGCAGGCGGTCTGGTACATCATTGGGGGCGTCGGAATCGCGATTGTGATTCAGTTTGACGCGGAACAGCTTTGGCGAATCGCGCCAGTGCTGTATGGCATCGGGATATTTCTACTGATTGCGGTTTTGTTCCTGTATGATCGCAATGTGGCGGCCTCGACGGGGGGCCAAAAGTTGGTTCAAGTTTGGACCAATCACGTTTCAACCGTCTGAGGTGATGAAGCCGGCGTATATTTTGATGCTAGGTCGCGCCGTCACGCAACACAACACGGAATACCAGCATTCGGTGAAGAATGATTGGCGTTTGCTCGGGACGATGCTCCTGTGGACACTGCCGGTTGTCGCGTTGATGCTGTTGCAAAAAGACTTAGGGACGACCTTGGTCTTTCTGGCTATTTTTTCTGGTGTTGTTCTGGTCTCGGGGATTACCTGGAAGATTATTGCGCCAGTCGCGGGCGTAGCGGCGGCTGTGGGTGGTTCTGCCATTCTGCTGGTGACCCAGTCATGGGGGCGACAACTCCTATCGACAGTGGGCTTTAAGGCCTATCAATTCGCCCGGATTGATTCCTGGTTGAATCCTTCGGGTAATACAACCGGTGATAGCTTCCAGCTGTGGCAGTCGATGAAGGCCATTGGCTCCGGCCAGCTCACGGGTAAGGGCTTCAATCACCTCCAAGTGGTCGTACCCGTTCAGGAATCTGATATGGTGTTCTCAGCAATCGGTGAAGCGTTTGGTTTCATCGGTGCCGCGGGCCTCATTCTGTTGTATTTCTTACTGATTTATCAAATGATTCGCGTCATTTTTGACACCAAAATGAGTTTTACGCCTACATCACAACCGGTGTGATTATGATGATTGTGTTCCACGTTTTTGAAAATATTGGGATGAACATCGGGCTGTTACCACTGACCGGGATTCCATTACCGTTCATCTCACAGGGGGGTTCATTCTTGTTAGCCAACATGCTGTCGGTTGGGTTAGTGCTATCGATGCGCTATCACCACACCAGCTACATGTTTAGCCAGGAACAGGAAGGCTTCCAATAAGCTTTGAATGGGAGAGGATAGCATGGCATATTTTTGGCAAGAAGAACAAGCTGACGGCACAACAAAGCTGGGCTTAACGACTGAGGCGCAGGAAGAATTGGGCCAAATCAAATTCGTTGATTTGCCGGATATCGGTGATCAGGTCACGGTGGATGAACCACTGTTTGCGGTTGAAGCCGAAAAAGCAGTCTTGGATCTCGATAGCCCGATTACGGGCCAAGTGATGCAAGTGCACGCAGCATTGGCGGACCAACCCGAGCTGCTGAATGATATGAGCCAAAAGCAAAACTGGGTTGTCACTGTAAAGCAGCCTAAATAAAATAAAAAAGTGCGTTGCGACAAAATCATTTGCCGTGACGCACTTTTTTAGTGAGCAAAATAGGCTTGAGCCAAATCGATGTAGGTGGTTATCGCGGCCCGATAATCTGCTAATGGGAGATGTTCATTGATCTGATGGCTGAGGTGATTGTCTCCAGGCCCGAGAATAATGGTCGGAAAGTGACTGTCAGATTTCGTGAATTCCGACGCGTCGGTGGCACCGTGTGAGATGGTCAGCGGGATGCGCTGATCGAAGGCTTTTTCGGCCACCTGTTGCGCGATTTGAACCAGAGGATCTGTGGGCTCGGTATATACGGGGAAGAAGCTGTGTGTTAGCTCAAAAGTGAGCTCACTATCGGGTTCCTTGTTGAGTGAATCGACCAGGGACTGCAGCCGCTCAGTCACCATCTGATTGGTAAAACTGGGGGTGGGACGGACATTGCCGGCGAGACTCGCGGTGTCGGGAATTGTGTTGACCTGAGCCCCACCATTGATGACGGTGACGCTGTGTACGAGTGCGCCAATCACAGGATCTGTTGGCGCATCATCGAACAGGTGTCGCTCACGCACGATGAAGTCCGCGAGAGGCTCAATCGCATTTTTAGCCAGTTCTGGGCGGGAACTGTGGCCGGCTAAGCCTTGGCTGTGCACCTTGTAGTTGAACGAGCCAGCGTGAGCGTATTCGATATGATGGTCAGTTGGTTCACCGACAACTAAGGCATCGATGTCATCAACGACACCCGCTTGGGTGAGTTGCCGCGATCCGGGAGCACCATATTCCTCGCCGACAGTGACGATGAAGCGAATGTGGCCGGCAAAATGATTCCGGTGCAGTGTCGCAAGAGCCACTGTCATCGCTGCCAGCCCACCTTTCATATCGACACTGCCACGGCCATAATGGTGTCGGCTTGAATCAAGCCCGCAAATGGCGGCTGTGCCTAACTGGCTACGGGTTCGGCACTGACAACATCGGCATGGCCGGTCCAAGCCAGTAGTGGGTGGCCACTCCCGATTTCTGCGATGAGATTATCGCGGCCGGGCGCTGTTTCGACAAAATGGGCATCAATGCCGGCATCCGCTAAATAAGATTGAATGATTTGGACGACGGCACGCTCATTGCCGTTGACACTGTTGACCTGGATGAGCTGTTGCAATAGGGTGATTGGATCCATGATGACTCACTCCTGACTGAGTTGATTTCGATAATGATTATACGCTAATCCTTTTCTCATTAAAAATCAATTCAAATTTAGTCTTGACATCATTTTGTGGCGCGGTATATTGATTGCAATCTTAAGAAACAAACGCGATGAGAGAGTAAGTCGTCTAGACTGTGCAGAGAACCCGAAATGGTGAGAACGGGGTAGTGATGATGATTGAAAATGACTCATAATTAGCGGTGCACCGAGCTCATTGAGTGAGGCTGCGATGGCGTGGCTGCCATTATCAAAGCACACAGGTTGTTTGATCTGTGATTCAGGGTTGTTAGGCGCCTACAACCGAACTTAGAATGGTACCGCGATGACTCGCTTCTAACTTGGTTAGGGGCGA
>NZ_BBBX01000014.1 GCF_001311785.1 Lacticaseibacillus saniviri JCM 17471 = DSM 24301 | reverse complement strand
TTTTGTTGGGTTTTCAGCCAGCCGAATCGGCTTTCTATGCTATACTAACGACAATTACGGGCGAGGAAGTGAGCGGATGCAGCATAAAATAGCGGTGTTGTCCGATGTGCATGGCAATGTATCAGCACTTGAAGCGGTTCTCACGGATGCCAAGATTCAGCAGGCGACGGATTACTGGTTCTTGGGTGATCTCTTTTTGCCGGGGCCGGGACGCAGTGATCTGCTAACGATGCTTCGGGCGGTGCATCCCAGCGTCTGGCTGCGCGGCAATTGGGAGCGGCTGATTTTTAGACTGGCAGATGGTCAGATCGATCGCGATAATCCAGTTGATATCTACTTAGCACGCCTGAGTGAATATCTGTTGGCAGATCTCTCAGCGGCAGATTTCGCTTGGTTGAAAACATTGCTGATTGCGACAGATGTCGTCTGTGAGGGCGTTGCGATTGGCCTGACACACAGCCAGCGCGATCAAGATAATTCACAAACTATTTTTCCAGCCAGAGCACAGGCGGGTTTTGATCGGCTATTCATCCCGAATCAAGATATCGCGCTGTATGGGCACTCGCACACGCAGATTATGCGGACGAGTTCAGCGGGGCAGTTGGTCATTAATCCCGGTTCGGTGGGGCAGCCTTACAGTAGTTGGCCGCGCTTCATGCGTGACCCTGGCGCACAGTATGCCTTGCTTGAAATCGATGACTTAGGGCGCGTTCAGGTTGATTTTCGCCGAGTCGCCTACGATGTTGAAAAGGAATTGCAGGTGGCAAAAGAACGTGAGTTGCCCTATTTTGACGTGTATAAGCACTTGCGTGAAACGGGCGAACCCGCCAACCATAACCCAGAATTACTGGCGCCGATTAATCGCGAGTTTGGCTACACCGCGGAAGTGGTGCGGTATTTTGAGTTATCCTAACAATGTAATGAAGGAGTGTCATCATGATTCATAAAATAGCGGTATTAGCTGATATCCATGGCAACGTGTCGGCCTTACAAGCCGTTCTGGAAGATGCCAAAGCACAACACGCAACGGACTATTGGTTCCTGGGCGATCTCTTTTTACCGGGGCCGGGGCGCAGTGACCTGTTAACGATGTTGCGGGATGTGCAGCCCAGCGTTTGGTTACGCGGTAATTGGGAACGCGCTATTTTTGACATTGCGGATGGGGATATCCACGTAGATTCGCCAACGGATGTCTATGTCGCGCGGCTTAGCCAGTTCCTATTGGAAGATTTGTCTGCCGAAGATTTTGCGTGGCTGCGAACACTGCCGATTTCAACTCAGGTCACTGTTAATGGGCTCAAAATTGGTTTGTCACACAACCAGCCCGATCGGGACGACGGCCGGGATTTATATTCCGCAGAAGCACAGGCTAATTTTGAACACCTCTTCACACCAGATCAGGATGTTGCGATTTATGGCCACACCCATCAACAAGTGATGCGCGTCAGTGAAGCGGGCCAATTGGTGATCAATCCGGGAGCGACGGGGCAACCGTACAGTCCTTGGCAGCACTTCTTCGATGATCAACGGGCTCACTATGCGTTGCTCGAAATCGATGACGCTGGCCGGATTCAGGTTAATTTTCGCAAAGTGGCCTACGCGATTGAGAGCGAACTGCAGCGCGCGGCCGCGAAACACTTGCCATACTTATCGGTCTACACATACTTACGTGAGACCGGCAAAACCAGTACGCATAATCCGGCTCTGCTTGGACCAATCAATGAGCGCGAGGGCTATGTTGATGACGTGCGACGGTATTTTAAACTATAGATGAAACACAAAAAAGCTGACCTAATTCTTCAGAATTAGATCAGCTTATTTGCTTCCAATAAAAATGACAACGGATAGCCTTTGCCGTCGTACACATCAGTGAGGCCCACATCGTAATCATATTCATTGAAGGCAGTCAATTGCATGCCATTAACGATGATATTGTTGATGATGGCCGAGATGGGATGTGCAAAACTGGTGAGGGTCTTTGATTTGTAGGGTTCAGCGATGTAGCTGATGCCATCGTTTTCGATGAAGGGGTCCGGTTTGAAATACGGATAGGCGATATGACTCAGATCATCCGCCTTAAAGTCAGCTTCGCCGGGCAACGGCAACATGTTCATCAGTGGATGAAAGTCATGAAGGAGTAAGATGCCACCAGGTTTTAAGCAGTCAGCAACTTTGGCAAATAAGGGCTTCAAATCTTCAAACCAGGTGATGGCGCCAATGGTGAAAATAATCAAGTCGAACTGCTCATGATAAGCTGCCGGAATTTCGAGAATATTAGTGCTGACGAATTCGCAATTGGTGATGTTGGCGGCCGCGGCATTGGTGCGTGCCTGCGCGAGAATATTGTCGGCAATGTCAAAGCCGACGCCACGTGTCGCACCCAGCTGCATTAGTGAGAGCAATTCGCGACCATTATTACAACAAAATTGGGCGATGGTTTTGTTTTTTAAATCGAGCTGTTCGACCTCTGCGACGATGGCAGGATCGAGAAATGGGAGATGCTCCTGCTGCAGTCGAGCAGGGACATCATCACCCCAATGCGGGCGGCGGTGATCGAATGCTTCCTCCCATGCAGCTTTGTTTGCTGAGATATAATCCATGACGGCCTCCTTTACCACAATCTGATTAGCTTAATTGTAGCAAGGCCAACCATTGCGGGACAATCAAAGACACCATCGCACCAAAAAGAGCAAGAAAAAACCCTGCGAATGATTTCGCAGGGCCTCTCTTAATGGCATCAGCTACTTAGCTGCACGCTCCGTGGCTGATGCCTTAAGATTACTATCGGTAGTCAAAAGGCATCACCCCCTTTCATAAATTACTTGTATCATACGCCCGATTGTTCAGACTGTCAACACTTGTTATTTAATTATTTATGAAAGGCTCCCAGGTTGCCATCTGTGACGTCTCGTGGTAAGGTATAGCCAATAAATAATTCGTTTAAAAGCAAAAGGAGTTTGCTGTATGAGTGTGCGCGGTATCTAATTCAGTAATTGAAAACGTTGAATGAACCAATGAGGGTTTATTTGGCGTCCACTGAGTGATACCGTCAAAAGCAGCGAATGCAGAAGCCGACGGGATGACTGTCGGCTTTTTGATACAAAAATTAAACGGTTATTTATGAATGACCGGTATCGCTCCGCCACATAAGGAGCAAACTCATGAATAATGAAACAATCACCAAACTTGAATTCGATCAAATTAAGAATAGCGTTAAAGAAAAGGCAATCGGTCAACACAGCCGCGACCGCATTGAAGCGATGCAGCCACAACATCATCTGGCCACGGTACAAACGTGGCAACAGGAAACCAAAGAGGCGCGCCGCATCCTCGATAGCAATCAACACGTGCCATTCCTGGGTCTAGACAATGTGGATCACCTCATGGCGCAGGTCAAAAAAGGCATGATTCTTACACCAGCTGAACTGGTTAATTTTGCTGATTTTCTCCGCAGTAGTCGTCTGCTGCATCAGTTCTTTAGCAAGAACCAAGAGATGGCGCCGCTACTGGCCAACTATGCGGATGCACTACCTGATTTTGCTACGATTGAAGATGCCATCTATCAACAGATTCAGCATCAACAAGTCGCCGATACAGCTTCGCGCCAGTTACGCAAACTGCGTCACCAAATGAGTGACATCGACCAAGAGATTCAAGACAAATTGCAACGTTTCCTGCGCCACGCGAACAATCAGACCTATATTCAAGATGCCATCGTGGTGAAAAAGATGGATCACTACACGATTCCAATTAAGGCCAGTTACAAGCACAAGGTCGATGGTAATATCATCGAGCAATCCAACAAGGGGATGACGGTTTTCGTTGAACCCAACAGTGTCGCTAAGCTGAATGAGAAATACGCGCTGGTTCACGCTGAGGCGATTGCCGAAGAATACCAGATATTGGCCGAACTCACAGGACGGGTTGCTGAACAAGAAACGACAATCGATGACGTGATTGAAACCGTGACGGCACTCGATGTTATTGTCGCACGGGCCAAGTATAGTCGCGAAATCGACGGGCACACACCAGCTGTGAACAAGGATGAGCGGATTGTGATTCACCACGGTCGCCACCCACTGTTACCAAAAGATGCTGTCCCACTCGATATCGCGCTTGGCACTGACTATCGCGGGTTGGTAATCACCGGACCAAACGCCGGGGGTAAAACTGTGACGCTGAAGACGGTGGGCTTACTGACACTGATGACCATGTTCGGACTACAGATTCCCGCTGCGGCCGGCACCGACATTGCTGTCTTTGACCACATCTTTGTTGATATGGGCGACCAACAAGACTTGGGCAATGCGCTGAGCACGTTTTCTGGCCATATGCACAACATCGCCCAGATTCTGAATCAAACGGGGCGCAACACGCTGGTATTGCTGGATGAAATTGGTAGTGGGACGGAACCTAACGAAGGTGCCGCGCTCGCAATTGCCATTATGGAGACGCTCTACGACCAGGGCGCACTGCTGATGGCAACCACACACTATGGTGAGATCAAGCGGTTTGCCGAGACGCATGAGGATTTCATCCCGGCCGCCATGGCCTTTGACCAGGAAACCTTAATGCCGAAGTACCAGCTGAAACTGGGTGTAACGGGGGACAGTCAGGCGCTGTGGATAGCGCGCAAAATGCGGATGTCCACAAGTCTGATTCGCCGCGCACAACGTTATATGACTGATAAAGCGTACCAGACAACAAAGCGGCAATTCACTCACCAAGAACAGAAATCAAGCGAATCTGCAATGCGCTTCAATCGTGGCGATCGCGTGTTATTGACGGCCACAAAGCAAGAAGCCTTGGTCACAAAAGACACGGGTGAGTTAGATGTTGAGGTCTATGTGGATGGCCAGTTCAGTGACCAACCACGGAAACGTCTGGAATTGTTAGCAACTGCTGCTGAACTTTATCCACAAGGGTATAACTTGGATTTGCTATTCACTGATTATGCGAGTTATAAACAGGCACACGACTTGAATCGTGGCTCAAAGAAAGCCCAGCGCCAACTCCGCAAAGAAGCGGAGACGCGCCGTGAGTTGAAGTAAAGAAAACGTCTGTGACAAAACCAACTGGCCTTGTCACAGACGTTTTTGTTGCTATTTGCGGCTTCGTTCGCGTAATCGCTGATTGAGTCGGCGCGTGGTTAACCACGAGTGTAGATAGACACCTAACCAAACGAGACCGTAGATAATTGTAAAAGTAACGATGAAGGCGACCAGTGATGTGTGTTCGAGCCAGCCCCAATGCAGCAAGAAGTCGGCAGCAATCACAATCAGCATCGTGCTGATAAAATGGATACCGATAAGGACAGGGTATGGCAGCCAGTTGCTTGTCACGATGTCGTTGAGCGCGCCAATCAACGCGCTCATGATTACAATACCTAGTGCAGTCATTGGTGTGGGCATTGTGGTTGTGAGGCCGAAGATGATAGTGCCTAAGAAAACCGTACTGCCAATCACAATCCCAGTAAAGGCGTTCATAATGAGTGTTTTAATTGTTTGCATGATTCACATCCCCAATGCTTTCTTGAGTTCTGAGACATACTTGCGACTCACCGTGAGTGATAGGCCAGTCTTCATTTTGGCGAGCAGATTGCCTGAGAATTCAGGTTCTAGCAAGTTGAGCTGATTGAGGTTGAGAACCGCGCTGCGACTAATGCGAACGAAAGTGACGGGGTCTAGTTTCTCTACAACGTCCTTTAGGTGCCCGCGCGTGAGATATTCCCGATGTAGCGTATGAATCGTGAGCTGTTCACTGAGAACTTCAATTGCGACAATCTCTGAGATGGGAATGACGATGACCTGGTCATCCACGGTAATCGGCAGCGTATGGGCTTGCTTATTCAGTTGATTAAGCTGGGCTAGCAGATCGAGTACGTCCGGGTTCGTATCCGCGGCGCGCACTAACACTTCGATTTGATCCGCGCTCAGTGATGCATCTTGCTCAAATGAGATTTTCACTTGATTACCTCGACTCTTAAGAATTAAATCAATTATACACGAACAATAGCTGTGCGTTGGCTACGGCGGGCAAGTATCAGTGTGAGAAGACTGAACAGAACGGTAAAGCCAAATAAAACTAGAATTGTCGTGGATGCACTCAGACTGTGGTGCCATTGGATTTTGCTTCCCATCATGGTGTCAAAAGTCTTCGGATATGTGATGAGATGACCACTGAATTTTCGCTGGATGGCGGGTGTCATCAGATTCTGTCGAAAAAGGGCTGCATTATAAGGCGCAGGTGTTAACTTCATCAGCCATTGCGCGCTGGTCGGTACACTACCAATTGGCATGTAAACACCGGCGAAAAAGCCCGCGGCTGTCCCAATAATCGTGCCCAGTTTACCCAGCGTGTCAACGCGATGCACGAAACTGAGTATCAGTAGATTAAAACTTGTCCATACCAGACTGCTTAAGGCACTGAGCAAGATGAGCTGTCCCAAGTTGATGCCGGTCAATGACAGACCATCGGCCAACATGAAGTAACCACTCATCAGCACAAACATACCAACTTGCATCAACCAGCCAATGACAAAGGCACTGACGAGATAACCAGCCTGCAGTTGCCAAAATGGTGTTCCTGTCATCAGGAGATCAGCGAGTTGACCTTGTTCACGATCCGTCACCATCTGACTCAGCGCACTCTGCGTCGTGGTGATGGCAGTCACGGTGAGTGTGCCACCCATTACCCAGAGATCGAGTAGCTGCTTGCCGACGCCTGCGGGTAGATTCTGTTGCAGATTGGCTTTAAGAAAAATAAGGTAGAGCACAAAGGCAATCAATGCACCTAACAATGAAAAATAACAGTACTGCGATTACCAAAAAGAGTTTCAAATTTCGTTTGATGAGGGCTGTCATATTAACGGATTTCCTTTCCTGTGAGTGTGACAAAAATATCATTCATATCGCCTTCGCGACTTTCAAAAGTCGTGAGATACGGCTGCAATAAATTGAGCGTTGTAATCGCAGTGCGTGCGTCTGGAACAGTGACTGTGACCGCTTGGTCTAATTGCTGATAAGGCAGGGAGGTTCGGTCCAAAAGCTTCAGCAATGCCGGATAATCATTTGACTGTAAGATTAATTGATATTGCGCATACTGTTGCTTGAGTTTAGCCACCGAATCTTCGGCGATGATGTCACCGTGATCGATGATATACACATAGTCTGCCGCTTCGGTTTCTTCGAGATAATGGGTGGTCAAAATGACTGTGAGACCCGTCGTTTGTCGCAATTGAAGGAGTGCGGTCCAGATGGTGTTGCGGGTCTGGATGTCGAGTCCCGTTGATGGTTCATCGAGAACTAAAACTTGCGGTTGGTGGATGAGCGCACGGGTAATATCGACCCGTCGGCGTTGGCCGCCAGAGAGTGTGCCGTAGTCTTGATTCAAAATCGAGGTAAGTGCAAAGTCAGAGATCAGTTTGTTTAACCATTCCGATTTGAAATCAGTGTACATTTGAGCGCGAGTTCGAGGTTTTGCTGGACTGTGAGAGTGGGATCGAGCACACTGTTTTGAAAGACAACACCAAATTGGCGTTTTGTATTGCGGCGATTGTGGGTGTTCGGAACCCAATGTGATTTGACCGCTCGTCGGTTGTGTTAAACCGGTAATCATGCCAACGGTGGTCGATTTGCCGGCACCGTTTGGCCCTAAGAAGGCGACAAATTGACCGGCCTTGATGTGCATGTTGATGTGATTTACGGCGACTTTTGACGGGAAGGTTTTGGTTAGGCTCTTGATAATTAAATCTGACATTATATTCTCCTTTGATATAGCATGAACGCAGTTTACCGCGTTTTAACGGCTTGATTGGCCGATTTGCGCTCAGTGGTTAAAAAGCATAGCTGAGCGGTCGAAAAGGACGTATGAAATCATCCGGTCCAAATTGGCCTTGCCCTTCAACGCGATGTCGGGCATAATAGTCAACAATGTGCTGCGGCATGTGAACAAAATAAGGACCGACAGAGAGCGGTCATTTTGGAGGAACTGAATATGGAATTGAGTCAACTAGGACACCAAGGACTGAGTGCGGACCAAAAGAAAGTGATCGCGTCAACCAGTGCCGGCTTTTCACTCGAGAACATGGATATCATGTTTTTATCGTTTGCAATGACACCCATCATTGCACAACTACACATCTCGAGTGGGGCAGCCGGGCTGATTGGATCAATTACTAACTTAGGTATGCTCGTCGGCGGTGTCCTTTTCGGTTTTTTAGGGGACCGATTTGGACGGGTGAAGACTTTTTTCACACACAGTGATTATTTTCGCAATTGCGACGGCATTGATGTATTTTGCTAACGACATCACGACTATCTATGTCTTGCGCTTCTTGGCGGGTATTGGTGCCGGTGGTGAATACGGCGTTGGGATTACATTGATTGCCGAGAGCTTTCGGCACGATCAGATTGGTAAGATGACCTCGGTTGCAGCGATTGGCGGCCAAGTCGGTGCAATCTTTGCAGCATTGGCCGCAGCCATCATCATTCCTCAATTTGGCTGGCATGCCTTGTTCTTGATGGGCGTTCTTCCGGTTATTTTGACCTTCTTCATCCGCCGCCACCTCAACGAAAGTTCGGAATTCTTGGCTGCACAACAAGATGAAGATCCAGCCAAAAGTATCGATTGCTCGCCTATTCAACACGCCAGCTGTGGCCCGGCAGACGATTGCCTTGATGGTCATGGCCATTGTACAAATCGCGGGATATTTTGGCCTGATGAACTGGTTACCCGTGATTGTGCAGAAGCAACAGGGCTTATCCGTTGCGGGTTCATCATTATGGATGATTGCGACAATCGTTGGGATGAGTTTGGGGATGTTAACATTTGGGAATATCCTCGATCATTTGGCCCCCGCCGTGCCTTCAGTGTGTTCTTGCTGGCATCGGCCCTGGTTGTCTTCGCGATTACGTGGGCACACAGCACCTGGACCTTAGTCATTATTGGCGCGATTGTTGGTTTCTTTTCGAACGGGATGTTTGGTGGCTACGGCGCTGTCATCAGTCGTCTCTATCCGACTGAAATCCGCTCCACTGCCAACAATGTGATTATGAATACTGGTCGCGCTATCGGCGGGTTCTCCTCAGTCATGATTGGTGTACTAATGGATCACTACACGCTGAGTGTGACCATGGCCAGCCTTTCTGCACTCTATCTGCTCAGCTTTGTCGTCATGATTACGTTGCCAGGCATCAAGCGTTTGACAGTGTCTCGCTAAAGCGACTAAAAGTTTTGAGCATAAAACGTGCATGTGTTTACCCCAACCTTGTATGCTTAAGATGGTTCAAAAAATAATCACTGGAGGTTATACACATGGCAGATTTCGATTCAATGAAAGATAAAGTAGTAGGTAAGGTCAAAGAAGAGACTGGCAAGTTAACCAATAATGAAGAGCTCGAAGCAAAAGGTAAGGCAGAACAACTCAAGGGTGCTGCCAAAGAAAAGGTTAACGACGCTAAAAAGCAAGTTGGCGAAGCGGGCGAAGATATGAAAGAAAAGGCCGCTAAGAAGTTCAACGATACCGTTGATAAAGCTGACAAATAGCTAGACGGGTGAGGTGATGATCCGGCGCTTCACAAGGGAAGCGCGGGATTAACATCTCGTACAGCGGCATCATTTTCAACCAGACGTGGTTGAGGATGATGCCGCTGTTTTTGTGTGCGATTAAAAAATTCGGCAAAAGTACTTTACTTACTTTTTATAAGTGATATGCTCGACTCATAGTTAATTAAGGGGGCACTAATCATGACAGTAGTAAATGGCTACGAACAAAGTGACAACGAAAAGAAGCTGGATATTTTAAATCTGCCAGCGTTAGAAGATGAAGCAAAGAAGATCATCCCAACAGGTGGTTATGGTTACATCTTTGGTGGTTCAGAGGATGATTGGACACTTCGGCAAAATACGAAGGCGTTTGAGCATGCACAAATCGTACCAAAGGCGCTTTCTGATATTGAATCTCCTGACTTGTCGACCAATGTTTTTGGCCTGGACTTGAAGACACCTGTTATGATGGCGCCAACAGCTGCTCAAGGCTTGGCACATGCCAAGGGTGAAGCAGATACTGCACGTGGCGTTGCCGCAGTTGGTGGCTTGATGGCACAAAGTACCTATAGTTCAACATCAATTGCTGATACAGCCGCAGCCGGCAATGGCGCACCACAATTCTTCCAACTCTATATGAGTAAGGATTGGAGCTTCAACGAATCCTTGTTGGATGAAGCTAAGAAGGCTGGCGTTAAGGCCATTATCTTAACTGTTGATGCGACTGTTGATGGTTATCGTGAACAAGATATTATCAATAACTTCCAATTCCCTATTCCAATGGCGAACTTGACCAAGTTCTCTGAAGGCGATGGGAAGGGCAAGGGTATCGGTGAAATCTATGCCTCTGCTGCTCAAAAGATTGGCCCTGATGATGTCCGTCGGATCGCTGAATACACTGATTTACCAGTCATTGTTAAGGGAATTCAATCTCCTGAAGATGCCTTGCGTGCAATCGGTGCCGGTGCCGCCGGGATTTATGTTTCTAATCACGGTGGTCGCCAATTAATGGTGGCCCAGCATCATTCGATGTACTTGAAAGCATCGCTAAGGCAGTTAACCACCAAGTACCAATCATTTTTGATTCTGGTGTTCGCCGTGGGAGCCATGTCTTCAAGGCATTAGC
Organism: Lacticaseibacillus saniviri JCM 17471 = DSM 24301; assembly: GCF_001311785.1. Classification (GTDB taxonomy): domain Bacteria; phylum Bacillota; class Bacilli; order Lactobacillales; family Lactobacillaceae; genus Lacticaseibacillus; species Lacticaseibacillus saniviri. The sequence goes on along the minus strand of NZ_BBBX01000014.1, from coordinate 60,856 downwards.
TGCTGGTGCTGACTTAGTTGCCTTTGGCCGTCCTGTCATTTATGGCTTGGCTTTAGGTGGCGCAGAAGGGGTTCAAAGTGTCTTTGAACACATCGACCACGAATTAGAAATCATCATGCAATTGGCCGGTACTAAGACCATTGAAGATGTTAAGCATGCACCACTGTTACACATCAATTACGCTGATTAAAATATTAAAAACTGTCATACAAAAAGAAGCCGTGACAAACCTCAAAAATGGGTTTGTCACGGCTTCTTTCATGTCGATTTATTATTCGCTCAATCGCCGAATCATCACGTTATTGGTGTCTTGTGCTTTTCCTAAAGGTAAGCCTGCGACAATAATGACAATATCGCCGGGTTGCGCTAATCGTTCTTGAATGAGTAGGACTTCAGCGTGGCGGACCACTTGCTCAAAATCAGTACTTTGATTGATCACAAAGGGAGTTACACCCCAGGACAGGAGTAGTCCATCAGCAGTTTGCCGGTCAAAGGTTGCGGCAATAATAGGGACGGGTGGTTTGAAGCGTGAGATTTGGCGGGCGGTAAAGCCGGTTGCGTGATGCTGATAATTGCCTTGGCGTTGACCTTTTCAGCCGCGGTAACAGCTGAAATTGCAGTTGTTGTGGTGATATTTTCTGTCTGTGGCCGTGGAATGCGACTACCGTGATCGATTAATTGTAAATCAGCATGCTCATCAATGCTTGCCATCGTGGCGACGGACTCAACGGGATACTCGCCGTTGGCACTTTCGCCCGATAACATAGTGGCGTCTGTGCCGGCTAAAACCGCATAAGTCACGTCGGTCACCTCAGCACGCGTTGGCCGTGGGTTGTGTTGCATCGAGTCAAGCATTTGGGTGGCGGTGATGACGGGTTTGCCAGCCAATAATGCCTTGGTAATCAAGTTCTGTTCAACAGAGGGCACATCTTCAAAAGGAATTTCGACTCCCAGATCACCACGGGCGACCATAATGCCATCTGCGGCCGCTAGAATGCCATCGATATTATCAATGCCTTCTTGTGATTCAATTTTGGGGATAATCATGACGTCTGTGGCGTCTAAATCAGCTAAGAGGTTTTTGATGTCCCAGACATCAGATGGTTTGCGGACAAAACTCGCGGCAATAAACTGAATGCCTTGTTTGACCCCAAAAGAGATATCATCGCGATCGCGGTCTGTGAGTCCCTTTAAATCAATTTGGACACCGGGAATATTGACGCCCTTATGTTCGCCGAGTAATAGCGAGTTTTGCGCTTCGACGATTAATTCATGCGCGGCCAAGTCTTTATCAACCACAATTGTCTCTAGTGTGCCATCATCAAAAAGTACGCGATGACCGATATCGGTATGATCAAAGACACCAGCATAGCTAATATCGATGGCATCATGAGTTCCTAGTTGTCCGGTGTTCATTGTCAGTCGGAAACGGTCTCCGGTGTGAAAGGCGATGGCCTGGCTCTCTTGATTGAGACCAGTTCTGATTTCTGCGCCCTTGGTATCGAGCATTAAAGCCACGTGACGATTGAGCTTAGCGGCAACTTCTTTAGCCAAATTCATTGTTTTGAGTTGTGAATCATGAGTCCCATGGGAAAAATTAAAACGAAATACATTGACTCCAGCTTCAATTAATCCTGCAATCGTTTTAGAATTATCAGAAGTAGGTCCTAACGTCGCTACAATTTTAGTCCGGCGCATGATATTTTCCTCCTAATACAGATATAATGTTTATTGTTAAAAATATAAACTATATATAATGTCTAATGATTTGATTCATAATCATTGTAGTTCAAAAAGAATGGAATACAATTAGTACAGTTCAACAATAAAAGAACGGAGGTTATGTATATGGGAAGCTTGGTATTAACCTGGTGGGCCGCATTGATTGGTCTAGCAGTCGCAATTATTTTGATTCTGAAGAAGCTGAACCCCGTCTATTCACTGCTTTTGGGGGCCGTGATTGGGAGCTTGATTGGTGGCGCAAATCTGGTTCAAACCATTGATATCTTGATCAAGGGTTCGCAGAGTGTCATGGGAACGGTACTGCGGGTCCTGGCAGCCGGTATGTTGGCGGGTGTCATGATGGAGTCTGGTTCTGCTGACACGCTGGCTCGGGCCATCGTGTCTAAGTTCGGCGATCGATTCGCGCTGTTTGCACTCGCGCTTGCCACGATGATCATCACGGCTGTCGGTGTCTTCATTCCTGTGGCGGTGCTGATTGTGGCACCAATCGCGCTGGAAGTGGGGAAACGGATGAACTTCTCCAAACTGTCACTCCTTGTCGCCTTGTCTGGTGGTGGGAAGGCAGGGAATATTATCTCGCCTAACCCTAACACGATTGCGGCTGCCAAGGGATTCAACGTTGAATTGAGTCAAGTCATGATTGCGGACTTTATTCCCGCTGTCATCGCTTTAATCGTGACTGTGCTGCTTGCAACGTTGATTCGGAAGCGGGGATCAGCCGTTCTGGATGCTGATCTCGAGAATCTGACACAGGCAGCTGCAGATGATGACAAGAAATTGCCTTCATTGGGCGCATCGCTTGTCACACCAGTCCTAGCAATTGTGCTCTTACTACTCAATCCACTGGGATCAATTTTTCACATTGCGGCGTTAACGACAATTAATCTGGATGCGATGTATGTCTTACCATTCGCGGCAGTTGTAGGCGCTTTAGCCATGGGTCAGGGTAAGCAACTAAGTGAGTTCGCTCGATCTGGTATTGCGCGCATGACGGATGTTGTGCTGATTCTGATTGGTGCTGGTGCCATTGGGGCAACCATCACGTCTTCTGATCTGCCAAACCAGATCATTAACTTGATCAAGGCCTCCGGTATGTCAGGAACCCTGCTCGCCCCAATTTCTGGGATTCTGATGGCAGCAGCGACTGCTTCGACTTCAACCGGGGTTATCTTGGCAACAGGCTCGTTCTCAAAGGCCATTCTGGGCTTCGGTGTTAACCCAATTGCAGCGGCAGCGATGGTTCATACCGGTGGGATTGTAATCGATCACTTGCCACATGGGAACTACTTCCACGTCACAGCCAATGCGATGCACATGGATATCAGTGAACGTTCACACGCGATTGTTTATGAATCATTGGTCGGCCTGAGTGCCACAATCACGGCGACCGTCTTGTATGGGTTCTTACACTTCATGTTCTAGTAGGAGGAATACTATGAAATTTGTGATTGCACCTGATTCTTTTAAAGGTAGTTTGACGGCAAAAGAAGCTGCTGAGGATATTCGAACAGGTCTCGCTCGGGTTTATCCCGACGCCACCTATGAACTGGTGCCCATGGCTGATGGCGGTGAAGGCACGGTTCAATCATTGGTGGATGCCACAGATGGTGAACTGATTACTGAAACGGTCACTGGTCCACTGGGTAAGCCTGTTCAAGCAGCGTATGGCATGCTGGGTGACGGCGAAACGGCCGCCATCGAGATGTCTGCGGCGAGCGGTATCGGCTTTGTGACGGATGAAACCAAGAATCCATTGGTTACAACCACATATGGAACCGGTGAATTGATCATTAAGGCACTCGATCGTGGCGCCAAAAGATTATTCTGGGTATCGGCGGTTCTGCCACCAATGATGGTGGGGCTGGGATGGCTCAAGCAATCGGGGTGTCACTCAAGGATGCAGCGGACCAAGAACTCGGTTTTGGTGGTGGCCAACTCGGCGATTTGCTGACAATTGATGTCAGTGGGGTTGATCCACGCATCAAGGATACCGAAATTTTGATTGCGTCTGATGTGACGAATCCGCTCGTTGGTGAAACAGGTGCTTCGGCTGTCTTTGGCCCACAAAAGGGGGCAACACCAGAAATGGTGAAGACATTGGACGATAACCTGAATCACTATGCGGCAGTGATTAAAGCAACCATGGGAAAGGACTTGGCTGATTATCCTGGTGCAGGCGCTGCTGGTGGCTTGGGTGCTGGACTGTTGGCCTTCACGAATGCCACGATGGATCGTGGTATTGAGATTGTCATCGCGTATACCAAACTGAAGGAACGCGCACAAAACGCGGATTATGTCATCACTGGTGAAGGCGGCATTGACTTCCAAACTCAGTACGGCAAGACGCCGTATGGTGTTGCACTCGCGACCAAGAGTGTGGCACCGAATGCGCCCGTGATTGTGATGGCGGGTAATATCGGTGAAGGTGTCGATGTGCTGTATAAGAAGGAGGCCATCGATGCCATCTTTGCCACACCGGATGGCGCAAAGCCACTCGATAAGGCCATCGCTGATACGGATCATGACATCAGTGAATTAGCCGAAAATATTGCTCGATTGATTAAGGCAAGCCATTAATTGGCAGCTTTTATTGCTAGATAATATGAAAGCAGTTGTGGAAATTGATTTCTACAACTGCTTTTTTAGTGTCCGTTTGCCTGTGTTAGAATAGCGGTACGTGGATTGATGAGAGGACAAGAGAGTGTGGATACTCAAAAATTAGCAACATTTGTGGATTTAGCAACGACCAAGAACTACAGTGAGACTGCAGCACGTATTTTCTCGACACAAGCAACGGTCTCAAAACAGATTATGGCGTTAGAAAAGGAATGGGGCATTAAGCTATTCACTCGCGCTCACCGTCAAGTGACTTTAACGGCGGCCGGTGAAGCAGTGTTGCCGGCAGTGAAGCGTGTTCTTGCTGAAACACAAGTGTTAGCTGACAAAGTGGCAGCACAGCGCTTAGCATCCGAGCAAACTTTAGTCATCAAGGGGATCCCATCGATTTCTCAGTACCAAGCGTTCAAGATCATTACAGAATTCACCAAAAATATCCCGACATCAACTTGAAGTTCAGTGAAGTCGAAACGGATCAACTCGAGTCGGCTCTGACCCATGATCGAGCGGACATTATCTTCACCCGCCTCTTTCATCCCATTCAGGCAAAATATACGGCGTTAATCAATGAAGAGGATTACTTTGTTATTTTGATGCCAAAATCCAATCGGTTAGCCGCGCAAGCAAGTGTGAAGCTTGAAATGCTGGTACATGAATCATTTTTGCTGTTGGATTCGGCGACTAATCTGTTTGATCCAGTGAAAACAATGCTCATGCAGGCCGGCATTACGCCGCAGATTACGTATGAAGGTCGAAGAATCGATTTGATTTTAGGCATGCTCAATCGCGGCGTGGGAGTCTCGATTATGATGCGTAAATCATTTGATCTGACCAACTATAAAACGTGGTGGCCATCCCGATTGAACCCAAGGCATACAGTCACTTAGCATTTGTCAAACAACGCAATAAGCATTCGCAGGCCATTGATACCTTTTGGCATTTTGCCAATCAATCGATTTAACAAAAGCCCGATGTATTCCATATTGGAATACATCGGGCTTTTGTTTGAATTGTTCACCAGCTGACTGCCTCTCATAATGAAGGTATCAACAAGTGAGCAAATAGGAGGCTTATTCATGGTGAATGAACTATATGATTTAAGAAAAGTACTCAAAGAAATTAAAGATGTTCCAGGACAGTATCACGAAACGGATGTCGAGATTGATCCCAATGCGGATCTAGCTGGTGTTTATCGCTATATTGGCGCCGGTGGGACCGTTAAGCGGCCAACGACAGAAGGACCAACCATGATGTTTAACAACGTTAAGGGATTCCCTAATAGCCGTGTGCTTATTGGATTGCAGGCTTCACGCAAACGCGTCGGTCAAATCTTGCACCATGACTACAAGACGTTGGGTCAGATGTTGAATGAAGCTGTCTTGCATCCCGTTGCACCCGTTCAGGTCGACAAGTCACAGGCACCAGCACAAGAAGTGGTGCATTTGGCCTCAGATCCGGATTTGATATTCGCGAATTACTTGCCGCTCCGACCAACACACCGGAAGATGCTGGGCCCTATATCACCATGGGCGTTGTGTACGGTCATAGTATGGATCATCAGCAGAGCGATGTCACCATTCACCGGATGGTCTTGGAGGATAAAGACACCATCGGTATGTATATCATGCCAGGCGGCCGGCATATCGGTGCTTTTTGAAAGCATATGAGGCCCAGAACAAGCCGATGCCAATCACCATTAATATTGGCTTGGACCCCGCAATTACCATCGGTGCCACATTTGAGCCACCAACCACACCACTGGGGTATAACGAATTGCAGGTTGCCGGTGCATTACGTAATGAACCGGTTCAAGTTGTGCCCGGTGTTGCCGTTGATGCATTAGGCATTGCCCGTTCCGAATGGATTATTGAAGCCGAAATCATGCCGAATCAGACGATGCAAGAGGATATCAATACGAACACAGGCTATGCGATGCCTGAATTTCCAGGTTATAACGGCACAGCCAATCCCGCTGTGAATGTGGTCAAAGTTAAAGCCGTGACGCATCGACAGGATCGTCCAATTGTGCAAACAACGATTGGCCCTTCTGAAGAACATGTTTCGATGGCGGGCATTCCAACCGAAGCATCGATACTGAATCTGGTTGACCGGGCGATTCCAGGCAAAGTATTGAATGTTTATAATGCGCCTGCAGGTGGTGGCAAGCTCATGACGATTATGCAGATTCACAAGGACAATGAAGCCGATGAAGGGATTCAACGCCAAGCAGCACTGTTGGCCTTTTCAGCATTCAAAGAGCTTAAGACAGTTATTCTAGTGGATGAAGATGTGGATATCTTTGATTGGAACGATGTGATGTGGACAATCAACACACGGTTCCAAGCCGATCGTGACATCATGGTCCTCGAAGGCATGCGGAATCATCCGCTCGACCCCTCCGAATTACCGGAATATGATCCCGCGCGCATTCGAATTCGTGGTATGAGCTCAAAGTTGGTACTAGACGGCACAGTTCCTTACGACATGCGCGACACATTCAAGCGGGCCGCATTCAAAGAAATCTCAGATTGGCAAAAGTATTTGGACTAAATTGGAAAAGGGGCACATATGAAAAATTGTGGTCGGTATCTCAGGCGCAAGTGGGACCATCTATGGCATTCGTTTGCTAGAAGTTTTGCACGCAATGGCTGACGTTGAAGTTCATTTGGTGATGAGTCGTTGGGCCAAAGAAAACTTGGCCATCGAGCAAACACAATATAACGAGACTCAGGTCAAGTCACTGGCTGATGTGACTTATTCTGATCAGGACTTGGGGGCCGCTATTGCGAGTGGCAGCTTTATTCACGATGGCATGGTCATCGTACCCGCAAGTATGAAAACAATTGCCACAGTGGCGACTGGGATCGGAGAAAATTTGATTGCCCGCGCAGCAGATGTCACATTGAAGGAACAACGACAATTGATTGTGGTGCCGCGGGAATCCCCCTTCAATCAGATTCATCTTGAAAATATGTTAAAGCTATCAAAGATGGGAGTCGCGGTGATTCCACCGATTCCAGCCTTCTACAATCACCCCAAGACAATCGATGATATTATTAATCACACGATTATGAAAATTTTGGATAGCTTAAGGCTCGAAAATACAGTGAGCGCACGGTGGGAGGGGTTAGGCCATGCAAGACAACGATAACACGTTTGAAACGTCCATCACGCGTGAAGGCTATACGATGAAGGCAATCTTGGAACGCCAGAGTCTAGACGTGTTGATTCAAGTCATTGGTGGTGACGTGCCACACTATGGCGTTGTGATGACTGTGGATAACACGGGACAGACTGAAGTCATTGCGATGCCGAGTCGACCTGGACATGTTCATCAAGAAAAAGTGCTCATCAATCCTGTGATTAAGGCTATTAAGCCAGCCTTACAAAACAATGCAATCATTGTGTCTGGCATGCATGTAAATGACATCACACCGGCACAAATGCGGGCAGCAGTGCCAATGGCAAAGGTACTTGGTGAGCGGCTTGCGGATTGGCTGATGGCGCATCCAGGACATCGGACCGAAGTGACTTTCGCCCAGTGAGGATTCAGAACAAAGAAATAAGGCGCTATGACAAAACCTGATTGGTCTTGTCATAGCGCCTTATTTTGATTGAAATCTTAGGGATTACAGTCCCATCTGACCCAAGGTATAGATGGCGTTGCGGAATTCATCGCGACGATCTTGCGACTTTTCTTGATCGGATTCGAGTTCAGTCATATCAATCCGGACAATTGCACTGCGCAGCAAGCTGACCAAAGTCTTGTCATTCATGCGGATGAACAAGTGATCGGTGTCGAAGCGTTCGACCGCGTCTTCCCAAACACGTTCGTTGTTATGTTCACTGTTGACGTTTCGCTTGATGATTGATTTGCCGTCAAGCGTGTGGAATGTTACATCATATGTTTTCAAATTTGCCACCCCTTTATTCCTCTCATTATACGCTTAGTTGCGTTCTGACAAAATAAATTGCCAGTAGTATAGGTTATTTGCAATCAGATAAGCGGTGAGCCCGAGCAGATTGAGTAGTGGAATACCCATCGTGACGAAGCTGTAAACAGCAAATAGCAAAATCGTGAAGCCAAAATAAAAGAAGCGTTTAAAACCGATATCGACTTGTGGTCGCCGATACGCGTGCAGGTATATGGCAAGACTGAATAAGAAACCAGCCAGTGCGAGCACACTGCCTAACCAGTACCATTGCGGATTCAATTCATGACTCAGATAGAGGCGAATGAAGGTTGCCAGCGCGAGAATACTGATCAGCAAGGGGTAATGAATATGGATGGTAACCAGACCCGCCGTTTGACGATGGCGATCGATGCCGCGTTCATAAACCAGAATGTACATCACGAAGAGTAAGACGATTATCGCGAAGAAAAAGAACTGTGCGATGCCGAATTCGTGATGTAAGGTTTCAGCGATGGCAATTACTGCTTCACCGAAAATCAGTAAGGTGAGCAGTGAGTAGCGTTCGGTGAGGTGGGGGAAATCAGTCGGCAAGGCTGCAAACCGATTGGCAAACAACAGTGGTGAGAAAGCCGCGATGATGATACCGGTGAAGAAGATGCCAAATGAAACCGCATAGTTACTGGGAAGCAAAGAGATGAGGGCGAAACCACCACTGAGACTCAGAATCGTTATCAGTGGGCGACTCAGCGGATTGGGTGTTGCCTTGGCCGCGATGGCATATTGTATCGCAACACTCAATAACAGCAGTGCTGTGCTCAGTTGAAACGCAACCTTGGTGGCGGCAAAGTCAACGTTGAGGGCCGTCGAGAGGTAGGTGACCAGAAACATATCTGCGGCCATGAAGAGCTGCGACCAGAACTGACCGGTGAAGAAGCGATTGGCAAAAACGGTTTGATAAGTCCACACCGTCCAAAAGACGAGGAACATCATCAAGAATTCACCCAGATTGAGCCAGGAAATCACGCCATGGGTTGGCATCGCGAGTGTCTGAGTCATGCGGCCAATTGCATAAGCAAAGATGAGATCATAAAAAAGCTCCGGCATCGAAACCGGTTTTTCAGTTTGTTGCATGATGAAATCACATTCTTTCAAAATATTATTGATGTTACAAGTAAATTCAAAGGCCGATTTTAAACGCTTTGGCCCGCATAATTTCTGAAAGTGCTATACTGAATATTGTAAATTACATAATAGATTGGACTGGCTGACGTGAGAAAAACGATCGGATACATTGTAATGTCAACCTTCTTGTTCAGTTCAATGGAGATTGTTCTGAAACTGGCAGGAGGCACTTTTTCAGCACTACAACTCAACTTTTTGCGCTTCTTAATCGGCGGATTAGTGTTATTACCGCTGGCAATGAAGTTTTTGCGGCAACATCAACTGCGGATTCTACCGCACTGGGGGATTTTTGCACTGACAGGATTCGTGTGTGTAATTGTCAGTATGACCTTCTTCCAGCTGGCGGTTGAAAATGCGCCAGCGGCTACGGTTGCTGTCTTGTTCTCTTGCAACCCCGTCTTCGCGCTCTTATTCTCATATATCTTGTTGCACGAGACGTTGAGTCGAACCAGCATCATCTCAGTGGTGATCTCGGTTATCGGCTTATTGATTATCATTAATCCAGCACATCTCACGAATCCATTTGGCTTGAGTCTTGCTGTGATATCAGCCATTACTTTTGGCTTATATAGTATCATTTCTCGTTGGGGTTCACAAAAATATCACTATAACGGGATTGTGATGACGACCTTTACGTTCTTGTTCGGTGCCGCTGAACTGTTGATCGGTATTGGTTTGAGTCACTTACCTGTTGTGACGCGGGCCCTGGCTAATCCGGGACTCAAAGACTTCGTGAATATTCCAGTTGTTCAGGGAATTTCATGGTCTTCCTTACCAATGCTTGCTTATATTGGGATTGGGGTCACCGGTTTAGGGTTTGCCTTTTACTTCATCGCGATGGAGCGCTCTGATGTCTCAACAGCGTCACTGGTGTTCTTCATCAAGCCAGGCCTTGCACCAATCATGGCCGCTATCATCTTGGGCGAACGCATTCCTGGGCTCACCATTGTCGGGATTGTCATTATCTTGCTCGGTTCCGTCATTTCATTTGTCGGCGAGAGCTTTATCGAACGTGTCGACAAGATGTTGCCTTGGCACAAAAAGATTCAGTCCACGATTTGTAAAATCAACTCAGTTCCAGCAGTACCGGCCGCATGGTTGGTGGTGCTGGAACTTTTTGTCTTCATGTGATTGCACTCCTATAATAGGTTAAAACGGTTACAGGAGGCACCATCATGAAATTAGGGATGTATCACAATCAGGTCGTGGCCATAACAGTTGAAGGCGATACGGTCGTGGGCCAAATTGTGCAATCAGCGGCGACTGTGTTTGAAGTGATTGAAAATGGTCTGGCACACTATACCTTGGAAGCGGCCCATCCACTGGATATGGCAGCACTACAGATGCCGATTCCGGTGCCGACACAGGTGTTTGCGGTGGGGATGAATTATCGTGATCATTCACAAGAGATCCATATCCAATTACCCGAAGTGCCCAGTATCTTCACCAAGTTTCAGACGAGTTTGGCCGCACCCAATGTCACTGTCAAGCGGCACGGCGATAAGACGGACTGGGAAACAGAGTTGGTGATTGTGATTGGCCGTGGTGGCCGTGATATCACAAAGGCGGATGCACTGACGCATGTTGCCGGCTATATGATTGGTCAAGATTTATCCGACCGGGCGGTGCAATTTGCCAATGCCACCCCGCAATTTTCAATGGGGAAGTCATTTGAAAACTATGGCCCCATGGGACCTTGGGTAACAACACCAGACGAAATCAGTGAGTTGGGGCAACTCCAGATTGAAACGCGCGTCAATGATCAGGTGATGCAGCATGCCACACTGGACCAAATGATTTTTGATGTGCCAACGTTAATTAGCTATGTATCGAGCGTCACTGAATTGGTCGCAGGCGATGTGATTTTTACCGGCACCCCAAGTGGTGTGGGCGTGGGGCGTGACCCGCAACAATTCCTGCAACCAGGCGATAAGCTGGTGAGTGCGATTGACCAGCTGGGCAGCCTGAATATCACCATTCAAGATTAAGAAAAATAAGGCTGTGACGACCCCGCGTGGGTGTTGTCACAGCCTTTTGAATGTTTATTTTTCGTCAGATTGATAGTAAGTGGTTGCGTAAGCTGAATCTTGCTGTTGACCCAGTTGTAAGTAGTGGGTGACCAACAAGTAAGTCATCCCGGTAATACCAACGACTGCTGCGAGAACCGCCCCGAAAATACGTTTTGCTGATAGCTTCATCTCTGTCACCTCCACCAACTATATTACATGCAAGACCGGCTGCCAAACATTGAAATCGCGAACAAACGCAGGCCCGTAAATGACAATTCTGTAAGGTCCGCTTGCGCCCGTGAAAAATGCTATACTTAAGTGAAAATCAATGAGAGGTGAGAACGTGGTCAAATTAGTTTTATTGCGACACGGTGAAAGTGAGGCCAATTTTGCCAATACATATACAGGCTGGTCAGATGTGCCTTTGACAAAAAGGGAATCGAGCAGGCTCATGCGGCGGGCCAAGCACTGGCACAGACAGGATTGGCATTTGAACATGTTCACACGTCAATGCTCAAACGCGCTATCATGACCGCTTACTTGGTTCAGGATGAACTGGAACAAATTGGTTACCCATCACCAAGAGTTGGCGCTTGAATGAACGGCATTATGGGGCGCTACGTGGTCTGAATAAAGACGAAACCAAAGTCTTATTTGGCGTCGATCAAGTCGCAATGTGGCGGCGGAGTTTTGCTCAGGTACCACCATTGCTGACACATCCTTCGCGCAGTCGGCGTTATCACCGTTTCCCTGCATCCATTATTCCTCGTGGTGAAAGTCTCAAGATGGCGAGTGAGCGATTGGTTCCTTATTGGACTGACGAATTAGCGCCACGTCTGAAAGCAGGAGATAATCAATTATTGGTCGCCCATGGTTCAACCATTCGCGCGTTGGTGAAGTTCATCGAAGCGATTCCTGATGATGAAATTGACCGCGTTGAAATCGGTAATGCGCAGCCGCTCATCTATACATTTGACGATCAACTGCAATTGATCGATAAGGCACACCTATAACCACAAAAAAGCAGTGACAAACCTTCGCGGTTTGTCACTGCTTTTTTGGTTCGCGGTTGCGCGCTAAACGCGTTCCCAGTCCCAACAATCTCCGTCTAACTCGCTTGTCGCACATGGCACAGGACGCCATGTCCATCAAAGCCCGTTAGTACTCGATTGCTAACCGGGATTGGTCACGCTCTAAACGCGTTCCAAAAGCCAAAACGCTCCGGTTAGCTCATTTTGTCCGAATACACAGACCGTATTCTGACCAAAATATTGCTAATCCTCATGTTTTAACCGTCTTTTGTCGCGCTCTAAACGTGTTCACTCACACTGCCTGTTCCGCCTAACAAAAACTAGCGCCAATTGCAAAATTCGCAATTTGACGCCAGTTCCGTTAGTGCTCACAGGCAAAACGTGTGAGTTCACACTCTTATGCCAAAGCACCCATTGGATCCCATGGTGCCAAGACAGTTGGCTTGTCATATTCATCTGTGATGACGGTTTGGAGTTCAAGTGGTAAGTACTTCTTGCTGATGACAACTTGGTAGACGAATTCATCAAACCAAGCATCACTGGCAACAAAGTAACCCTTGTTCCCAACCTTATCGCCCCAAGAGTTTTCAATCTTCCACTTGGTTGGCTTGCCATCAACGATATCCACACCGGTTAAGACCATAGCGTGGGTCATTAAGCTTTCACCGTAATCCAAACGTTGTGCCTTGGTGATGCTGAGGTCAACGTTGAACAGGGCATCCTTGTGATAGATTTCGGTGTCCAGAATCCCGATTTGACGATCGGAACTTTGACCAACATCACTACCGAACCAAACAGATTCGCCAGCTTCGAGCTGCTTGATAGCCAGTTGCTTAAAGGTGTCGATATCGAGGTTCAAGTGACGCACTTCACGTCCGCCGACAACGTTCCCTAACATTTCAACTGTATACAAGTGATTGTATGGCTTGTCGTCAGTAGGGGCGTTGATGATACTTTGATAATCAGCCAAGTTCCAGCCGACATACTTTTGGAAGAAGGTCTTTGGTGTGAGGTCACGATCGATATGATATTCGTGGTCATCATCGCGGTATTCCCAGTCGAATTCGGTTGGTGGGTTGCCCAATGTGTAAGCCAAGATGCGGTAAACACCGGATAACATCTCTGCCTTCTTGGCTTCAACATCATCCGCGCTTGCGCCACTGTTGACCAGATCGCGCAAAATCACAGCATCCTTACGTAACTTCAGGTTCAACACGCTATTGAGTTCAGCACTCTTGCTTGAGTTGTAAGTTTCAGGCATCACGGACTTTGGCACAATCCCATACTTGTCGATGATCGCTGTCAGCATATCCCATTGCCCACCATCTTGTTGAGGTGTGGCGACTAAGAATGCGACCTTACGACTATCGAGTGATTCGCCAGCAGTCTTAATGATATTCTCATAGAAGTAGTTAGATTTTTCGAATTTATCCCAGAAATTGGTGTAATTTTGAGATAGTTCAAAATCCTTAATCTTGAATTGGTCTTGAATACCATGACGCATGGTGTTCAATGCCGCAAACATCCAGCAACGGCCAGATTGCTTTTGATTGGCAACGGAACCGGTATCGAGTTCGATAGAGAACGTTGGGGTCATGCTGACCTTACTATCTGTATTCTCACTGCTTGCCAGCACGCCGTTGTTCATGACGGTCTTTTGAATCACATCACTAGCGGGTGTGTTAGCCAAATCGGCTTGGAACTGTTTGATGTTGTCGTTCGAAATTGCTCCACTCATAAAATGAACACTCCTTTAATTAAAGATTCATGGTATTTTAATAACATTAATCAGTGTAGCATATCCAGCAATAGATTCAACCTCACACACGGTAAAAATCTGTCGAGCAACTGGTCTAGGTGAAATCGTTGTGCTACATTTAAAAAGATAGACGAATATACGAATCATGAGATAAGCGAGGCAAATTATGGTAACGCTAGGCGATGTCGCAAAGCAGGCAAATGTATCAAAAATGACGGTATCACGAGTGATCAATCATCCTGAACAAGTCACAGATGAGCTCAAACAACTGGTGTTCACCGCCATGAGACAATTGGATTATCGGCCCAATGTGGCGGCCAAGGCGTTAGCCAACAACCGAACACAAGTGATCAAGTTTTTCATCTTGGAGGACATTGATACCGTTGAGCCCTATTATATGAACCTTTTATTTGGAATCGCTTCCGGATTGGATAAGAAACAGTATGCGCTGCAATTGGTGACCAAAATAATTTTGATTTGGGTGGCAGCGATGGTTATATCATCACGGGTGCACGCTATGAAGACTATGAGTGGATTGATCGTCTGGAGAAGCCAGTTGTGATTTTTGGTGAGAACCGCAACGGCTATGACTTCGTTGATACGGACAACAACAGGGAACCACATTGGCAACAGAATACGCCATTGCGAAGAATTATCAGTCGATTGTGTTCCTCGGCATCGACGTCAAAGAGCCCTTCGAATATTCGCGAGAGGCAGGATACATCAATACCTTGCAGAAGCATCAAAAATTGCCGCAGATTTATCGCATGGGAAATCACAGTCACGAAACGGAGCAATTCATTCGTGATCATTGGCGGCAATTTGCGACCAATACGGCATTCATCGTGGCAAGTGACCGCATGGCGCTGGGCGTGATTCGTGGGCTACAGGCGCAAAATGCTAATATTCCGACTGATTTTGGCATTATTGGGTTTGACGGGGTCTTTCTCGACCAAGTGACCAATCCCAAGTTGAGCACGGTCCGCCAACCCGTGCAGGACATGGGACAGTTAGCGGCAGAAATGTTGTTGCGCAAGATTGATCAAAACGGTGCGCCTCAGGGAGAGAAATTAATTCCACCTGAGCTGATGATTCGCGGTACGATGCGGCAATAATTGAGCAAACAAAAGACCAGTAACATCGCGGGATGTTGCTGGTCTTTTTGCGTTGGGATTGTCGCCACATAAACGTGATCCAAAAGGAAAAACATTCCGGTTAGCTCATCTTTGCTGAACTCACAACCCGATTTCTAGCAAAGATATTGCTAAACTGGGATTGCCGCACTCTAAACGTGCTCACCAACACTGCCTGTTCCGCCTAACTTACTAGCGCTAATTGCATATCCCGCAATTCATGCGCTAGCTTCGTTAGTGCTCACAGCCAAACCGTGTAGGTTCGCACTCTTTTTGTTACCGATA
The DNA here is from genome assembly GCF_001311785.1 of Lacticaseibacillus saniviri JCM 17471 = DSM 24301. Taxonomy (GTDB): domain Bacteria; phylum Bacillota; class Bacilli; order Lactobacillales; family Lactobacillaceae; genus Lacticaseibacillus; species Lacticaseibacillus saniviri. Next base: position 45,184 of record NZ_BBBX01000014.1, on the reverse strand, counting down.
ACAGCTATTGCGTGGTTGTGCTTTTGATAAAAACCCCATAAGCTGAAATCAGGATAAAATTCGTGATTGCATCGATTGCGCATAAAGGGGGAGTTGGCATGGCAGAATGGTATGACAAAGCCATTATTTATCAGATTTATCCCAAGTCATTCCAGGATTCAAATGGTGATGGGATTGGGGACTTGCAGGGGATTATTCAACGCATTCCATATTTACAACAACTGGGTATCAATGCGGTATGGCTCAATCCAATTTTTGTGTCACCACAAATTGATAACGGTTACGATGTGGCCAATTATTTTGCGATTGAGCCGACCTTGGGCACTATGGACGATATGGAGGCGCTCATTAAGGCATTCCACAAGGCCGGCATCAAACTGATTTTGGACTTTGTTTTGAATCACACTTCTGACCAACACCCATGGTTCTTAGACGCAGCAAAGAATCCAGATAGTATCTATCGTGACTACTACATGTTCGCCGGACATGATGGCCAAAAGCCCAATAATTGGGGCAGCTTCTTCGGCGGGTCGGTCTGGGCGGATGATCCCGCTGGAACGGGTGCGTCTTATTTCCACCTATTTGATAAACGTATGCCTGACTTGAACTGGCAAAATCCTGAGGTGCGGCATGCGATGGGAGATATTGCCGAGTTTTGGTTGGCCAAGGGTATCGATGGCTTGCGACTCGACGCATTCATCCATGTCGCCAAAGCGGATTTGCGACAAAATTATCCCCTTGCGGCCGGACAGCAAGCCCCCGTTGTGGCTGAACCGTTCTTTGCTAATTTGCCAAATGTCAAAACTTGGTTACAACCATTCAGCCAGCGCATCAAGCAACAGTTTCCACATGCATTTCTGCTCGGGGAGGCGGCGAGCGCCAACGTTAATTTGGCTGTCACCTACACAGAAAAAGCCAATCAGCTGATGGATAGTGTGATTACGTTCCGCTACTTCACGGAGGATGAGTCCCATCTTGATCCTGCTATTTCAGGTCAATTTCAACCAAAGCCATTGGATGTCACAGCCTTTAAGCAGACGCAAGTGGTTTGGCAGCAAACACTGGCTGCAGTCAGCAAACCGACACTTTATTGGAATAACCACGATATGGCCCGGGTGGCAACACGATATGTGACCGCTGGTAAAGCGCATGACGTGCAAGCCAAAAGCTTGGCGATGATGATGTATCTGCAACGCGGCATTCCCATCATTTATTACGGTGAAGAGCTCGGCATGCAAAATCTGCAGTTCAGTCAAATTGATCAGTTCAACGACCAAGCGGCCACAGATTTTGCACAGCAGGCGCAAGTTGCCGGCTACAGTGAAGCGGATGCGTTACACATGTTGAGTCAAACCCACAAACTGCCAGCTCGTGGCGGGATGCAGTGGGATGAGAGCGCCCATGCTGGGTTTACGACTGGGACGCCTTGGGTGGATGGCGCATTCGACGCGACCATCAATGTCGAAACCGAACAGCAAAACGCCAATAGCTTGTTGCGCTTTTATCAGAACTTGATTGCGCTCAAAAAGTTACCTGTTTTCACTGAGGGTGACTATTACTTGCTGGATACCGACGACTCGAGTTATGTCTACCAGCGCCATCTCGATAAGCAGACCATGATTGTGGCGGTCAACTTATCGGCGACCACAAGTACCATTACCTTACCAACGGGCCATTATCGGGCAACCTTAACGGCCGGTCAACACGAAATCAATGATAATCAACTCACCTTGTCAGCTTATGCGGGGTGTGTCATCGAAAGGATGGATTAATCCCATGGAATTAGCAGCAATTACGCATCGCCCAGAGAGTGAAGATGCTTTCTTATACACGCCAGACCACCTACGCTTGCGGTTACACACTAAGCGCGACGATATCGCCAAGGTAACCGTCCTTTACGCCGATCCTTACTGGTCAGAACCCACCGCTGATGGGGCATATCGCTTCGCATATCAGGAACAGGCACTCACTATTTTGGGTGAAGGCCAAGTCCACACGCATTGGGGTGCTGAAGTTACCGTGCCTTATCGGCGGATTCAGTATCTGTTCAGCGTGACTGATCACAATGGCGATACCTATCTATATGGTGATCGTGGGTTGCGCCCCGATACAGAAGAGGAGCGGCAGTCACTCGGTAATTATTTCAAGTTACCGTATTTTCACGAAATCGATCGGGTGAAGACTCCGGATTGGGTCAAAGATACAGTTTGGTATCAGATATTTCCTGAGCGTTTCGCTAATGGTGACACCAGCAATGACCCTGTTGGCACGCTCCCATGGAATCCGAGCGATCATCCAAGCCGTGATGCGTATTATGGCGGCGACCTGCAAGGCGTGCTCGACCACATGGATGACCTGGTTGAGTTGGGCGTGAACGGCATTTATTTCAATCCGCTGTTCAAGGCACAATCCAATCACAAGTACGACACACTGGATTATTTTGAAATTGACCCGGACTTCGGTGACAAGGCGCTGTTTGCACAGGTCATTGAAGAAGCGCACAAACGGGGCATCAAGGTGATGCTGGATGCCGTCTTCAATCACCTGGGAAATAATAGCCTGCAGTGGCAAGATGTGATTAAACATGGGCAAGACTCGCGCTTTGCAGATTGGTTCCACATTCAAGAGTTCCCAGTCACGCCGTACCGCAATCCAATCAACGGTGAGGGTGATCCTCAGTTTGATACATTCGCGTTTGGTGAAGGGATGCCTAAGCTTAATACCGCCAATCCTGAAGTGAAGGCATTCTTATTAGAAATTGCCACTTACTGGATCAAACAATTTGATATCGATGCTTGGCGGCTCGATGTGGCTAACGAAATCGATCACCGCTTCTGGAAAGAATTCGCGGATGCTTGCTTGGCCATCAAACCCGATTTTTATATCTTGGGTGAAATCTGGCACAGCTCGCAGACTTGGTTGAACGGGGATGAATTCTCCGGCGTGATGAACTACGCCTATACGCAGCTGATTGAAGACTATTACCTGAAACATGCATTGTCCACGCGTGATTTCACCGGCTTATTGACGGATCAATTGATGAAATATCGCGACCAGACTAATCAAGTGATGCTCAATATGCTGGATTCGCACGACACACCGCGATTGCTGACACTGGCACACGATAACAAGGCGCTGATGTTCCAGACGATTGCTTTCACGTTCCTTCAACCGGGTAGCCCATGTATTTATTATGGGACCGAGATGGGGATGGACGGTGAGAACGATCCCGACGATCGCAAACCAATGGACTGGAGTCAAAAGGGTGCCGCTGCTTGGCAACAGACCCAAAAGTTGGTGCAATTTCGAACCGACCATGCCCATACATTGAGTCGCGGTGAGATTCAATTTGAAACCGTTGATGGCCTACTCAAGGTGACGCGCACAGGTGAAGAGACCATCGTGGGTTACTTCAATCCGACAGCAGAGATGATTTCATTGGATCTACCGGCGTTTGATCAGAGCCAAAACTATGTCAGCCACATTCTGCAACCAAATGGCTATGTGATGGTGGTCGCATAAACGCGCTCCAAAAGGCAAAACACTCCGGTTAGCTCATCTTTGGCGAACCCACAAACCGGTTTCTGCCAAAGATATTGCTAATCCTCATGTTTTAACCGCCTTTTGTCGCGCTCTTCATTTGTTACTCGTAACAAGCCAAACAAAAGCATGGCCTCGAAACAATCGAGTGTCATGCTTTTTGTTTGCCCAGAGTGGCGCGGATTCACCGTGTTTAGGGGCTGTTTTGTTTTGGTACCGGTAACAACGGAAATGATATTGATAAACCGTTTTCATATCCGCATAATGAAATATGTAAGGTAGCGAGGGCGACTTGCTACCACACAGCGATTCAGTTGGTCTTATATCACAGATTTTATAAGGAGGAATTATTGTTATGAAGTTATGGAAGAAGATTCTCATGGGAAGCACCTCATTGGTTGCGATCACATTGCTCGCTGCCTGCGGGTCCAATAGTTCAGATTCATCATCGAGCACATCATCCTCAAAGGGTGTGTCAGGAGACGTGACCTTGTGGGTTGATACCCAACAAGTGCCATACTACAAGACAATCGCTAAGAACTTTAACAAGAAATATCCTGATGTGAAGGTTAAGGTCCAACAAAGTCCTAACGGTTCAGCTAACGCCAAGACTGATGTTGCCAAGGATCCATCAAAGGCTGCGGATGTCTTCGAAGTGCCTAACGATCAATTGGGTCAAATGGCAGATGCTGGTTACATCAATCCATTGTCACCAGATGCCACCAAGACCGTGAAGAATGAAAGTGTTGCCGCTGCTGTGAAGGGCGTTCAATGGAAGAAGCAACTCTATGCCTTCCCATTTGCGCAACAAGCACAAACACTTTATTACAACAAGTCTAAGCTGAGCGCTGAAGATGTGAAGTCATGGGATACATTAACTTCAAAGGGTGTTGTGGCAACTGACTTTACCAATGCTTATGTGGCTTATCCTGTCTTCTTCTCTGCTGGGACGCAACTTTACGGGAGTACCGGTGAAGACTTGAAGGGTACAAACATCAACAGCACTAAGGGTGTCGACGCCATGAAGTGGTTCGCTGCTCAAAAGAGTAACAAGGGCGTGATGCAGACAACTAATGCGTTAAACCAATTGAAGTCTGGTAAGGCAAGTGCCATTCTCGATGGTCCTTGGAACGCTTCTAACTTGAAGAAGGTTCTGGGCGACAACTTCGCGGTTGCACCATATCCAACAATCACTATCAATGGCAAGCAAGTTCAAATGCAAGCTTCTTAGGGATTGAAGCATTCGCAGTGAATGCAAAGACCCCAACGAAGAACCAAAAGGCTGCACAAACATTGGCCCAATTCATCACTAACGAACAATCACAATTAATCATCTACAAGGGCGAAGGTCAAATTCCTGTTAACAAGAAGGCTCAAAAGAGTAACGCTGTCACAAGTGATGCAGTTGCTGTCGCTGTTAACACCATGTCCAAGTCTGACCACTCCACTTTGATGCCTAAGATGCCACAAATGAACGTGTTCTGGAACCAAGCTGCACCACTTATAAACGGTGCTTACACTGGTTCAATCAAACCTGATCAATACACCACCAAGTTGGACACCTTCGTTAAGGCTGTATCAAAGGAAAACTAATCACAATGAACTGGAAAAGGTTGGGCGGCCTGCTCAACCTTTTCGCTTAGAAGGAGACAGTTATGTTCAAGAAAAAAGTTAAACACACTCCTGCGGCAACGTTTCGAGAAGTTTGGTCAAAAGGTGATGCTGCTAACAAGCTAAGCTTCTTCGTAATGGGTGCATCAGCAATTAAGAATAAGCAGTGGGTTAAGGGTTTTGCCTACTTAATCGCAGAGATTGTTTTCATCGCTTGGATGGCGATGAGTGGTGTCGGCGCGCTGGGCATGTTTGCTTCACTTGGTCCCATCAAGGCCAAGAAAGTTGTCTTTGACAAGGCGCAAGGCATTTATGTTACCCAACAACCCAGTGATTCCGTTGTTATCTTGCTCTTTGGGGTCTTCGCATTGATCCTGATTGTCGCATTTATCGGTTTGTACTACACCAATCTGCGGGTCAACCGCAAGTTGTACGTCGAGAAGCGTGACGGCCTGCACATGATGAGCAATAGCGAAGAATTGAAGTCACTCTTAAATGAGAATCTGCACGCAACATTGATGACCTTGCCAATCGCGTTAATCGTGTTATTCACGGTTTTACCAACGTTGTACATGATCTCAATGGCGTTCACCAACTATGACTCGAAACACGCGATCGCATTTTCTTGGACTGGCTTTAAGGCCTTTGGTAACGTGCTCTCCGGGGATTTGGCAGGGACTTTCTTCCCAGTTCTCGCTTGGACCTTGGTCTGGGCGGTGATGGCAACAGCAACCACCTTCTTCTTTGGGGTGTTGCTCGCCATGCTGATTGAATCAAATGGGATCAAGTTCAAGGGCGTTTGGCGGACCTTATTCGTTATCGTCTTTGCGGTACCACAATTCGTTTCCTTACTGATGATGGCGCAATTCTTGGATCTGCAAGGGCCACTGAACGGCTTGTTAATGAACATCGGTTTAATCAGTCATCCGATTAACTTTATCGGTGCGTCGGCGAGTCCGCTCATCGCACGGATTACCGTTATAGTCGTCAATATGTGGATCGGGATTCCCGTCTCCATGTTGGTCTCCACCGCGATTATTCAGAATTTACCAGAGGATCAGATTGAAGCGGCGCGCTTGGATGGCGCCAATGCTTTCCAAATTTTCCGTTCAATCACATTCCCCCAAATCCTGTTTGTGATGGCACCATCATTGATTCAGCAGTTTATCGGTAACATCAATAACTTCAACGTGATCTTCCTGCTGACTGGTGGGATGCCGATGAACAATAACTACAATGGTGCCGGTGACACCGATCTGTTAGTGACATGGTTGTACAACTTGGTATTCGGTCAAACACAGCGTTATAACGCATCCGCTGTCTTAGGGATTTTGATCTTTATCATCAGTGCCACATTCTCACTTTTCGCATATCGGCGGACCAATGCATTCAAGGAGGGCTAACCTATGAACTCATATCATGCAAAACGGCGCCTATCGTTAGTCTTGCGTTACCTGCTTCTCACGTTACTAGCCGTTATCTGGCTGTTTCCAATCGTTTGGATTATTCTTGCCAGCTTCTCCTATAACGATACCGGTTTCGTTTCAACGATTTGGCCCGAACAATTCACACTCAGTAACTACACCGGCATTTTGAACAATCCACAGTATCCATTCCTGGATTGGATTCGCAATACATTCCTGGTTTCCATCGTTTCAATGATTCTGTCGACCTTCGTGACCATCACGGTGGCTTATGCGCTGTCTCGGTTACGGTTCGCCTTCAGAAAGCCATTCTTACAGATTGCCCTTGTGTTGGGGATGTTTCCCGGCTTCATGTCGATGATCGCCTTGTACTACATCCTGAAGTCATTCAATATGTTGAACCTGGCCGGCTTAACTCTGGTCTATGTCGGGGGTGCTGGACTCGGTTTCTACATCGCCAAAGGATTCTTTGACACCATTCCCGTCGCGCTCGATGAAGCGGCCGAAATCGATGGGGCAACCAAGTTCCAATCCTTTATCCACATTGGGTTACCCATGTCTCGGCCAATGATTGTCTACACGGCATTGATGGCCTTCATGGGTCCTTGGATTGACTTTATCTTCTCAGGTATTATCCTGTCATCTTCAGGGAATCCCAAGACCTACACCATCGCGTATGGTTTGTACAATATGGTGCACAGTTCAAAAGGCGCATCGACCACATTCTTCACGCAATTCATTGCGGGTGTGTGATCATCGCGATCCCAATCACTGTCTTATTCATCATCATGCAACGGTTCTATGTTAACGGGATTACTGCAGGTGCTGATAAGGGTTAAGAATTTGCTCCAGCGAAGGACCTGTGCTGTGCGAGTGGCGCAGGTTCTTTTTTTAAATCAGAAATGAAACCGCTATTTGGATTAAATGAGAGAGAGGCAGACGGATCATGAAACGAATTTTTGAAATCGATCCCTGGATTGTGAAAACACACGAACTGGATGTCGAGAACAAGCGACTCCAAGAAAGTATCACCGCCATCGGTAATGGCTACATGGGCATGCGGGGCAACTTTGAAGAAGGTTACTCAGGCGACACACTTCAGGGGACTTATCTGGGCGGTGTTTGGTTTCCAGACAAGACCCGTGTGGGATGGTGGAAGAACGGTTATCCGGAATATTTCGGCAAGGCCATCAATGCACCAGCGTTCAATCACATCGGCATCACTGTGAATGGCGAGAAGATTGATCTGGCCACCAGCAAATTCACGGACTTCTACTTAGCACTCGATATGCACCAGGGATTGTTGACTCGTAGTTACGTCTATCATGGCCACGATGCCGCCATCAAATTCACCTTTGAACGCTTTTTGAGCAATGCGGTGCAAGAAGCGGCACTGTTTAAGGTCTCCGTTGATGTCCTTGAGGGTCACGCCGACATTCAATTTGATGCGAGCCTCGATGGTAATGTGGTTAATGAGGACAGCAACTATGATGAACAGTTCTGGCAGGCGCTGGAAGAGAATCCCGTGGCGCACAGCATCACCATGGAAACCATTCCTAATCCGTTCAAGGTACCTCAATTCACTGTGACCTTGGCGCAACACCTGCAACTCAATGGCCAAGACGTGAGGGCGTTCTCACAACGGCTAGTGGTACGCTGAATGAAACAGTGACAACACGCCTCGATGCGGGTGAACACAGTGATTTGGTCAAGAGTGTCGTCGTGGTTACCAGTCGCGATATTGAACCAGAACATCAAGTGGAGCGCGTGAGTCAATTATTGGACGGCGTTGTTGCCGCCGGATTTGACGAGTTGCTGAATCAGCAGACCGCTATCTGGGCCGATCGGTGGGCGACCAGCGATGTCGTGATTGATGGCGATGACGCGGCACAACAGGGCATTCGCTTCAACATCAGTCAGTTGTTCATGACCTATTATGGTGATGATCCGCGCTTAAACGTCGGACCAAAGGGGTTTACTGGTGAAAAATACGGTGGCGCGACTTATTGGGATACCGAGGCCTACATTGTGCCGATGTATCTGGCCGTCACCAAGCCTGAGGTGACACATGCGCTGTTACAGTATCGCCATGACCAATTACCCGGTGCTTTCCACAACGCACAGCAGCAGAACCTTGCGGGCGCTCTGTACCCCATGGTGACCTTCAATGGGATTGAAGCCCACAACGAATGGGAAATCACCTTTGAAGAAATTCACCGGAACGCCGCGATTGCATTTGCGATTTATCAATACACGGCTTATACGGGTGATGACACCTACGTCAATACAGACGGTATTGAGGTGTTGGTTGCGATTGCGCGCTTCTGGGCCGATCGAGTGCACTTCAGTCAAAATGCCGGTAAGTACATGATTCATGGTGTCACCGGCCCCAATGAATATGAGAACAACGTCAACAACAACTGGTACACCAATACCATGGCGAGTTGGGTGCTCGAGTACACCCTCGAGCGGTTACCAAAGGCCAATGGGGCTGTGCTTGCCAAATTGGCCGTCAGCGATGACGAACAGGCGCATTGGCAAGATATCATCGATCGGATGTATTTCCCAACCGATGAGAAGCGCGGTATTTTCGTTCAGCACGATACTTTCCTCGATAAGGATTTGCGGCCAGCCGCTTCCATTCCCGCTGATCAGCGGCCAATCAACCAGCACTGGTCATGGGATCGTATCTTGCGCTCACCATTCATCAAGCAAGCGGATGTGTTACAGGGCATCTACTTCCTGAACAATCGCTTCACCATGGCGCAAAAAGAAGCCAACTTTGATTTCTATGAACCGATGACGGTGCATGAATCCTCGCTGTCGGCCTCCATCCATGCGATTTTGGCTGCGGAACTGGGTAAAGTGGACAAAGCGGTTGAACTCTATGCACGAACGGCCCGGCTTGATCTCGACAACTACAACAACGATACCGACGATGGCTTGCACATCACGTCGATGAGTGGCAGCTGGTTAGCCATCGTTCAAGGATTCGCTGGCATGCGCTATAACGACACACAATTATCCTTCAAACCCTTCTTGCCTTCGACGTGGACGCACTACGCGTTTAAGATGAACTATCGTGGCCGGGTGTTGGCCATCGATGTGGCCGACACCACGACAATCAAATTGGTCGCGGGTGAGCCGATCACCGTTCTGGTCAATGACAAACCCGTTCGTTTGGAAGTCGAAGCATAGGCAAAACTGCTGGTAATGTGTAGAATGTGAGTGGGTGCGAATCCGGTTTCAAACCGAACACTCACCGTAGTTACCTAAGCAGAGGAGGAATTATTGTGTTAAAAGGTTTTGTATTCGATCTCGATGGTGTGATCACCGATACCGCGCGTTACCACTATGAAGCGTGGAAGCACGTTGCTCAAGAAGAAGCGGGGATTACCATTAATGAGTCCGTCAATGAGCAGTTGAAGGGCTTATCCCGCATGGATTCATTAGAAACAATTTTAAAGTTTGGCCACAAGGAGAACCGCTATACGGACACAGAAAAAGCGGTGATGGCCTCTGAAAAAATGATTATTATCTGAAATTGATCAAGAACATGACCCCAAAAGACATCTTGCCTGGGATGAAGGATTTCTTAAAAGCATTGCATGAAGCGGGTTATAGGGCATCGATTGCTTCTGCTTCTAAGAATGCGCCAACGATTATTGACCGTTTAGGCTTGACCACAAGTTTTGACGGGATTGTCGATCCTTCCTTGTTGAAGAAGGGCAAGCCCGATCCCGAAATCTTTGAACGCGCTGCGGAGCTGTTGCAGTTTGATAACAGTGAAGTCGTGGGGTTGGAAGACGCCTCAGCAGGAATCGCTGGGATCAATGCGGCCGGCCAATTCTCAGTCGGTATTGGCGACAAGACGATTCTGAAAGACGCTGATTTGATTTTCCCATCCACAGCAGATGTCGATTTGAAGGCCATTGAAAAGGCATTTAACGACCAAAATAACTAGAAGAGGATGTTAGTATGGCAACGACAACAAAACTGGCGGTGCGGCAACAATTGATCTATTCCGTCTTTGTACGGAATCACACAAAAGCTGGTACATTCCAAGCACTCGAGGCTGATTTGCCTCGCATTAAGGCACTCGGCACGGATTATGTTTGGCTTTTGCCCATCCATCCCATTGGGGTCACCAAGCGCAAGGGCGATTTGGGCTCACCCTATGCGATTAAAGACTATCGCGCAATTAATCCCGAGTATGGGAGCATGGCGGACTTTGAACACCTAGTTGATGCGATTCACGCGCAGGGGATGAAGGTGATGCTCGATGTTGTCTACAATCACACCAGTCCTGACAGTGTTCTCGCAACCAGTCATCCGGAATGGTTCTATCAGAATGCGGATGGTTCATTGCGCAACAAGGTCGGCGATTGGTCCGATGTGGCCGATCTCGATTATCGCCAACACGACTTATGGGCGTACCAGATCGACACGCTGACCTACTGGGCACAGTTTGTGGACGGTTATCGCTGTGATGTGGCGCCGCTGGTACCCACCGCATTTTGGGAAGCTGCTCGTGACGCTGTGGCACAGGTCAAACCTGATTTTCTGTGGCTGGCTGAATCTGCCGGTGATGACTTCATCGCTGAATTGCGGCACCAGGGCTACTTTGCGGCGAGTGATGGTGAAATCTTCAACGCCTTTGACATCAGTTACGACTATGATGTGTATGGGCTGTGGCAAGATGTGATTAACGGCAAGGCACCGTTGCGCGATTACGTGGCTGCCTTGACGCACCAGGATGTTGCGTTTCCTGCTAATTATGCCAAGTTACGTTTCTTAGAGAATCATGATCAAGAACGGGCGCACGGCCAAATTGAAAATATCGCGCAGCTCAAGGCGTGGTTAGCCTTCAGTTATTTTGAACGAGGGACCACCTTGTTATATGCGGGCGAGGAATTCGGCTTGCGTCACACACCGAGTCTCTTTACCAAAGATACGTTGGCGACAACGCCAGAGGTGGATCTCACGACGTACTTACAGACACTGCAACCTTTGTTACGGCATCCACTGCGTGAGGCGGATGATTATCAGCTGACAAGTGCTGGCCATGATGATGTGTTGGTCGTGAGCTACACGCGTGACGATCATGCGTTGATTGGGATTTTTCCGGTGATGGGGCAGGCGGCCAATGTGCCGGTTGCACTTGCGGATGGCGATTATCGTGATTTCCTGAGTGGACAAACTGTTGCCGTCGTAGATGGTATGGTGGGCGTGCACGCGACGAGCATGGTGCTCGAAAGCTAGCCAAAACAAAAAGGCCTGAGCTAACCCAATTGGGTCGGCTCAGGCCTTTGTTTTGATGCATGAGATTGATTAGACACGTGCTCTAAACGTGCTCACCCACACTGCCTGTTCCGCCTAACAAAAACTAGCGCCAATTGCATAAACCGCATTTTAGCGCTAGTACTCGATTGTTAAGCGGGACTTGTCACGCTCTAAACGCGTTCCAAAAGGCAAAACACTCCGGTTAGCTCATCTTTGGCGAACCCACAAACCGGCTTCTGCCAAAGATATTGCTAATCCTCATGTTTTAACCGCCTTTTGTCACGCTCTTTTTGCTTCCAGAATCTTAGGCCCGTCTTGTGTGCCTACGACCACGGTATTAACGATGTCGAGGAAAAGTCCGTGTTCGAGCAAACCAACTTGACTGATTAACCAGTTGGCTAACAGATGTGGATGGTCAATGTGCCCCATGTACAAGTCGATGACGTAATTATCGGAATGTGTTTTCACACGTTCGCCGTCATCATTTAAGCGGAACTTAGGATTGAGCCCTTCGTTCTGGAGTCGATCGAATACTTTGGTACTCCCATAAGGAATCACTTCAAGTGGCAGTGGGAACTTGCCCAGTGTGTCGACCAATTTGGTTTCATCCACAATCCAAATATTCTTGGTTGAACTTGTTGCAACAACCTTCTCAAAGGCATGAGCAGCACCGCCGCCCTTGATTCCTTGGAAGTTCTTGTCGACTTCATCAGCACCATCGATAGTGAGATCGACATGTGGCACCTCGTCGATTGTCTTCATCGGGATACCCAGAGACTTGGCCTGCTTGCCTGTTCGCTTGCTGGTCGCAACACCTGTGATATGTAACCCTTCTTCTTGTACACGCTTGGCGATTGCTTCAACCAAAAAGTTACGGTTGAGCCAGTGCCTAAGCCGACGATCATGCCGTCTTCAACGAATTCTGCTGCTTTAATTGCTGCAGTCTTTTTGAGCTCATTTTGATCCATTGCCACAAGTCACGCATCCTTTTCCTCAAATTAATTTTATTATACCTAATTTCCGAACGAAAAACGGGTTTATGGCGAAATTTTAAGAGAGACCGCTTCCTTTACGCCAAATATCGGCGTACTCGGGGTGCGTCTCGAAGGAATGCACGGCATAAGTGCACAGTGGCTGGATCATTTTGTGTTCCGCACGGGCTTTTTGGACGACGGCATCGACCAATTGCGCGGCGATACCTTGCCCGCGCAAGCTCTCGTCAACAAAGGTGTGATCGATGCTATAGGCGGTGTCATCAGCGATTGATTGGAAGGTGATTTCGGCGAGTAGTTGATGTTCGGGATTTTCGAGATAGAAACGTCCTGGTTCTGATAAAAATTCCATATTGGCCTCCTCAAAGTTGATATCTTCAGTCTAACAGTATTGGCGATGAATGGGCAAAGCTATCGGTTGGCACAGCTTTGAATATATTTAACCCTAAAAACGCTTACAAGTAAAGCTCTGAGCATGGTCGGCAAACGGTTTCCGTGGTATGATTATCTGTACCATAAATAAGGAGGGCAAGCATGGCAATTCGCGGTTTTGAAGTGGTCTCGACGTACAAGGAACAAGACATCACATTGCCCACACGCCAAACCAAACAGGCGGCGGGTTATGATTTTATGCACGGGAGGATTTCGTGCTCAAAAGTGTTTGGCGTTACAACTTTATTCGGTTATTCCGGCTCATCAAGAATGAACATCCACTGACTGAAAGTGATTTTAAGCGCGCTAGTAAGACGCTGAAACCACAATTGGTGCCAACTGGTGTGAAGGCGTATATGCAACCAGATGAAATGCTGGTGTTGGCTAACCGCTCGAGCAATCCATTGAAGCGAGGTTTGATTCTGCCCAATGGGATTGGCATTGTGGATGCAGATTATTATAACAACGACGATAACGAGGGTGAGATTTTTCCAATTGGTGAATCTCAGCCCCAAAGATATGATTATTCGAAAAGGCGAACGTATCGGCCAAGGCATTTTTATGCCATTCTTAAAGGCCGATAACGATTCTGCGTTGGACCAAGTGCGCAAGAGCGGCTTTGGTTCGACAGGCAAGTAAACATCGCGTTAAGGGGGACCAATGGCGAAAAGTAAAACACAATATGTCTGCCAAAACTGTGGCTACATCTCCGCGAGCTATTTAGGGCGCTGCCCAAATTGTGGTGCGTGGAACACACTGGTCGAAGAAACGATTACGGCAGCTAAGGTCGCAGCCACACCACGGACAACAACCGCTGGTGCCAAGGTGCAACCACAAAAGCTGACCGACGTGACCATTACCAAAGAAACACGGGTTAAGACCAAACTCAACGAACTCAACCGCGTCTTGGGTGGCGGGGTTGTGCCTGGGTCATTAATTCTGATCGGTGGCGATCCCGGTATCGGGAAATCCACACTGCTGCTACAGGTTTCAGGGCAACTCGCTCAAACCGGTGGCAAGGTGTTGTATGTCTCCGGGGAAGAAAGTGCCAGTCAAATCAAGATGCGCGCGGGCCGATTGCATGTCGGCGATTCTGGCATGTATCTGTATCCTGAAACGGATATGCCAAGTATTCAACAGGCCATCGATGACCTCACACCTGATTACGTGATTATTGATTCGGTGCAGACGATGAATGTGCCCGATATGAACTCAGCGGTGGGTTCTGTGGCGCAGATTCGTGAAGTGACCGCGGAACTGATGCGGATTGCTAAGTCCAATCAGATTACGATCTTTATCGTGGGTCACGTCACCAAGGACGGCGCAATTGCGGGACCAAAGATTCTCGAACACATGGTGGATACCGTGCTGTACTTTGAAGGAGACATGCATCACACCTACCGTATTCTGCGTTCGGTTAAGAATCGATTCGGCTCAACGAACGAAATCGGTATCTTCGAAATGCATCAAGCGGGGCTCGAGGAAGTCGCAAATCCATCCGAGATTTTCTTAGAGGAACGATTAGCGGGTGCCACAGGTTCGGCGGTGGTGGTCTCGATGGAAGGGACGCGGCCGATTCTGGTTGAAATTCAGGCACTGATTTCACCAACCATGTATGGGAACGCCAAGCGCACCAGTAGCGGGCTGGATCACAATCGAGTTAGCCTGATTATGGCGGTGCTCGAGAAGCGGGCCAGCTTGATGTTACAGAATCAAGATGCGTATCTCAAAGCCACCGGTGGGGTGAAACTCGATGAACCCGCGATTGACCTCGCCATGGCTGTTGCGATTGCTTCTTCCTATCGTGACCAAGAGATTTCACCGACCGATTCATTTGTGGGTGAAATTGGTTTGACCGGTGAAGTGCGCCGGGTCAATCGGATTGAAGATCGCATCAAGGAAGCTGCTAAGTTGGGCTTCAAGCGCATCTTCGTGCCAAAGAATAACTTACATGGTTACGATGACATTCCAAAAGACATCCAAGTCATTGGGGTGACGAGTGTTGCCGAGGCGCTGCACAAAGTCTTTAATTAGGTCGCATAATCGGACCTTAGCCGTAGGTGAATGATTAGCGCTAGATTTAGAATGAAGCATGTTCAAAAATGGTTGCGGCATGACTGGCGGTTGTGTCGCAACCGCATTACATATCAGATCCATGAGAGGAGGAAAGACGATGCAAAAAGAATTGTGAGTTTAATTTTTGGCTTGATTGGGATCGGTGTCGGGATGGCTGTCATGCCCCCGTTCTGGTTAGCAATCGGCTTCAACAATACCTGGTTAACATCCCCACTGATTAATGCAATTATTGGTGCGATTATCTTTTTGATTTTGGGGGAAATGGCGTCAGGCTGGATTCTGAAACAACTCAAACGGGCGGAGACCTTCTTGACCAAGCAGTCACCGAGTTATCTGCTGTTTGGGAGTATCTCAACGATTATCGGATTGGTGTTAGCGGCGATTTTGTCCTTGCCACTGTATAGCTTACCGATTCCAGGACTGAACGTGATTTTGCCGATTGTTCTGATGTTGATTTTGGTTACTTAGGGTTTCGTGTCGGGACCACACGGCGGGAGGAATGGCGCAAATTATTGACCATTCGTCGCCGCAATAGTGAAGAAGATGGCAATGCCGAGAAGGTCTTGGAACGTCGGGCGGATGAGAATTACCGCAAATACAAGATTCTTGATACCAGCGTGATCATCGATGGCCGGGTGCAAGCGATTGCCAAGACCGGCTTCATCGAAGGAACACTGCTCGTGCCTAATTTTGTCTTACACGAGCTGCAACTGATCTCTGATTCCGCCGATTCTGTTAAACGCAGTCGAGGTCGCCGCGGTTTAGACATCTTGAACGCGATGCAAGAAGATCCCGATATCAATATCGAGATGTACGACGGTGACTTTGAAGACTTGACGGAAGTTGATGGTAAGCTGATCAAGCTCGCCAAATTACTCGACGGGGTTGTGGTCACCAATGACTTTAACCTGAATAAGGTCAGTCAATTTCAAAATGTGCCTGTTTTCAATATCAATGAACTGGCGAATGCCTTGAAGCCTGAGATGTTACCAGGCGAGGGCATGCGTGTCACCGTTATCAAGTCTGGGACTGAGCGTCAACAAGGGGTCGCTTATCTTGAGGATGGCACAATGGTCGTTGTTGAAGATGGTCAATACTACATGAACAAGCCATTGGACGTTGTGGTCACCAGCGCGCTGCAAACGGCTGCCGGGCGGATGATTTTTGCCAAACCTGCCCATCAACAGAAATCACTGAAAGGTAAAGACTAGTCAAGACACTTTAATTGCAAAAATGCTGTGAAGAAGGCATGATAATTGTTGTTTGGAGGGGATTTCATGCAAGAACAACGATTTTTCTTGGAACGCCGTCAAAATCGTGGCAATATGCCACTGGTTGACGACGCACCACTTTCAGCATCACGACTATTAGGTCTATTAGTCGGTATTATTGTCATTGCGCTAGTCTATGCACTGCCACAGACATGGGTGACAAATAGCACCCCAGTCGCCATGACGTATGTGATTCAATTCATTTCTTCGGTTCTGCCGTTATTACTGTTTGTTGCTCTTTTTCGGTACGGTGCAAAAGAATCGATGACTAAGCTCTATAAGCGGCTCAAGTGGCGCGATTTGGGCTTTGGGCTCGTGATGACGATTTTGAGCTTGATTTATTCAACTGTCATGGGATTGCTGCTAAAGGGTCAAACGGCTCCCAATGGTGCTGTGGTTGCCATGAAGGGTGTCGGCGAGTCCCGCATCGTGTCCTATTTCATTACTAATGAAATTATCTCAATCCTAAATTTGATGATTGAGGAACTGCTCGCTGTCAGCTTCTTCCTGGTACTCAGCGCCTTGGTGATGCAGCATATGCACGCTTCACGCAATGCAGGTATCTGGTGGGGACTTATTGGGTCGATGATATTCTTCGGTATGATTCATTTCGTTGCGTATGATTGGCATATCTTGCAGATGCTTCTGGTGATTGGCGTAGGTCGAATTTTTGATACTGGGATGTACATTCGGACCAAGAATATTTGGATCTCGTACATTTTCCACTTCCTATGGGATTCGATTCTGTTCTTCACCTCTGTATTCTAGGTCAAAAACAAAACAGGAGCTTGTGACAACCCAAACGGGTGATGTCACAGGCTCCTGTTTTTGCCTATCTTTGATTTTAGTATTCGAGTTTGCGATTAGCCACGATACGAGCAGTGGCCTCTTCGCGAATGGCATTATTGATGGCATTGACCTTGCCATAAGTGGTGAACAGGTCGATCACGTTCCAGACCCACACAATTGCGAGAAAAATAAAACCGATCAGAATCCATGACGTTGCCCAGCCAGCAATTGCCAAACCCAACATGGTAAAGCCGCCGCGCTTGTCATCCAAATACAAACGATGAATGCCAAATCCCCATAAGACAATCAATAATAAGTAAGCGACAAGCATGGATTTGCCACGTGTCTGAACCTCACTGTTGATGGCGGTAATTTCTTCAGGACTAAGATTTTGTTGCATCAAATCACTCCTCCAGGACGCGTGAACGCGCCGCTTTTGAAACCAGTATACCCGAAATGCTTAAGACTTGCTGATACAAACGCTGATAAACGCGATTAAATCGTGAAAGCAAGGACTGAATGTGGTACACTATCACTGCATTGTTTAATGAAAATGGAGGCGTAATGCATTGGCAGATCGACCAATTCGGGTGCGCTATGCACCAAGTCCTACTGGGCATTTACACATCGGGAACGCGCGGACAGCTTTATTTAACTATCTGTTCGCTCGTCACAACAACGGTACTATGGTATTGCGGATCGAAGACACCGATACCAAGCGCAATATTGAAGACGGCGAAAAGAGCCAAATCGATAACTTGCACTGGTTAGGCATTGATTGGGATGAAGGTCCCGACAAGCCCGGGGAATTCGGCCCATACCGTCAGTCTGAACGTAAAGATATCTACTTACCACTCATCCAACAATTGGTGGACGAAGGTAAGGCTTACGAATCTTACAAGACTGAAGAAGAGCTCCAAGCAGACCGCGAAGCACAGCAAGAACGCGGCGAAATGCCTCACTACGAATATGAATATGCTGGAATGACGGAAGAAGAAAAGGCAGCCAAGATTGCGGACGCAAAGGCCAAGGGCTTGACACCTGTTATTCGTTTCCACATTCCAGAAGACAAAGTTTACGAATGGAATGACATTGTTAAGGGCGACATCAGCATCGAAGCCAAAACCATTGGTGGCGACTTCGTTATCTTGAAGCGCGATGGCATGCCAACTTATAACTTTGCCGTGGTTGTGGATGATCACATGATGCAAATCAGTCACGTCTTACGTGGTGATGACCATATCGCAAACACACCTAAGCAATTGGCCGTTTATGATGCCTTTGGTTGGGAAGCACCAACATTTGGTCACATGACCTTAATTATCAATGGGGATACCGGTAAAAAGTTATCCAAGCGTGACGAATCAGTGCTTCAATTCATCGAACAATATCGTGAATTGGGGTACTTACCAGAAGCGATGTTTAACTTCATTACGTTATTGGGCTGGTCGCCAAAGGGTGAAAGTGAAATCTTCTCTAAGAAGGAATTCATTGATCAGTTTGATCCAAAACGTCTGAGCAAGAGCCCAGCACGTTTTGACAACAAGAAGCTTGAATGGGTCAACAACCAGTACGTGAAGAAGGCTGATCCTAACGAATTGATGAGCCTGTCCTTGGCCAACTTGGTTCAAGATGGCTTGTTACCAGCTGATCCCGACGCGATGACCGTTGAATGGGCACGCCAATTGATCAGCCTGTACACCGACCACATGAGTTATACCGCCCAAATTTCTAAGTTAGCAGATATCTTCTTCATCGAACCAGGTGATTTGGATGAAGATGAACTGAAGGAACTCGCTGATCCATCAGCGCCTCAAGTTCTGGAAGCATTCGCTGACAAGATTAAGGCATTGGACAACTTCACTGCTTACTCAATCAATCAAATTGTGAATGACGTGAAGACCGAAACTGGCGTCAAGGGCCGCAAGCTCTATATGCCAATTCGGATTGCCGCAACTCGGCAAATGCACGGGCCTCAACTTGCTGAAACCATCGAATTGATGGGCCGCAAGAAGACCTTGGCAAACATCAACTTTGTCTTGGATGCCATCAAGGCTTAATGACGAATAACGCAACATGATTTCGAAGGAGCTGTGACAAAACACAATTGTTTTGTTGCGGCTCCTTTTGTCACAAGTGAAGGCTCGATTGTTACCTGAGACTTATCGCACTCAAAACGTGCTCACCCACACTGCCTGTTCCGCCTAACCAGCCTCCTGACAATCGTCAAAACCACGATTGCTTCGTGAGTCTCGTTAGTGCTCACAGCCAAGTCGTGTGGGTTCGCACTCTAAACATGCTCTAAGTCTCAACAATCTCCGCCTAACCTGCTTTCCGCTCATGGCAAAAACCGCCATGCGGCGTAAAGCCCGTTAGTGCTCGATTGTTACCCGAGACTTATCGCATTCTCCACTCTCTAGGAGGTAGAAAACTATGCGTACTGGTCGTTATCGCATTATTATGGGCATCATCATGATTTTCTTATTGGCCTTCATTGTTCCCTTGTCTCGTGGACAACTGCATTTCAATGTGCCGGCCGTGATTCTGCTCATCATGCTGGTGGGATTGAGTGTCGCTTATTGGCGCAGATTCCGTCGCTAATACTTTATAAACCGCCGAAATTCCGGTATGATACGTTTAGAACGCTCAGAAAGGAAGACCGCAATGTTACAAGTTTACAATACCCTGACGCGGCAAAAAGAACCGTTTAAGCCACTCGTTCCTGGCGAGGTGCATATGTATGTCTGTGGACCAACCGTCTACAACTACATTCATATCGGTAATGCGCGCAGTGCCATCGCTTTTGACACCATTCGGCGCTATTTTGAATATCGTGGTTATGACGTGACCTATGTCTCCAACTTTACGGATGTGGATGACAAGATCATTAAAGCGGCCAATGAGAATCATGAAGAACCGCTCGAACTGGCGGATCGCTTCATTGACGCTTTCATGGAAGATACCAAGGCAATCGGCATCCAAAAGGCCACGGTGAATCCACGCGCCAGCCAGATGATTCCAGAAATCTTGGACTTTGTCAGCGACCTGATTGCAAAAGGTTACGCGTATGCGGTCGATGGTGATGTTTACTATCGCGCCCGTAAGTTCCCGGATTACGGTGAACTGTCTCATCAAAATATTGACGAGCTTGAACAAGGGGCCAGCCAACACATCAATGATGAAGAAACACAACGCAAGGAAGATCCGATTGATTTTGCACTCTGGAAGGCTGCAAAGCCGGGCGAAATCTCTTGGGATTCACCTTGGGGCGCGGGCCGTCCAGGCTGGCATATCGAATGCTCAGTGATGAGTACCACATTGCTCGGCAATACGATTGACATTCATGGCGGTGGGCAAGACCTTGAATTCCCACATCATGAGAATGAAATTGCACAGTCCGAAGCCAAAACAGGCCAAAAGTTTGCCAACTACTGGATGCACAATGGCTTTGTGACCATTGGTGACGACGATCAGAAGATGAGTAAGTCACTCGGTAACTTCATTACGGTGCACGACATCATTAAGACTGTTGATCCCATGACATTGCGGTTCTTCATGGCATCGACACAGTATCGCAAGCCAATCCGTTATTCAGAAGCGAACCTGAAGGATGCAGAGAACAACTTGAATCGGCTCAAAATCGCGCGTGATAATTTGAGCTATCGCTTGAGTCAAGCGACTGCGGGTGCTGATGCAGCCATTGATCAGCAGCTCGATGAATTGGAAACCCGATTCGTCACAGAGATGGATGATGACATCAATGTTCAAAATGGTTTGAGTGTCTTATACGACCTGACCAAGTTGATGAACGAATACGCCAACGCGGAAACCGTCAAAACGGATGCGATTACCGCGATGTTGGACAAGCAGGCAGCGTGGTTACAGATTTTTGGCATTCAGTTTGACGTGCAACAATTGCTCGACAGTGATGTTGAAGACTTGATTCGCCAACGTGACGAAGCCCGCGCCAACAAGGATTTTGCGATGAGTGATCAGATTCGCGATCAATTGGCCAATCAAGGTATTATTTTGGAAGACACAGCAAACGGAACGAGGTGGCGTCGCGCATGATCAGTCCCAATCAACTCAATGGTATTGCACTGGCCTATTTAGGCGATGCCGTGTATGAAGTGTTTATCCGGCAAAACCTGCTCAATCGTGGGATTGTTCGGCCAAACCAATTGCAAAAAGCCGCAACAGCATATGTCTCTGCCAAGGCCCAAGCGGCTTTGATCAAAGGTATGCAGGAAGCGGAATTGTTGACGCAAGATGAAATCGATGTCTTTCAACGCGGTCGCAATGCCAAGAGTTACACCCACGCCAAGAATACTGACGTGGTGACATATCGCTTTTCAACGGGGTTTGAAGCCCTGTTTGGTTACTTACAACTCACACAACAAACAGAACGCATTGCGCAGCTCGCGCAATGGTGTATCGATTATGTCGAAGAAGGAGGCACAGGTCATGGTCAAACCCGACCGCAACAATCGTCCAGCACGCAAAAATGATCGTAAACACCCAGTGCGCGGCGACAACAATGACACGGATCGCGGCAATGCGAATCGCCGTGTCGAAGCGAACGAAGAAGAACAAACCGATTTTGTCTTTGGTCGCCATGCCGTGATGGAAACCCTGAAAACCGGGGATCAACAATCCATCAATAAGGTCTTTGTTCAAAATGATTTGAACAGTGACGCGATTCATGATTTGGTGAAATTGGCCAAGTCGAAGAAATTGATTGTCAGTCAAGTGCCAAAGTCGCGCTTGGATTTACTGAGCGACGATGGCAATCACCAGGGGATTATGGCCGCCATTGCGCCGTATTCCTATGCGACAATTGATGATTTATTTGAAGTCGCTAAGGCAAAGAACGAAGAACCATTCTTCCTGATCTTAGATAACTTAGAAGATCCCCATAACTTGGGCTCAATCATGCGGACGGCCGATGCAGTGGGTGTGCATGGAATTATTATTCCAAAGCACCGCGCAGTCGGCTTGACCAGTACCGTGGCGAAAACCAGTACCGGTGCGATTGAACACGTTAAGGTGGCACGGGTCACGAACTTGGCTTCAACCATTAAGATTTTGAAGGAACGTGGGATGTGGATCTTCGGAACGGCTATGGATGGCCAGGACTACCGAACATGGGATGCCAGCGGGTCAACGGCATTAGTGATCGGTAATGAAGGTAAAGGCATTTCACCAGGGGTTGCCAAGTTGATGGATGCCACGATGACGATTCCAATGGTCGGTCACGTGCAGAGTTTGAATGCCAGTGTTGCGGCAGGCGTATTAATGTATCAAGCCTTTACTAGCCGCCAAGGTGACTAGTCATGAAAAATCAGATTATGATTGTCGATGGCTACAACGTGATTGGCAACTGGCCCGAGTTGGCCAAGTTAAAGGCCGAAGATCATTTTGATGTAGCACGCGATCGCTTGCTGGATGTTCTGGCCGAATATCGCAGTTATGAAGATCGCCAAATCATTGTGGTTTTTGATGCGATGTACGTGCCTGGCATGGGCAAGAGCTTTGCCAAGTGGGATCTCGATGTGATTTTTACCAAAGAAGATCAGACTGCCGATAGCTACATCGAACAGTTGGCACAAAAGCTGAATACGCATCTGAATCAGTTGACGGTGGTCACCAGTGATCAGGCAGAGCAGTGGACGATTTTCTCCCGCGGTGCCCTGCGGATCTCATCGCGTGAATTTCTGCAAGAAGTCTTGCGGGCGCGCGCCGAATTCAATCAGGCCACGCCGGCTTTTGCCAGTCAAGCAGAACGCCGCAATGTGCCTTGGGATACCAGCCAGTTACTGATGCTTGAAAAGATGCGCCGCAAGCTCGAAAAGCGGCCAAAGTACAAGTAAGATTGGTGCGCTAGACGACTTCAAAAAATAGAACTTGCGTTCGCTAGTTTTTGTAAGCACTTCAGCATACAATAAGCGTGTCAATTATCCTGCGGAAGGAGTTGCCATGACGATTGGTGCTGAAACGCTCATTCAACGTGCCTCGCAGGATTCCAATGCATTTGAACAACTCTTTAAGCAATATATGCCACTTGTTGGCAAAGTGATCAAGACGTATCATCTGCGCAACTATACGCGCGATGATTGGTTACAGGAAGCTCGGATTGCGATGCTCAAGGCAGTCGAGCATTTCGATGGCAGTCAGGGTTCGCAATTCGGTGCCTATTACAAAATGGTCTTGGTCTCGCATATTCGTTCGTTGCTGCGGAAGCAATTTGCACAGAAGCGGACGGTGGATAAACAATATGTCTTGGCTGATGTCCCCATTCTTGAGGCATTTCAGCAGGACTTAGTGCGAGGCGATACCGTGACGGTGACGCTGAATGCGGAGCTAGCCGATTTCTTTGCGGATTTGTCACCAACAGAACAAACCGCGCTCAATGCGTTGTTGCATCCAGCCCAGGAGACAACGACGGGGCCGGCGCGCAATGTGGTGCAACGTATCCGCAAGAAAATGATGCGCTATCTCTATGAATGACTGTATGACAGTAAGTGAAGTGAGTTAACAAGAGGATGAACGCCGATGGGTGAGCATCCTTTTTTGAGTTAGGGGGAAGGCAAATGCGTTATCGGCAATTTGAAGTTGATTATCGCGTCTTATTGGCAGTGTTTGTGTTTGGGATGTTGGGTGGCTTGGCCCGTTATGGGATTGGTTTGGCCTTGCCCAGTTACTTTGGAACGTTGACCGTTAATCTAATTGGCAGTTTCTTTTTGACGCTGATTCTGTATTGGCTGGGACCTGTGTTTGCCTTGCCAACGTGGGCATTGACTGGTGTCGGCACAGGTTTTGTGGGTGCCTTCACCACTTTTTCGACTTTCAGCTTAGAGACATGGACGCTGTTGCAGCAGGATTTTTGGTGGGGCGTCGCCTATCTGAGCGTGAGCTTGGTTGGCGGACTCACCATGGCGATACTGGGCTATCTGCTAGCCAAACGATTGACGAGGGGGCGTTTCGATGATTGATATGCTTCTCGTGGCATTAGGTGCGGGTACCGGTGCTGTCGGTCGTTATCTCTTGAGTCAGGTTGGCAAAATGTATCACTTTAACTTTCCTTGGGCGACCTTCGTGACTAACTTGAGTGGGACTTTCATCATTGGTTTGCTCACCGGGCTCAGTCTGAGTCAGGGCTGGCATCTGGCGCTGGTGACTGGCTTCTGCGGTGGCTTCACGACATTTTCGACCTTCAACGCTGAACTGGTGATTCTATTGCGCGATCATCAAACCGCACGGGCCATGGTTGATCTGTTGGCGAGTGTCATTGCTGGGGTGATGCTGCTCATTGTTGGCTTGTGGTTGGGCCAGTCGCTCTAAGTACATACAGGAAAAAAATAAGCTATCACCAAACTCGTTTGAGGGTTGATGATAGCTTATTTTGTTGGCGCAAAGCCTGTTAGTACTCGATTGCTAACCAGGGCTTGTCGAAACATAAACGTGCTCCCAAAGGCAAAACACTCCGGTTAGCGCATCTTTGTCGAATCCACAAACCGGATTCTGTCAAAGATATTGCTAATCCTCATGTTTTAACCGCCTTTTGTCACACTCTCAACGTGATCACCCACACTGCCTGTTCCGCCTAACAAAAACAAGCGGCAATTGCACAAATCGCAATTTACCGCTTGTTCCGTTAGTGCTCACAGCCAAAACGTGTGAGTTCGCACTTTAAACGCGTTCCCAAAGACTGAGAATTCCGGTTAACTCGCACTTCTTCAAATCCTAAACCCAGGATTTAAAATCGGTGCCCGTTAATCCTCATTCTCACCCGTCTTTTGTCACGCTCTGCTACACATTTCTATTCAGCAGTGCCGCCGTGAGTTGGTGCAACGTTTGGCGGGCTGGCATGTCTGGCAGTTTATCGATGGCTTTGAGTGCCTTGTTTGTGTACTCAGCAGCCATGTCACGGGCTTGGTCGACACCACCGGCCGCATGGACCCGGGCAACCACTTCAGCGGTCTCAGCGTCTGTCATGGCTGTTTGTTTTTGAAGCAGGACCTTAATCTGTGGATCCTGGTTCATCCCAAAATCAGTGGCGCTGAATAGACGCCTTGACGCATGTCATTGTGGACGGGTTTGCCGATTGTATCGGTGTTACTCGTGTAGTCCAGAATGTCATCGAGCAATTGAAAGGCGATGCCAATGTTCAGGCCGATTTTTTCACTGTTGCGTGAGAAGCGAAGTGACTGGCCGCTTTCATAGGCGCCGATGAAGCTACTCAACGCGAATAATTGTCCGGTTTTGCCACTCACTTGTTTGAGATACTGGTCGATTGTCATATCCAAGTGATAACGGGTGGCCATCTGTGCGAGTTCGCCATTCAAAATATCGGCCATGCTCTTGCCGTCTTGCTGGACACTGCGCAGGGAGCTGGCGTAATTGGACAATAACTGGAAGCAAACGACGAAGAGATAATCCCCCGGCATAGACCGCGGTGGGGAGGTCAAATTGCGTTTGAATCGTAGTCACACCCCGGCGAATCGGTGATTGATCGATGACATCATCATGAATCAAAGTCGCCGTGTGTAGCGTCTCAATCGCAGCTGCGAGCGCAATCATTTTGGAACGGTCAGTTGGCTTAAACTGTGAGAAGAGCAGGCAGTAGGCGGGGCGTAACAACTTGCCTCCTGCATTGATCAAGTCGAGAATGGCCGCGTTGACGGGCTGATTGTCCGTTTTAATCTGTTGTTGAATCAGTTCGAGGGTCGCCTGTAACTCCGGCTGTAGATCAGGATAGGTGGCCCACATGGGATGAATCTGCATAAGTTTACTCCTTTAATCGGGTGTAGCGAAGTCGTTGTAGCGTATCGACGTGCTCAAAGAGAAAGTTAGCGGCAATCCCCACCGCAATCCCTGACAAGATGCCCATAAAGGCGAGAACAGGCAGATAAAGCATGACGGTCCAGCTGCCAGCGATGGCGCTAGCGACCACCAATTGACCGACGTTATGTAGAATCCCACCTGCTGCAGAGATACCGATCATGCTGACGCGTTTTTCTCCCAGTTGCATGATTAGGAGCATGCCTAACCAACTGAGAAAAGCACCGGCAGAACTGTAGAGAAATGTCGATAGTGTGCCACCCAGCAAAGTTGTGAGCAGCAGTCGCAGTAACATCAAGAAGAAACTATCGGGGACTGACATCGTGAATAGTGAGACGATTGTGATCAGATTCGCGAGCCCTAGCTTGGCACCAGGCGCAAAGGCAAAAGGGAACGGAATCATCCGTTCGAGTAACCCGATGATGACGCCTTGCGCACAGAGCAACGCGATATAGATATATTGCCGGGTTCGGCTTTGTGTTGAACTCATTCTGTGACGAGACCTCCATCCTGGCTCCCAGAACTCGCATTAATCTGGACGAGCAGTTTATGTGGCAAACACACGATTGATTCACCGGCGTGGCTGATTTCACCCTTGCGGACACAGACTTGGTCCTGACAATTTGCCTCGGTAATCGCAATTTTGTCGTCGGTCGCGACGATTTCGTTCCATTCATCGCCGTCCTTGAAACGGTAGCGTGTGGTGCCCTTGTGATTGGTGAGTTTGAGTCGATAGATTTCTTTACCGTCATGTTTGACGATAGCCGTGAGTACGCGATTAGGTTCGCCTTGGTTGGCTTGATGCTCGTGATACGCGAAGACGCCATAGGGAATGAACGCGCCAATCATCAATAGGCCAACAATAATCCAGTCGAAGGGCCGAATCATTTTGAGGTATTTTTTAAGTCCTGTTGTTTGCACAATATCGCTCCGTTCAATAAAAAGGTTCTGGAGCAAGTTTACCCCAGAACCTCGTCACTCACAACGGACCAAGGTGGAATTACCCTATGGCCTTATTTGGTTGTGTCAGTACCATATAACGCTTTAGGTGTGCCGTAACGCCACTTACCGAATGTCTTTTGTAAGTATGGGACAACCCACTTGTCGAGGCCGAATGCACGCCCAGAACCGTTC
The DNA here is from genome assembly GCF_001311785.1 of Lacticaseibacillus saniviri JCM 17471 = DSM 24301. GTDB lineage: Bacteria > Bacillota > Bacilli > Lactobacillales > Lactobacillaceae > Lacticaseibacillus > Lacticaseibacillus saniviri. The sequence goes on along the minus strand of NZ_BBBX01000014.1, from coordinate 17,791 downwards.
ATGCAGGCGATGGCCATTGGAATCATCCAGATGTTGACCCAGTAGAACATACCAGATAAGCAGAAGGTGGCAACAAAGGCAACGGTAGCAGCGGATGATAACCAAGTGAACAAGCCAGCAACTAAGGCGAGGCCGATCAGGATTTCCATGATTGTCATGGCTTTTTGCATGAAGAGCGCAACATCTTGGTTAGGAATCAACGTCTTGGTGATGTTGTACATCCATGTTGGCATTTGACTGAACACTGCTAATGGATCGTGACCGTATTCATAAGAAAGTGAGAACACTGACTTGGCAGCTGTTGTGGCAGCCTTGGTTGCCTCGGCACCACTGGCAGCAGTTGTGGCATCAGCACCGGCTGCAGAAGCACCACTTGTTGCGGCGGTCTGTAACCAAGCGAATGGCAAGCGTAACTTGTCAGTGAACCAAGAACCAGAGCCTTGAATCTTACCCCAACAATCGACTAACCACATCGCACCTAAGAAGAGGCGAGCAGGGATAGTCCATAAGACGTTCCCTTGACGTGAAATGTGACCACGCATCAAGTTACGATTGTTACGGGTGCGGAAGAATTCATGCATAAAGTATTGGAACAAATAATAACCGGAATAGATTTGAACAAAGTAGAGCATGTTGACCAGGTGCTTCATCAACATGGCAAAGAATCCGGACAGATGCATCCAGCCCATCAGGTTGGCAACACCGTAGCGAGAACCTAAGCTGACCATGAACCCAGAGTAGTTTGGCTTGAAATCAACGGCTGCTTTGTTTTCAATTTTTGCTTCGATGTTGAGTAATGCGGCCTTGGCAGTGGCTTCGGCACCTTGAACGATTTGTGGTTGGCCCTTACCAGTACCATCTTCATCGACCAGGGAAACATCCCCAACAACATAAATATCGGGATCATCTTGTGATTCCATCTGCTTGTTGACCAGGATCCGGCCGGCACGACCTTGTTGCAAGCCAAAGTTTGCGGCTTGGTCAGTTGCCTTCACACCAGCAGTCCAGATTAAGGTTGCTGTTGGATAGGTAGAACCGTCCTTCAAATCAACATACGTGTCATGAACACCGACAACACCGGTGCTCTTCATGATCTTGATACCGCGCTTGATCATGTAGCGTTCAGCCTTGTTGGCATCGTTACGATCCAACATGTTCATGATGGTTGGTGCCATTTCAATCAAGCTGAGCGTGATTTCGTCAGGATCAATCTTATTTTCTTTTGCTAAGACGTCCTTCCAGTCGCGCAATTCGCCGATAGTTTCAGTCCCAGTAAAGCCGGAACCGACAACAGCAATGGATAAGAGGGCATGCCGCTTTTCGGGATCGTGTTCAGTGGCACCACGACGGATGACGTCGCGAACGTGTTCCTTCAAACGGATAGCGCTTTCCCAAGAACCCAATGTAAAGCCGTGTTCCTTAACACCGGGAGTTCCGAAGTCATTCGGTTCGGAACCAATCCCAAGCATGACATAGTCGTAATCATAGCGACCGTGTTCGGTAACGACCTGCTTGTTTTGGCGGTCAATTGTTGTCACCGTATCGGTCACGAGCTTCACGTTCTTACGCCGGCAGAATAAGCGTTGTAAGTCGTATTGGATGGCATCTTCTTCGACACGGTCCGCAGCGATTTCGTGTAATTCTGTCATATATGTAAAGTAAGAATGCCGATCAATCAAAGTGATTGTGATATCTTTATTCTTCTTGTAGTGCTTGGCAAGACGCTTTGTGGCATAGACGCCAGCGAAACCGGCACCGATGACCACAATATTTTTTTGGCCATGAATAACACTCCTTAGTCTTATTAATCTTAATAATGGCTTGTATAAACAAGTTCGATTATACGCCAAAAAACACGATTTGTCTAATTTTTCACGAAAATATGGTCTGTTATTGAACGTGTGGCTCAATAGGCTTTGATATCAATGTATCCGGTTGCTTAATATGAGAATATAATAACAAATTTTGTCTTATTGTTGATTTATGCACATGACTCGGTTTACACTTGTCTTGTGTGAAAAATACCACAAAGGTAATCACCATACTTTATACATAAAGGAGTTTTTAGGGATGAAGCTCAGTAAAACAATTACTAGTATTTCTTTAGTTGCAATGTCAGCAATGGTGCTCGCAGCGTGCGGTAACAGTTCAAGCAGTAGCAAGGACTCAAGCAGCAGCAAGACAAGCAGCAGCAAAGTGGAAAAGTCATCATCAAGCAAGGCCGCAACAACGCAAAAGCAAGTTGCTGGTGGCGCTTTGAAGGATGGTACCTACAAGTTAGCTGAAACAGGTTACGATCACGGCTACAAGGTTGAAATGTCCATGACTGTTAAGGATGGCAAGATTTCCTCAACAACTTACGACTATGTGGACAAGAATGGTAAGAGCAAGACCAAGGATGCTGACTACGAAAAGAACATGAAGTCAAAGACTGGCGTGGGCCCTGCTGAATATATTCCAGAACTCAACAAGTCTTTCCAAAAGAACGGTGCTAACGTTGCCGCTATTGATGTTATTTCTGGTGCAACCGATTCTTCTGCAGCATTCAAGAACTATGCCCAACAATTAGTTCAAGCTGCTCAAGCTGGCGACACAAAGACCATCGACATCAAGAACACTGACAAGATGAAGGATGGCACTTACACACTTGAAGAAAAGAATTATTCTCACGGCTACCGTGTTGTCTTCACGATGACAGTCAAGGATGGCAAGATTAGCAAGTCCGGTTATGACTACGTCGATAAGAACGGTAAGAGCAAGACCAAGGATGCCAACTACGAAAAGAGTATGAAGGCAAAGACTGGCGTCGGCCCTGCTGAATACATTCCTAAGTTGAACGATGCACTTGTTAAGAAGCAAAATGCGGCACAAGTCGATGTTGTTTCTGGCGCAACTGAAAGTTCACAAACATTCGTCCTGTATGCTGATCAATTAATCAACGCTGCTCAAGCTGGTAACACCAACAAGATCGTTGTTGATAACATCGTTTACGGCGAATAATTCACAATTTGAATATCAACGTCAATAAGGCAGGGGTTGTGGCAGATCAAACGATCTGTCGCAACCCCTTCGTCTTTGCATGATAATCTGGTATGGTAGGTACGAAAATCAAATAAAGGGGTCAAAAGAATGAAACGCATTGGCTTATTGTTTTTGCCATTATTGTTAGTGATTGGTTTGGTGGGGTGCCAACAAAAGCAGGCCACCCCTAAACCCGAGATGGTGTCTCAACCGTACCAAGATACACAGTTCTTAATGGGGACCGTGGTCACGTTGCGTGTCTATGACAAAGGCAAACAGGATGCACTGAACACCGCATTTGCTCGCATCAAGCAGCTGGCTAATGAAATCACGGTCAATGAAAAAGGCTCTGAAGTCGATGAGGTCAATAAGCAGGCCGGGATTAAACCCGTCAAGGTGACGCCTAGTGTGTACAAATTAATCAGTTATGCCAAGTACTTCAGTGATAACTCCGATGGCTCCTTTGACTTGGCCATTGGACCGATTACGGCGCTTTGGCACATTGGATTCCCCGATGCGAAGAAACCAACACAACAAGAAATCGATGAACGCTTGCCGTTGGTCAACTACAAAGACGTAACGCTGGATGCTACTAAGCAGACCGTCTACCTCAAGCGAAAGAATATGGCGCTCGACTTGGGCGGGATTGCGAAGGGCTTTATCACCGACGAAGTGGTCAAGACCTTGAAGAAGTCTGGTGTGACGACCGCCATTGTCGACTTAGGTGGGAATCTGTACGTGCTTGGGAACAGTCCAAAGCACAAGAATGCTAAGTGGAATGTCGGGATTCAAGATCCTAAGTCCTCCCGCGGGACCGCGTTAGGAACCGTGCCAGAAGTCAATAAGACCATTGTGACCTCCGGAATCTATGAACGTTACCTCAAGGTGAATGGCAAGATCTACATGCATTTGATGAATCCAAAGACGGGGTATCCTTTCGACAATAACTTGATGGGGGTCTCAATCATCACCAAGAAGTCAGTGGATGGTGATGCCCTATCGACGGCGACATTTGATAAGGGCCTGAAAGACGGTATGACTTATATCGAGAAGAAGAAGGATACCGAAGCTGTCTTTATTACCAAAGACAAGAAGGTTTATATCACCAGTGGGTTGAAGAACAAGTTCAAACTGGTGTCAGGATCCGGCTATAAGATGGCAACACTGAATTAACAAAGGAGATGGCAGTAAGCTTTGGGGATGGATAAGCGATGACGTTACCAGTATTTTGGGAGTTAGTGGAGGCCCGCACCAAGCTGGCCAGTATTCTGCCGTTTCTGGTGGGGATACTGTTTGCGGCACTTTATTTTCAGCAGTTCAATGGCATCGACACCGCGATTTTCTTTGTGGCGATGCTCTTGTTTGATATGACCACGACCGCGATTAACAACCTGATGGACTATCACAAGGCAAAGGACCAAACCTACCGTGACCAAACGAATATCGTTGGCCGTGCCCACTTGAATCCGACGGGAGTGGCGGCGTTGATTGGCGTGATGCTGCTCATCGCCACCGCCTTGGGGCTCATCTTGGTATGGCGCACGGATTGGCTGCTGCTCTTAATCGGGGCGGTTTGTTTTGGGATTGGGATTTTTTACACCTTTGGGCCATTGCCACTGTCACGCTTGCCGCTGGGCGAAGTCTTTTCCGGCGTGACCATGGGCTTAGCGATTCCGTTCATCGCCATCTATGTGAATGTCGATGCAGCCAAATTGCTGAATCTGACCATCACGTGGCCGCGATTCGACTTGAGCGGCGACTTTGTGGCGCTGATTCTCATCGGCCTGACCTGCGTGCCGTGCATGGCCACGATTGCGAATGTCATGCTGGCCAACAACTTGTCCGACTATGATGAGGATGTTCAAAATGGGCGCACCACCTTACCGATGTACCTGGGCAAAAATGGGGATTGGTGCTCTATCAATTCTTGGCCTATGTCGGCTATCCCGTGATTGTGTTGGTCGTTGCGTTGGGCGGCTTGCCAGTGGCGACCTTGTTGATGCTGATTTCACTGCCTTGGGTGATCAAAAACACGAATCGATTCGTTGCCAAGCAAGTGAAGGCCGAAACCTTTGTGACGGCCGTGCGCACGCTGGTGATTGAGAATGGGAGCTTGATTCTTGCCATGTTGATTGGATGGGGGTTACCGGGATGACAGAAACCTATCGGCCATTGACCTGGCCACTCTTCTTGGAATTGATTCGCTTGCCTGCTAAAGCAGCGAGTCTGTTGCCGTTTCTCTTTGGTATCTTTTATGCCTACTTCGCGTTCGGTCAATTCAACTGGATCAATACACTGGTTTATTTTGTCGGTCAGATGAGCATTGCGCTGTTTGTGACGGGTTTCAATAATGTCCAGGACTTCTATAAGGCCAAAGACATCAAGTATCGCGACACGCAAAACATTATCGGCCGTGAACATCTGTCACCGCGCAGGACGTTAGCACTGATGCTGTTCTTTCTAGTACTCGCCTGCACCATGGGCGTTATCTTGGTGTGGCGTACGAACTTGAGCCTGCTCTTCATCGGTGGTGCGGCCGTCTTTGTGGCCATCTTTTATACCGCTGGTCCTGTGCCACTGTCGCGGATGCCAACGGGGGAATTTCTCGCCGGGATGTGTGAGGGCTTTGGCACTATTTTGATTGCGGTCTTCGTCAATCTGGCGCCACAACCGGTGATGCTGCAGTTGAGTGGCAGTCACTTCAGCTTCAATGGGAACTTGGCCGTGATTCTGCAACTGTTATTGGTCGCCTTACCGATTGTCATTCTGGATGGCACGGTGATGTTTGCGGACAACATCTGTGATCTCGATCAAGATAAGAAGAATCAGCGCTACACCTTGCCGTATTATCTGAGCAAAAGGACAGCACTCAAAATTTATCCGTGGTGTCCGGTAGCGGCATTTGCCTTTCTGATTGTTGGTGTCGTGCTGGGATTCCTGCCACCATTGATGTTGGCCGTCTTATTGTTGATTCCCATTGTTTGGCGCAATACCAAAACATTTTTGGCCAAGCAGAGCAAGGCCGAAACCTTCATTACGGCCATTCAAACCTTACTCACTGTGGCTTTCGCCCAAGTGTTGGTACTTGTTGTCATCGACTTGATGCGTTGGCTTGCACAATGAGCAACTTTCTGGTAAATTTGTAAAGATTGGAGGGTTTTAGATGTCCGTTAAAAAGTGGCGTTAGCGTGTTCAGTCTGTGGACAACGGAATTATTACATTCCTGAGAATCCCCGCCGTACAGAACGTCTAACCTTGAACAAATATTGCAAACATTGTGGTCGTGTGACCGAACACCGCGAAACGCGTTAAGATTGGAGGCTTACGAATGAAGTTCATTAAAAGTGTATTTGCTGAAATGAAGCTAGTGACTTGGCCAACTGCCAAAGAAACTCGCCGCGACACCTTTACCGTTGTCGCTACTTCAATCTTATTTGCGATCTACTTCGCAGTTGTCGATTGGGCACTGCTCTTAGTCTTGAATCGATTCATCTTTTAGATTGTGGATTCAGCGAAATCTGGTATACTAGTAATAGAAAAAACCGCTCACGTGTTGACGGTTTTTTTATTTTGTCGTCGATTTTTGAAGAAAGATAAGGCCTCATTTATGAGACAGAAAAAAGGAGAAAATGGTCATGGTTGAATCAGCCGAAAAACAATGGTACGTCTTGCACACTTACTCAGGTTACGAAAATAAGGTGCGCACAAACTTGGAATCACGTGCGAGCTCAATGGGCATGGACGATTTTATTTTCCGTGTTGTTGTTCCTGAAGAAGAGGAACACGAAGTAAAGAACGGTAAGGATAAAATCGAAAAGAAGAAGACATTCCCAGGGTATGTGCTGGTCGAAATGGTTATGACCGACGAATCATGGTTCGTTGTGCGGAACACACCTGGCGTGACTGGGTTCGTGGGTTCTCACGGGGCTGGTAGTAAGCCAGCACCATTGTTGCCTGATGAAGTGACGAATATTCTCCATGAATTAGGTATGAGCAAGCGTCACTCCAACTTGGACTTTGAAGTGGGCGAGACCGTCACAATCGTGGATGGCCCATTCAGTGGCATGACCGGTAAGATTACCGAAGATGACAAGGACAAGCTGAAGTTACGTGTCACCATCACCATGTTTGATCGTGAAACAGCTGCTGAACTCGACTACGATCAGGTCGACAAGCTGTAGCCGATGATTGGGCTTGGTGTTGCGTTACTGAGCTTGATTATGATTGGGTTGGCCATTGATTTCTGGTTCCTGGGTCATCCCAAAAAAGTGTTGGCCGGTGATCAAACAGATCTGGTGCCAACACTTTTTATTCCGGGTTATTACGGCAATCGCTATTCGTTTGGTCACTTACTGTTGCGATTGACACATGCGGGCATGCTGGAAAAGCAGGTGGTCGCAATCGTCAAACGCGATGGCACCGTCAAGCTGCGCGGTCACTTGCGAGCGGCCAATCACAGTGCGGTACAGGTAATCTATCAGCAGAAGAGCAGTCGCCCGGATCGCCAACAGGTGGGGTTAGTGGCCGTGATTGCCGCACTCAGGAAACAGATGGCGTTTGACCGGGTGAATCTGGTGGCACACTCCATGGGTGGTGTCACCGCGGTGCTCTACATGTTGAGTCAGCCCGCAGTGCCCGTTGCCAAAATGGTCACCATGGGCGCGCCACTCAACGACCTGGAAGTGGCAGAGAACGGGCCGATTTCGACGTGGCGGCTGACCCGCACCGGCCCTGAACACATCGCGCCGGTCTATGCGACCTTTCAGGCCACCATCAAAAACTTACCGCCACAACTCGAATGGCTCAACATTGCCGGTGACTTGTTAATCGGTGGCCGTCACGATGGGGTGGTTGCTGTTAATAGTAGTTTTGCCATTCGGTTCTTGGTCAAGGGCAAGATTGCGCGTTATCAGGAATTGGTCATTCGCGGGCCACGCGGTGCGCACAGCTTGTTACACGAGAATCGATTGGTTGACGCCAATATCAGCCACTTTTTGTGGGACTAGACTGGGAGATTAAGGATGAGAATTTATTTAGCGGCACCATTTTTGATCCAGAACAACTCGATCGCCTGGCACAGGTGCGGACGGCCTTAGAGCAGAATCCGACCGTGACGGCGGTCTTTAGCCCCCATGCATCATACCAATGCGGCGGGGTTAACCGAGAACACACCCGAGTGGCAACAATTGGTTTTTAATGAAGATGTCGGCGGGCTAGAACAAGCGGATGCCGTGGTTGCCGTACTGGACTATGCGCACCAACTGACTGATCCCGGGACCGCATTTGAAATTGGCTATGCGTATGCCAACAAGATGCCCGTTGTCGGTGTCGCTGTGACGGACGTGGCAATGAACCTGATGTTCCAGGGTGCCATGCGCTATTTCACGCGCGACATTGCCGCACTTGCGACCGTCGATTTCGGCGCGCTACCGAGTCAGCCATATGTCGGGCCAGTGTTCTAAGACGCAGGATTCACCTTGCATTTCATGTGATATCATGTTAAATTGTTCAAGTATGTTTCGACATGCGCGTGGGAGGCCAAAATAACCTGGCCATCTTAACCACATCACGGACTTAAGGAGGTTATGTCTCGTGGCTAAAAAGTAGCAAATATCGTTAAACTCCAAATCCCTGCTGGGAAAGCAACTCCAGCTCCACCAGTTGGGCCTGCTTTAGGGCAAGCTGGGATTAACATCATGGGCTTCACAAAGGACTTCAATGCCCGGACAGCTGACCAACCAGGGATGATCATTCCTGTTGTTATCACTGTTTATGAAGATCGTTCATTCGACTTCGTTACGAAGACCCCTCCAGCTGCCATTCTTTTAAAGAAAGCCGCTGGGGTTGAAAGTGGTTCTGGTGAACCTAATACCAAGAAGGTTGCAACTGTAACCAAGGATCAAGTTCGCCAAATCGCTGAAACAAAGATGCAAGACCTAAACGCTGCAGACGTTGAAGCTGCAATGCGTATGGTTGAAGGGACTGCACGGTCCATGGGCTTCGTTGTCGAAGGCTAAATCACAGTCCGGATTATCAGTGAAAACTGAGTAAATCAAGTGGAAGGGATAATCCCGTTGACCACATTTGCAAGGAGGAAAACCCAGAATGGCAAAAAAGGTAAGAAGTATATCGAGGCAGCAAAGCTTGTCGATGCTACTAAGATTTACAATCCAGAAGAAGCATTAGCATTAGTTAAAAAGGCTGATTTTGCTAAGTTCGACGCAACTGTTGAAGTTGCCTACCGTTTAGCATTGGATCCAAAGAAGGCTGATCAACAAATCCGTGGTGCCGTTGTTTTACCAAACGGTACAGGTAAGACCGCTCGTGTGATTGTGTTCGCACAAGGCGACCAAGCTAAGCAGGCTGAAGAAGCCGGTGCCGACGTTGTTGGTGCTGAAGACTTAGTTCAACGGATTCAAGACGGCTGGATGGACTTTGATGTTGCAGTTGCAACACCACCTATGATGGCCCAAGTTGGTCGTTTAGGTCGTGTCCTCGGTCCTAAGGGCTTAATGCCTAACCCTAAGACTGGTACCGTTACAATGGACGTTACCAAGGCTGTTAATGATATCAAGGCTGGTCAAGTCGCATACCGCGTTGACAAGGCTGGTATCGTTCACGCACCTATCGGTAAGGTATCCTTTGACGATGCTAAGTTGTTTGAAAACTTCAAGATGATGAATGACACACTGGTAAAGGCTCGTCCTGCATCAGCTAAGGGTCAATACATCAAGAGTTTGACAGTCACATCAACACTTGGCCCTGGTGTCAAGGTTGATCCTGCTGCATTCTAAGCAACTCACTAAAAAGCCTCTCCCATGTGGAGGGGCTTTTTTGTTATACTCAGGAAGTGAAATATTGTCTGGGGGATAAGTGAATGAAAAAATTATGGTTTGGATTACTCGTTGTCCTAGTGGGCATACTGATGACACCCGCGGCTCGGGTCGCTGCGAGTGGTGCTGTGCACGATGATGTCGGCATCTTAACGAGGCCGATCGCGCTGAAATTATCGCTATCAATCGGCGCTTGAAAAAGGCCAAGGTGAAGGCGCCCATCCGCGTGGTTATCCTAAAAAATCGGATCACTATTCGGATTTGCAGGATGAACTGCAATCCGAATACGAATCTGGCAATATCGTCGAGCTTCCCAATGATGTGAGTCCCGCAACGTTAGGTGTCGCGGAAGTCGATGATAAATATCGCATCTTCTTTCGGATGCCCGACAATGTGGGCAATGACTTTGAAAACTGGTACGTGTCGGCGTTCTTATCACGGACTGATGTGACCCGTGCGAATGTGATGGCGTGGGTTCGGCGCTATAGCTGGTTTATGCTGCATCATCATGTGAGCGCACTACCGGGGGATGAGCGGTTCAGTCTCGAAAGCTTGCGCGACTGGATGTTTAGTTTCTGGCTCGCGTGGTGGCTCTATTTGTTTATTCGCGCTGTGCGGCGGACGCCACCCAGCGGCATGCCTGATGATCCGGATGCTGCATTCGACGATGGCTATTACTTCGGTTACACGGAAGGACGGGATGACCAATGAGAGCAATCTTACGGTTTGTTTTGACACACCTCGTGTTTGTCGTGGTGCTGTATGTCTGTGCCATCTTGATGGACTTCTTCTTCTTTGACTTCTCGCGCAAACACGAGCTGATTATCATGTGGGCCATTGGCGCGCTGGGATTCTATTTAAACATTCACTTTTTTTACACGAAAGATATTCTGGGAGTGGAAAAGAAGAAAAGTCGCTAAGAATGCGCTTTAAAAATGAGTTGCTATCAGTTTTATCCTGTTAGATAATAAATGAATAAGTGATGGAGGTTGGAATATGGTTGAACATTATGCGATTGGGTTTGATATTGGGACAGGCTCGACAGGATTTGCCGGTGTTGACCCTAATGGTAAGCTTGTGCGAATGCGCGGCAAGAATGTTTACGGGGTTTATCGCTTCAAGGGTGGCGAAGCAGCTGCGGATCGACGTGGTTTTCGGACGACACGGCGGCGAATCAAGCGGCGCAAATGGCGCTTGCGGTTTTAAAGAGTTTTTTGAGCCCTACATAGCACCAATTGATCCAGAATTCTTTTTACGGCAGAAGTATTCAGCTGATTCGCCATTGGATCCAAAGGGGATCCGAGCGGATAAGGGCCTTTTGTCAGACATGAGTGATCAAGAGTTTCATGCGAAATATCCAACGATTTATCACCTGCGCTACCAGTTGATGCACGAGAAGCGACAATTTGATGTCCGCGAAATTTATCTGGCGATGCATCATATCATCAAATATCGGGGTCACTTTTTAATCGAAGATGGCGCGGACAACTTTGACGCTAAACAAATCGATTTCTTTGATCAATTCCAACGAATGGCTGCGGTGACGGCGGGCTTGCCTGAATTAGAAACTTTGGTCGTGCCAGATGAGACACAATCAGATGCATTTAAGCGCGTCTTGTTTGACGAATCACAGACCAAGTCTGATCGGCAAAAAGTATTGGCCAGTCAACTGCTGGATATTCAAGATAATCAGAGTAAGGCGATTAAGGACTTTATTGCAGCACTAACTAAGGCTGTGGTGGGCATGAAGGCTAACTTAGCGACATTGACATCAACAGCTATTGAGAGTACTGACAAGAATGACTGGACCAAACCGCTTGGCCAGCTCGATGATTTCTTACTCAAGCATGAAGAAGATCTTGATGAGGATGGGTATGCACTGATTGATGCGGCTAATCAGATGTATTCGGCTGCTGTATTAGCCGCGCTTGTTCCTGAAGGCATGGGTTTCTCTGAGGCAATGATGGCGCGTTATGCGCAACATAAGAAACAATTAGCGTTGTATAAACAAGTTATTGCCAGTTTGCCTGATAAGACACAGCGCCATGAGCTGAAGGATGCTTATGCGGACTATATTGAACATGCCGCACAAAATCCGAGAGATGCATTTTATAAGCGTGTGACCAAGGTACTGGAAGGTGTGGACTCAGCAGACGCGCGCACAGTTATGACCGCTATCTCACACGATGAGTTTTTATTAAAGCAACGCACATTGAGTAATGGCAAAATTCCTTATCAGATGCAGCAGCATGAATTTGATGCCATTATTGAGAATCAAAAAGCTTATTATCCATGGCTGGCCACGCCAAATCCAGTTGAGGCGGATGCTAAGCGCCTGCCGTACTACCTTGACGAACTGATTGGCTTTAGGGTGCCTTATTATGTGGGGCCAATGGTAACGGAAAAGCAGTCACAGTTTGCCTGGATGATTCGTAAAGCCGATGGAGAATTGACACCATGGAATTTCTTTGACGTGGTCGATCGGGAGAAAACCGCTAATCGATTCATTCAGCGGATGCAGACAACAGATAAATATATCCTGGGTGAAGATGTCCTGCCGAAGCATAGTATTTTGTACCAACAATTTGAGGTGCTCAATGAGCTGAATAATATTCGTGTAGAGAAACATCCACTGACAACTGAGCAAAAACAATTTATCTATCAGCGATTATTTGTTGATCAACAGCGAAAAACAATTACCAAGAAGAATCTTCAAGATACCTTAGTGGCCATGGGTGAGTTTGATAAGGCACCTGATATCGGCGGTTTGGCTAAGGAAGACGTGATGATGAGCAGTCTCGCGACGTTTGCTGATTACAGCAAGATTTTACCCGAAGCGATTAGTGACCCCACACGGCAAAATGATATTGAAGATATCATTGCATGGTCAACTATTTTTGAAGACACACAGATTTTCTTTGATAAGTTGAAGACAGTGGACTGGTTGACGACCCAGCAACGCAAGCGCTTGGCAAGTATTCGCTACACCGGTTGGGGCAAATTATCGAAGCGATTACTGCAGCAGATTCCAACCAGCAAGCACACCAACGTGATGGCAGCATTATGGGCAACGAGCGATAATTTCATGCAAATCCTGCAAGATGAACAATTCCAAGAAGGTCTGTATGATGCCAATCGCTTACCAGAAGAGACACTTACGCCGGATGAACAGGTTGAAAAAATTCTGGATGAAGCGTACCTGTCACCTGCCGATAAGAAGGGCGCGCGTAAGGTTATCAAGGTGATGAACGACATTGTTCGCGCTAATCACGGTGTTTTACCCGAACAGGTATTTCTGGAATCAGCTGATGATCCGCAAAAAATAAGCGGCGTAGTGTCAGCCGCAGCAAGCAATTGGAAGAAAAGTACAGACAAGCCGCACAGAGCTTCATCGATGAAGCGGTTAAGGAAGAACTGAATGCACAAATTGTAAACAGTGCAGAATTCAATGACCGATTGGTACTATACTTCACTCAAAATGGACGCGATATGTATACTGGCAAGCGATTAGACATTGAAAACCTGGGTAGTTACCAAATTGATCATATTTTGCCTCAGTCTCTGGTAAAGGATGACTCACTGGATAATCGCGCACTGACAGCTAGAGATATTAATGCGGAGATGAGTAATCAGTTCGTTTCTGAACGTTTCGGGCTAGGGCCACGGGCTTTTTGGCAACAATTGAAGAATAACGGTTTGATCAGTGGCCGGAAGTTCCGTAATTTGGTTATGCAACGTGATGAGATTGATAAGTACGCGCCGGGATTCATTAATCGGCAACTAGTTGAAACGCGACAGATTATTAAGACGGTTGAGCAAATCATTCATCGCTTGTGGCCAGATATTCAGATTGTGACGATTAAGGCAAATTTGACGCATCAGGTGCGCTCTGAATTGGGCTTCCCCAAAGTTCGTGAGTTGAATGATTATCATCACGCGTTTGATGCATTATTGGCTGCCCGTATTGGACAGTACTTGTTGGAACATTATGCTGGCTTAAAACCCTTCTTCACTTATGGTGAATTCAAGCGCGGAGACACCAAGAAATACGGGACAACGAATTTTTTTGCGGCGGCTAACTAAAGATAATAAGGACAAAAAGGTGAGTTGCTACCTGAAGTAAGTGATTGGATTGACAGCATCGATTCCATTTACAATTATAAGAAAATACCTGTGGTTTGGGAAAACACAACGAACATGAGTGCCCTCTTTGACCAGACGATTTATCCCCGACCTGATCGTGATACGACAAAGCGCAAATTGATTCCGACGAAGCTTGATAAACCGACAGATATTTATGGCGGTATTCAAGCGCTAAGACAGCCTATATGGCAGTGATGCGGGTACAGACTAAAAAGGTACTGAATACCCGGTTTTCAATATTCCTGTCTCAATCGCGTCTCAGCTGAATCGTATTACTGATCAGACGATGTTAAAGCAGCAAGTCAAACAGTTCATTATCAACGCTGAACAAAGTGCAAGTAAAAAGAAGTTGTACGAGAGTGGCGATGTGATTTTGTCACGGGTTGCATTAGGACAACGATTTACTGACAAAATTATGGTGAAGTTTTCTTGATTTCAAATATGGAAGTGCAGAATCCTCAATCGCTTTGGTTGGGTCGCGCTAGTCAACAACGATTAACGCGTGAACCAGAGGGCAATGAAAAGCCAGAGACATCGCTGGCCGATATTTATCAGCAAATCTTGAAACAGGTCGACCGATATTTCTTGGCCTTTAATATTCGCCAACAACGCCAGAAATTATTGGGCACTTTGGACCAGTTTACGAGTTTACCTGTAGGTCGAGTCAATGAGCAGACACGCACTGATCAGAATCAGCGCTCCATTATTGCGAGAGTGATGATTGTTCTCGGCAAAGGCTCGAGAGAGGAGAAATTTCCAGAATTTGGCCTTAGCGCGTTAGGTCGACTGGTTCGTACTGGTGGTATCACGCTCTCAGAAGATGCCCAGATCATTTACCAATCTCCAACTGGATTGTTTGAACGTCGGGTGGCACTGAAGGATTTATAGGCAAAAGAAAACACACCCGCCGAAACGGGTGTGTTTTTATGTATGGCTCGATAGCGAGCCCTAAGAATAAAACTTGGCCGAAGCCTTGTTTGATTTTAACCTTGAATGTCAGATCAAATAGGTTAAACGTTGGGGATGTCGTCCCAACAAAAATAGAATAGCATGCAAAAGTGCGAAAATCAAGGAGTGAGATTTATGGGATGGCGAACGGTTATGTTGACGCAGCATGCGAAGGTCTCAGTTGCGAGCCACAGTTTAGTGGTTCAAACCAACGAGGATACATTACGAATTCCAATCGATGATATTCAAGTCTTACTGATTGGCACAACACAGGTGATGATCTCCGCTGCAGCAATTGCTGCACTGGCAGAAGGAGAAGCTAAGGTCATCTTTTGTGGTCGGGATGGGCAACCAATCACGGAAACGGTGAATGAATATTCGAGTAGGCAATCGTTACAAACAATTCAGAAACAAAACAATT
Organism: Lacticaseibacillus saniviri JCM 17471 = DSM 24301; assembly: GCF_001311785.1. Taxonomy (GTDB): domain Bacteria; phylum Bacillota; class Bacilli; order Lactobacillales; family Lactobacillaceae; genus Lacticaseibacillus; species Lacticaseibacillus saniviri. The sequence goes on along the minus strand of NZ_BBBX01000014.1, from coordinate 2,425 downwards.
GGAATCAGAATCGAATTGAGATTATGTGGACGAGTATTGTAAGTGAAAAAATCACCAATCAGATACAAGTGCTCAATCATCTCGGCTTGGATGGCAGTAATCTCGGGCAAGAGCTCGATGCTCTGGAGTTGAATGATATCACGAATCGAGAGGCCGTTGTGGCACGCAGATATTTTCAGCAGTTATTTGGTCCCAATTTCAGTCGTGATGATTTTGATCCGCGTAATGACGCACTAAACTATGGCTATTCAATCCTCTTGTCAGCTATTAATCGTGAAATAGTTGCTAATGGGTACTTGACGGCTCTAGGGATTCATCATTACAACCAAAATAATCTCTTTAATCTGGGATCAGATTTAATGGAGCCATTTCGGCCAATTGTGGATCAATTTGTGTATACATACAAATTCTCTGAATTGACGCCTGATGTAAAGTTCGGCTTAGTCGACTTACTCAATCTTGAAATGACAATTAATGGCCGCCAAGCGATTCTAAGAAATGCGGTAGCTGAACATGTCAATCGCTGTTTAAGGTATCTGAGCGGTGAGTTAGATGAATTTGAAATCGAGGTGAATATTCCAAATGAGGTATCGAGTCATGCGATTAATGATCATGTTTGATTTGCCAATGACAACGAGTCAGAATCGGCGAGATTACCGTAAATTTCGTAAGGCGCTAATCAACGAGGGCTGTTTGATGATGCAATACTCGATTTATGTGCGCGTGTGTCCATCACGACAGTCCGCGAAGTTTTTGGAAAAACGAATTAAGTTGTTTGCGCCGCCGGCTGGAACCGTACAGACCATGATGGTGACTGAGGCCCAGTATCAAACCATGAATTTTATTGTTGGTGAACAGAGCCAAGATATTCGGAATTCGGCAGCGAGGACCATCGTGATATGAAATTAATTTATTATCCTTATAAACCCATGACCATTACAAACAAGCGACCATTAGTCGTCGAGACGGCATCGCCGAAAGTGTACACAGATTTGATGAACGCCTTTCGCTTAGAGCTGGATACAATTCACTTGGCAGATGATTTTGACGAGTTACTGGATGTTGCGGCGCACAGTGAGTGGTATGGGGACCCGATGCTGGAGATTGACCTCGACAGAACGTTTCAACGTGTTGTCCAGAAACAGCTAATCAAGCTAATGACTGATCAGGAGAAACAGCGTCTCGTCGACCTGTCTCAGCAGTTGGCAATGGAGGTTTTGTCCCGATCGTTCTTACTCGACTTACCACTCAATGTTTCGCCAGAGAATTCAATCCCGGCAATCATGAAGATGGTCAAACTGAGTTATGACGAAGAGATAAAGCAGCATCCCTATGATATAATTGAAACCGTATTGAAGACACTAACGGAAGTTGATGATCATCAACTTTCAGTATTTACTAACCTGAGTCATTACTTGGATGTCAGCCAGATTAATAATTTGGTCGAAGTAGTGGCAGATGTTGACATTGAAGTTCTTATCATCGAATTCTCAAAAGTGAGTCGACAGGATATGTTTGCAAATTGCGACTATATCTACATTGACGAGGATTTTGTGGCGTTCGATGATGAGCATAATTAGAACCCAATGATAAAAATGCGGTTTTAGTTGGATGTCAGATCAAATAGGTTAAGCACCTGTCGGTAAGGTTGTTGGTGCATTAGTAAGTTTTAGTTGGATGTCAGATCAAATAGGTTAAGCACCCGCTAAGTTTGATGATCAGTATGAGCGTTGTTTTAGTTGGATGTCAGATCAAATAGGTTAAGCACATATTATGGACCGGGTGCATTTGAATCACAGTTTTAGTTGGATGTCAGATCAAATAGGTTAAGCACATTGGTGCCTCTCTATTTAATAAACTATCGTTTTAGTTGGATGTCAGATCAAATAGGTTAAGCACTACGGTTTTGGGCTGTCGAACCATCAACACGTTTAGTTGGATGTCAGATCAAATAGGTTAAGCACCATACGAATTGAAGAATGAACGCTACTGGTGTTTTAGTTGGATGTCAGATCAAATAGGTTAAGCACTCAAAACTGAGTGCATGAGCTTTTCTTGTAGTTTTAGTTGGATGTCAGATCAAATAGGTTAAGCACGACAGCAGCAAGTAAAACAGTGCAAGCAAGGTTTTAGTTGGATGTCAGATCAAATAGGTTAAGCACTGCGATTAACCAAAATTAGTGAAGCTCGAGTTTTAGTTGGATGTCAGATCAAATAGGTTAAGCACATGTTCCTTCAATGCCATAAAACTCACGCAGTTTTAGTTGGATGTCAGATCAAATAGGTTAAGCACGTAAATTTTCAAAGCCCACGAAAATTTCCGGTTTTAGTTGGATGTCAGATCAAATAGGTTAAGCACTGACCATGATAGTTTCGGCCTGGATTGTTTGTTTTAGTTTGGATGTCAGATCAAATAGGTTAAGCA
>NZ_BBBX01000013.1 GCF_001311785.1 Lacticaseibacillus saniviri JCM 17471 = DSM 24301 | reverse complement strand
ATCAAATACGGTTCAAAGCAAAACAAACAATTAAACATGATAGCCAGTTTTGAGAGCTCAAAGTTCTCATAAGTGTGGTGGCGATAGCGAGAAGGATACACCTGTTCCCATGCCGAACACAGAAGTTAAGCTTCTCTACGCCGATAGTAGTTGGTGGGAAACTGCCTGCGAGGGTAGGAAGCTGCCACGCTTGATTCCGGTTTAGCTCAGTTGGTAGAGCACCTGACTGTTAATCAGGTTGTCGTCAGTTCGAGCCTGACAACCGGAGTTTTTTATGGAGAGTTGTCCGAGTGGCCGAAGGAGCATGGTTGGAAACCATGTATACGGGTATTCCCTGTATCAAGGGTTCGAATCCCTTACTCTCCGTTAAAAATTGTATGGCCCGTTGGTCAAGTGGTTAAGACACCGCCCTTTCACGGCGGTAACATGGGTTCAAATCCCGTACGGGTCACTTTTGGAGGATTAGCTCAGTTGGGAGAGCGTCTGCCTTACAAGCAGAGGGTCACAGGTTCGAGCCCTGTATCCTCCATTTTTAAGTTAATTGGTCCTATGGTGTAGGGGTTATCACGCCTGCCTGTCACGCAGGAGATCGCCGGTTCAAATCCGGCTAGGACCGCTCACTGAGAGCTTACACATTGTGTGAGCTCTTTTTTATCTGATCTGAATGGATTAACAAAAATGCGATAGCCAACATTCTGGCTATCGCATTTTTGTTTAATTATCTAGCCATGTAACCGGACCAGCCAAAATAGGAGGCCGTAGATTACGGGTAACCATAATCGATAGGGGACAAGCCGCTTGTTGTGCGCCCAGAGCCAACTGATAAGAACGATTCCTGCAATACTCAATAGCGTCAAGCGGGTCGAGAAGTAGGCGCCAATGGCATAGATGACGAGCGTGAGTGGTAGTAACCAACGAGTTGCTGCCATCGATGGTATCCAGATGACGAGCAGTAATGGTATGTCCAACAGTAACAGATCGAGGAGCAATGTGTTCGGCAGAATCTGAACGACCGCGATAACGAATAAGGCCTGAAAGAAGAAAAGCTGGAGCAAAGTCAATGTGTCGCGCCAAGCTGGTGATAGCGTCTGACTCATCAGTACCAATGTCATGCCTAATTGTGCCAAAATGAGCCAGATGACTTGTGGCTGGCTGAGAAAGAGACCAAAGCTGGCGACAACAAGACCTATCAACCAAATGACTGAGAACCAATCGAGTTGGATGCCCGCGATACAGAGTGCCATGAGTAACAACCAAACAATGGTGCCACTCATGTTATCCTGCAGCCAGTTGAGCGTGATGAGTGGTAATAGAATCGCCTGGATTAGGATGGGCAGGCTGTGTAACAATCGATCTTTTTGAATTGCGATCACTCCTTTTGTGAACGTGCTTCATTCATGGTACAAAATTATGGCAACTTTCGCAAAAGAATTTCGTTCGTGAGCCAAGTATGCTAGACTATATAAGTTGCAAAGAATTCCCGATAGGGTCCGCGCATGCGGAGATGCCTTGTAACCGAGAATGAGGGGGAAACATAAGAATGCAGGAAAAACATTTATTTACTTCAGAATCAGTTTCTGAAGGCCATCCAGATAAAGTCGCGGACCAAATTAGTGATGCGATTTTGGACGCCATTTTGGCACAAGATGCAAATGCACGTGTTGCGTGCGAAACCACTGTTACAACTGGGCTTGTTCTAGTTGTCGGTGAAATTTCAACGTCGGCTTATGTCGATATTCAAGCTGTTGTTCGTAATACCATTCGTGAAATTGGTTATACCAAGGACTCAGGGTTCGACCCTGATAGCGTTGGTGTCATGGTTGCCCTTGATGAGCAATCACCTGATATCGCGATGGGTGTGGACGATGCGCTAGAACATCGTGAAGGCGATAAGGACCCACTGGACCAAATCGGTGCCGGGGATCAGGGGATGATGTTCGGTTATGCAACCGACGAAACCCCAACTTATATGCCGTTAGCCGAAGCATTAGCACACGCGCTGATGAAGCAGACGGCTCAGGTGCGCAAGACAGGTGAGCTCACCTATCTGCGGCCTGATGCCAAGGCACAAGTCACCGTTCAATACGATGACGAGGGCTTACCAATGCGGGTGGACACTGTTGTCTTATCCACACAGCACGATCCAGACGTGACCCTGGAACAGATTCGTCACGATATCGAAACCTTGGTCATTCGCAAAGTGATTCCAGCTGATCTGTTGGATGATGCGACCAAGATTTATGTTAATCCAACGGGCCGTTTCGTCTTGGGTGGTCCTCAAGCCGATTCAGGTTTGACTGGCCGGAAAATCATCGTTGATACTTATGGCGGCTATGCGCGTCATGGTGGTGGTGCCTTCTCCGGTAAGGATGCGACAAAGGTGGACCGTTCCGCAAGTTATGCGGCACGTTACATCGCAAAAAAATGTGGTTGCGACTGGCTTAGCTAAGCAGGTTGAAGTGCAACTGGCCTACGCGATTGGGGTTGCGAAACCCGTTTCGATTTCGGTCAACACATTTGGCACCAACACCGTACCAGAATCACGGATTGAACAGGCAATTCGTGAGCAATTCGATTTACGCCCTGCAGGGATTATTCAAATGTTAGATTTGAAACGCCCAATCTACAAACAAACAGCAGCATATGGACATTTCGGACGTACAGATGTTGATCTTCCGTGGGAGCACCTCGATAAAGTCGAGGCGTTACGCGCGTACTTAGGTTAAACGAGTTAAGAGGCGGCCCTTTGTTGGAGTGAATCCAACAGGGGTCGTTTTATTTTGGCAAAGCGGCCGTGGCTGGTCGAAAGGATTGGGTCACGGTCATCAAGAAAGGACGATCACATGGCAAAGAAACAAACCAATGTTGCATTGGTGACCATCGCTATTTTGTAGCAACATTTATGACCGCGATTGAGGGGACCATTGTCTCAACCGCGATGCCGACCATCGTGGGCTCCTTACATGGGGTCCACTTGATGAACTGGATTTTTCGATCTATCTCTTAACCAATGCAATGGCGACTCCAATTTATGGGAAGCTCGCCGACCGCATTGGTCGCAAACCGGTCTTTATTTTGGGCCTGATTATTTTCGTCTTGGGCTCATTGCTCTCCGGATTATCGCAATCCATGGAGATGTTGATTCTGTTCCGCGCGATTCAGGGGATTGGGGCCGGCGCCATCATGCCGGTGACCTTCACGATCATCGCGGATATCTATCCATTGGAAAAAGAGCGAAGGTGCTCGGCTTCAATGGTTCGGCATGGGGGATTGCTTCAGTGGTCGCACCACTGCTCGGGGGCTTCATCGTCGATCAGTTGAGCTGGCACTGGATTTTTATCATCAATGTGCCGATTGGGCTAATCACACTGCTGTTAGTCGTCTTCTTCCTTCATGAAGATGTCACCACCGTCCGCGAACCCATGGATTATCTGGGGACACTGTGGTTGTTGCTGGCATTATTATCGATGATGTATGGTTTCCAAACCCTAGCTGGTACCAACGGCCTCATCACGTTCATCGGCCTCATGTTAGTTTCAGCTTTGATGCTGTGGCTGTTTGTGCGGCAGGAGAAAAAAGCGCAAGATCCGATTATTGATCTCGAGCTGTTTAAGAATCGGCCCTTTGTCGTGCATAACCTCATCGCGGCACTGATTGCTGGATTCGTCATTGGCTTTGAAGTCTATATGCCGATGTGGATGCAGGGTATCTTGGGTCTTGAAGCGTCACTCGGGGGCTTTGCGGTCACACCAAGTAGTCTGATGTGGATTGTGGGTTCGTTTGTCGCGGGCCGGCTATTGGTCAATTATCGACCACAGCGCCTGTTGTATGTAGCGCTGGGCGTCTTATTGATTGGGAGTTTGGTGCTGGCATTGGTGCCAGAAAGCACGCCATACTGGTTCTTCCTCATCGTTGCCGGTGGATTGGGCTTTGGCTTTGGGATTACCATTACCACCACCACGGTCACCGCACAGGCCGTTGTCGCAAAAGACCAGGTCGGTGTGGCCACCAGTTTCAATACATTGAGTCGTACATTGGGGCAAACCCTGATGGTCAGCATCTATGGGATTGTCTTGAACATGCGATTGGCTCAGGGGGTGCGCGATAATGCCGATATCACCACGGGTATGTTGAACAAGCTCATCAATCCGCACACAGCCAGTCAGTTACCGGCCAAATTATTGCCAACACTGCATCAAATTCTGTATGAAGGCTTACACAATATCTACTTCTTCTCTGTTGTGATTGTGGTTTTGGCCATCGTGGTCAATTGGTTTGATAAGACCAAGTTACATCAGGATTAGGTTTATCGAGACATCAAAAAAGCACGTATGGCTTGAAACCATACGTGCTTTTTTCTATGGTAGTTGTCGTTGCTTTACGACCCAGTTCGAGCCGATCAGCCAGGTGAGACTGATGCCGATTAATCCCTCGAGATAGCCGGCCAGCACATCACTTGGATAATGTACCTGCACGTAGATCCGAGATAAGCCCGTGGCCAAAATCAAAGCGGCAGCCAAAATCGTCCACAGCCAGCGCCATTTTGGATTCTTGACAGTGATCCAAGTCATGAGGATGAGGGTGCCATACAGCAACATCGTGCCAGAGGAGTGACCACTGGGAAAACTGTACCCACCAATCGGGGCCAGCGGCACGATACTGGGGTCGGCCACGAAAGGCCGGGGGCGTTGAATCATATGTTTGATGATTGAGTTCAGGCCGCTGAAGATCAACACATTGACTGCCAACAAGGCGGCATAGCGCGGGTTCTTGTAGATGACGAGAATCAGGGCTATCAAGATGCCGATGATGCTCACCTGAACGGGGCTGCCCAACCAAGTGAAACTCAACAGAATATTGGTGAGCCATGCGGGTCGGTGAGCGATCACAGGTGAAATAATCGCTTGATCGAATTGGGGAATCCATGCGGCGTGTTGTTGCACGCTGATTAAAATAATGATAAAGCCAATTAAACTGAGACTAAAAACGGTGATTGCGGGTTTATGTCGTACCATAAGGATTTCCTTTCAATATTAATCCTATTATACTAGCACAGTTTACTGAAAAGGACTTGTTGTAAATCCTAAAGTTTGTTATATTGTAACCAATATCAAACGAACGAAGAAATAGTAGTCAGGGTTGTCGATCAGAAAGTGGGCGGTGAATGCGAGCCCAACAATCAAGCCTGGTGAACTCGTCTTTGCGTTGTCACCGTGAACGATTAGTAGCGGTGACCGGACTGGCCGTTATCCAGATTGAGGGCTGCATCTGCAGAACTTAGGTGGTACCGCGGCGAAAGTCGTCCTAATTTTTTAGGGCGACTTTTTTGTTGTTTGAAAATAAAAGGAGGATCACAATGGCTTACCAACACCAAGAAATTGAACACAAGTGGCAGAAATACTGGCACGAACACAATGAATTCAACACCACGACCGATCCCAACAAGAAGAATTATTACGCATTGGACATGTTCCCATATCCATCAGGTCAAGGGCTGCACGTGGGCCATCCTGAGGGTTATACCGCAACGGATATTGTGTCCCGCATGAAGCGGATGCAAGGTTACAATGTCTTACATCCAATGGGTTGGGATGCATTCGGTTTGCCAGCGGAACAATATGCGTTGGATACCGGCCACAATCCGGCCGATTTCACCAAGAAAAATATCGAAAACTTCAAGCGCCAGATCAACTCATTGGGTTTTTCTTACGACTGGAATCGTGAGATCAATACCACCGATCCATCCTACTTCAAGTGGACCCAGTGGATTTTTGAACAGCTCTACAAGAAGGGCCTCGCTTACGAAGACGAAGTCGCTGTGAACTGGAGCCCAGACCTGGGAACCGTTGTGGCGAATGAAGAAGTTATTGACGGCAAGACCGAACGTGGGGGGTATCCTGTCATTCGCAAGCCAATGCGCCAATGGGTGTTGAAGATTACCGCCTATGCGGATCGCTTGTTGGATGATCTGGACGATTTGGATTGGCCTGAAAATATCAAGCAGATGCAACGCAATTGGATTGGCAAATCAACCGGTGCGCAAATCACCTTCAAGGTGGCGGATGATCAAGCTGATTTTGACGTCTTCACCACACGCCCAGACACCATCTACGGGGCAACCTATGTCGTCATGGCACCCGAACATCACTTGGTTGACGAAATCACCACGCCTGAACAAAAAGCCGCTGTGGCCGCTTATATCGAAGAAGCTGCTAAGAAGAGTGACTTAGATCGGACGGATTTGGCCAAGGATAAGACAGGGGTTTGGACAGGGGCTTATGCCATCAATCCTGTCACCGGCGACAAGTTACCCATCTGGATTTCTGATTATGTCTTAGTTTCTTACGGGACCGGTGCCATTATGGCCGTTCCTGCCCACGATGACCGCGACTATGCCTTTGCTAAGCAATTCGACCTGCCAATCAAGCAAGTCATTGAAGGCGGCGATATCAGCAAGGAAGCTTATACCGGCGACGGCCTGCACATCAATTCTGACGTGCTCGATGGCCTCGATAAGCCAACCGCGATTGCCAAAATGATTGATTGGTTGAAAGAACACAACGTCGGTGAAGCCAAGGTCAACTACAAGCTGCGTGACTGGGTCTTCTCCCGTCAACGTTACTGGGGTGAACCCATTCCCGTGATTCATTGGGAAGATGGCGAAACAACCTTGGTCCCAGAAGATCAATTGCCACTGACACTGCCTGAAGAAGCAGATATTCGGCCAAGCGGTACCGGTGAATCACCACTGGCTAACGTTGCCGATTGGGTGAACGTGGTCGATGAGAATGGCCGCAAGGGTCGTCGTGAAACTAACACGATGCCACAATGGGCCGGGAGCTCATGGTATTACATTCGCTTTGTGGACCCACACAATAAGAACCAAATTGCCGATCCTGAAAAGCTCAAGGCATGGTTGCCTGTTGACCTGTATATCGGTGGTGCAGAACACGCGGTCTTGCACTTGCTGTATGCGCGTTTCTGGCACAAGTTCCTCTATGATTTGGGTGTTGTGCCTACCAAGGAACCATTCCAAAAGTTGTATAACCAAGGGATGATTTTGGGTGACAACCATGAAAAGATGAGTAAGTCCAAGGGTAACGTGGTTAATCCTGATGACGTTGTCGAAGAATACGGTGCTGACACCTTGCGCCTGTACGAAATGTTCATGGGCCCACTGGATGCTGGGATTGCGTGGAGCACAGAGGGCTTAGCCGGTGCTCGCAAGTTCTTAGACCGCGTTTATCGCACCTTTGTCGATGATAACGGTAAGGCGCGCGATCGCATCACCACAATCAACGACGGCAAGCTGAAGAAGGTTTATAACCAAACCGTTAAGAAGGTTACCGAAGACTATGAATCCTTGCACTTCAATACCGCCATTTCACAGATGATGGTCTTCATCAACGATGCCCAAAAGGTTGATGATTTGCCACTCGAATATGTCGAAGGCTTTGTGAAGATGCTGGCCCCAATCGCACCTCATTTGATGGAAGAAATCTGGTCCATCTTGGGTCACGATCACAGCTTAACGTACGCGGCTTGGCCAACGTACGATGAAGCAGCACTGGTTGATGACACGCAGAAACTGATGTTACAAGTGAACGGTAAGCTGCGCGGTGAACTCACTGTGCCTGTTGATACCGATCAAGATACCATCAAGCAATTAGCACTTGAAAACGAGAATGTCGCGCGCTTCGTCGCTGATAAGACCGTTGTTAAGATGATTGTGATTCCTGGTAAGATTGTGAATATCGTTGTGAAGTAATGACAACAAGAAACCGTGGCTATCCGTTCTGGATGGTCACGGTTTTTATGTTGTAACAGACTTGTTTAAGAAAAGGTAAAACTCGGCGACATTTGTCAGTTGCTGGTCAAATAGGCGCATCATCACCATAAGACGTCTGTTTTTATCGCCTTAAATCAGGTATGATGTATTGGTGTAATTTTAATCGAAAACAATGAAGTGACGCGAGCATTCGCGTGATGAGGTGAAGGACTTTCATGGCAAAAGAACAAGCGGATCAAGTACAGGAAAAACCCGTCCGGTCAGCCAAAGAGCAGATGATTCGGGGCTCAATCTGGATGACGGCGGGGAGTGTCTTCTCACGTGTCCTGGGTGCGATCTATGTGATTCCTTGGATGATCTGGATGGGGAGTCAGTCAGCAGCGTTAACGGCTAATGCGCTGTTCACAAAGGGTATCAGATCTATGCGATTTTTCTGATTATTTCGACGGCGGGTGTTCCTGGCGCGGTTTCTAAGCAGGTTGCACGGTATAACGCCATGAATGAGTATAAAACGGGATTGCGACTCTTCTATCATGGGGTCTTGGCCATGAGCGTGATGGGTGTGATTTCGTTTGGGGCAATGTGGCTGTTGGCACCGGTGCTCAGTGCGGGTGACACGCGGATGATTCCGGTCTTTCAATCGCTAGCTTGGCCATTGCTGATTATTCCGGTGCTGAGTCTGATTCGTGGTTTCTTCCAGGGCTACAACGAAATGGCACCGAGTGCAATCAGTCAGTTCATCGAGCAGGTCGCCCGCGTCATCTATATGTTGGTGACGGTCTATGCGATCATGCAACTGGGCAATCATGACTTGGTTCACGCGGTCTCACAATCAACCTTTGCGGCCTTTATCGGGGCAATTTTTGGACTTGGGACGTTGATTCTCTACTTCGTCAAACAGCGACCACGCCTGCATCGATTGGCGGCAGAAGGGGAAGACAACCTCAATATTTCCGTCAATCAGATTCTGTTAGAGGTTGCGCAACAGGCGATTCCGTTCATTATCATGGACTCATCGATTAACCTGTATTACATCATTGACCAGTACAGTTTTGAACCGATGATGATGCGGTTGTTCAACACGAATAAGGATCAATTGGATCAAATCTATGCGTTGTTCGCGGGGAATGCCAATAAGTTGATCATGATTGTGGTCAGCTTGGCGGTGGCCATGGCGATTACGGCGGTGCCACTGTTAGCGGCAGCCAAAACACGTGGCGATGTTCGCGAACTCGCAAACCAAATCACTAATAATTTGCAGTTGTTCTTCATCATCATGATTCCATCGGCATTTGGGATGGCTGCCATTTCTCAACCTCTGTATGTCATCTTCTATGGCTACAATGACTTAGGGATTGCGATGCTGCATTTCTCATCCTTCTTGGCGATTCTCCTGGGCTTATTCACCGTTTTGGCGGCGATTCTGCAGGGATTATTCAATAATCGCTTGGCCATCATTGAGATGTTGATCGGGTTCGCCACCAAAATTGTGTTGCAGTGGCCATTGATTTTCTTCTTCAATGTTTATGGCCCGCTGATGGCGACCATGATCGGGATGGCGGTGTCGTCCTACCTGATGCTGCACTCCATGCACGAACAGTATCATTTCCATGCACGGCAAACGGTACGGCGGGTGACGGGAATCACGGCATTTTCCTTACTGATGTACTTTGCCGTCCGCGTGATCATCTTCGGTTTCAACCAGGTGGTCAATCCAGCGAGCCGGCAGTGGTCTGTTGTGATGCTAATCGTGGCGTTGGTTGTCGGTGTGGCCATCTACGGCTACTTGGTCCTCAAGACGCGATTAGCGGAGTATGTGGTCGGCGCTCGGGTCAGTGGGATTCGTCGCCGGTTACACATTCGGTGATGTGATGAGATTGGACAAACAGTTGAGCCATCTTCAATATGGCTCCAGAAAAGAAGTGCGTGAATTGATTAAGCATAAGCATGTGGCAGTCGATGGGGTGATTCAAACTGATCCCGGTTTTGACGTCAAGACGGCGACAATCGCTGTTGACGGGGAAGTTGTGGCTGGGGCGTTGGATGTGACCTATTTGCTGAATAAGCCACAAAATGTGATTACAGCTACTGAAGACGCGCATCAAGCAACCGTCCTCGATCTGATTGCAACGGCCGATAGACGCCCAAATTTGAGTCCTGTTGGGCGATTGGACAAAGATACAACGGGACTGTTGTTTCTGACGACGGATGGTCAACTCGCCCATCGTTTATTAGATCCTAAGAAGCATGTGCCCAAGACCTATCGGGTGCAGCTGCGGGAACCATTGACGGATACGGCGCAGGAAGTGCTCGAACACGGAATTTCCTTCAAGGATTTCACCAGTCAGCCCGCTCAGGTTGAGCGGTTGACCCCTGATGCCATGCAGATTGCGTTAACGATTCATGAAGGTAAATTCCACCAAGTGAAGCGGATGTTACTGGCCGTTGATAACGAGGTGATGCAGCTGGAACGCATCGCCATGGGTGGCCTGGCACTGCCAGAAGATCTGGCGCCGGGTCAATATCGCGCCGTGACAGATGATGAACTTGCGCAACTAACAGCAAAATAAGCTAGTAAGAGGTTGTGACAAAAGGTGCTCAGTTGCTAAACGCGAGTTTGCACACTTCTTTGTGAACCGGAATTCTCAACCTTTTGGAACACGATTAATCTATATTGTTCAGAAATTGAAAGAGGGATTGTGACAAAACAAAGTTTTGTCACAATCCCTTATTTTCATGCATAGTATTAACAGCGATTACTGCGGGCTGAGAAAATCATCGCGATAGTCACTGATGAAGGTTTGGATATCACGTGGTTCCCGGTTGAGCACGCGTTGGACCGTGTCATTGACAGTCTTGGCATTGCCCAATTGCGTGATCAGATAGAGCATGACCATCACGTTAACGAAATCCTTTGGCAGGCCGCGTTTGCGCATAACGTGGCGAAATTTCAAAAGACTGGGGCGACTGTAAGTGATCGGTGTGTTCAAAATCTGAGTCATGATGGTGGCAATCTCGTCGTAAGTCAATGCGGCAGGGCCGGTGATATCCAACTTCTGATTCACATATTGCGCGTCGGTCAAACAAACCGCTGCGACATCAGCGATATCGCGGGTGTCGATGAAACTTGTTTTGGCGTGACCCGCCGGAATAAAGAGGTCGTGGTTGACCTGGATATCGTACTGATGGGTTGAGCTCAAGTTCTGCATAAAGAAACTTGGTCGAATAAACGTGTAGGGGATGTCGTGCTGTTGAATCATGTTTTCGATCTGATGGTGTGGCGTCATCGGGTTCTTTTCAACACCCAGCAATGACACAAAAACAATCTGCTTGATGTGCTGTTGTTGAGCATAATCGATGAATGGCGCCATATCTTGTTTGGGCTTGGCAAGTTGCGGCGGACGAATAAAGAAAATCTTTTCCACACCGGAAAAGGCATCAGGAAAAGTCTTCGGGTCCAAGAAGTCAAAGTGAACGAGATTGAGATTGGGCCAATTGGCAAAATGGCTTTGGGCCTTGCTGAGTTGATGCACACCAACTGTCAGCGAAACATCGGGATTGTTGGCAAGGTTTTGGACCAGTGGTGAGCCGATATTACCCGTACCACCGATAATGAGAATATGTGTCATAGGGTCTCCTTAGAAGCATTAATTTTGGTGAGCAGGTGATTCAGAGTGGTTTGTTCAGCAGGTGAGAGATCACCCAGCACATGGTCAAGCAGGTCATCACTGGTCTGTTTGCCCGCGGCAGCTGCCGTCATGCCCGCGTCGGTTAACGATAACAGTTGCGAGCGCTTATCATCAGGATTGCTGGTTTTTTCAATCAGTTGCTTGTCGAGCAGGCGCCTGATGATGCCTGAAAGAGTGGGCTTATCCATATCCAATCGGGCGGACAAGGTGACAGCGGTTAAAGGAATTTGTTGAGCGAGTTGCTGAATCACGGCCCATTGCTGCACGGTGAGGCCTTGTTGCAGCAGGGCTTGATTGAGTTGGTACTTCATTTGCTTTGAGATATTCATCAGTAAGTAACCGGTGTTCAATATGCTCCCTCCTATTTAGTTAGTACACTAACTAAAATAATGAGCAAAGTCAAGTTGCGCGCCAATAAAAAAGCTCCGAATCGTTAATTCAACGATTCGGAGCTTATCGGTGTGATACAATTAATGCCGCAAACAGGAGTCGAACCTGCACATGGATAACCATACAGCGACCTGAACACTGCGCGTCTGCCAATTCCGCCATTGCGGCAACAACAAGAATGATTATAGCAAGAACAGGCGCGAGACGCAAGCAGGTTTACAAATAATTTTGAGGTGAAACTATGCAAATTCTTTCGGAAGCGATTGTTGATCAGGTGATTCAGCCACGCCAGCAGGCCACGCACAAAGGTGATTTTGGCCGCGTGTTAATAGTGGGTGGCAATGCGCACTTCGGCGGTGCAGCGATTATCGCGGCGAGTGCGGCAGTGTACGCCGGTGCTGGGTTGGTCACAGTCGCCACAGACAGCCACAATCATGCACCACTGCATGCCCGATTACCTGAAGCTATGGTGATTGATAGTCAGCGTTCAGATCTCATCGATGCGGTTCATCAAGCGACAGTTGTTGTGATTGGGCCGGGATTGGGTGACGACGAGGTGACCCTAGAACGCGTTTTGAGCGCCGTTACCGCGCAACAGACGTTGGTCATCGATGGCTCAGCGATCACGCTTTATGCGGCCAATCAACCGGCATTGCCGCAAGCACATATTATCTGGACGCCACATCAGATGGAATGGCAACGATTGTCTGGCATCGCTATTGCCGACCAGACACCTGAGACCAGTGCGATAGCGGCAGCCAAATTACCGGGCATCGTGGTGGCAAAGAGTCATCGCACCACGATTTTTGCTGGTACGGATAGCTATCAAAATCCGGTGGGCTCCGCTGCCTTAGCCACAGGCGGCTCCGGCGATACCTTGGCCGGCATCATTGGTGCGTTCAATGCGCAATTTGGGGCTCACGTGACCAGTACCTTGGCCGCTGTGTACGCGCATAGCGATATCTCGGATCAGTTGGCCAAGACGCAATTTGTCACCTTGCCAACGGCCATCATCGCGCAATTACCACAATATATGGCAATACACGCTAATAAGTGAGATCGAGATGGTCATTGGGCAGATTGTGATCGACGAGGATTGTCTCAAGATAGGCTTTAATTTCAGGAACGGCAGCGAGTGTCTGATAACCCGCTGCTTTTTTGATGGCAGCGAGTTCGGTTTGGCTCGGGCGATTTTGGCCGGTGAAATAGCGCCAGTTGAGATTCCCCAATAATTGTGCCGCTTGATCAGCCTTAGCTTGGGAGAGGCCTTCTGGCAACTCGCGATAGGCAAGACCTTCACCACTCTCGATGAAGAGTTGCTTGAGGTAGGCTTGATGGTGCAACAGATCAGGATTTTGGCGCTCTTTTTGGTCAGCGTTGCCGTCAAGCTGAGTCGCTGTTCACGGTAGTTGAAGTGATGCTTACTGAGCTTGACCACGCCATAAGCGTTAGGACTGGTGGCAAAACTGCCACTGACAACTTCAATCACGTGATGTTTCTTTTGTGGATCGGCACTGATGTCCTGGGCGTGAATATGGCCGGAAAAGAGGACGGGGACGTTGTAATCATCGAGCAGCGTGCGCAGTTGTGGCGCATTGTTCAGGACAAACCCTTGATAGACCTGTTGATTGTGCCGATAGAGGTTGTGATGCATAAAGACTAACGAACGGCGGTTGCTTTTTTGACCCGCAATCAATTGTTGTTTTAACCACTTCATCGTGGCTGGCTTGAGCTCACCGCCCGTGTTGGGTTGGGTGCTGGACTGCTGGACACCATAGATATTGCTGTCGAGACAGATCAGTTGATAGTCGTGATTCAAGTTGACCCGATAGCTCAGTGAACTGGCGTCGGTGCTGGCGGCCTGTGCATAACTGCTGTGCCAGATTGTTTGCCAATCATTGGGACTGATCTGATCTGTGCGTAACTGATCGGCACCCTTAAAAGAACGGGCCCAACCATCGTAAATATCTGATTACCAGGCATGATTAAGAGCTTAATACCAGCCTTGGTGAGTGGTGCCAACCGCTGACTGAGATCTTCAGCACTCTTCTTTTCACCATTCAAGGTGATGTCACCTGTGATGATTAGCGCATCGGGATGGGCCTTCTTTGCCTTGGCAACAAGGGCAGTAATGGTTTGAGTCTGATAGTCCAGATCCTTACCTACTGCTGTGCGCTTGATGAACTTGAACGCACTGCCCTGATCGTGGATGGTAGGTGAGATGAAGTGTGGATCGGATAGCACCCATAGTGTTGGTGTGGCACTGTTTGTAATGGCGCGCGTTGGTGTCGCTTGTTGGGCATGCCACCAGAGTCCGCCACCGATACCCGCGGCTAATAAACCGTAATCGCGATAATTATTTTTTCATGATAAAACCTCCGTATTCATTCTACCGCAAAAGCCTAGACAGGCCCACTGTATCCGAATACAAGATGTGGTTGTATGCTACTAAGACACACCACATATGGTGTTTTTGCGTTGATTGTCAAGTATTGAATCGCTTTTTTGCGTGCTATAATTGCTACTATTGTTTCGAAAAAGGAAAAAGGTTGGCGATGACGATGCAACATTCAGACGAAAAGGCAATTTCAAGTGTATTCAATCCACGTTGGTATGTGGAACAGATGAAAGGATGGACCTTTTCGAGTTATCTCTTATTGATGTTTGGGATTGGGATGATTATTGGGACAACCATTGTGGGCCCGATTCACCTGTGGACAATTCTGCCCATGCTTGCGGGGATTTTAGGGTTCACCACCACGATTTCCATTACGAACGTGCGACCACTCAACGGTGTTTTTGGCTTAATTAGTGCCATTATTTATATTATTGTTGCCACCAAGTCGAAAAATTTCGCTGACGTCGTGCTTCAGTTGAGCTACATTGTGTTACTCGATATTCCAGTGTTGGTCATGCCGAGTTGGGCCAAAACGTGGGCCAACGCGTCCGCCATCTGAAGGATCAAGGCGTACGGGGCTGGGGCTTCACAGCAGTCTTCTTCGTCATCATCTTTGGTCTGTTATATCTCATGGATACCCATCTGTTTATCAGTCCACGGCCAGTGATTGATGCACTCGCTGGGACCATTGGTATTACCGGCTCATTGTTGGCCACCTTGCGTTTCTCCGATCAGTATTATTTCTGGATTGTTCAAAGCGTGATGTCGATGGTCCTCTGGGGTGTGACTGCGGCGCAAGGCGATGCGAATCTGACCTTGTTCTTCACTTACCTGCTGTATTTTGCCAACGATGGCGTTTCCGTATTTGATCGTGGTGTGGCCTGGTTCCACAAGGATAACTATCTGGCTAATCACCAACAAAAATAAGCGTCATTAAAGTTGTGACAAAAGGGCTCAGTTAGACGGTACTCTCAGCCTTTTGGCACATAAGTAGTCAAGATTGTTCATACAAGCAAGCGCCTGTGGCATCCCAGAAGGGGTTATGTCACAGGCGCTTTTGATTGCGGTGAGACGTGACATTTCCCGGGTGATTCGCGAATGTAATCCCTAGGAGGTGGCACACGATGTTTATTGCATTGAATCAAGCGCATGAACGGGTCTGGCTACAGACGCATGAACAAGCGGCGACCCTCAGTCAGGAACGCTTCTTTTGCCCTGCGTGTGAGCAACCGGTGCGGGTGCGCAATGGCAAACAAAACCCGGCGCACTTTGCCCATATTGCCGGTACCTGTTCAGCGAGCGAACCGGAAAGCCATCAACATTTGACAGGTAAGCAGTGGCTCTATGACTTTTACACTTACCTGGGATGGTCAGTCGAACTTGAAGTATACCTGCCGACAATCAAACAACGTGCCGATCTGATCATCCAGAAATCCGGCCACAAGTTGGTCATTGAGTTTCAGTGCAGTCCGATCTCAGTGCCACAACTGAAGGCACGGACAGATGGCTACACGCAGTTGGGATTGCCGGTGATTTGGATATTGGGTTCCCGGTATTTTGCGCCGCGCTATCAGGCTAAGCAACAAAATTCTTGACGCAAGAGCTGACACTCTGGTTTCTAGACATGACTCGACAGCGGCTGGATCGATGGCAGTGGCAACCCAGTGGCTGGTTAATCACGCAGTATGGTCACCACTACCGCCAATACTTGCGGCCTTCAGCGCATTCGCCAAAACAGGCACAACTACAATTGGCGCGTCAGCTTTATTATCGGCAACCACAATTGCGTGCACTGCAAGAGGCGAGTTATCGCAAAGGGATAAACTTAGCGGGTGTGCCATGGGTTGTTCAATTGCAACTCACCGGGTTACCGGGACTGGTTGTGCCTGAGTGGCAATTACGCACGTGGTGGTTGCTCAGGTTTCAGCATTCGCCGGTGACGAGAGAAGCCAATCATACATTCTGGCAGCGCGCATTGGGTAACTCGAAGACACCATTACTAGCGTGGCCCAGTGAACCGCCCGTGATGAAACGCTGGCTGACAGTTTTGACGCGACTACATTTGCTTGAAGAAGATGAGCAGGGGTGGCACTGGCTGCAAACACCACAATGGTATCCTGATTCGGAACGCAAGTTGCAGCAGTTCGATGATTTTCTGGCGATGCAACGCGTGCTCGAACAGCGGGTATCACCAGCGCAACCTAATATTTGAGCAACAAAAAAGACAGACCCGAGAGTCTGTCTTTTTTAGAGCACGTGTAAATCGGTGCCGTTTAGGCTGCCTAGTTCAGCCGAGCCGTAAAACGCGGCAGGACGGGTGACAAGCTCATGGCAAATGTTAGCAAAGACATGATGGTCCGTGACATTCTCCAATAAAATCGCAGCGTCCGTTTCAGGCTGATCGGTATCCATAAATACGGCTGACGGTGTGTTGGTAATATGCATCTCAGAAGCCAATTGTTGATCGTGGCTAAAGGCGTCTCGCAGTGCGGCGTCTGTCCGATCTTCATCGAACATCTCTTGATCGATGTGGTAGGTGGCCAGTAGTTCAGCCACCATAGCCCGATCGTAACGCTGGTCTTCATTAAACGCGCGTTGGAGCGCCATCAGAAGTTTGCGGGCCTTCAAGTTCCCCTGAAATTGGGCGGCCTTGTAGTCTAAGATGATATTATAAGCGAGATTGAATAAGTGATTACGCAGTTCTAGATCCTTTGGGTCCATCGCGTGAGCTTTCATATAATCAGTAATGATTGTGAAATTTACGTCGGTACAAACTTAATCTGTACAGGCCGAGATTGCTCACCAGCTAAAGCAAGGAGGTTTTTTTCGACCTCGAGACAGATGTTCCCAATTGGATTGACAAAACAAAGATTTCTAACACAATGTTTCCTCCAATACGACGATTAAGACTAGTAAATTAGTTCCGAACATTACTGTAACAGATTTCGAACATTTAGCAATCAATTATGCTTGTGATTTTATCACGTGTTTAGCAGCTCGAGCGACCTTATTTGCGAGCGGTGCTGTGGAAAGCTGAAATTGGTCAGTTAATTGGGCCATGAGCTCAGTTGCGGAATGTAAATTTTCATATTCAATTTCCAAATCATAGTCGATGAAACTGTCCGGGTAGTGCGTTTCATCGAGCGTGATAACACCGGTTGGTAATGTTGCGAGCTGCCGATAGGTCGTTGCTTTCGCAAATGGTACAAGTGTTTTATCTTCTATACCAAATTTGGTTAGCACTTCACTAACGATGCCACCACTGACGATATGGCCAGCTTGTAGAGCCGCTTCAGCCGCGGCTGTTGTCAGGGGGTCGGTGTTTTCAATCAGTCCTTGGTGATCGGGATTTGGCGTCTTTAGTGTTTGTTCGGCATAGGTGTCGAATTGGCGAATACGCAATCCCATCTCATGTTGTCGCAACTCCTGATGTGGGGTGTCAAAATAAGTGTTGGTTTGTTTGAATTGTGGTGCGAATGGATAAGCCGCCAAAATCGCTTGAATTGGGGCTTTGTCAGTGATCGTTTGAGTTCGGTTTCCGGTGTAATTGTCATGGTCATCGCCTCCGCGAACAGTCTAACACACCAATAAGATATTAAGCGAAAAGATTGAACTATGGTAGAATATATCTGGCTAATATTTTGGTGGAAAGTAGGTCGCATCATGGAAAGAAATTGGGATACATTCTTAATGCCTTACACACAAGCGGTTGACGAGCTGAAGATCAAGTTTCGTGGCATGCGCAAGCAATTCCAGCAAGCCAACGAACACACCCCAATCGAGTTTGTGACGGGGCGGGTCAAGCCAATCGATTCAATTATCGAGAAGCAGTCGCGGCGCTACATCACAGACGAACTATTGGAACAAGACATGCAAGATATTGCCGGTCTCCGCATTCAATGCCAGTTTGTGGAAGACATCTATCAGGTGGTTGAACTCTTGCATCAACGCACCGACATGAAGGTGATTGAGGAACGTGATTACGTGACCAACGTCAAACCTTCCGGCTATCGCTCGTATCATGTTGTGATCGAATATCCGGTTCAACTGGTACACGGTGAAAAGAAATTGCTGGCAGAAATCCAAATTCGCACCATGTCGATGAATTTCTGGGCCACAATTGAACATTCATTAAACTACAAATATCAAGGTGAATTTCCTGACGAATTGAAAGCACGATTGAAGCGGGCTGCGGAAGCCTCATTCATGTTAGATACGGAAATGTCAGAGATTCGCGAAGAAATCCAAGAAGCACAACAACTCTTTTCCTATGGCAAGGGGCAAAATTTGCCTCCGATGACAACCGATGATAAGGATGGTAATCATGCGGATAACGGTATTCAATAATTCAGGTGAAAAATCAATTACAACAGCTGGTGTTTTGACCAAGAAGCTGGAACAAGCGGGATTCGTGCTCGATGATAAGCATCCCGATGTGGTCGTCACAGTCGGTGGGGATGGGACGCTGCTATCTGCGTTTCATCGCTATGCGGACAGTTTGAGTCATGTGCGGTTTATCGGTGTCCATACGGGTCACTTAGGGTTTTACACCGATTGGCGCGACTTTGAACTCGATGACTTAGTCGATGCATTGAAGCAAGATTCGGGTCAAAGTGTGAGTTATCCCTTACTCGATGTCAGCCTGACTTATGACGACTCGACGACGGCACATTTCCTCGCGCTCAACGAAGCGACATTGAAGCGGATGAATGGCACCATGCGAACGGATGTGTATATCAAACAAAACTTCTTTGAAAGTTTCCGTGGTGATGGACTGTGTGTCTCAACGCCAACCGGGTCAACGGCTTATAGCAAGTCAATCGGTGGGGCAGTGATGCATCCACGACTCGATGCACTGCAAGTCACTGAAATCGCATCGATCAATAATCGTGTGTTCCGGACGCTCTCTGCACCGGTCATTATCGCACCCGATGAATGGGTGACCTTCCGACCAGCGAGCGGTCAAGATTTTGTGATGACAGTGGACCAGTTCTCAACCACAACACCACCGATTGTTGAGATGAAATTCCGCATTGCCTCAGAACGGATTCACTTTGCGCGCTATCGTCACATGCATTTCTGGGATCGCGTGGAGGATGCCTTCATCGGTGTTAAAAAGTAATGTATTTTAAATGGACCTATACCGGAAACCCCTTGAAGCTGCAAAACTTTTTGCGGCAACAGGGGTTTTCGCAATCACAATTGATTAAACTCAAGTTTCACGGTGGCGCGGTGTATGTGAATCATCGGCAACGCAACACGGACTACTTGCTGCATGCGAAGGACCGTATCTTGTTACAGTTGGCACCGGAAATTCCAGTGGACACTGTGAAGCCATTTGCGGCACCCATCGATATTATTTATGAAGATGCGCATTATTTGGTGGTCAATAAACCCGCCGGTGTCGCATCAATTCCAGACGCTGCTAAGGGCGATGACAGCATGGCTAATCGTGTTAAAGCATACTTGATCAGCAGTCACGCCGAGAGCACGGCGATTCACGTGGTGACGCGGCTTGATCGCGATACCAGTGGCTTGATGCTGTTTGCCAAGCACGGTTTTGCCCACAGTCTGGTGGATCGCCAGTTGCACAGCAGTCGCTTCATCAAGAATTACCAGGCCCTGATTCCATTGCACCAGCCACTGCCGTCACACGGCTGGTTGATACTGCGCATTGGTCGCAGTCAGGAATTCTATATGAAGCGGGCGGTCGTGCCCACGGGCAAACAATCGACCACCGAGTATCGCTTGTTGCAACAAAATTCAGCTTACGCCTTGGCGGAGGTAACGCTGCACACCGGGAGAACGCACCAGATTCGGGTGCATTTTTCCGCCATTGGCCATCCGCTGATTGGCGATGACCTCTACGGTGGTGAGATGCTGATGGCGCGCCAAGCGCTGCACTGCGCGCATCTCAATTTCTATCATCCGTATCTGAATCGCACCATTGATCTCACGGCACCACTGCCAGCAGATATGCAGGCGGGCCTCACGCGGGTCGGCCTAGTGGAATCACATTAAACAAAAAGAAGCGTCCATGACATGCCACTTCGGGTGTCGCGGACGCTTCTTCTTTTGTTACTTTTTAGTTTTTGAGGTCCACAATCTTGGTGCCGTGGAGTGCTGGCACGCCGAGTTCATTGGCAATCGCATCCGCGTTCTCATAGGTGATGCCGCCACCAGGCAAAATGGTGAGTGAAGCAGGGGCAGCAGCAATAATCTCTTTGAGATGTGGCAAGGTTGCTGTAATCGGTGTGTCGAGTGAGCCACCGTGCGTCAAGACACGTTCGACATCGTGGTCTGCCAACCAGGTTAAGGCAGCGCCTTGATCCGCTTCAGGAATGGCATCAAACGCCATGTGGAAGACAACATCCATACCGGCACTCGCCGCAATCAGATTTTCCATTGCTTCTTCGTCGATTTGGCCGTCTGCCGTCAAAGCACCAAAGGCAACCGCATCAACGCCTTGTGCCTGTGCTTCAAAGAGATCAGCTTCCATCATTTTGAGCTCCAAGTCATTGTAGACAAAATCACCGCCGCGAGGACGAATCATGGCCACAACACTGATTTGGTGTTCATGGGCGTAACGGGTCGCTTCAGCAAGTACACCCTTTGAGACGGTTGTGCCCCCAACAGCTAAGTTGTCATTCAGTTCAATGCGATTGACACCTGCCGCAACAGCTTGAGGAATGAGGGTGAAGTTTTCAACAGCAATTTCTTTTAACATGAAAAGACTCCTTTCTAGAAGATCATAACAGCAATCACGATAATCCCGAGAATAATCCGGTACCAACCAAATGGCTTGAAATCATGCGTTTGAACGAATTTCAGCAGCCACTTGATTGAAATCCAGGCAACGATGAAGGAGACAACGGACCCGGTTAACAGGATGGCCCATTGTTCGCCTCCAAATGTGCCACCCTGGAGCAGGAACTTTCCGATTTTCAAAATCGATACCCCAACCATGGTCGGAATCGCCATGAAGAATGAGAATTCAGTTGCCACATAGCGTGAGGTGCCCAAGATGATGGCCCCCAGAATGGTGGCACCGGAACGACTGGTACCAGGCACAATGGAAAGCACTTGGAAAATCCCAATCATCAATGCCATCTGGTAGGTGAGGTCGTTCAAGCTACTGAACTTGGCGGGGCGGTTCTTGAAGTAGTTCTCAATCACGATGAACAGAATCCCATAGATAATTAAGGTTGTTGCGACAACCAATGGGGTGTGAAGGTGTTCATCCATCCAGTGTTCAGTGGTAACCCGATGACGACGGATGGAATGACGGCGACAATCACCTTGAACCATAATTGCCAAATATCGTGTTGCTCCTGTTTGGTTTTGCTAGGTGACAGTGGGTTCAGCCGATTGAAGTACAAGAAGATCACGGCGAGAATTGCCCCAAATTGAATCACATACTCAAACATCGCAACGAATTCTTTTGACTGGTCCAACTTGATGACGCTGTTGACCAAGTCGATATGACCGGTCGAGCTGATGGGCAGGAATTCCGTGAGCCCTTCAACAATCCCGATCACAATGGCCTTAATAATGTCTAACACACTTTCTCCTCCTTAAAGTCAATCATTGAAATTTAATCAATGTTATTAGTATACCGTCAAAACACGATTCTGCCACTAGAATGACTAATCTTTGAAGAAAATGTAGAAGTCAATGTTGATTGCATGAAAAAAGAAGCCGCGATGCGCGCGACTTCTCTTCTCAGTAGTTAGTGATTAAAGAAAGGTGACATCCGTTGATTCTGGGGTCACGATATCCTTTTGAATCATTGTCAACAATCCAGTTTGAGCGTCGCGGCGATAGAGTGTGCCGTTGTCGCTGTTTTGGTTCACCGCTAAGACGAAAGCTTCTGTCGGGTCGAGATTGAAGTCGCGTGGAAAATCGCCTTCCGTGCTGATCTGTTGAATCTGTGTCAGATGCATGCCATCGTCACTTACCGCATAGACGGTGATACTGTTGTGACCACGATTGCTGACATAGAGGAACTTGTTATCTTGTGTCAGGCGAATGGCAGCCGCGCCATTGTGAGCGGTCCAGTCGGCAGGAATCGTCGGCAGAGTCTCGCCCAGGGTGAACGCACCCGTTGCCTGATCATACGTCAAAACGCTGACTTGGCTGGACAATTCACCTAACAGGTAGGCGATGTTGTGACCGTGATTAAAGGCCAAGTGGCGTGGTCCATAGCCTTCTGGTACCACCAGTGTGCTGACGAGCGTGAGCTTACCGGTGTCACTGACATCATAGACGGTGACGGTGTCGTTACCCAGGTCAACAACGGCTAAGCGACCATCCGGCGTGAGGTCAGCAAAGTGGACGTGAGACGCTTCTTGTTCAGGACGTGGGCCCTTGCCATCGTGAGTCACGCTGTCCGCTGCCGTGAGACTCTTATCCGCGTTGATGCGATAGACATTGATGCGGCCTTCATGATAGTTGCTGGCAAATACGAGTTGCCGTGCTTCATCGATGCTGACATGAGCGGGGGAACTGCCGGGTTCAAGCACCGTGTTTAACAATGTAGCTGGTGTGGTGGCCAAATCAAAGCTGGCCAGACCACCGGTTTTATCGACGCCATCAATCGCATAGAGCGCATTGGCCTTGGATACGGCGAGGTAGGTAGGACTGCCGAGCGTGGTGATAAATGCCTCGGGTGTGCTGAGCGTTGCCGCCTCGGTATCGAGTGTGGCGCGATAAATGCCTTTACCTTCGCGACGGGTATAGCCGCCTAAGAGAACTGTTTCTTTCATGAGTTGAAAACCCCTTTCACAAAATTCAGTATAACACGAGAAAGCGGATTCGAAAGCCGCCAATTCGTGTTAGAATGAAGTTATTAACGAAAGGATGGACGACTAATGAATCTTACCGCAACGATTACAGAAATTGGGCCAGACGCACTGAATCCAGACGATAAAATGCTGATTTTGTTTGATGAGAGCGCAACGGATGCACTCAAAACAGTGACGGTAATCCAACGTTTTGAACAACGCGATCAGCTGAGCGGCTTCAAATTTAAAGCAGATCAAACGATCACGATTAATGATCAGACCTATACGATCACGCATGTTGGCAAGCTCGCGGATCAAAACTTTACAACAATCGGGCATGTGGCATTGCTGTTCCAAGCGGCACCAGATGTCGATCGGTTGGAAAGTGCTTTGTATCTGACGCCAAGTGTCATGCCTGAGATTCATGAGGGCGATACCATCGTTTACTACGATTGATCGTAGGAAGAAGCTGTGAGAAAAGGTTTTTTGAGAATGAGGATTAACAGGAATTGATGATAAATTCCGAATTTAGAATTTGAATCAATTCATTAACGTGTTTGAACTCGCAACAACTTGCGCCCAGCGTAGTTCGTTATTGGCACAAATCGCCAATTAAACGAACCTATGCTGTTGCTCAGTTGCTAAGCGCGAGTTCGCACACTTCTTTGTTAACCGGAATTCTCAGCCTTTTGGCACGCGATTAGTCTATATTGTTCGGAAAGTACAAAAAGAGGTTGGGACATGTGTCCCAACCTCTTTTTGTAATATTTTGCTTACCAAGAAGCCTTACGCACACCAGGAATTTGACCCTTGTGAGCGAGATCACGGAAGTTAAGCCGTGACATCTTGAACTTGCGCATGTAAGCGTGTGGGCGGCCATCGATTGCGTCGCGATTGTGCACCCGAACAGGGGATGCGTTACGAGGTAGTGTTTGTAAAGCAGCATAGTTCTTTTCTGCCTTATACTGTGCCCGCAAATCAGCGTACTTATCAACAGTTGCTTGAATCTTCTTTGCTTTTTCGATCTTGGATTTCTTTGCCAAAGTATTCGCTCCTTTTTGTGCCAAAATTAATGAGAATCTGTATTCAACGAACCATTCGTACCTCAATAAAAGTCTCAATAAGATTAGCACAAAACAAACGGATACAATAAAACTTATTTTTGTAAGTGCTAGATAGCATCGCCATTGAAAATCGAATTCTTAACGATGACATAGTCCACTTTGGTCAATGCGCCCAGGTCTTTGCCGCCCGCATAAGAGATGGCAGACTGCAGATCTTCTTGCATTTCGACAAGGGTGTCCTCGATGTGACCCTTAACAGGCATCAACATTTTTTGCCTTCGACATTGCGATGTGCGCCCTTTTGATATTCAGAAGCGGAGCCGAAATATTCTTGGTAGCGAACGCCATCGACGTCCACTTTCTTCCCAGGGGTTTCTTCGTGTCCAGCAAAGAGGGAACCAATCATGCACATGGTGGCGCCAAAGCGAATCGACTTGGCGATGTCGCCGTGGGTGCGAATGCCGCCATCGGTGATAATCGGCTTGCGAGCGGCTTTTGCACACCAGCGCAGGGCGGCCAGCTGCCAGCCACCAGTCCCAAAACCGGTTTAATCTTGGTGATGCAGACCTTACCAGGGCCGATACCAACCTTGGTGGCATCCGCACCAGCGTTTTCGAGTTCCCGCACGCCTTCGGGAGTGCCGACGTTACCAGCGATAACAAAGGCGTTAGGGAGATAATGTTTGATGTGGTGAATCATATCAATCACAATCTGAGCGTGACCATGGGCGATGTCGATGGTGATATATTCAGGCGTCAGATTGGCTGCGGCGAGGGCTTCAATGAAGTCGAATTCCTCATCCTTCACCCCGACAGAGATGGACGCGAACAGATTGCGTTGTTGCATCATTTCAACAAATGCTTGGGCGCCGTTCAGGATTGAATCGGTGCATCACGTAAAATAATCGTGCTCAGCCAACCAAACAGCGAGTGGTTCATCGATAATGGTCTGCATGTTAGCGGGAACCACGGGTAATTTGAAGTCCCGAGGACCAAATGTGACCGTGGTATCGACCTCTTTACGGCTGCGTACAATACACTTGTTAGGAATAAGCTGAATATCTTCGTAATCAAAAAGTTCCATGTGGGCCATCCTCTCGTAAAAGACGAACATTAATTTGAAATCAACAATAATTCATTCGAACCAAGAGTCAATATACGCAATATCAGCGATAATGTCAAACTTTTATTTTGAATTTTTTATATTGTTCGTGTTTTGCTTGAAAAGGGTCAAAAAAAAGAGCCGCTTTTGAGCTGGAAAGCTCTATTCGCGACTCTGAATTGATAACTGATTTAAAAGAGTTTCCGGTGCCAGAATTGAATCGCCAGCACGATGGCAATGAGGGCCGAGATACCGATAGTGGTAATCCAGCTGAACGTATCACCGGCAAATGGGAGTTTGACGTTCATCCCATAGAATGAGAAGACCAGTGTGGGTACCGTCAAAATAATTGAATACGAGGTCAGCATCTTCATGACACCGTTCATATTATTGTTAATGACGGAGGAGTAAGTATCGGCGGTCTCATTAATGATGGAATTACTGATGGATGCCATTTCCATACCTTGTTGATTTTCAATCATGATGTCATCGAGGTAATCAAGATCATCCTCATCAAGGTGTAAGGTATTGGCACGCTTGAGGTTTTCGAGCACATTGCGATCGGTCCGCAGGCTCATCATGAAGTACACCAAACTGCGTTGAATCCCCATTAAGCCGAACAGTTCTTGGTTTTTGAGATTTCTTTGCAATTGGCGTTCAATCTGGATGCGATGCTTGTTGATTTCACGCAGGTAAGTCAGGTAGCTCACCGTGACTTGATACATGATTTGCAAGGCAGCGCGTTGCCGGAACCGCGGATTGAAATGTGACACACGATTATCACTGAATTGAGTGAGCAAGGGGACATCAGTTTTGTTGATGGTAATAATGGCGCGTTTGGTCAGAATGATAGCAAGCGGGTCGGTTTCATAGGCAAAATTGCGGTGATCGTCACGGGTGACGGTCGGATTATCGAAAATAATGAGACTCGCATCGGCATCTTCATCGTATTCGAACCGGGCACTCTCATCTTCGTCCAAGCCATAGAGCAGGAAAGCCTCAGGCACATGGGTCTTGGCTTGCAGCGTGGCGAGTTCATCTGGGGTGGGGTCAATTGCGTTGATCCACACGTCCGGTTCAATTCGGGCTTGTTTCCGCAATTGCTTCTCGGTATCATCATACTTATAAACAGCGAGCATGGTTGTTCTCCTTTTTCATATGGAATACTACCAGTCTACTTCAAATCCGCTCGCTGTAAACGACTTGGAGCGATAAGATGCGAAAAATTTTTGAAAAAGCACAATTTGTGAGTGACCATCCAGGCATCTTTGCGTGTCCGGTATGTGGGGCAGAACTGCTTCGCGATGAGCTGTCGCTGGTCTGCGCCAATCAGCATCGATTCGATTTGGCTAAAAAGGGAACAGTGAACTTTTTGAATGCCCCAGTGGCAACCGAATACAGTACCAACATGCTGTCAGCGCGGCGCACGGCGTTGAATGCAGGGTTGTTTGACCCGTTCTTAGATGAAATCAAACCTCAGTTGAATGCGGCTGATCGTGTGCTGGATATCGGTTGCGGGGAGGGAACACCAACCGTCAAATTGGCCGAAAGTGGTGCGACCACCATCGGCTTTGACATCTCGGCACCGGCGATCAACTTGGCAGGGGCGTTGAACAGTCCGGCCTTTTTCTGTGTGGCGGATCTGGCACATTTGCCATTTCTGGCCGGGAGCTTTACGACTATTGTCGATCTGTTTTCACCCGGTGCTTATGCCGAGTTTGAACGTGTCGCACCTGGTGGCCGGCTCTTCAAGGTGATTCCTAACGCGGATTACCTCAAGCAGTTGCGCGAGGGCTTGTATGCGGGCAGTGACAAGGCGACCTATAGCAATGCCAAAGTCATGAGTCATCTGCAGCAGCGCTATCCGGAGGCCCAAATTCAGCGGGTGCGGTATGACTTTGCGCTCACGCCGGCGTATTTGAGGCGGTGCTCACCATGACACCGTTGAGCTGGCAGGCGAGCGTTGAGGCCCGCACGCAATTATTGGCCAATCCACCGGCCGCAATCACCGTGGATGTCAGTCTTATCACGGTGGATTCACTGGGGTAAACAGGTTGTCACAATCCATTGCCAGAGACTGTGTGAACTTCTCACAGAAAGGCTTGATTTTCGGGTTTTCCGGTGTTATATTATTCGCAGGCAATTTTTATTTCTAACTTTTATCAGATTTGCTTGCGGTGATAAAAGTTAGCGATAGGAATCTTAACTAACGTATTGCTTCGCCGTGATATCACCGAAGCAATGCGTTTTTTTTGTACACTCATATTGATTTGGAGGCTAATTCATGACTAATCACATCGTCTTATTTGAACCACTTATTCCCGCTAATACCGGCAACATCGCACGGACAGCGGCAGCGACAGATAGCTATTTGCACCTCATCAAGCCATTGGGGTTTGAAGTGGATGACAAACACCTCAAGCGCGCCGGCCTCGACTACTGGGATGCTGTCAAAGTTGTCTATCATGACAGCCTCGATGATTTTCTGGCGACCGTGCCTGATCAAAAGTATCTCTACTTAATCAGTAAGTTTGCGGATGATACCTATTCTGACCGCGATCTTTCGGCAACAGACGTCGATCACTACTTCTTATTCGGCAAGGAAACCACAGGCCTGCCAGAACCCTTTATGCGGGCCAATCCAGAAAAAGCACTGCGGATTCCAATGACTGACAAGGTGCGCGCACTCAATCTCTCAAATACGGCTGCTTTGGTCGTCTATGAAGCTTTGCGACAACAAGATTTTGCTGGCTTGGAACGCCATCATACCTATGAACATGACAAATTAAAGTGAGGCATAACATGAAGCTCGTCTTAGCTGAAAAACCTAGCGTCGGGGCGGAACTCGCCCGGGTGCTGGGCGCAAAACAGAAACATCATGGTTATTTTGAGGGCAATGGCTACCTGGTGACGTGGTCGCTGGGGCACTTACTGACGCTCAAAATGCCGGAACAGTATCATCCGGAGTGGAAAGAATGGTCGTTTGAGACCCTGCCGATGATTCCCGAACGTTTGGAAACAACACCACTCAAGCAAACGCGCAGCCAATTGGCGGTGGTCAAGAGTCTGGCCAAACGCAGCGATATCGACATGGCAGTGATTGCGACTGATGCGGGGCGTGAAGGGGAACTCGTGGCGCGCTACATCTTCAACTACCTTCAGTTCAAGAAACCCATCAAACGGCTCTGGATTTCATCGCAAACGGATCAAGCGATTCGTGAAGGCTTTGCCAAGCTCAAACCTGCCAAGGAGTATGACGATCTCTATCAAGCGGCGCTGGCACGGGCCGAAGCCGATTGGTTGGTTGGTCTCAATGTCAGTCGGGCACTGACGATTAAGTATGATGACTCATTGTCAGCGGGCCGGGTGCAGACGCCAACGTTGGCTTTGTGGCGAAGCGTGAACAACAGATCAATGCGTTCAAACCGGAAACCTACTACCAGGTGAGCGTGGCCACTGATCGCGGTGAAGCCAAACTCGATCAAAAACTCTCAGCGGATGCCGCGCAAGCACTGGTGAGTCAGCTGGATCAGCAGTCATTGACGGTAACGGCCATCAAGACCAAAGCCCACAAGGAATTGCCACCACTGCCATACGACTTGAATGAACTGCAGCAGGTAGCCAACCAAAAGTTTGGTTACTCACCCAAGCAGACACTCAATTATCTGCAAAATCTGTATGAACGTGAAAAATTGGTCACTTATCCGCGGACGGATTCCAAGTATCTGACAACGGATCTGAAGGGTTCACTGACGGCACGTTTGGCCGCAATGAGTCCATACCGGCCAGAGGCACGCAGCTTCAGCAGTCAACAACCGGCTAATAATGTCTTTAACAATGCCAAGGTGGGTGATCACTACGGCTTGATTCCGACCGAACAGGTGTTAAATGCCAGCAAGCTGGATCAAGATGAGTTACGGATTTATCGCCTGATTGCCGATCGATTCTTGGATCTGTTCAAGCCGGCTTATCAAGCCACCACTTATACCGTGACACTGACCGCCGGGAAGCAGTCACTCACCTTGAGGGAGACCGCGGTGGTCGATCCGGGATTCAAGGACGTGGCGAAATCGGATGTGACGCCGCTCAAGGTGGGCGAAAAGCTCACAGGCCATGCCAACCGGACGGCCAAAAAGACGACACCGAAGCCGCGATTGAACGAAGCCACCTTACTGGGCAAGATGGATCAATTTGGGCTGGGTACACCGGCAACGCGCGCCGACATCATCGAAAAACTGCAGAGCAGCGAATTGATGCGCAAACAGGGCCGCGATTTGTTGATGACGCCAAAGGGCAATCAACTGCTCAAGCTGGTGAACTCACGTCTGGTCACGCCTGATTTGACCGCCAAGTGGGAAGCCAGTCTCAAGCAAATTGAGAGTGGTCAGCTCAAGCGCCAAACCTTCATGCAAGATATCAAGCAGGAGACGACGGCCTTAGTGGCCGAAATCAAACGTAGCACGGCAACCTATCAAGATCACAGCCTCACACAAAAACACTGTCCGGTCTGCGATTCACTTTTGAAAGAGAAACAGACCAAGCAAGGTGTTCTTCTGATTTGCACGAATCCAAGCTGCAACTACAAGCGTTATCGCGATCCTAAGGTGACGAATCACCGCTGTTCACAATGCCACAAGAAGATGGTGATTCTCACAGGTGCCAAGGGCGATTACTTCAAGTGCTTAAACTGCGGTAACACCGAAGCAATGACGGAAGCTAAGGGCAAGTCTAAGCGCGTCAACAAACGTGAAGAACGCAAGCTGATCGATCGCTACAGCAAGCCTGATGAAGAAGCCGAAAGTCCATTAGCTGCTGCGTTAAAAGCTGCGATGAAGAATCAGTAGCAGTGGCATTTTTAGCGGCAATGCGGTACGCTCAAAGGTGTACAAACAATGCGAAAGCAGGTGGCGTTAGTGGAAACAAAGAAGTTTGCAATTGTAGTTAATGCGTTTCATTACGACTTGGTCGGCATGGATGCCGAAGTCAAGCAGGATATTCAGGTGGCAATGCGCCAAGTTGAACCCAACGATCCTGAACGTAAGGATGAATTAAAAGCGGGCAATATGTATGAAATCATGGTGCCATTCAACGTGGTGCCAGAAAATACTGGCTTCCAAATTTCAGGCCAAATTTCTCGTGTGGTTCAGATTCTCGATTTCTTTGGCGAACCCAAAGACATCGCCCAAGAAGATCTCGCCAAGTTATCACGGCCCTTGGTTGAAACCATTGAAACGTTGACCTATCAGGTGACAGCTGTTGCCTTAGATCAAGGCATTTCACTGAATTTCAAAGCGGCTGACTAGTCAACTGATATACGCAGGGGTTTGAAGCTGAGTGATTCGCAATAAAATAGAGGTTGTGACGCCCACAAGGGGGTGCCACAACCTTTATTTTGTTTACATACGGGCAAATTTGAGCGCTAACCACATCGCTTTTGCGTGCAACGACTGATATAATGGAATCCGCAAAGGGAGGAAGATTCATGGCACAAAAAACGCCGCGCAACAACACGTAAACGACCAGCTCGTAAATCGACACCGCGCAAACGCCCGGCTAAAAAGGTCAATCATACACTCAATTGGCTTGGGGCCGCCTTCCTCGTTGTCGGCTTACTCGCAACATTTCAATTAGGCATCATGGGGGTCTTCCTGGCCAATGTTTTTCGGTTGGTTGTCGGCGACCTCTATTTGGTGGCGACAGTGGGCTTCAGCGCCCTGGGCCTATGGTTATTGATGTCAGGCAAACTGCCACTGATTGCCACCCGTATCCTGGTGGGAACAGGGGTGCTCGCTATCAGCGTGCTGACGCTGTTGAGTGTGCAGCTCTTTGATACATTAAACATTCACAGCCACTACGTTATTGCCACATGGCATCTGCTGCAAAATGACTTCATGGTCATGGCGACCAGCACCCGTGTTGGTGGTGGGATGCTGGGCGGTGTATTGAGCGGCTTTTTACTGCCGTTGATTGCACCGATTGGCACCCGCCTGGCAGCCAGTCTTGGCATCTTGATCAGCGGGCTCTGCTTCTTCAACGTCTCACCGCAACAGCTCTTTCAGTTTCTGGGTCGCTGCGGGCAGGGCCTCGTTCGCGGTTGGCAAGGTGTGATCAATGGTTTTGCCACATTGCCTAAACCGGAACGCAAACCTAAGCCAAAAACACAATCAAAATTGAAACCAAAACCTGTGGCAAGTGTGATGCCGGAACCGGAAGCGTCCGCACCTGATACGGCAGACACTGTCGCTGATGATGCCTTCACGATTCATACCGCTAAACCGGACACACCTTCGACGCCAGCACCGGTGAAGCGCACCACCGAGCCAGAACCAGAAGCAGATGACAAAGCCACAGCGATACCAAGCTTGGCTGATCCACAGGCCGATGCGTATCAGTTACCAGATATCGATCTCCTGACACCAACACCGCCAGTGGATCAAAAAGATGAATACGATATTATCAAGCACAACCGCCAAATCCTGGGTCAGACGTTCAGCAGTTTTGGCGTCGATGTGACGGTTAAATCCGCCACCTT
Organism: Lacticaseibacillus saniviri JCM 17471 = DSM 24301; assembly: GCF_001311785.1. Classification (GTDB taxonomy): domain Bacteria; phylum Bacillota; class Bacilli; order Lactobacillales; family Lactobacillaceae; genus Lacticaseibacillus; species Lacticaseibacillus saniviri. Next base: position 40,716 of record NZ_BBBX01000013.1, on the reverse strand, counting down.
GGGACCGGCCATCACGCAATACGAGATTCAACCCGCCATCGGGGTGAAGGTCAGCAAGATTGTGAACCTCGCGGATGACTTGGCACTCGCCATGGCAGCAAAAGATATCCGGATTGAAGCGCCTATTCCGGGCAAATCCTTAATCGGGATTGAAGTGCCTAACCGCCAAGTCGCGATGGTCGGTTACCGCGAAGTGCTCGCCGCAACCCCGAGTCACCCCGACAAGCCATTAGTGATTCCTTTAGGGAAAGATCTGAATGGCCAAGTGGTGACCTTTGATTTGACCAAGATGCCTCATCTGTTGATTGCGGGGGCCACTGGTTCTGGGAAATCGGTTGTCATCAATGTCATCATCACCAGTATTTTGATGACGACCAAGCCGAGTGATGTGCGGCTCATGTTGATCGACCCCAAGAAGGTGGAACTCTCCGTCTATAACGGGGTGCCACACTTGTTGACGCCCGTTGTGACCGAGGCCAAAAAGGCACCGAGCGCCCTCAACAATGTGATTCGGGAAATGGAAAGTCGCTACGAGCGTTTTGCCGCTGGTGGTGTCCGGAATGTGACCGAATACAACAAGAAGGTGGCCGAAAGTGATGATCCAACACTCACGAAGATGCCGTACATCGTGGTAATTGTCGATGAATTGAGTGACTTGATGATGGTCGCCGGTGCCGAGGTCGAAACCGCGATTGTGCGGTTGGCCCAAATGGCCCGGGCTGCCGGGATTCACGTGATTATCGCGACACAGCGGCCAAGTGTGGATGTCATTACCGGGCTGATTAAGGCCAATATCCCATCACGGATCGCATTTGCGGTGTCGTCTGGGATTGATTCACGGACGATTCTTGATGCCAACGGCGCTGAAAAGCTGTTGGGTCGCGGTGATATGCTGTATCAACCGATTGATGCCAACAAACCTGTCCGGATTCAAGGCGCCTATATCGATTCGGCGGATGTTGAAGCGGTCGTTCAAGCGATCACCAAGCAGGTGGAACCGGCCTACGAAGAAGAAATGGAACCCAGCGATCAAGTTGAAACGAGCGAGAATGGTAGCTCTGAGGATGAGTATTATGAAGATGCCGTCGCCTTTGTCATTCAAGAACAAAAGGCGTCGACATCGCTTTTGCAGCGCCATTTCCGTATTGGTTACAATCGCGCGGCACGCTTGATCGATGATTTGGAAGATCATGGGATTATCGGTAAGAGTGAGGGCAGTAAACCACGCAAAGTGTATGCGACTCACGTTCCAGGTGACCCCAACCAGCCTGCTGATTGACTTTTCAATTGCGCGTTTGGTCTGGTATGATGAGCGTATTCGTGACAGACAACGACCTAGGACGGCCGATTTTGGCTTCGTCATTTAAACCTGAAAGGACGACAACGTTTGAGAATCGAATTAACTTCAGGTGTTCACCTGAATCTGATTCAAACGAATCAGTTTAAAACAACACGTATTAGCGTCCAATTTGTTGCTCCGTTAGCACAAGCAACGGTGACTAAGCGGACACTGTTAACCAGCTTATTAGAGACAAATAGTCAAGATTACCCCACACAAGCACAGTTATCGGCTCATCTCGAGAACATGTTCGGTGCCAGTTTTGGCATCGGCGTGGCCCGGGAAGGCCGGCTGCACCGCGTTTCTGCAACGCTGAATTTGATTGCAGATCGCTTCAGTGATACCACGTTGATGGCGGACGGTTTTGGCTTTTTGGCGCGGATTTTGCTGCGGCCAAATATTAGAGAAGGGGCCTTTGATCAAGCGACTTTCGAGCGCGAACGCGAGAATTTGGCTGATTATTTGGCTTCGCTTGATGATGATCGGCAGACCCAAGCAGCGTTAGGACTGCAGCAGCTTTACTTTGCCTCCGATCCCGATCAGGCAACGCCAAGCTTTGGTCGCCGCGAGGATCTGTTGACGTTAGATGCGCAACAAATGGCCACTTACTATGAACAGATGATTCAAGAAGATCAAATCGAAATCACAGTGTTAGGGCAGTTTGAAGAGGCAGACGTGATTCGTCTGGCCAAGCAATTCGCGTTCACACCCCGGGCCGAGCTGAATCAACTGGCCACGTATGACCACGAAATCGGCGAACAACGCAGTGAAACCGTGCAAGCTAACGTCAATCAGGCCAAGTTGAACTTCGGTTACCATGTGGCAATCGATGACTTTGGCCCGGCTTACTATGCGGCCATCGTCACGGAATCATTATTTGGTGGCTCACCGCTGTCCCTGCTCTTCACCAATGTGCGTGAAAAAGAGAGCCTGGCATATTACGCGAGTTCCCAATTAGATGCGCTGCGTCACTTTATGCTGGTTCAAACCGGTATTGATGCGGATTCTGTTGCGCGCGTGACCGAACTGGTTGAAGCGCAACGCCAAAATTAATTGACGGTGACTTCACCGACGAACAAATTCAAATTATTAAGGATGGCCTGCTGAACCATCGCTTGGCAGCCTACGACAATCCGCGTTTCTTGAGCAATCAGGCGCTGTATCAAGCATTGGTGCCTAATGCACCGATGGACCTTGAGACGTTCACGGCGGGTGTCAACCAGGTCACCAAGTCGATGATTCAAGCCAGTGCCGCACAAATGACATTAGAAGCGACCTATTTACTCACGGGAGGGCAAGACAATGGAGAAGATTGATTATTCTGACGTTGGCGAATCGCTCTACCGCCAAGTGCTCGATAATGGGCTGACGCTGTTGATTGTGCCCAAGCCACAGTATCACAAGACCTATGCGATGATGACGGCCAACTATGGCGCTATCGACACCCGATTTATGCCCGCGGGCGAGACCCAATTTGTCACCCAACCGGATGGCATTGCGCACTTCTTGGAACACAAGTTGTTTGAAAAGGCGGATCACGATGCCTTTGATCTGTTCGGCCAAACGGGTGCGAGTGCTAATGCCTTCACGGGGACAACCAAGACCAGCTACCTGTTTTCAACAACGGATGCTGTCGCCGAGAACCTGACAATCTTGTTGGATTTTGTTCAGGATCCCTATTTCACCCAACAATCGGTGGATAAGGAAAAGGGCATTATCGGTCAAGAAATTCAGATGTATCAAGATGATCCTAATTGGCGGCTGTATCTTGGCATGATCGGTAATCTCTATCCGACGCATCCGGTGCGTATCGATGTCGCCGGGACACAGGAATCGATTGCCAAAATCACGCCGGAGATGCTGTATCAAGTGCATCAGACCTTCTATCAGCCCAGCAACATGACGCTGACGGTGGTCGGCAATGTTGACCCTGAGGCGATTGCGCAATTAGTTGCCAGCAATCAAGCCAAGAAGCAGTTGGTGAATCAACCGTTCACGCGTGGAGTTGAACCCGACTACGATGTGACCACCATCCTGCCATATCGTTTGTTGGAGATGCCGATTACGCGTCCCAAGAGTATTGTCGGAATTAAGGGCTTAACACCGATTGCTGACACATTTGAAGGCATGAAGCAATCCCTGACGATTCGCCTCTTACTTGAAGCGGTCTTTGGCGATTCCTCGACACAGTATCTGGATTGGTACAATCAGGGCATTGTTGATGATTCCTTTGATTTTGATTTCACCACAGCCGATACGTACAACTTCGCGACAATCAGTGGTGACGTGGCCGATGCCGGCGTATTTTCAGATGCCGTCATCGATGTCATCGCCAAGGGTGCCGAACAGCCAGAATTGAACGAAACGCGTTTCAACCAACTCAAGCGGGCAGCCATTGGGAAGTACTATCAATCCTTGAATTCACTGGAAGGTATCAGCAATCAACTCAGTGCGCAGAGCTTCAGTGAAACCAGCATCTTTGACTTTCCGCGTCAGCTCGAGGCCATCACCTTGGCTGATTTGCGAGCGAGTGCTGCTGAATTCTTCAATGTGGATGCTGTATCGGTGTTCCACATTGTGCCTGAGGCTGAATAATGAGTATGGCGGTGATTTTTGGCGCGTCCGGTGATATCGGTGGCGCTATTGCGCAACGATTGGCCAAAGCGGGTTGGTCACTCTATCTGCATTACACACACAACCAGACTAAGGTTGATGCGCTGCAGCGCGATCTGGCAACGCACTATCCCAAGCAGGATTTTGTGACGGTGGCGTATGACTTCACGCAGCCGAGTGAGGCCACAGCATTTGCTGCCCAATTAGTGGGTATTGATGCTGTTGTTTTGCGCAAGGCCAGACGTATTATCACCTGTTTGCGGACTCAACTGCAGCCGAGTTACAGGCGCTGATGCAGGTGCATCTGCTGACGCCTATGCTGTTGCTGACGTCACTGCAGCGCACACTGGCTCGCAGTGGCCACGGTCGGATCGTGTTTATCGGTTCCGTATACGGTGCCAGTGGTTCCGCCATGGAAGTCGGGTACAGTACCGTCAAGGGCGCGCAATCGGCGTTTGTTCACGCCTATGCGCAAGAAGTTGCCAGTCTGGGCATCACGGTTAACGTGGTGGCACCTGGGGCCGTGGACACGCAGATGAATGCGATGTTTGATCCGGAAACACTCGCTGCGGTAAAGGAAGAGATTCCGGCCGCACGCTTGGCCCAACCAGCGGATGTGAGTTACTACGTGAACATGTTAATGCAAGTCGATGCGAGTTATCTGACGGGACAAACACTGTACGTCACAGGCGGTTGGTTAGCGTAATTATAGTAATTCTTAATTTATCCGCTCTTTGATTCATGTTATACTGAAAATTGAACATATTATGCTAGCAGGTGAAGAAAACAAATGGATGAGATTGGGCAAAAATTACGGGAAGCCCGTACTGAAAAGGGCTATACCATTGATGACTTACAACAAATCACAAAAATTCAAAAGCGCTATTTGATTGCGATTGAAGAGGGGCGTTTTGATGCGCTTCCCGGTGATTTTTATGTGAGAGCATTTATCAAACAATACGCACAGACGGTTGGCTTAGATGGCGACGCCTTATTGAACGAGTTTCAAGAAGACGTGCCCGCACCGCAACAGCAACCTGAAGCGACTGAGCAACCAGCTGAAAAGAGCTACAGTCGTTTGAGTCGTTCAGGTGATGCGGCTAAGCCAAGCTTCTTTAAGCGCTACTTACCACAAATCGTGATTGCACTGATTGCCTTATTAATCATTGCGGGCGTTTACGTCATCACGATTCGGCAATCACAATCCAATAACAAGCCAGCAATCCCAGTTGATTCATCCAGTGTTTCCATTAAGCAAAGTGAGTCTTCAAGCAGTAAGAAGACCTCAAGTGCAAGCAGCAAGAAGACCGAAAGTAAGTCTTCAAGCAGCAGCGATAAAGCTGATAAGAACAAGTTGAGCGTCAAGGCAGCGGCAGCAACGGGTGCAACCCAAGCTGTCACGGTAACCAACTTGCCTAAGACCGGCAATAAGTTAACCTTGTCAACAACGAGTGCAACCGCGTGGATCTCTGTGATTGTCAATGGCACAACCACTTGGCAGGGCTCTGTTTCAGAGAGTGCCCCACAAACGGTCGCCATTGCGGACGGTGTGACCTCATTTGAAGTCAAATCTGGTAACGCACCTGTCACAAGCATCAAGTTGAATGATGCGAATGTCGATCTTCAAGGCGGCGACAGCATCGTGCGCACAATCACCTTTACGGCCACGGCCGCAAACTAGGAGGCACTGAGATGAATTTACCCAATAAGTTAACCATGGGGCGGATTATTTTAATTCCGATTTTTACCCTCATGCTCGCACTGAATTGGCCAGCAGGCAGCATCACGATTCTTGGAACCAAGATCGCGCTGAGCTGGTTTATCGCGATGTTGATTTTGTGGTGGCATCACTGACGGATTTGGCGGACGGCAAAATTGCGCGCGCCAATCACTTGGTCACGAACTTCGGTAAGTTTGCCGATCCACTGGCGGACAAGTTGTTGGTAATGACAGCCTTTATCTACTTAACAGCAGCGGGCCAAGTGCCTGCATGGGCAACGGCCGTCATTTTGTGGCGTGAACTTGCCGTTACTGGCCTGCGCTTATTACTCTCTAATGAGGGTGAAGTGCTGGCTGCGGCATGGCCTGGTAAGATTAAGACAACGACGCAGATGTTGGCGATTATCTTGTTGATGATCAACAATGCGGGATTTGCTGCTTTGCATATCCCAATGGCGTTGATTCTGTTTTATATCGCGGTGTTCTTCACGATTTACTCCGGCGTGGAATATTTCTACAAGAACCGCAGCGTCTTTTCAGATTCATTTTAACCAAGCATAGAGCTCGAGACACCGTGTCTCAGCTCTATTTTGTGGCATCAAAGTTGGAACAAGAAATTCACGCAGACTCGTGCTAAACTGAAGGCGGTTTGCGAATCTTAGAGATGAGGGTGGAAGAATGGAAGCAGAAATTATTGCAGTAGGCACCGAGATTTTGATGGGTCAGATTGTGAATACGAATGCCAGCTACATGGCCAAGCAATTGACCGCGCTAGGCATTACCAGTCATTATCAACAAGTTGTTGGAGATAATGGTGAACGCTTGGATAAGGTGATTAGTGTGGCCGAAGACCGCGCTGACCTGGTTATTTTGATCGGTGGCCTTGGCCCAACCGAGGATGATTTGACCAAGCAAACACTGGCACAGCACATCGGTAAGCCACTCGTCGTGAATTTTGATGCGATTCAAAAACTTATTGCATGGGGCGAACAACAGCAAAAAGAATTGACACCAAACAATCGGGTACAGGCGATGTTGCCACTCGATGCTGAACCGCTGAAGAATGCGGTGGGCTTAGCGGTCGGCGCCATGACGACGTTCAACAACACACAATTTGTTCTGTTACCTGGCCCACCTAAGGAATTTGAGCCCATGGTCCAAAATGAATTGGTGCCACGGTTAGCCGCACAGCTGCACAGTGACGCGATCATCCAAAGCCGTGTGTTGCGGTTCTTTGGTATCGGTGAATCAGCACTCGTGACACAGCTCAAAGATCTCATTGATAATCAAACGAATCCGACCCTAGCGACTTACATCAAGGATTATGAAGTGACACTGCGGATCACAGCGAGTGCGGGCGATGAGGCAGCAGCCAATGCGCTGTTAGACCCACTGGAAGCCGAAATTATGCATCGGGTCGGGCAATATTTCTATGGCTACGGTGACAGCACTGAGTTAGTCGATGTGGTTGTCAACGAGTTGAAACGACAACAATTACATGTGACGGCGGCCGAAAGTTTGACCGCGGGTGCTTTTCAGGCGACGCTGGGCGATGTTTCAGGCGTCTCCGCTGTCTTTGATGGTGGCTTTGTGACCTATGCGCCAGCTACTAAGGCAAGTTTCTTGAAGCTCGATCAAGCGACATTAGAGCAACAAGGCATTGTGAGTGAGGCCACGGCCAAACAAATGGCGACGGGTGCACTCACACAAACGGATGCGGATATTGCCATTAGCTTCACCGGCGTGGCAGGTCCCGATGAGTTGGAAGGCCAGCCCGCTGGGACCGTGTGGATTGGTATCGCGATGCGCAATCAAGAACCAACTGCAACGCTCTATCACTTCCCAGGTAGCCGCCACGATGTGCGCTATCGTGCGGTTAAGACCGGATTGTTTGATCTGCTGAAGCAACTGAAAGAGAAACATTAATCACAGAACGTTTGTTCGATTTTTCTTGCTATTCCCCGCTGAGAAAGGTATCATAAATATATGATAATTACAGAGGAGGGCTTGTTTTGGCTCAAGACGAACGAAAAGCAGCATTAGACTCCGCATTAAAGAAGATTGAAAAAAACTTCGGTAAAGGTTCCATTATGCGCATGGGTGACAAGGTCGATACACGGATCTCAACGATCTCAAGTGGCTCACTGGCACTCGATGAAGCGCTCGGGGTAGGCGGATTCCCTCGTGGCCGGATTGTTGAAATCTATGGACCTGAAAGTTCTGGTAAGACGACAATCGCGTTGCACGCGGTAGCCGAAGTTCAAAAACAAGGCGGGACAGCCGCTTACATCGATGCTGAAAACGCGATGGATCCCAAATATGCATCCGCATTAGGGGTCAATATCGATGAATTACTGCTGTCACAACCTGACACAGGGGAACAAGGCTTGGAAATCGCTGATGCCTTAGTTTCATCTGGTGCCGTTGATATTGTGGTTGTCGATTCCGTGGCTGCCTTGGTTCCACGTGCCGAAATCGAAGGCGAAATGGGTGACGCGCATGTGGGCTTACAAGCGCGTTTGATGTCACAAGCTTTGCGTAAGCTCTCGGGCTCAATCAACAAGACCAAGACCATTGCGTTGTTTATCAACCAGATTCGTGAAAAGGTTGGGATTATGTTTGGTAACCCCGAAACCACACCTGGTGGCCGTGCATTGAAGTTCTACGCGACCGTTCGTTTAGAAGTGCGGCGCGCTGAACAGATTAAGGACGGGACCAATGTGATTGGTAACCGGACCAAGATCAAAGTGGTCAAGAACAAGGTTGCGCCACCATTCCGAGTGGCTGAAGTCGATATCATGTATGGTCAAGGGATTTCACAGACCGGTGAATTGATCGACATGGCTGTTGAAAAGGACATTGTCTCTAAGGCGGGTTCTTGGTATGGCTATGGAGACGATCGTATCGGTCAAGGACGTGAGAATGCCAAGACTTACCTTGTCGAACATCCTGAAGTTCAAACCGAAATTCGGGCCAAGGTTCGTGCCGCTTATGGCATGGACGGTGCGGTTGAAGGTGACGATGCTGAGGCGGCAGAAAAGCCTGCTGATGCTAAGGCTGCTGAAACCGAACTGTTTGACGGCGAAAAAGAAGAATAAGCGCGAGTTAAAATACGTGAAAAGAGGTTGTGCTGATCCAATCGGGTCTGGTACAGTCTCTTTTTTTGAACTGGAAGACATTTTGCGTTGAAGTGTTGTTTTAATCGGCAACGGAGAAAGCAAGCAGGATCAGGTGATCGAGTAAGTTGGAAGCCTTTTATTGCCCCATGATATGCTTGTGATGGATATTGACAGTCTGCGGCGTAACCAGTACAATCGATTAGTGTAATAATAAAATAGCATCGAAGATTGGTTAATCAAAAATGATGAATCGCTTAGATGATGCGGAGGTGAAAAGATGAGTTCAGCATTACTGGTCTCAATAATCCCCGCAGCAATCATCGCGTTAGCGGTTGGCTTATTGATTGGCGCTTTGATTCAAAAGCGGCATTACGCCAATGATTTGAAAAATGCGGGTCACACTGCAGAGGGAATCATTGAGACCGCTAAGAAAGAAGCGGCAACGTTAAAAAAGAAACAGTTCTCGAGGCGAAGGACGAAACCCATCAATATCGCGGCCAAGTTGAGGCTGAGTTAAAGGAACGACGGGCGGAAGTTCAACAGTCCGAGCATCGGGTATTGCAACGCGAAGAAGCCTTGGATCATCGGGATGAAGTGCTCGATCGTAAAGAACAGAGCGTTTCAGATCGCGAAGCAAACCTCAATGAACGCCAGCAACAATTAGATGAACGTGAACGAGATATCACTACCGAAATTGCCAAGCAGCAAACGGAACTTGAACGGATTGCTGAGTTAACCCACGAAGAAGCGCAAAAGCAAGTGTTGGATACTGCAAAGGCAGAATTGACACACGAACGAGCCAGCTTGATCAAAGAAAGTGAAGCAGAGGCGAAAGCCAAGGCTGACCAAACGGCACGTTCCTTGATTGCGGATGCCATTCAACGTAGCGCATCCGACATTGTGGCTGAGTCCACAGTGACGGTGGTTAACTTACCTAATGACGATATGAAGGGACGCATTATTGGTCGTGAAGGCCGTAATATCCGGACCTTAGAAACGTTAACAGGGATTGACTTAATTATCGATGACACACCGGAAGCGGTTGTGCTCAGCGGTTTTGATCCAATCGTCGCGAAATCGCGCGGATTGCACTCGAAAAATTAATTCAAGATGGCCGAATTCATCCAGCACGCATTGAAGAAATGGTCGACAAGGCGCGCAAGGAAATGGACGGTCGCATTCGTGAGATTGGGGAGCAGGCCCTGTTTGATGTCGGGATTCACAGTATGCATCCTGACTTAATCAAGATTTTGGGTCGTCTGCACTTCAGAACCAGTTACGGCCAAAACGTCTTGGATCACTCGATTCAAGTCGCCAAATTGGCCGGTGTGCTAGCGGCAGAACTCGGTGAAGATGTCACGTTGGCAAAGCGTGCGGGATTATTACATGATATTGGGAAAGCGCTTGATCATGAAGTCGACGGTTCGCACGTCGAGATCGGCGTCGAGATCTCTAAGAAATACAAAGAACCAGCTGTGGTGGTCAATACAATTGCATCGCACCACGGTGATGTTGAACCAACAAGCGTGATTGCGGTACTTGTCGCGGCTAGTGATGCAATTTCTGCAGCACGGCCAGGCGCCCGCTCCGAATCACTTGAGAATTACTTGCATCGACTTGAAAAGCTCGAAAGCATTGCCAATCATCATCCCGGTGTGGATCACAGTTTCGCGATCCAAGCCGGACGTGAGATTCGAGTTGTTGTTAAACCCGAAGCGCTCAGTGATGATGAATCCGTGATTTTGGCGCATGATATTCGTTCCGAGATTGAAGAAGAACTCCAATATCCTGGGCATATCAAGGTCACTGTGATTCGCGAAATGCGTGCAATTGAATACGCAAAGTAACCAGCAATTTTTAATGACAACCAAAAGTTGTGGCAAAATTTCGATTTTGTCACAACTTTTTTTATTCAATGCATCCCTTTCTTTGATTGAGAATTGAAGCGTGCATTTGTATAATGGAGAAAGTTAATGAAAGTAGGGTTATCAACATGCCAATGTTTAATATCATTGTCAGCTTGTTTGTGACAATGCTCATCTCTGCGGGGATAACGCCATTTGTACGCAAGCTGGCTTTCGTCTTGGGGGCGGTCGATAAACCAAACGCCCGCCGCGTGAACAAGACGGCGATGCCAACGATGGGTGGACTCGCCATCTTTTTGGCCTTCACCTTTGCGACATTTGTCTTGTTGCGTCCCCAATTCAACACCCATATGCTCTTTTCACTGTTTCTAGCGGAAGCGGTCATCATCATCACCGGGATGATTGATGACATCAAGGAACTGAGCCCAAAACAAAACTGTTTGGCCTAACGATTGCGGCCTTGATTGTGTATTTCCTCGCTGGTATCCGCATGACCGAGGTCAATCTGCCCTTTGTCCATTTTGAATTGGGGTGGTTGAGCTTACCGATTACCATCATCTGGATTTTGGGGATTACCAATGCCTTAAATCTGATCGATGGCCTGGATGGCTTGGCAACTGGGGTATCAATTATTGCGCTGTTCACGATGGGAATTATCGGGTTCTTCTTCCTCACGGTGTCTGAAGTCGGAACGCCCATCATGATTTTTACGTTGGTAGCGGCCCTCATTGGCTTCCTGCCGCACAACTTCCACCCGGCCAAAATATTCTTGGGTGATACCGGATCACTGTATATCGGTTTCATGCTGAGTGTACTGTCGCTTCAGGGCTTAAAGAATGTGACCTTTGTCGCCTTGGTCATCCCCGTAGTGATTCTGGGTGTGCCAATCACCGATACGGCCTACGCCATCATTCGGCGCAAGTTAAACAACAAGCCCATCATGCAAGCGGACAAGCATCATTTGCACCATCGCTTGATGCAGATGGGACTATCCCATCGGCAAACTGTGCTCGTCATTTATGGGATCGCATTGATTTTCTCCATGATTTCACTGCTGTATCCATTGAGCACGTTCTGGGGGAATGTCTTCCTGACCATCTTCTTGCTCCTTGGCCTCGAGCTATTCGTGGAATCAATCGGCTTGCTCGGACCAAAGCGCGCACCATTGCTACATATGATTCGCAGTGTGGTCAAGAAACTTGCCAAAGATAATCCTGAGACATAAAAAATCGTCATGCTAAACCTGTATAGGCTTAGCATGACGATTTTTTGATGGTGCATTTATTCTGTCACGGGAATCTCGCGGAATCGTTTGTCTCCCCGGGTGAGCGTGAGTTGATTATTGAAACGCTCAATGATTGCAGCGCTGAACGCATCAACCGCGCTGGTATCGACGAAGAGATGAACGGTCACATCCGCGGCATAATCGATATGATCTACTTGTAGGTCCTGTTCCGCTAAATAATTTTGAATGCTACCCAGCTGCGCATAGCTGATGGTGATCTGACAGGCCACTTGTTCCGCCAAGCGTACGATACCGAGTGCGTGAGCGGCTTCACTGACACTGTTAGCGTAAGCGCGAATCAACCCACCAGCACCGAGCTTAATGCCACCAAATAACGTGTGGTGACAGCAACGACGTCTTTGAGCTGCATCTGTTGTAAGACTTGCAGCATGGGTGCGCCTGCTGTGCCGCTGGGTTCGCCGTCGTCGTGGGCGCGTTGAACTTGGTCATGATCACCGAGTTGAAAGGCAGAAACGCTGTGATTCGCTTTATAATGTTCTTTTTTGACCCGCGCAATCAGTGCTTCTGCCTCTTCGGTTGTGTGCACGCGGGCCATCGTCGTGATGAACCGAGATTTTTAATGATCATTTCATTGACCCCATCATGGGCAATGGTGCGATAGTCTGAAGTCATTTGCGTAATCTCCTTTTGAGTGAGGTGATTAATATGAGAGGTGCCGGCCAGCAATTAACCCGAGATGAAGTCGATTGGCGGCAACTGCCAGCATCCAGTGTAACACAGGCAACCCGCGTGCCGGGTATTCAAAATCAGCGCTGCAATCGCTGCTTGGCGGTGATGACGCGCGCGAATCGATTGCCCAGTGGTGCGTGGTATTGTCAGGAATGTTTGACGCTTGGACGCGTGACCGATCACACCGAGTTGTTTCGCTTCCCTAAGCGCACAGAACGCATCGGTGACGGTCAACTGACCTGGCAAGGGGACTTGACGGCTGACCAGGCCCGAGTCAGTCAAGAATTGATTGCGACCTTCGATGAGCGTCGTGATCGCTTGTTGTGGGCGGTGACGGGTGCTGGTAAGACCGAGATGTTGTTCCCGCTTCTGGCACATGCCCTGGCAAAACAAGCCCAGATTGCGATCGTGTCGCCGCGAGTCGATGTGATACTGGAACTTGCGCCACGTCTGCAACAAGCCTTTGTCAATACGCCGATTGCCATCTTGTATGGTGGACAGCATGAAGTGATTGAGAGCAGCTTGGTATTAGCGACCACCCACCAACTGCTGCGCTTTTATCACGCTTTTGATCTGGTGATTGTCGATGAAGTGGACGCATTCCCGTACGCCACGGTCCCGATGCTCGATCGGGCGGTGCACCAGGCGAGCGTGGGGCCGATTATCTATTTGACCGCCACGCCATCAAACGCTATGTTGCGGGCCGTTCAGCACCAAAAACTAGCGGTGAGTTATTTGGCGCGCCGCTTTCATCAATTTCCGTTGCCAAAACCACAGGTCAAGCTGATTAGCACGGGGCTACCGACTCGAGCTCACTACAAGATGATTGAAAAATGCTGATCACGCGACAGTTGCTCTTCTTTGTTCCGCACATCGAACAATTAGCGCCCCTGCAGACGTGGTTCAAGCAGCAGGGGATTGATTGCCAGACGGTGCATGCCAACGACCCCGAACGTCAGCCAAAGGTAGCCGCGTTTCGGGCCGGTGATTTCCCCGTCCTTGTGACAACCACCATTCTGGAACGGGGTGTGACCATCGCGCGATGTGCCGTCATCGTGTGGCAGGCGGATGCAGCATTGTTTAGTACCAGTGCTTTGGTACAGATGGCGGGGCGAGCGGGGCGTAGTGCCGATAGTCCGGATGATCCGGTAATCTATTACGCCAAGCACTACACCAGTGCCATTCACCAAGCACGCCGGCAGATTCATCAGATGAATCGTAGGCCAACGCCATGAAATGCTTATTGTGTCACCAACCAATCAGCAATAATTTACCGCTCAAACGTTGGCTGCGCTGGTTCACCATCACACCACCACGGTTATGCGAGCGATGCATGGCTCAATTTGAACGGATCGAACCGCCTTTTTGTCCCGGTTGCGGACGCACAGTGCCGGCTTGTGCCAAGATTGCGTGCGCTGGCAACAGACGGAGCCTTTGCTACATCATCGCGCACTGTTCACCTATAACACCGCCATGAAGGCTTTTATTCAGCAATACAAAGGGTTAGGTGATTATCAGCTGCATGCGGCCTTTATCAGTGAGATTGACTTAAACCCTGCGCGGCATCAAGTGCTGGTGCCAATCACGAGTGAAGCAACGCATTATCAGCGGCGCGGTTTTGATCCCGTATTAGGGTTATTTGCCCATCTGCCGCTGCAACAGTGGTTGGTCAAACACGCGACAGATCGCCCTCAAGCCAGCAAGAATCGCCGTGAACGGTTGGCCACACCCCAGAGTTTTACGGTGAAGGGTGACGTCGATTTTGCGGGTATCAATCATGTGCGCTTGTTGGACGATCTCTACACCACCGGTCGAACACTTTACCATGCCGCTGCTGCCTTACGTGATGCCGGTTTTCACGGAACCATCACATCTTTTTCGTTAATTCGTTAAAGATTCGCAGTTTATTAATTGTTTCATCGCGGTCAGTTGGTTATAATAGAGTTACAAGGTTGGAAGGGCTTTATATAGAGGCCAACCGGCGTATGAGGTCACTCATACGGACGAAAGGGGAGAAGTTTTATGCTAACATATAACGTTCGTGGCGAAAACATCGAGGTTACCGAGGCCATTCGGAATTACGTCGAGAAGCGGATTAGCAAGCTGAATAAGTTCTTTGGTGATTCAGCAGATGCCATCGCTCACGTCAATCTGAAAGTTTACCAAGATAAGACCGCTAAAGTCGAGGTAACTATCCCTATGCCATATCTCACCTTACGGGCAGAAGAAACCAGTCCCGATCTGTACGCAAGTATTGATTTGGTGACCGACAAGCTTGAACGTCAAATCCGTAAGTTCAAGACCAAGATCAACCGTAAGTCACGTGAGAAGGGCTTTGATCAATTCGATCTCAGCGTTCCCGCTGTGGATGCCGGTGCTGACAGTGATGTCTCCGATGATCCAACTGCACTCGATGTGGTTCGGACCAAGCGGGTTTCACTCAAGCCAATGGATTCACAAGAAGCCATCTTGCAGATGGACATGTTGGGCCACAACTTCTTTATCTTCGAAGATGCGGACACAAACGGCACTAGCATCGTCTACAAGCGCCGTGATGGTCGCTACGGTTTGATCGAAACAGATGAATAATCACCATCTGCTGACTAATTGAATAAGTAAGCCGACAACCCTTTTGATTTCGTAAGAATGAAGAAGGGTTGTTTTGGTGAGGATAAATCGAATTTTGAGGTGAATAGTTTAATTCTCGAAGGATAAATGATAAACTATCAAGGACACTGTCAGGTGACACCGAAATTATTCGTGTAATTGACGACAGGAGAGGAAACTTTTAAAAAATGGCAAATATTTTACGAAAATGGGTCGAAAATGACCAACGCGAAGTCAATCGAATCGGCAAAATTGCTGATAAGGTGATGGACCACGAAGAAGAATACGCAGCACTGAGCGACGAAGAATTACAAGCAAAGACACCCGCATTCAAGGAACGCCTAGCAAATGGCGAAACCTTGGATGATATTTTACCTGAAGCCTTCGCCGTTGCGCGTGAAGGTGCTAAGCGTGTGCTGGGGCTCTTCCCATTCCGCGTGCAGATCATTGGTGGGATCACCTTGCATGAAGGTAATATCGCCGAAATGAAGACTGGTGAAGGGAAAACCTTGACGGCAACCATGCCCGTTTATTTGAACGCGCTGGCTGGCCACGGGGTGCACGTTGTGACAGTTAACGAATACCTGTCCAGTCGTGACGCCACCGAAATGGGTGAACTGTATAACTGGTTAGGCTTGAGCGTTGGCTTGAACTTGAACTCCAAGTCCAGTGAAGAAAAGCGTGAGGCTTATTTGGCTGATATCACGTATTCAACCAACAGTGAACTCGGGTTTGACTACCTGCGTGACAACATGGTGGTTTACAAGGAACAAATGGTTCAACGTGAACTCAACTATGCGATTGTCGATGAAGTTGACTCCATCTTAATCGATGAAGCGCGGACCCCATTGATCATCTCTGGTGGTGCTGAAAAGTCGACTGGGATGTATATCCGGGCCGACCGTTTTGTGAAGCAGTTAAAAGAAGAGGAAGACTACAAGATTGATTGGCCAACCAAGACCATTTCCTTAACTGAAAGTGGGATTCGTAAGGCGGAAGAAAACTTTGGTTTGGATAACTTGTATGACACCGAAAACACAGCCTTGACCCATCACTTGGATCAAGCCTTGCGGGCCAACTACATCATGTTAAACGATATTGATTACATGGTGCAGGACGGTAAGGTGTTGATTGTTGATCAATTTACCGGCCGGGCAATGGAAGGTCGCCGCTTCTCTGATGGCTTGCACCAAGCGATTGAAGCCAAGGAAGGCGTCGAGATTGAAGATGAAAGCCAAACCATGGCCAACATCACGTACCAAAACTTCTTCCGGATGTACAACAAGCTGTCTGGGATGACTGGGACGGCCAAGACCGAAGAAGAAGAATTCCGTGAAATCTACAACATGAACGTTGTGTCGATTCCAACCAACCGGCCAATCGCGCGTGTGGATGCACCCGATGTGCTCTATCCAAGTCTGGATGCGAAGTTTGAAGCTGTTGCCGAAGACATCCGCGAACGCCACGAGAAGGGTCAACCAATTTGGTCGGGACCGTTGCGATTGAATCCAGTGAACGTTTGAGCCACATCTTGGATCAAAAGGGGATTCCACACACCGTCTTAAACGCGAAGAATCACTTCAAGGAAGCTGAAATTGTGATGAATGCCGGCCAACGCGGGGCCGTTACGATTGCGACCAACATGGCTGGTCGTGGGACCGATATCAAGCTTGGACCTGGTGTCAAAGAACTGGGCGGTTTGGCTGTTATCGGGACAGAACGTCACGAATCTCGGCGGATCGATAACCAGCTTCGGGGCCGTTCCGGTCGTCAAGGGGATCCTGGTTCAACCCAGTTCTACCTGTCACTGGAAGATGACCTGATGAAGCGGTTTGGTTCAGAACGGATCAAAGCATTCTTGGATCGCATGAAGGTCGACGATGATGATCAAGTGATTCAGAGTCGCATGGTTTCTCGTCAAGTGGAATCCGCGCAAAAGCGGGTTGAAGGGAACAACTACGATACCCGTAAGAATACCTTGCAATACGATGACGTGATGCGTGAACAACGTGAAGTGATCTATAAGCAACGGCAACAGGTTATCAATGAAAAGACGGACTTGAAGCCTGTCTTGATGGCAATGATCAACCGGACAGTCACTCGGATTGTTCAAACCCATACCCAAGGCGACCAAAAAGATTGGGACTTGCAGGCTATCTACGACTACGCCACCACTAATATGGTCAGCGAAGAAAAGATTAAGCTATCTGATCTTGAAAACAAGACCCAGCAAGAACTGATCGACTTCTTGAACGGCTTAGCAGAAGAAAACTTCATGACCAAGTTGAAGCAATTGGCAGACGATGCGCAAATGCTTGAATTTGAAAAGGTTGTTATTCTGCGTGTGGTTGACTCCATGTGGACCGATCATATCGATGCCATGGATCAATTGCGTCAATCCATTGGGTTACGTGGTTACGGCCAGATGAACCCCTTGGTTGAATACCAAGAAGAAGGCTTCCGGATGTTTGAAGAAATGATCGCTAACATCGACGAAGATGTGACCCGTTTGTTTATGAAGGCAGAAATTCGGCAAAACATTCGGCGTTAAGCGCGACATAACCGCACAACGCTGAAACAACCAAGAATGCAAAGGGGGTGCGGCAGAGGCTGCATCCCCTTTGTGTTTGGCTAGAGTATTTAAGAAGGAGAATCATTATGGAAATCAGTGAAATTCGCAACAACCTGAACCAAATGCGCACCAAAATAAATCAATTTAGGGGGTCACTTTGACCTCGATGCGCTGAACGAACGCATCGCCGAGAATGAAGGACGGATGGCCGAACCCGGTTTTGGGATGATCAGGCCGCGGCCCAAGCGTGATCGATGATAACAACCAATTAAAAACTAAACACGATAACTTTATGGCAATGGCAGATGCGTTAGAGGAACTGGAAGTGAGCTTTGAACTGCTGCAAGAAGAAGCGGATCCCGACCTGCAAGAAGAAATCGAGACCGGTATTACCCGCCTCGATCAACAGTTGCGGGATTACGAGCTGCAATTGCTATTGAACCAGCCATATGACAAGAACAATGCGATTCTTGAAATTCACCCCGGTGCGGGTGGTACCGAATCGCAGGACTGGGGATCGATGCTCTTGCGGATGTATCAACGTTGGGCCGATCAAAATGGGTACAGCGTTGAAATGGCCGATTATCAGGCAGGTGATGAAGCTGGGATCAAGAGTGTCACCTTATTGATTACGGGTGAAAACGCCTATGGGATGTTGCGTAGCGAACGCGGGGTGCATCGTCTGGTGCGGATCTCGCCGTTTGATGCTGCTGGTCGTCGCCACACGTCTTTTGCATCGGTGGATGTGATGCCAGAACTCGATCAATCGATTGAGATCGAAGTGCGGCCCGAAGATGTGAAAATGGATGTGTTCCGTTCGAGTGGTGCTGGTGGGCAACATATCAATAAGACCTCAAGTGCCGTGCGTCTGACGCATATTCCAACGGGCATTGTCGTGTCCAGCCAGGCGCAGCGCTCACAATTCCAGAATAAAGATACCGCGATGGCGATGTTGAAGGCCAAGCTCTATCAGCGGGAACAAGAGGCCAAGGCCAAGGAAGCGGCCGATATCAAGGGTAATCAAATGGACGTTGCATTTGGTTCCCAGATTCGGTCCTATGTGTTCCATCCTTATACCATGGTCAAAGATCATCGTTCCAATTACGAAACAGGTAACGGGCAAGCGGTCATGGATGGCGATCTCAATCCGTTCATTTATGCTTACTTGCAGTGGGAACTCGCCCAGAGTAATCCAGACTAAACCAAAAAGGAAGTTCCGACATGATTCATTTGAGCAACGTCAATAAGCAATACAACGATCACGATAATGCACTGACCGATATCAATGTGGATATCGATTCGGGTGAGTTTGTCTATCTGGTCGGCCCCAGTGGTGCTGGTAAGTCAACCTTTATCAGGTTGCTCTATCACGCGACTACCCCCGACAACAGGTCAGGTGGTGGTGAATGATACCGATCTGACCAAACTCAAACCGCGCCAGGTACCCAAGCTGCGCCGGCATTTGGGGGTGGTGTTCCAGGACTTTAAGCTGTTACCGCGGCTTACCATCTATGAGAATGTGGCCTTTGCACTTCAGGTGATTAAGACACCACCCAAGCACATCCCAGATCGCGTGCAGCGCGTCTTAGAGCTGGTCGGTATCGCGGACAAGGCCAAGGCATTTCCCGATGCACTGTCCGGTGGTGAACAGCAACGAGCCGCATTAGCGCGGGCCATTGTGAACCAGCCGCTGGTATTGTTAGCGGACGAGCCCACGGGTAATCTTGATCCGGAGACGTCCGATGCGATTTTGACGTTACTCGAACAGGTGAATCGGCAGGGCACAACGGTGGTGATGGCCACACACGATCGCGATCTGGTGAATTCACATCCGCATCGCGTGTTGGAAATTGTGGCCGGTAAGCTCGTACGCGATCAGGAAGGGGGCCTCTACAGTGAAACAACACATCACTGATGCCTGGCATTCGCTTTGGCGCAATGGTTGGATGAGTGTTGCTGCGGTGAGCGCTGTGACGGTTACCCTGATTCTGGTCTCGGTGCTTTTGGCGGGGCTGTTGAATGTGAATCGCCTGTCTGAACAGGTTGAAAGCGACGTGGCCGTGCGCGTGTATATTGCGCCAGGTACCAGTAGCAGTAAGCGGGCAACGCTCAAGCGCGAACTGGTGGCACTGCCAGCCGTTAAGCAAGTGACTTATCGCTCAAAGGATCAAGAATTGAAGAGTATTGTGGCCAGCTATGGCCGCCAATGGGAAATGTTTAGTGGCGATCAGAATCCACTGAACGATATTTTCTTGGTGAAGGCCAACACACCACAGGCCACCACAACAATTGCTAAGCGTGCCAAAAAACTGGCACATACCAGTGATGTCACGTATGGCGGCCAGACGACAAAGCGGATGTTCAAGGTGATGAGCACGTTGCAAAACGTCGGCTTAGGCATCATGATTTTGGTTCTGTTTGTCGCCGTCGTCTTAATCAGTAACACGATTCGCTTGACCATTGTCGCGCGCCAAAATGAGATTGAAATCATGCATCTGGTGGGCGCAACCAGCGCTTATATTCGTTGGCCCTTCTTGATGGAAGGGGCGTTTACGGGGCTACTGGGGGCGATTATCCCGGCAATTCTGGTCAATGCTGGCTATCCCGTGGCCTATCACAGCCTTCAGCATGGGTTGGTCGATAGTGGCTACACCTTGTATGCCCCATGGCCCTTTATGGGGTGGTTAACCTTGTTATTAATCATTATTGGGGTCTTGATCGGTGCACTAGGGGCATTGGGCTCCATGCGACGCTATCTCAAATAGTGGATGAAAAAGACGCTGTGACAGCTTCCAAGGAAGTTTGATCACAGCGTCTTTTGTTGGAGTTGTGGCTCTGAGTGCAAGTTCGCCCACTTCTTGTTGACCGGAGTTCTCAACCTTTTGGCACACGATTAGTCAATCATGTTCGTAAAAGCAAGCGTCTGTGGCACCCACGAAGGGGATATGTCACAGGCGCTTGTTTTTGCGCGTAAAACCGCGCGCTTTTTTACACCTGGCTTCCCGCTCACACCTTCATCCATGCTATACTAAATTTAAATTATGACAGTTGGAGGCTATTTGGTATGTGGTGGTTGTTCGGTATAGGTACAGGGTTGAGCATTGTTGCCGTTGTGTGGCAAGCTTACGCCCGCATTCGGCGGGAACGGCGGCAATTTCGAACAGCGATTACACGTTCACCGATTGAGATTACGCCCTTTATCGTTGGCGGACTCATGGGCAGCATCCTGTTGAGTATCATCAGTGTCAGTCTTGCCCTGTTCTTGCCCACCAATACATTAGTGGCGTTGGGCGTGATTAGCTTGTTAGGGCTGGTGGTCAGCCGCTGGCACTTCTCCGTGTTATGGCTGGGCTTAAGCGTCATTCCCATGCTGGCGGCGGGGACGTGGCAGCTTGCGGCATTATTGACGGCAATGTGGCTGCTGACAGCACTATTGCTACAAATTTTTCACGTTCGGGTCGCTTCACCGATGATCAAGAAGACGCGGCGGGGCAAGATTATCGCGCAGTATTCATTCGCCCAGTTCTACTGGTTGCCACTGATTGTGCCTGTACCAGGCCATTGGTTTGCGGCGATGAGCTGGTGGCCAACCATTGGCGTGGGCAACACGAGCTTCGGTCTGCTCTTCTTGCCACTGGTGTTGGGCAGCGCGTTTGTTGTCCGGCATCAATTACCTGAGCCAGCGCGCAAACATCACATTCATCTGTTATACGGGATGAGTTTGGCGATGCTTGTGCTCACAGGCTTGAGTTACGGTGTGACCCAGATTCAGCCTTACACGGGATGGTTAGTGCTCGCGTTAACCGTGATTGGGATTGGGTTAGATTTGCTCGATATGGGCAAGCTGAATTTCACCAAACTAAAGCTGGTGTGTTATTGTTAGCTGTGGTGCCGGATACCCCGGCCGCCAAAATGGGCCTGGCGATGGGCGAGCTTGTGGTGACGTGCAATGATATTGCCGTGTACGACAACGCCACACTCTATGCCGCCATTCAGACCAGCCCAACTTATTGTCGCCTCAAAGTGGCCGACTTAAACGGTGAGTTACGCTTGACCGAGTCTGCCATTTTCGAAGGCGCTCCCCATGAATTGGGGATGATCACATTCCCGGAGGAGACAGCATGAAGCAGATTTTAATTGTTGATGATGAACCCGCAATCTTAACTTTGTTGAAATATAATCTCGAACAGGAAAATTACGCCGTTAGCACCGCAACCGATGGCTTATCGGCCTATGAACTCGCAAAGGAAACACCATTTGACTTCATGATTTTGGATCTGATGTTGCCCGGTATGAGCGGCTTAGATGTCACCAAGAAGTTGCGTGAAGATCACGTTCAGACACCAATCATGATTTTGACCGCCAAGGACAATGAAACCGACAAAATTGTGGGGCTGGAACTTGGGGCAGACGATTATGTGACCAAGCCATTCTCACCACGTGAAATCATCGCGCGCATCAAAGCCATTGAGCGGCGGACGGCGAGTCAACCCGCACCGGTCAATACGGGTGATCAACTGGTGGTGGGCGACTTGGCCATCGACGAACAGAATTTCAAGGCGACAAAGGCCGGCCAACGCCTGCAGTTGACGCCAAAGGAATTCGAGCTGTTGGTTTACTTTGCTAAGCATCTCGGGAAAACGCTGAGTCGCGATGCCTTATTGAATGGTATCTGGGGCTTTGAGTATCCCGCAGAAACGCGAATGGTGGATATTCAGGTCAGCCATCTGCGTGACAAGATTGAGACGGATCCCAAACACCCCCGTTTATCTCAAAACGATTCGCGGGTTTGGTTATCAGATGGAGGTGCCACAATGACAGCATCAATTCGGCGCACGATAACACTTTGCCTGCTAGCGATAGCGGGCTTTTTTGCCTCGCGTGGGGAATGGAAACACTGATTGTGAAGGAACAAGCGCGTTCACTTCAGATGGTGGCAGATATCTATCAACGCAATCAGGTGGATAACTTGCCCGATGTGACCGTGACGACGCTGACGGGGACGGCTGATACGACCAATGAGCGTCTGTTGCAGGAGACATTGACGCGTGCCGGCCAACCCAAGCACTTGACGCAGAGCATGCGCTTGAGCGGCAAGCTTCAACTGGTTTATTTTCAAAAGCAAAGCAATACATATCTTGCTGTGAGTCAGGTCAAAGATACGCTGGCAACCCCAGCTGCGATTTCGCTACTCAGCCTCTATTTGGCAACGGCAGTGGTGCTCATCGGCCTCGATTACCGGCACCGCCGCCATGAGGCCGAGCTCATTGCCCAGAGTGTGGCAAATCTGAATCGAATTCGCCATCAAAAACAACCCGAACCCGTTATTTTGGCGCCACGTTCACCGATCTATCCACTGGTCGAAGCGGTCAATCGCTTAGGCAGTGAAGTGGTACATCTGCGGCAAAAAGTACGCCTGCGCCAAGTCAGCTTTGATCGTCTGATTGATCATTTGCCATTAGGTGTCATGTTGATCGATAGCGATCGGGAAGTGGTGTTGCGCAATGAGGTGATGGGCACGCTAGTGGGGCATCCCATCAGCAAGTCGCGTCACAGCTACGTGGACGATATCAAAACCTATGCACTGGCCCGGATGATTGAACATACCTTCCGTTCTCAGAGCACGCATCATCAAGAAATCACCTTAATTGGCACCAACAAGGCTGTGGATGCCTCAGCGTGGTGCTCAATCCACACACCGATCATTTCCAAGTGCTGGTGATTCTATATGACGTCACCTACCTGCGCCAAGTGGAACAGATGCAGTTGGACTTCGTGGGCAACGTCAGTCATGAATTGAAGACGCCGGTGACGGCCATCAGTGGCTTCGCCGAAACCTGCTGCAGGGCGCAAAAGACGACCCCGATGCACTCAAACAGTTCTTGACGATTATCTATCAAGAGAGCACACGGCTGAGTCAGCTCATCACCGATATCCTGGCGTTGAGCCAAGCCGATAGCCAAAATAATTCGGTCCAAACCGTTCATCTGGCGAAGCTGGTGGCTTCGGTTGAGGCGAGCCTGCAACAGCAGATCACGCAAAAGCAAGTGCATGTGATGACTGAGATTCCGGAGGATTTGACCCTTCAAATCGATGAGATGCGCCTATCGCAAATCATCCGCAATCTGTTGACCAACGCGATTTTTTACAATCACGAGGCCGGCAATGTGTTGATCAGTGCGACGCAAAAATCGAATCAACAGGTGGAACTGGTTGTGCAGGATAATGGGATCGGGATTGAAAGTGATGAGCAACAGCGTATCTTTGAACGTTTCTATCGCGTCGATAAAGCGCGCAGCCGCAACAACGGCGGTACCGGTTTGGGGCTCGCCATTGTGGCTGAATTGGTCGCAAAACTCGATGGCAAGATTCAGGTCAACAGTCAACTGGGTGTGGGTACCCGGTTTGTGATCACGCTCCCTAACGAATGACCTTTACGTTATTTTTACACAATGCGGCATAAAGTTTTACAGTCATTTGTTAGAGTAATTGTTAGTGTAGAAAATGGAGGGCTTTTGTGTGAAAAACTACTCAAGCTATTAGCGCTAGGGCTAATTGGGATCGGCCTCACTGCTTGTTCGGCGGGCGGTAGCGGCCAAGGCGAGTCGATTACAGCGGTGGGTTCCAGTGCGTTGCAGCCACTGGTTGAAGCCGGCGCAGAACAATATCAAACCGAACATTTGGGCGTCTTCATCAACGTGCAGGGTGGCGGTTCCGGTACCGGACTGAGCCAGATTCAAGAAGGCGCGGTCGATATCGGGAATTCAGATCTCTTTGCGGAAGAAAAACCTGGCATCAAAGCCAACAAGTTAGTGGACCACCGGGTGGCCGTTGTCGGTATCACACCGATTACCCATCCTAAAGTCGGGGTCAAGAACCTGACCATCGCGCAACTGCGCAAGATTTTTACCGGTCAAATCACCAACTGGAAACAAGTGGGTGGTAAGGATCTGCCGATTGTTGTGGTGAACCGGGCGCAGGGCTCCGGGACGCGGGCAACTTTCGAGCGTTGGGTCTTAGATGGCCAGCAGCCATTACCTGCCCAAGAACAAGATTCGACAGGGATGGTGCGCTCGATTGTCAGCAGTACACCGGGCGCCATTTCGTACGTGGCGTTCTCTTACGTCGACAAGACCGTCGCTGCCTTGAGTCTGGATGGGGTAACACCAACGGATGCGCACGTGGCCACGAATGCATGGCCAATTTGGTCATACGAGCACATGTACACCAAGGGCGAACCAACCGGGTTGACCAAGAAATTCTTGACCTATCTGTTATCTGACTCGGTACAAGAAAAATTAGTCAAAAAATGGGCTACATCCCAATGACAAGTATGCAAGTCACGCGTGATGCAAAGGGCCGATTGGTCAAGTAAAGGAGGGGTGACAATGGATCCGATTCGAGAATCAATGCTTAAGCCTTCACGTTCCGCTAAATTGGAGCGCCGAGGCAAGTTAATCAGTTTATTTTGTATCACGTTGATTGTGGTTATCGTCTTAGCCATCTTCTTCTTTGTTGCCTCACGAGGGCTTGCCACCTTCTTTGGTAACGGTGTGAACCTCTGGGATTTCCTCACGCATTCCGTGTGGAGCCCCGCGGTCAAAGATGCGGCTGGTAAGCCACAAGTGGGTGCCTTGCCGATGATTGTAGGCTCCTTTGGGGTCACATTCTTATCCGCCATTGTGGCGACACCTTTTGCGGTGGGCGCGGCTATCTTCATGACAGAAATCTCACCTAAGTGGGGGACCAAAATCTTACAGCCCGTTATCGAACTGTTAGTCGGGATTCCTTCTGTGGTTTATGGGTTTATCGGGTTATCCGTGATTGTGCCACTGGTACGCCAAACATTTGGTGGGACCGGGTTTGGGATTTTATCCGGGACCTTTGTGCTGTTTGTCATGATTCTGCCAACGGTGACATCCATGTCCGTGGATGCATTGAAGGCTGTACCATCGCATTACCGCTCCGCCTCACTGGCGCTCGGGGCAACACGCTGGCAGACAATTTGGCGCGTGGTCTTACGGGCTGCGACACCAGGTATTTTGACCGGGATTGTCTTTGGGATGGCGCGGGCCTTCGGTGAAGCATTGGCCGTTCAGATGGTGATCGGGAATGCCTCACTGTTGCCAAAGAATTTGGTATCACCGGCATCCACGCTGACCTCAGTATTGACCAGCGGGATTGGGAATACCGTTATGGGTTCACTTGAAAACAACGCCTTATGGTCATTGGCATTACTGTTGTTACTGATGTCATTATTCTTCAACATTGTGATTCGTTGGATTGGTAAGAAGGGAGAGTTGAAGTAATGCAGCCAAAACAAGCTGATAAAGTTGCGACAGGTGTGCTCTACACCATCGCGGTCATCATCACAGGTATTTTGGCCAGTTTGTTACTCTACATCCTGGTTCAAGGCTTACCACATGTCTCCTGGCATTTCCTGACCTCACCCGCTAGTACCTTTGAAGCGGGCGGCGGAATCGGAATTCAACTGTTCAATTCCTTTTATTTATTAATCTTAGCGATGTTAATCTCCATTCCACTGGCCCTTGGCGCCGGTATTTATCTCTCAGAATACGCGAAGAAAACTGGATTACCGATGTGATTCGGACGTCAATCGAAATCCTGAGCTCGTTGCCTTCCGTTGTGGTTGGGTTATTCGGTTTCTTGGTCTTTGTTTTACAGTTCAAATTTGGCTTCTCAATTTTATCTGGGGCGCTAGCATTGACCGTTTTCAATCTGCCACTGCTGACCAGAAACGTGGAAGACTCCTTACGCCAGATTCACTTCACCCAGCGTGAAGCGGGGTTAGCGTTAGGGTTATCGCGGTGGGAAACGGTCGTACACGTGGTCATTCCCGAAGCTTTGCCTGGGATTATCACCGGGACCATTTTGGGTGCTGGTCGTGTGTTTGGGGAAGCGGCTGCGCTGATCTATACGGCCGGTCAAAGTGCACCAGCACTCGACTTCACCAATTGGAACCCAATGAACATCGCGAGTCCCCTGAACCCATTCCGACCCGCTGAAACATTGGCGGTGCATATTTGGAAGATCAACTCTGAAGGGATTCAGCCCGATGCGGCCGCTGTGTCGGCTGGGGCATCCGCAGTCTTGATCATTGCGGTATTGTTATTCAACCTGTTGGCGCGTTATGCCGGCAACAAGCTGTACAAGAAGATGACGGCTAGCTAGGAGGTCAGCATGCAAAACTATTCATTAGATGATACCTATATCCGCGAGTTCGACCGCCAAAAGCAAGAGATTGCGGTTGAGACAGAGGACTTGCGCGTATTTTATGGGGATAAAGAAGCGATTCACGGTGTTTCCTTACCATTTGAACGCTACAAAATCACCGCGTTGATCGGGGCGTCAGGGTCTGGTAAATCCACCTTCTTGCGCTCAATCAACCGGATGAACGATAATATTGATGGGACACGGGTCACGGGTAAAATCATGTATCGCGATTTGGATATCAATAGCAACGACGTCGATATCTACGAGATGCGTAAGCACATCGGTATGGTGTTCCAGCGCCCAAATCCATTTGCCAAATCAATCTACGACAACATCACGTTTGCGCTGAAGCGGTTTGGTGAAAAAGATAAAAGAAACTGGACGAAGTGGTGGAAACCAGTCTGAAACAGGCCGCGCTGTGGGATCAGGTCAAAGATGACCTGCATTCAAGTGCCTTAGCACTCTCTGGGGGCCAACAACAGCGCCTGTGTATCGCGCGGGCGATTGCCATGCAGCCGGATATTTTGCTGTTAGATGAACCAGCCAGTGCGCTGGATCCAATCTCAACATCAACCGTTGAAGACACCTTGATGGCATTGAAGGAACAGTACACAATCATTATCGTGACGCACAACATGCAGCAGGCGGCTCGGATTAGTGATTACACGGCGTTCTTCTACAGCGGCCAAGCGATTGAATACGATGAAACCCGCAAGATTTTTACACGGCCCAAGATTCAAGCAACTGAGGATTACGTCTCTGGTCATTTCGGCTAGGGCGACGAATAAGGAGACCCAACATGGCAGAAAAAGAAACAGTGATCACGAGTTCAGATGTGCATCTGTTTTATGGCAAGTATGAAGCACTCAAGGGCATTAATTTGGATTTCAAGGAACACGAAATCACCGCATTGATCGGGCCATCCGGTTGCGGGAAGTCCACTTACTTGCGCACGCTCAACCGCATGAACGATTTGATTCCCGGGGTCACCATTACCGGTAACATCGCTTTGCGGGGGCAAAACATTTACGCGCCAACCGAGGACGTCGTGCAACTGCGCAAACAAGTGGGGATGGTCTTCCAACAACCCAATCCATTTCCATTCTCAATCTATGACAATGTCGTGTATGGCCTGCGGTTAGCCGGGGTGAAGGATCGCGCCGTGTTGGATGAAGCGGTTGAGACCAGTCTGAAGGCCGCCGCCATCTGGGATGAAGTGAAAGATAAGCTTCACGAGAGTGCCTTATCCTTATCTGGTGGGCAACAACAGCGGGTGGTCATCGCGCGCGTGCTTGCCGTGAAACCTGATGTGATCTTGATGGACGAACCGACGAGTGCCCTGGATCCAATTTCTAGTACCCAAATCGAGAATATGTTGCTAGAATTAAGAGATCAATATACGATTATTTTGGTAACGCATAATATGCATCAGGCGTCACGGATTTCCGATCGGACCGCTTTCTTCTTGCAAGGGAACTTGATTGAATTCGATGAAACCAAAAAATCTTTATGAATCCTAGTGAAAAAGAAACCGAAGACTATATCAGTGGTCGATTCGGATAGGAGGGTATTATGCGACGAGTTTTTGAAGATGAACTGAATGACCTGCACGTGCGATTCTCGGAAATGGGGATGATGGTCAACGAGGCAATCTATAAATCGGTCAAGGCATTTATCAATCACGATAAAGACCTGGCCCGTGAAGTGATTCATGAAGACAAGCACATCAATGAACGCGAAGTTGAGCTCGAAAAGGCCAGCTTCGAGATGATTGCTTTGCAGCAGCCTGTGACCACAGACTTGCGGATGATCGTCACCGTTATGAAGGCGAGCTCTGACTTGGAACGCATGGGCGACCACGCGGTTTCCATTGCCAAGTCCACAATTCGGGTGAAGGGTGAAACCCGGGTGCCTGCGATCGAAAAGGATATCGCTGACATGGCCGAAGCCGTCAAGGAGATGGTGGAACAAGTCCTCGACGCGTATGTCAAAGAAAACGACAAAAAGCACGCCAAATCGCTGAAGAAGACCATGGCATCAATGATTTCTCAAACAATATTTATGAGAAGTGTATCGATGAGATGACCCGTGATGCCGATACCATCGTGGGTTCCATGGACTACATGTTCGTGTCATCCTACCTAGAACGGATCGGGGATTATGTCACCAACATCTGTGAATGGATCGTCTACTTGAAGACAGGGAAGTTGTTAGAATTGAACTCTAACGCGAGCGAGGATGAATTCTAGTCATTCACGCCACCAAACAGGAGCATGACACGCCTTTTCGGCGGTGGTCGGTGCTCCTGTTTATTTGGCCAAAACAGTCCGAGATGAAAATCAATCTTAGGCCCTATGCGTCAAATCCAAAAAGCGTGCATACTAAGGTCATCAGTTAAGACAACCAAATGGAGGTAGACCGATGAACGAACGTGAACGCATTTTAGATCTCGTCAAGCAGGGGATCCTTTCAAGTGAAGAAGCTTTAGTATTGTTAGAAAACTTAGCCAAAAATCAGTAACCAATCAACCAGCCGATGACAAAGCAGCCGATGAACAACCGGAAGCCGAAGCAGAAACGACGGTGGATCAAACCGAGCAAGCCTTGAGTGATTTGAATACTCGCATCGCAACGGTTTCTGGTAATCTCGATGCGCTGAGCGAACAAATCAGGGCCACGCACAAGCAAGTCGCGGCCAACGAAGAACAGATTATCGTATTAGACACCATGGAAGATCTCGATACCTTAACACAAGAAAAGTATCAAGAGCGTGGCCGTTTGAAGCAAGAAAATCTGCAACTCAACCAGCAGTTAACCGACTTGACGCAACAGCAAGAGAGTTTGAAGTCACAGTTGAGCGAGCTTGAACAAGAGCAACGTCAACTCACCAAGCAACGCATCAAGGATCAAGTACTCGGTGGTGAATGGCAAGACCAAGCCCGCGATACATTGAATGACCTAGGCAAGACAATGGGCGATGCGACCAACCAAATCGGCCACATCGTGAAGTCAACTATGAGCACGGTGCTCGATAATGTTGATTGGAAAGACATCACCATCAAGGTGCCAGGACTGGCCACAGAACGCTTCAGTCACACCTTTGATTTTCCAGAGAGTGCCGCAACCATCTTGGATCTGAAGGTGGCCAACGGTGATGTGACCTTCAAGCCTTGGGACCAATCAGGATTCCGTGTCGAAGCCAACATCAAGCTTTACGGCAAGATGCAAGCAGAATCACCACTGGCAGCCTTCATGGAACGCAGCCGGATTGATGTGACAGACGATCACTTTATTTTCCAAGTGCCAAACAAGCGGGTCCAAGCAGATCTGGTTGTGTACTTGCCTGATCGCGAATACGATCACACCACCATTCGCTCACTGAACGGGGAACATCAATCTCGATCAAGTGCACGGTAAGGACTTCTACCTCAAGAACACCAATGGCGATATTCAATTGAATAACGTGCAGATGGTGATGCTGGAAGCACAAGGTGTGAACGGTTCAATCAAGCTCATCGATGGTGGGGTACACGATGCCTTTCTCGAAACCGTGAATGGCGATATCAAGTTGAAGACCACACCCGTTACTGCTCAACTTCAGACCGTTAACGGGACGATTCGCAGCACATACACTGGTGAATTCAAGGTCTTGAATGCATCATCCGTGAATGGTAACGTCAAACTGGCTTTACCTGAATCCATTGGGTTGAGTGGCGCTGCAAAAACTCGTTTTGGGAGTGTGAAGAGCCGCTTGAGTGGTGTCAGTGTCCCAACTAAGAGCCCTAAGCAACTCGAATTGACACGTGCCGGTGATCCGGTCGGCGAACTGACCGTTACGACCACCAGTGGTAATATTCAGTTGAAAAATACTGACGAACAAGACTAAAAAAGGAGTGTTGGCAAATGCCACTACTATTGATTCCGCTATTTCTCTTTGGGATTGGGCTTTTGCTCATCGTTCCATTCATGTTACTGTTTTTCTTTGTGAAAGTGCTGTTCTGGCCAGCGGTGATTATCGGGTTGATTGTCTTCTTCTCGCGTGATCATCATCACGGTCGCCCATATCGACAATATCGTCGCAACAATCGCCGTCACGACGATTGGCAGACACATGTCGACAACAATCAAGAACGTAAAGCCGCCGATAATGTGACTGAAAAAGACGACGATTGGAGCGATTTTTAATGGGTTTCATTAAGCGCACACTTTTGACAACACTGATCTTCATTGCGTACGCGCAGCTTGCACCCGGGCAACTCATGGTGGCAAGTTTGGGGACAGCGTTGGCAGGGGCCATCGTCTTAGGAATCTTGAACGGTTTGGTTCGACCAATCCTTAAGTTTCTGTCTTTTCCCATTACCATCTTGACGTTTGGTCTCTTTCTCTTGGTGATCAACGCACTGATGCTCAACCTGATGACCTGGTTTGTGCCGGGGATCGCATTTAGTAGCTTCGGTAGCAGCGTGATTTTGGCGATTGTCATTTCGGTAATCAATGCCTTATTCACCTCATCAAGAAATGAAGCATAAAACAAAAACTTAATCATATAGCGGGAGCCTGCGATAAACCAGTTTTGGTTTTGTCGCAGGCTCTTTGGTTTGCCACAGCTCCGTTAAGATTTGACTTCTTTTGCCTCGATTACGCTATGTGACGCTTTCCTATGGTAGAATTGACCTAACTATTGTGAAAGTTAGGTGAAACCCATATGGCAGACAGTGTAACTGTGAAGCAATTGGTGACTGACACCAATCTTGAGGTGGTCAGAGGTGAAGAATATCTGACCGAACGCGAGATTGTCGTTAGTGATATTTCCCGACCCGGTTTGGAATTAACCGGCTATTTTAATTATTATCCACATGAACGAATTCAATTATTTGGTCGAACAGAAATTTCATTTGCCCGTAACATGAGCAGTGATGAACGCGCACTGATTTTGAAGCGCATGGCGGCAGAAGACACGCCAGCATTTCTGGTCTCGCGTGGGCTACCCATTCCTGATGAAATGTTGCAGGCGGCGGCAACCGCACACATCCCTGTGTTGAGCTCCAAATTACCAACGACGCGGCTCTCATCCTTGATTACGGAATACTTGGATGGTCAACTGGCTGAACGCCGCAGTATGCACGGTGTGTTGGTCGATATTTATGGTTTAGGGGTTTTGATTACCGGTGATTCCGGGGTTGGTAAGTCCGAAACCGCATTGGAACTGGTACAACGTGGCCATCGATTAATCGCTGACGATCGCGTTGATGTCTATCAACAGGATGAACAAACTGTCATCGGTGAAGCACCTGCCATTTTGTCACACTTACTCGAAATTCGCGGGATTGGGATTATCGATGTGATGAATCTGTTTGGTGCTGGTGCCGTGCGGGAAAATACCGCGATTTCATTGATTGTGCACCTTGAAAACTGGAGTCCTGATAAGAGTTTTGATCGTTTAGGTTCCGGTGAACAAACGCAGCAGATCTTTGATGTGCCTGTACCTAAGATTACTGTCCCCGTTAAGGTTGGGCGGAACTTAGCCATCATTATTGAAGTGGCCGCAATGAACTTCCGGGCCAAGTCGATGGGTTATGACGCTACCAAGACCTTTGAGGCAAATCTGAATCGCTTAATTCAAACAAACTCGGGGGAATGACAATGATTATGGGCGCACTCAATCCCATTGCCATTCAACTGGGTGGCTTGGCCATTCACTGGTATGGGGTCATTATTGCGAGCGGTGTTTTGCTCGCTGTGTATCTGGCAACCAAAGAAGCGAGTCGGCGGCAGGTGAATGAAGACCACATCATGAACTTGATTCTGTGGTCGCTGCCTTTTGCTCTGATTGGGGCTCGGCTCTACTATGTTGCCTTCAAATGGCCGTATTATGCGGCACATCCGAGCGAGATTATCGCCATTTGGCATGGTGGTATCGCGATTTATGGGGCATTAATTGCGGCATCGATCGTGTTTATCATCTATGCACGTGTCCAGTGGCTGTCGATCTGGTTGGTGATGGATATCGTCGCACCGACCGTGATGATTGCACAGGCCATCGGTCGCTGGGGTAACTTTATGAATCAGGAAGCGTATGGTGCGGTGACCAGTTTGGCCTTTTTGAAGGGCATCCATCTACCAGGATGGGTGATCCAACAGATGTTGATCAATGGGTCATATCGACAACCAACCTTCCTCTATGAATCGGCATGGAATGTGGCCGGCTTCATCTTGATCATGACTGTGCGGCATCATGAGCACTGGTTTAAGCAAGGCGAGATTTTCCTGAGTTATGTGATGTGGTACAGTTTCGGGCGGTTCTTCGTTGAAGGCATGCGCACCGATAGTCTATATGCACTCCCAGGACTGCGGGTCTCACAGGTTGTCTCCATTATTCTGTTTGTCGCCGCACTGGGCACCTGGATCTATCGCCGCCGTCAATCAGTACCTTGGTATCTGGAAGGTAATCTCATGAAGTACGCTAATTAGGGGGAATATTTTTGGCAACGACGATTGCAGTTTTAGGTGCGGGCTCTTGGGGCACCGTGCTGGCGAACCTCTTGGTCGAAAATGGCCACAAGGTGACACTCTGGACACACCACGAGAGTCAAGCCGTTGAATTGATGACAACACACTATAATCAGCACTACTTACCTGATTTTCGTTTGGATGACCGTTTGGTGGTCACCAGTGATCTGGCGCTCGCCTTGGCGGATGCCCAAGTGATTTTGTTTGTTGTGCCGACAAATGCGATTCGCAGCGTGGCAGAATCAGTGGTGCCACTACTGGCAGAGAATCAAAAGCCCGTCATCGTCCACGCGGCAAAGGGCTTGGAAAAGCAAACCGAATTGCGCGTATCACAAGTGCTTGAAGCTGTGATCCCGGCGGACAAACGTCAGGGAATCGTCGTGATTTCTGGTCCGAGTCATGCTGAAGATGTCGCTCGGCGCGATATCACCACGCTCACGGCCGCATCAACAGACGTGGCCTGTGCCCAAGCGGTACAGACCTTGTTCATGAACGACTACTTCCGCCTGTACACCAACACCGATGTTTTGGGTGTTGAGATGGGGGCGGCGTTGAAAAATGTGATTGCCATTGGTGCCGGTGCCCTTCACGGTCTGGGCTATGGTGATAACACTAAGGCGGCGCTGCTGACGCGTGGGCTAGCTGAGATTACCCGATTGGGTGTCAAAATGGGGGCGGACCCAATGACCTTTATTGGGCTTTCCGGTGTCGGTGACTTGATTGTGACGGGGACGTCGGTTCACTCACGTAACTGGCGCGCAGGGAATGCCTTGGGCCAAGGTGAAGCGTTACCCGATGTGCTCGAAAATATGGGCATGGTCGTTGAAGGGGTATCGACAACTAAGGTCGCGCACGAATTGGCTGCCGAACAAGGTGTCGACATGCCGATTACGGATGCCATTTATTGCGTTCTCTATCAGAATGAGCCGATTCGAACGGTAATTACCGATCTGATGCGACGCGCTGGTAAGCCAGAATTCGATTTTGCACAAGACAGTTTACAAACTGACCAAAACATGTATAGTGACACATATTAGGCTTACTATATGTAAGCAAAAATAAGCGTGCGACTGTTCAAAGCGGTCGTCACGCGCGTTAAGGAGAGATCATGCCATGGCAAAACAATATGATGTGGTTGTAATCGGTGCTGGTCCTGGTGGGATGACGGCGGCGCTCTATGCGTCTCGTGCCAACTTGTCTGTATTGATGCTCGACCGTGGGATTTATGGTGGGCAGATGAACAACACCGCAGAAATTGAGAACTATCCCGGTTTCTCATCCATTTTGGGCCCGGACTTGGGTCAAAAGATGTACGACGGAGCAACTCAATTCGGCGCTGAATATGCTTATGGCAATGTCACTCAAGTTCGTAATCAAGGGGCATTGAAGGAAGTCATCACCGATGAAGATACCTATCTGGCAAAAGCCATTGTGATCGCCACAGGGGCTGACCACAAGAAGTTAGGTGTCGACGGTGAAGAAACCTACAGCGGCCGTGGTGTTTCGTACTGTGCCGTATGTGATGGGGCATTCTTCAAGAACCGTGAATTAGTTGTTGTCGGTGGCGGCGATTCCGCCATTGAAGAAGGGCTCTATCTGACCCAATTGGCCTCTAAGGTGACTGTGATTCACCGTCGTGACCAATTGCGTGCGCAACAGATCATTCAAAAGCGTGCCTTTGCTAATGACAAGATGAACTTTGTCTGGAACGCTCAGGTTGAAGCCATCGAAGGTGATGACATGAAGGTCACCGGTGTGAAGTACCGTGATAAGGAAACCGGTGAGGAACATGTTGTTCCCGCTAGCGGTGCCTTTATCTATGTCGGTGTGAACCCATTGACCAGTGCATTCACTGATTTGGGTATCTTGGATGAAGCAGGTTGGGTACCAACGGATGAATTGATGGCAACCCGTGTGCCTGGGATTTTGCGATCGGTGATGTGCGGGCGAAGAACTTGCGCCAAATCACCACAGCTGTGGGTGAAGGTGGTCAAGCAGGTCAGAGTGTCTTCAATTACATTCAAAGCTTGAATGACGTGCCAGAAACAGTGGACGCAAAATAACTCATTTTGATAAAAATATGCAAAACCAGCGTCGTGATGAAACGGAATCGTTTTGTCGCGACGCTTTTTTACCATCTGATTGATAACGCTTACAGAATATTAGTATCGTCAACAATCAATTTGAAATTTATTCATAATAATTGCTACCTTATTCGTCGGGCACAGGTATAATAGGGGGTATCAAAAGAAGAAAAGGGAGATGATCTGATGGATTATCAAGCAACGTACGCATTGTGGCAACAACAGCCCAATTTGGATCCAGAAGTAAAACGTAGCCTCGCACAGATGGCAAACGATGAGGAACAAAAAGAAATGGCGTTTGCCGCACCCATGTCATTTGGGACCGCCGGCATGCGCGGTGTGCTCGGTGCCGGGATTGGCCGGATGAACGTCTACACAGTCGCTCAGGCCACAGAAGGGTTAGCCCAGTTCATGATGACGCTGAGCGAAGAGAAGCGCGCTCAAGGCGTTGTCATCAGCTATGACTCACGGTATCAAAGTCAGGAATTTGCCTACACCTCAGCGAGTGTCCTTGGCGCTCATGGCATCAAGAGCTATGTGTTTGATAGTCTGCGACCAACTCCTGAATTATCCTTTGCCGTTCGGTACTTGAAGACCTACGCGGGGATCATGATTACAGCGAGCCATAATCCTAAGCAGTACAACGGGTATAAGATTTATGGTGAAGATGGTGCGCAGATGGCCCCTGAAGAATCCGATATGATTACAGGCTATATTCGTAAGGTGCCAGATCTGTTTGCCATCGAGCAAGTGGCAGTGCAGGATTTGCGGGCGCAAAAGTTGTTGACCATCATCGGTGAGGATATCGATGAAGCCTATTACGACCAAATCCGGACAGTCACCATCAACTCTGATCTGGTCAAAACGGTCGGTAAGAACATGAAGCTGATCTATACCCCATTGCATGGGACGGGTCGGATTCCGGCACAATTGGCGCTGCGGAATGCAGGGTTTGAAGACTTCCGTTTGGTTCCAGAACAGAGTGTTGCCGATCCCGAATTCCCAACGGTGCCATTCCCCAACCCCGAATTCACTCAGGCCTTCGACATGGCGATTGAATTGGGTAAGGAAGACCACGCAGAAATTCTGATCGCGACTGATCCCGATGCCGATCGATTAGGGACAGCGGTTTGGACGGGCGATCACTATCAATTGCTGACCGGGAACCAAATCGCATCATTGCTGTTGCACTACATTCTGGAAGCGCGCAAGCAGGCCGGCACATTGCCTAAGAATGGTGCCGTTGTGAAATCCATTGTGTCCACCGAGCTGGCGACAGCAATCGCTCAGGATTACGATGTTGACATGATCAACGTTGAGACCGGCTTTAAGTTTATCGGTGACCAAATCAAGCACTATGAAGCCACCGGTGAACACGAATTCCTGTTTGGCTTTGAAGAGAGTTACGGCTACCTGATCAAGCCATTTGTTCGCGACAAGGATGCGATTCAATCCACCGTGCTCCTAGCTGAAGTGGCTGCTTATTATAAGTCCAAGAATCAAACCCTGTGGGATGGCATTCAAGCGCTCTACCAACAATATGGCTACTTTGAAGAAAAGACCATCTCGGTTGATTTTGAGGGTATCGATGGTGCGAGCGAAATGGCAGACCTGATGACCAAGTTCCGGACCAATCAACCAACGGCCTTTGCGGGCCACGCCATCAAGCGGGTCGAAGATTACCAACTGCAAACGGCCACTGACGATGACGGTGCTGTCAGCCCAATCGATATGCCCGTCAGCAATGTACTCAAGTATATCTTGGACGATGGTACCTGGATTGCGATTCGGCCATCCGGGACAGAGCCTAAGGTGAAGTTCTACGTCGGTACCAGTGCTGAGAATCTGGATGCTGCAAGCAAGAAGCTCGATCAATTTGAAGCAGATTTGGCTGCATTTCGGCAAAATTAAAATAAAATAATCGCGCGTTAAAGCCGCGGTGAAGTCGACTTGGTTTCGGTTTCACCGCGGCTTTTGTGGCTTGTGGGTGGATTGACTCTGTGCTAACATAGGAACAATTTTAGCCTAGGGAGGCCTCTAACATATGGGAATGCACCAGTTTATTCAGGGATTGAACAATTTGGAAACATTGCGCCGCGCACCAGGATTCTTCAAGTACGCCGAACACAGCGTTGCCGCACATTCATTTAAGGTTGCAGAAATTGCCCAGTTGTTAGCGGATATCGAAGAAGAAGCAGGCAACAAGATCAATTGGCAGATGTTATACGAGAAGGCATTGAATCACGATTACACCGAACGCTTCATCGGTGATATCAAGACACCCGTCAAGTACGCGACACCGACACTGCGCCACATGTTGGCTGATGTCGAAGATTCCATGACGGAAAACTTCATCAAAAATGAAATTCCGGCGCCTTATCAGGATCGTTATCGCCGGCGTTTGTCAGAAGGTAAGGATGATACCCTGGAAGGCCAAATCCTTTCGATTGCCGATAAAGTCGACCTCTTATATGAATCCTTTGGCGAGATTGAAAAGGGCAACCCTGAGCGCGTGTTCCTGAACATCTACACGGAATCCCTGAGTACGATTTTGGATTTCAAGGACCGCCCCAGCGTGCAGTATTTCTTAAAAGAGATGTTGCCAGATATGCTCGATGAGAAGTTTGCCGATCGTGAGCTGTTACACCAGCTCACCCGGCAAACCATTGCGGATACTGACTTGACCGATTAAATTGACAAGCTGAGACAAAAGACGTCTTTTGCCACAGCTTCAGCCCCTCCTGATTGGCGAAAGTATGTTCGGTGTGATATAATCAAAACCGATTATATGCGTCAATCACGGTCCGCACAGGGATAACAATATGTGTGCGTAAGCCCCGTGAATCCAAGTGGATGAACGGGGCTTTTTGGTTCGAGATATGACGGAGAGAACACATGATGCAGCGTGATTAGAGGAGGAATACCATGATTGAACGACATGACGATCAGAAATTTGATCTTGTCTCAGCTTATCAGCCTGCTGGGGATCAGCCACAGGCCATCGATAAATTAGTTCAAGGGTTTCAGCGAGGTGAAAAAGAACAGATCTTGCTGGGGGCGACCGGGACTGGGAAGACGTTCACCATGAGTAACGTTATCGCCAAGCTCAATCGGCCAACCCTAATTTTGTCGCACAACAAGACACTGGCCGGCCAGCTCTATGGTGAGTTCAAGGAATTCTTCCCGCACAACGCTGTCGAGTATTTTGTTTCCTATTATGACTACTATCAACCAGAAGCCTATGTGCCGAGTTCAGATACGTATATCGAAAAGGATTCGGCCATCAATGATGAAATCGATAAGTTGCGGCACAGTGCCACCAGTGCCTTGCTTGAACGTAACGACGTGATTGTTGTGGCTTCCGTGTCTTCCATCTTCGGGTTGGGGGATCCACACGAATATCGCGACCACGTGCTGTCGATTCGGCAGGGCATGGAAATCGATCGCAACACCTTGTTGCGCCAATTGGTTGATATTCAATTCGATCGCAACGACATTGATTTTCAACGTGGTCGTTTCCGTGTTCGTGGGGATGTGGTCGAAATCTTCCCAGCGAGCCGCGATGATCACGCGATTCGAGTTGAATTCTTTGGTGACGAGGTCGACCGAATTACCGAGGTCGATGCGTTGACCGGTGAAGTGCTCGGCGAACGGGAACACGTCGCCATTTTCCCAGCGACTCACTTTATGACCAATGATGATCAGATGGAAAAAGCCATCGGCAGTATTTCAGCTGAATTGACCGATCGCTTGGCTGTTTTGAAGGGTGAAAATAAGTTACTCGAGGCCCAACGGCTGGAACAGCGCACCAACTATGATATCGAAATGTTGCGTGAAATGGGCTTCACCAGTGGGATTGAAAACTACTCACGGCACATGGATGGGCGTCTGCCCGGTGAACCACCATATACCTTGCTCGACTTCTTCCCGAAGGACTTTGTGATCATGGTCGATGAAAGTCACGTGACCATGCCGCAAGTGCGTGGAATGTATAACGGAGACCGCGCCCGCAAGCAGATGCTTGTGGATTATGGGTTCCGGCTGCCAAGTGCCTTGGATAACCGACCACTCAAGATTGATGAATTCGAACAACACGTGAATCAGATTCTGTACGTCAGCGCAACGCCTGGTCCTTATGAAGAGGAACGGGTGCCAAAAGACGATGTTGCTGAACAGATCATTCGACCAACGGGCTTGCTGGATCCGAATATCGAGGTGCGGCCGATTATGGGCCAAATTGATGACCTGGTATCAGAAATCAATATCCGTGTCGAACGCCACGAACGGGTCTTCATTACGACCTTGACCAAGAAAATGGCGGAAGACTTGACGGATTACTTGAAGGACATGGGTATCAAGGTTAAGTACCTGCACAGTGATATCAAGACGTTGGAGCGGACTCAGATTATCCGGGATCTACGATTGGGTAAGTTTGATGTGCTGATTGGGATCAATCTGTTGCGTGAAGGGATCGATGTGCCCGAAGTGTCACTGATTGCGATTTTGGATGCGGACAAGGAAGGTTTCTTGCGCGCTGAGCGGTCATTGATTCAAACCATTGGCCGGGCGTCCCGGAATGAACACGGTCAAGTGATTATGTACGCGGACAAGATGACCGATTCGATGAAAGCAGCGATTGGTGAAACCAAGCGTCGGCGTGAGATTCAAGAGAAGTTCAATGAAGAACACGGCATTACACCAAAGACAATTATCAAACCGATTCGGGATGCGATCTCAAGTCTTGAAAAGATTGAAACAGAAGATGCCGACAAGAGTTTCGCTGAGGTTGATCTCGCGGACATGAGTAAGGCTGATAAGCAAGAATTGGTCAAGAACTTACAGGACCAGATGGCAGCAGCGGCTAAGAAGTTAGACT
Organism: Lacticaseibacillus saniviri JCM 17471 = DSM 24301; assembly: GCF_001311785.1. Classification (GTDB taxonomy): domain Bacteria; phylum Bacillota; class Bacilli; order Lactobacillales; family Lactobacillaceae; genus Lacticaseibacillus; species Lacticaseibacillus saniviri. Next base: position 204 of record NZ_BBBX01000013.1, on the reverse strand, counting down.
TCGAACAAGCGGCCACCTTGCGTGATACCATTTTGGAACTGCAAGCAGACATGTAACCAGGTGCTGATCTCGTTACCACAGCGCGTCAGTATGGTTAATCTGAACGGAAGAAGTGTGAATAAATGGCAAATGATAAAATCGTGATTCACGGGGCTCGAGCCCATAATTTGAAAGACATCGATGTCACCAATCCTAAGAATAACT
>NZ_BBBX01000012.1 GCF_001311785.1 Lacticaseibacillus saniviri JCM 17471 = DSM 24301 | reverse complement strand
TTCTTTTCACCTCCACGAAATACATCCATACTGACGCTCAACGCATCAGCGATTCGTTCCATCATTTCAAATGATGGCTTTTATGTCGCCATTTTTCAAACGGTAAATCGCACCGGTTTGTGCATAGCCGGTAAGTTTAGACAATTCAAAAACTGACATACTTTTGTTTTCAAAATACTAGATATTGTGTTCCACATGTAGACCTCCATACATATTGTGTGTTCATTCCAATTGGAGTAAAATACAAGGCAGCGAATGTTCCTCCTCAATATACCAACACTGGGATGTTCGACTACCTGTAGAAAAGAGGTAATCATAATGAGTGAAAATCTTGAATATTCTATTGCTAGACTTGGTGACTTGTTACAAAGCGCATCCAGCAATGCATCATATGCTCATGAATTGATTTTTGAATCTGTTGATTCGAACTTGGAACAACAAATTGCTGTAAAACAAATGAGCGCGATTGGATTTGCGAATGCTGCTTATGCAGATTTACGAAGTATGCAAGCAATCACAACGGCCGATTCAGATTTGGAACGTATTGAGATTGATCAGGCAATGTCTTCAATGAAAAATTTTGTTCGTGAAATGTTCAAAAGCATATCCGCAGATCATAGTCATCAATGGACAGATATCTATTACCAAGAGCTTCTTCGCGCCATCTACGTTTTGGAAGGACTTTTTGGCGTAGTTGCTATTTCTGAAACAGAACGAAAAGAATATTTAGATTAATATCTTATTCTCGATTAGCGCTTTTACGGCATTCCGTGTTTCAGAATCATTAATACCCGCAACATCCATTGCATTTTCTGAAGTTAGCTTTAGAAGTGCTATCACACCGACAGACAACTGTTTGTATGGATAGATAGATTTATTATGGCGTTCCTCGCTCTGCACGGCTTGGAGCGCTTTTTTATTTCATCAGGTGTACCTTCAATTGTGATTTTCATTCCTTCACCTTCCTTTCACGTCCTGCCCACCAGAACATCGCTAACACCAGTAGCAGTCCTAGTGTCCGGGCTTGTAATGGATGTGTAAAAATCCAATCCGCCATGTTATTTACCTCCTAACCTCTTCGCTTCCCAGTCCAACTTGTCCCAATTTTCCTTTAACCAATCAGACATTTTGTGAGCATCCATTCTCCATGGCACACCATTCGTTGATGGATATCGGACGAAGCCGCCATTCTCAATGCTCAACTCATCCCTATACTTGCTGGTAATTTCTTGAGTTACCCACCATGAAGCTTTGTTCAGCACAGCAGCTCTCAAGTCATCAAATCCCCACTGTTTAAATAGCTCGTCTTCCTTTAACCGGTTGTACTCATCCTCATCAATAAGAACTTTGCCCTCTGGCAGAGTCACTGTGATTTCAGGCTGAATTTTAATTACTTGTGTCATTGCCAAGCCCCCTTTTGCCAAGTTCGAAAATTAATCACCGTCTTCCATCCCTAAAAGCTTTCGCGCTGCCGGCTGCATTACTAACATGTACGGTCACTTCCAATCACGCGCCTAACTTGGCATAAATCGTTTCGGCAACATGGATGTCTAAGCCAAATTTGTCTTTGACTGACATGAGTTGTGTGGTGTCTGCCAAAATTGGTTCGCGTGCCAGCATCATTTCAGGCGTCATATCATCTTTTTCACCATCTTTGAATAGCCAAATTTGGTGGAGACAGCTTTGTTAGCAATCATGTTTGCTTTGATAAAATCAACACGTTTTGGTTGCTTTAATCCATGTGATAGATCAGCCATCGTCTGCTTCTGATGTTGCTTGTCCAGCATGCGGAAAATTTCAAAGCCTTCAAGCCCAGATGATTTGCGCAGTTGTTTAATGACTCGGAAAACCCAACGTTGGAATTCAACGGCTTCTGCTTTTTACTTTTAAACACCAGTTGTAGATGTTGAATTCGTTAATCACGTTTGCTTGTTGTGCCCGCCCCATTGAATCGATGACCTTACTTGAAGTAACCCCATCTGGTTCCAACGAATTGATGGCTCGTGATGTCTGTTTAAGGCCAAGGGCGGAAGTGACATCAGTTGCTACTGCCCACCATTCACCATCAACTTCCACAAATCGAATGTCATAGCCATTCCATTGTTCAGTTTTCATTTGGATTCCTCCTTTGCTCGATCTAATAGATATGGAACCGTCGTTCCTAAATGGTCAGCTAACTCTTCAGCAGTTACCAGATACAGCCCATTTTGATCAGGATTGATAATTTGGACGGCTTGCATGTGCGTCACCTCGTTTCTTTAATTGGATGTTTCTTTAGCCATCACATCGAGAAGGAAAAAGCTTCCTGTGTGATTAACTGCGCTTTGGGTCCATTCCGTCTGTCGTGCATGATATCGGACAAATAGGCAAGGGAAATACCCAAGCCACTGGCTAAATCTGTCATCGACATACTGTTCTGAGCCAATTTGATGCGGATTTCTTTTGCTGTCGCGGCGTCCATCTGATTCACTTCCTTTGTAGTGAGAATATTTTTAGCTAATTTTATTGACTGAAAAAGTATCTAGATATATACTAAAAGTGCGCAGGAAACTAGAGGTAACAAACACCCGCCCAGGCTTTGATGACCCTTATTTTGCGTATTTAGTTAGCCAACTTTATTAGCTGAGTTCAGTATATATCTGGATACTTTATTTGTCAAACAAATTATCCAACTTTATTCTGACCGGCAAATCTGAACTTTAATTTAAAAAAATGAGGAGAGATTTGTATGTCTTTGTTTGACAATGTCAAATACTATTCTTTGCAACGAGGCCTTTCCCTTAAGGAGCTAGCCAAGCGAGCAGGATTAAGCGAGAACGCAATTTATAAGTGGAAGACGCAACGGCCACAAGATGAAAACATTCTGAAGGTTGCGGGCGTTTTGCATCTGTCATACGAGGAACTAACCGATGAGAGCAGGGAGGTTGAACAGGATGATCAAATTCAGTATTTCAGAATAGACACCGCGGGTTTAGATGAGGCTCAAGTAAAAAAACTCCGCAAGAGCCTGGAAAAATACGCGGAGTTTGCAAAACATGAATTAGAGGATGATTAATTTGCTAGAACAATTCGAACGAGACGCCTTGTACTACAATGCTGAAGGCACTGCCGAAAAGATTGAACAAGCAGCTCAAATTATACCAACTATTCCAGACTATCCAACGCCGGACGACTATTTGCGCTTTTTGCATGACGTTCATGGGGTCAAAGCTAAGTCTTACAGCTTTGACTCGGAGGCTCGGAAATTTTTAAGCGGCACTCTCTTTATTGATCCGTTTACTGAGCGCGCCCTAATCTCATGGAACCGCGATATGCCCAAAATCGACAGAGCTTCACGAAGTTACACGAGCTCTATCACTATTTCCAATATATTGAGGGCAAGGTGCCCATACAGCAGACTAATTTCAATGATTTACTCTCGCACCGGGGCTACAATGAAGAAGAAGAACCACTTGAAGTCGAAGCTAATTTCGGCGCGTCACTGCTTTTCTTGCCAACGAGCCGACTGGAACATGATATTGCAATGGGGAGATCTTTTGCGAGCATGAGCCGCATGCTAGGCATGTCCGCAAACGCACTAAAAGGCAGGCTTGTCGAGTATCTCCACTACGGTCACGAATTAAATTGGGATATCAGTAGTCAGATTGTTAATCATTATCAAAGCGATCTTGCTCCCAAGGAGATTCAAATGATGGTCGCGAAAGACTCTGAGCCCTTTCTGTACGACATGCTAACGGCCGTCAGCGAGGGTAAAATCTACAACGGTATTTCTGGACCCGATGACCTACCCTTCTAACAACAAAAAGCCCTCATCCGCTGACACGGATAAGAGCTGGTGGTATGTATATCTCGCAAATATATTTTACCATACGGAGGAGTTATTTATGAAGAAGCTAATTTCTACGTCGCTTATCTTAATATCAGCCTGCACCTTGGCGGCGTGCGGTAATAGTACACAAAGCTCGAACTCTAAAAAAGATAGGGAAACTATTTCCTCCTTGAGAAAAGAAGCCAGTAGTTTAAAAAAAACGCAAACGGAATCCGACTCTGCTTCCGAAGAGTCAAATTCATCCGCGTCTAACGAGGCAGACAGTGTTCCCTTTGGCGAAACCAGAGAGTTCGATTCTCAAGACAACACAATAAAGGCAAAGGTTGCTGTTATCTCTGCTCAGCGAATCACGGATAAAAATGAAGGGCTTACCGCCGATCTCATGGCAAACTACCAACAGCTAAAATCATTTGCCATTGTAAGTTACAAAGTGACAGCAATCACTGATATCCCTGCTGGCACATTTGATGGAGCAAATCTTACCTTCCTGGACAGCGATAAAGTAAAAGGAATGACGTCTAGTAATCGAGATAACGGAGCAGATGGCGACTTAAAAGCTGGAGAGTCCGCAAACTACCGTATTGGAGTGGGATTTGAATCGGCCTCACCCGAACTATACGTACGTATTGCGAACGTTACCTGGCAAGGATCAATGGAATAAAAAGCGCCTACCCCACAGTCCTAGCAGACCGGGTAGACAAAAAATTAAACGAGCTTTTTTTAAACGCGGCACAACATGTTGTGTTACCACGGAGAAGAAGCTAAGCATAGTCACATTGCTTCTTCTTTCTTACCTAGATTTAGTAGGTTGACAAAATGACAACTTATAACGCATAATGTACTCAATCAAATAAATGACCGCATGCGGTCCACTGGGCGAGTACAATATTACAATTGTACCCGTCCTTTTATTTTGGAGATGAAAATTTGACGACTGACAAACCATTTCAAACCATTGATTCACAGATAAAAATCTTATCTGAAGAGAGGCATTTAAACTTCTTAAACAAAGAAGCAGCGGCCGATACTCTCAGACGTTATGGGTACTATGAAATTATTAATGGGTACAAAGACAATTTTTGGTTGACCCACATGACGACTCCAAAGGATATCTTGCTACAGCAAACTTCGAGCACATTTTTGCATTATTTACTTTAGACAAGAACATTAGACAAGATGTAATGCAAGCGCTAGGGGAATTTGAAACAACTTTTACACAAGCCTTAGCTTATGCCATAGCAGACAAAATTTCAGAAGACTTCACCAGATACACTGCCCCAAGTCATTACAATGCGGGGGCTTCTCATTGGTCCAGAGGGCACAGATATACCGTGCGAGACGGTGTTATTAAAACGTTTAATAAAGTAAACAGATCTACGATAGATCCTTTTGAGTTCTACAATAGACGTCATGGAAATATTCCGCCCTGGATAATGGTCAAAGGTTTAACATTTGGGAATGTACTTTATTGGTATCAGATTTGCAAACCAGAAGTGCGCCTCCAGGTCATATCTAGCATGTTTGGATTAGATGAGGACGTCGTCAATGTCTTAGATCCGGAGCTTAAATTAAAACAAGCATTTGGTGACGTCCTAGACTTATTTTTAACTTACAGAAATTTGGCGGCTCACGGTGATCGGATATACAATCATCGGTCAAGAAGGCATCGCCTTAGATGGTCGCCTTTTATATACCGGAAAAATGTCATCGATATCTCTCGAAACAAATTTTCACAGGGACACATGAGAAGCAGCCTGGGTGCTGTAATAGCATGTCTCAGTCTTTTTGAAAATAAGGATCCGTATAGTGATTTGTGGATAATGTTGGGAATCCACATAGGAAACTATTTACGATCATTTCCTGAAGACGAGAGCTTTATAATGTCATCGGCAGAATTTCAAAATAAACAAATGTACGAGTTAATTGAAAAACAGAAAAATTCCAAATAAAAAGCGTCTACCCTCACCGACCAAAGCAGTGGTAGACGCAACGAACAAATCAGCACCGAAGTGCACGCTATTTGTGTACTCTCATTTTAGCAGAAAATGGAGGAATTCGCATGGCAAGTTATGACAAATTAAAATCAGGATGGCGCTACCGCATTAGACAGAAGAACAAGGCTGGCGAATGGACTAACTATGGCGAATCAAAGTTCCGAACCAAAAAAGACGCCCAAATTGCAGCAGCCAAGATGCAGGAAAAAATTGATAAAGGCTTCTCGATGGTCGGGTCAAATGTGTCAATTACAGACTACTTCAATACTTGGTACGGTCGTTATAAAGTGGGCAAAGTCGCAAAACCAACCGAAGAATGGTATTACAATACCGCTCGATGGATTGAAATATATTTCGGCGACACACCCTTAAAAAGTATCCGACGATCTAACTATCAGGATTTCATCACTTGGTTAGGCACCGACCAAACACACAATGACAAACCGAAAAAGCAATGGCGCGGTCAACTGTTCAAAAAATGAATTCATTCATCAGATCAATGGTAAAAGATGCACAAGAAGATGGGATCACTGATATTGACTTCACCCGCAAAATCACTCTGGTTGGTACTGCCGGTAAGGACGCCAGCGAAAAATTCCTAAACTTGGCGGATTTCAACAAACTGATAGCATTGGCAAAATCGAGGGCTAATATCAAGGCAATTACTGAATATATGATAGTGACTCAAGCGTACACTGGCATGCGCTTTGAAGAAGTCCTTGGGTTATCATGGGACCGAATCGACTTTGACAACTTAACCATAAAATAGATCGCTCATGGGATTATAAGACTCGCCCACGTCGCGATCATGATGCCTTTGCACCGCTTAAAAACAAGCCGTCATACCGGACTATTTCCATACCTAACGAACTAGCTGACTTACTCAAAAAGCTCCATACAGAGCAAGCAGAAGCGTTCATGAAGTCAGGATACCGAGACCCGGATAATCTTGTATTTCGTAACAATCTCGGTGACTGGGCTAGCAACCATGCAATCAACGATGTTCTAAAGCGACTGACTGAGGCACTTGGTATTCCACGCATCACAAGCCACGGTCTGCGCCACACTCACGGATCAGTTCTAATCTATCAAGGAGTAAGCCTACTCTCCGTCAGCCATCGGCTCGGCCACGGTAACCTGCAAACTACGATGACCACCTATCTCCACATCATAGATGAGATGCAAGCCCGCGACGACACGAAAATATCCAATATACTTGAAAATCTTGGATGATGGTAACAAGCAAACCCCTTGTGCCATATAGCATTGCGCCTTTTGTTGCCCAAATCGTTGCCCAAATTCTGCCATTTAAGATATATTTTCCAAATCTGGGCAATGAATGGGCAACTTTATGGAATATCTTACATTTTGTCGAAAGCTCTAAAAATCGTCAAAGCCTTGCAACGAAGGTCGTTGAGTGGTGTTTGGATTTAACTTAAAATATCTTGAAACATCTAATTATGCACCCTATCGGAATCGAACCGATGACCTACCGCTTAGGAGGCGGTTGCTCTATCCTGCTGAGCTAAGGATGCAAACATTAACTATATTGCCGGAAAAAGGCCGGTATGTCAATGTTAGACAGCAAAATTACGACTCCGCAATGACGGATTGAATCGCGGTCTGAGTCGGGATGGTCGTTTGGGTCACAAATGAGCTGCCCAGTTCTTCGGTTTCAATATCTTGCTGATTATCCGCCACAATGAACTTGACCCCATTCACAATGTGTAAGGTCACGAGTGGCGCAAACATTGCCGTATTCAAACTCTTAAAGAACTCCCGTTGATTCATCAGGTTAGCAAAGGTTAATCGGAAGGAATGCCGCTTGCCGCTGGCATCTGTCATGAAGTCAACCGGTGCTTTCGTGAAGAAGTCACAAGCATACAGATATTGGCTCAGGTGATCTAAGAATGTTGCGGTGGCAGGAATATTAGCATTGCGATACAGCGTGAGGATCGTATCAAAGAGAAACGCCCCCACTTGCCGCTGCGTGCTTGCTCGTCTCAAACGCATGAGCGCATATCGCAATAATTCCAGGAGATTTGAGATTTCATTTTTGGTGAAGAAGTTCGACAGCTTGGCCGTGAAGGGATAATGCCAATTGGTCAACGTAAATGAGCGTTCCTCCCCCAAACTGATTGTGCCGGGGGCCTGATAGAATAATGCGGTGAAATCCTGACTGAATCGCACATTGATGATGTTTGCCGCTTTCTCGCCGAATTCTTGGAGCAAGTGACTGACATTGTGCCCCCGGTGATGCTTCAGTGCGTGCCATTGTGTTTTTGAGAATCGCTTGGGCGCCAAGCTCTGCAGTTGTTGCAGCTGCATCGGCACGGAATTGAGCGTAAAGCCCGCCGTGAAGGGATGATCGAGCAATTGTACCGCCTGCACTAATTGCCCGCCCAAACTGTGACCGATGCCGTATAACCGCGCATCTGGCGATAACAGTTGAAGATGGCCCATGATCATCTGGGTGAATTGACGCGCAATCGGTAATTGATCCGACTCATTAGGCAGACCCAACATGATGCTTTTGAGCATGTACTGCCAGTCTAGCGCCGTTTCCTGCCATTCGCCGGCCATCCCAGTCCGTTCAGCCCCGCGAAACAGAATGTAGCCTTCCACCTCTTTGCCGATGACAACACTATATGCCGTTCCAGCCAGTCCCGTGACTTTTGCTTCGGGAACTGCGGTTCGCAAATCTGTCACCGTCACATCATCAATGCGCGTATTCCCCTTGTGATAGGCTAACCACTGAATAAATGTGGCCGCATCAACCCCGGGATAATCGTGCGGATAGGCATCGTATTGCATCAGGTTCATCAGCAAGTCCCAATTCCGGAATAAGCTGCCCGGCTGATAAGGCACGAGTGGATGCCGACGTGAGTTGGTTGTAGAACTTGAAGCGCCACCTCAAGTCGAATCACCAAAGACCGAATGCGCTGTAATTGTTGGCTGTGAACGATATGTTCTAGTTGTTGCAAAATAGATTGCACAGGTTGATCCAACACCATACTCTGTGTGCGTGGCAAATCCGCAAGCATTTGCGTAATTTCATCTACGAACACCTGGGTGAGTGTTGGATTACGTTTGAGGAGTCGCTGCTGATGGTTCTTCAAATCCTGCAACAAATACACCAGCAGTGCCCGCTTGCGCTTTGCCAGTGTTTGTTGTTCCGCGTTAATGCTCATGAGTTGATGTGTGACATCGGTTTTGGCATCTGGAATCAAAACATTGAGTTTGAATACCAGCGCCTCGTACCGCTCACAGATTGCCCATAAAGCCCGCGTTTGTTGCAACATATGTTGCCCCATATCCACAGCCGTCACCTCCAAAATTGTCCACTTACCATGATACGTCATTCTTCAAATAAAGTGAACCAAGTGCACCGCAATATCTTTGGACAACTCAGTTCGACAACGAGCAAAAAGATCGCATTTAGTCGCTCATCACTTGTGCTATACTTTTAAAACAACGGCAGTTACTCTTCATAAATAAGGAAAACAACTCATAGGCTACGTTTATCTGTTTATTGCTATTATCGGTGAAGTTTTGGGCACCAGCCTTCTAAAAGCCACCGACCACTTCAAAAACATCCCACTCATCTTTTGTTTGTTCTGTCATACGTGGTGTGTTTCTATTTTCTTTCACTATCACTTGAGAGCGTCGATCTCAATATTGCTTATGCGCTCTGGGGCGCCATCGGGATTGTCCTCACCACCGTGGCGTCCGTCGTCATCTGGCACGAATCAATCTCATTGATGTCCTACGCCGGTCTATTTTTCATTCTATTAGGATCAATGCTGTTAGAGCTTGGTCATCATTAATTCAAAGGAGTCTTTATGAGCTGGCAACTATTTATGCAAACATTGGGCAGCAGCCTAATTATTTTCAGTGGCGGCATCATGTTGCTCAAGTGGCTCAGTGATAGCACGGTGCAACATCTCGTCAATCGTGCAGGTCGAAGCAACAGTGAACTCTGGTATATGCGACCTGGGATCTTCATCCACGAACTGTGGCACGCAGCGATTGCCGTTTTATTTGGTATCCACGTCAGCAAACTGTCGATGCGGCCTGATTATCGCAACAACAGTGCCGCACACGTCGACATGCAATACAATCCCGCCAAATGGCGACATCGCGTCGGACTGCTCTTCTCGTCCACTGCGCCCGCCTGGGGCAACGCTCTGATTATGATGCTACTCACGCGCCAAGCATTCTTCCAAAACAATATCTCCCTTGACTGGGATATCCGGCAGAGTGTGGCAACCAATCAAATCGCGCCATTATTCCGAGGACTGCAGGACATCACAATCAATTGGCCGTGGTTAGCCGCTCTATTGCTTGTCGGATTAGTGCTGACGCCTGGTTTTAGCCCATCTACACAAGATCTCAAAAACGCGCTCAGCGGCCTGCCGTGGCTGCTTGCGGCACTAGCCGGTATCTTTGTGTTGAGTGGCTGGGTCTTCAGGTCATGGCTCTGGGTCTGGATGCGCCTGAACATCTACATGGCCATTACCTTTGTGGTCATTCTGGTGTTCAGCCTGCTGATGAATCTGTTAAGCCGCAAATTACTGTAAGCAAAAAAGGGTTGTGACAAAACTTTGTTTTGTCACAACCCTTTTTGATTTCCAAACAAGATAGATTAATCGTGTTCCAAAAGACTGAGAATTCCGGTTAACTAGGATTGATTCAAAGCCTAAGTTCGGGCTTTAGCATCAATCCCTGTTAATCCTCATTCTCAAATCGTCTTTTGTCACAACTCCTAGGCAGTCGTATATGATTTTTCGATTGCCGTCAACATCTTACCGAAATTACGCTTACGGAAAAAGCCAAACAACATGCCGATCAGCGCCTGATTCATGCGCGATAACGTGTCCTTCATCTCACTTTTTTCCTCGTAAGTCACTTGCGTCCGATTGTCTGCTGTTGGGGCAATATCGTAATTCACCTTGAAGACCGAACCTGGTGTGATGGTTTCAAAGTGATACGCCTGATTGATCACATTTTTAGTAATCTTCACTTTTGCGCGACGGCCACGGGCGAATTGTTTTTATACTCAAAGCCCTCAAGGCGCGTCACAGGTAACTGTTGGCCCGTTTGTTCCTTGATGTCATAAATGACAGAATCGATCACCTTGGTATAAAAATAATCGGCCGGAATATCAAGTGTTTTGACGATCTTCATTCAAAATCCTCCCAACAGTGTAGTTACCGGTTTTATTTTTCAGCTAACTTCTTGTACAGATCAACAATCTCGCCAGCCAAATCACGGAAAGTAATGGCATTCATCATGTGATCTTGACTGTGGACCATCAACAAGCTGACCTTCACGTGGTTGCCTTGTGCCTCTTGTGTCAGCATGCCTGTCTGAGCATTGTGCGCTTCAGCCAAAAAGCCGTCCGCTTCCTTGAGCTTCGCATCAGCGCCGTCAAAATCACCGGTTTTGGCCGCCATGATGGCTTCCATTGCGCTGCTCTTGGCGTTCCCACCATTGATGATGAGCCCCATGATTGTCTCTAAGTTTGCTTCTTCTTCTGCCATTGTCTAGTTCTCCTCTCAATTGCGTTGACCGTTGAGGGTCCCGCTTCCCGTGCAATGATTGCATCGGGTGTTACTATATTCACTATGATACCACGATTGTTGTCGCTTTCAAAACCGATTTCATCATTTTGAAAGCGAATGCACCCGCGCCAATTTTCGCGAATTCGTAACTGATAAGCGCATTCATACAATTAATGGGCTAGACCAATGGCTGGAAAATTATTTTTCGTGGGTTGCCGCCGTTTCCCCTTATTCTTCTGATCACGGAGCCGCTTTTTCTTGTGTGGCTTGCTAGGGGTCTTGTCAGTGTCAGCTTTAGCAGCGGTTGGGCGGTCAACTCGCGATGCACGCTGTGTTGGCGTTGACTTTGCGGCCACAACCGGCTTCTCAACCGATTTTTCGCGCTGTTCACGCGTTGGTGGTGTCGCCTGCAACTTGCCATCAACCATGTACCCGCGTTTGATCACGTATTCAGGGAATTCTTTTGCATATCGCGGCGATCGTGATCATCGCCCAAGGTGATCACTAATCCGGGTTGCCCCATGCGGCCCGTCCGCCCTGCACGGTGAATGTAGGCCGCGTGACGCTTAGGCACATCAAAATTAATCACGGCAGGCAGCTTGGGAATATCCAAGCCCCGCCCGGCTATATCTGTCACGAGTAACAGTGTGGTCTTGCCTTGACGGAAATCCGTCAGTGCTTTTTGCCGCGCAACTTGGCGACCGGACTTGGCGAGCACACCGAATTTGACAGCCTGGTGGCGTAAAATAGCCGCAGCCTTTTCCATTGACGCGTTCTGATTAAAAAAGACCAACGCTTGGAACTTATCAATGTGAGCCAATCGACGTAGCCAATCCACTTGGTGTTTGCGATCGGATTGAATGAAGTAATGCGTGACTTCACCCTGAGTGTGATCTTGATCGCGCACGTCGATCCATTCTGGCTTTTGGCCAAACCACTGCTCGAGTTCGCGCATAATTGGGCTGGCAGTCGCGGAAAAGAAGCCGAGCTGGACATCAGCCGGTGACGCCATCACGATTTCGCGCACTTGATCCAAGCCTGGATCGCGTAACAGTTCATCCGCTTCATCCACCACGATTGTTTGCAAATCATGAAGTTTGATTCTGTTAGCCGTTAGCAATTCGATGAAGCGCCCAGGTGTTGCGACAATCACTTCTGGTTTTGCCTTTAACTTCTCAATTTGGCGCTTCACATTGGCCGAGCCAGTGACACCCTGTAAGCCCAGATCAATCGCTTTAGCGTAAGGCATTAACACATCACGTGTCTGAATCGCCAGCTCCTGTGAAGGTGATAGGATCAAAAGCTGAAGGCCGTCGCCTGGGACGAGTTTCTCAAGCAAGGGAAGCCCAAAGGCCAATGTCTTCCCCGATCCCGTGGGTGCCAAGCCGACCACTGAGAGGTCTTGCTTCAGTGGTTGATAAACGGCCTCTTGAATCATGGTTTCCTTGGTGAAACCTGCGGCCTGCCATAACGGCATGAATGGTGTTGCAATTGTCAAAAATGTGTCCTCATTTCTTATTTGGTATCAAAGTGTAACCCTGCTGATTGTCGCAATTGACCCATCACTTGATGTACCGAATTGGCCAATGTCCATGCCTTCTTGAACGCTTCACGGTCATTGGTCTCGATTGCCTCAGCAAACGCTTTGGCCTCTGCTTCCATCGGATTATCAAAATTGGTTGTGACAAATCAGTCGTTTCTGTTTCTGTCTTCAGTGTGAGGTGATGAATTTCACCCACCTGATCAAAAGCTAGTGTGTCGCGCCCCACATAGATTTCTGAAGTCAATTCACTGTTCTTGGTTTTACCGGTAATCAGTGTCACATCGAAATCTGGATAGCTCAAGCGCATCACCCCGTCGCCATCGACGCCTGTGTTGAGCATCTTGGCTTGGTAGGTGGCCCGATTAGGCACACCGAACCAAGCGACCGCTGCATACACCAGATAGATGCCCAGATCCATCAAGGCGCCACCACCAAATTGCCGTGAAAAGACATTTGGCGTTTCACCTGCCAAGACGGCATCATAGCGCGATGAGTACTTCATGTAACTCAAGGTCGCACCACTGACATCATTGGTCGCTACAAATTCATTGATGCGCTTAAAGTTAGCATCATAGATATGGCGAGCGGCCTCAAAGACCATCAAGTCGGGGTGCGCTTGAACGGCTTCATCGACTGCTGCTAACTGCTTCAGGTTCACAGCCAGTGGTTTTTCCACAATCACGTGCTTACCTGCGGTCAACGCCTGAATCGTTTGAGGGGCATGCAAACTGTTTGGACTAGCGATGTACACGACATCCAGATCACTGGCGAAGAATGCATCAAGATCGGTATAGATAGTCGCTTTAACACCCACCTTATCGGCCAATGCTTGAGCGGTCGCTTCATGCCGAGAATAGATGGCACTCAATTGATAAGCCTCTTGCTTGTATGCCGCATCAATGAACTGCGCCGTAATCCAGTTGGTTCCAATAACGCCTAATCGTAACATATTATCCAGCTCCTTTTCGTTTTGTCGCTTAATTTCATTGTATCAGTATGCTTGCGGGAATTCAGTAGCAAAATATTCCCCGTTTTGAAAATTCCGTGCTATGATGAAAGTATCACATAAGGAGGTGGCGAAATGGCCCGTTTCCACGAATTCATGACGACGCTATCGACCATGCTCAGTCGAAAAAACAGGCGCCACCCACACCAGTCAGCCCCATGCTTGAGCTTGCCCAATTGTACACCGGCAAATTTGCCTTTGTGGACGAATTGACGAATAAGAGTCACCAACTCATCGTCAATCCAACGCTCGCCATCAAAATTGATGGGCGCACCTTACCTGGCCAAGTGGTGGGGATTACGACAGATGCACTAACATTCTTGGATCATTATGGGTATCAACTGATTATTACAGCAAAAGAGGGTCATCCCGTCACCGTCTACGATGAAGCAGAAGATGCGACTTATCAGATTATTGTACCCGAAACAAAATGATGCCATTATTCAAAAAAAGAGAAGCTGTGCTAACCCCGATGGGTTGCGACAGCTTCTCTTTTTTGTGCGGTTATTCGTTCAACTTATCCAATGCTTTCTTGGGCACACTGCTCTTGTTCACTGCTTCCCAGCGCGTGACCCCTTTTTCTCATTATAAGTCATCTTCAAGTAAGCGCGCATCTTTAGTGGGCGTGACTTATTGCCATAAAATTCAATCTTGCGCACCGCACCGTTTTCATCATAAGCATTCTGGTCATAGCGATAATCCGTAAAGTCTGCCCCGCTATCATCCTTGCGGGTTTCCTTGGTTCCTGTGTTTTTAATTTGCGTGTAATAGATCGTACCACCGTAATTGGTGATCTCATAAATTTTGAGGCCACCAAACACTAAGACAAAGAGCACGACTAATCCAATAATAAATTTCTTCACTTTGGAATCACCTCATCTATATTATGCATAAACAAGTTCAATATGACAGTGATTCCAGTGATAATCAACGAACAATTTTGTTAGATTGCGCCTGAAATTGAGCACTAGACCCATTAAATACGGCAGGTTGATAAAATTTCTTACTATCATCCCCCGGAAGTATAGCTGAATCTCGATATTGCCAGAAAGTGGCATGTTTGGGTGCTGTGTTGCTGACAACCCAACGTGGACTCTTCGGACTGATTGTTGCGACTCGCTCCAAAATTGTTGGTGTCCCCATCAGCATCACCTCGCGCCCCAAGCGCGTGTGAATCAGCTGAATCAGCGCCTCAAGCCGCGTCTGAAACTGGGCCTTAGAGGGTGGTGTATCTGTATATTGACTGTAGTACTCGAGGTAAATCCCGATTGGCAGATCCCCCAGGTCACTACCTACCTGTCGATTGAACTGATTGAATTGCGCTTCCGCGGTGCTATCAAAGCTGAAAAATGATAGACACCGACACGAATGCCACTGCCATTCACCCGATCGTAATTGGTCGCGAATTCATCATCAAAATAACTCGCCCCTTCCGTCGCTTTCAGGTAGACGAATTGAACGTGATTCTTCTGCAATGTGGGAAAATCCTGGATGCCATCCGTTTGGTCGAGCATGACGCCGAGCACCGGATACGTTTTGGCGTCCGGTCTCGGATTGCGATTCAGCCATAACCAGGCCCCTGCAATCAACACGCCTATGACCGTGAGTATACCCAACGCCCAAAACAAACGGTGGCGATTATTATAGGTTGATGCATATATCGGTTGTTTATGAATGTTACTCACTCCTATGCCACAATCATTCTTATTTATTATCTTATAACAATGTCGACCGAAAATCAGTCTCGAGGCGGATGTTGTTTTTCTTATTTGGATAATAATTGCCTTATCTGATGAAACCGCTTATGATAATGCTAAAGGAGATGAGGGTGATGCTAGACGATCGATTGTTGGGTAACGTTTACGTTAACATCGTCTGACACAAGTGGCACCATCAGTTTACTCGGTATCTTATATCAATATCGGTTGTTGGGTCCAGCCGAGGCAGGTGATACTGTTGTGATTGTGAAACACACCCCGCTCTATTTGGGCGTTATCAAGGCGGATAGTCAGTTAACGTACTAACATTGGAGGAATAACAATGAATATTATTTTAATGGCAGCACTTATTATTTTGGCAGTGATCATCGTTGTCATCATCTTCACCAGTGTCGCAATCATTCATACCGGTGAAGTTGGGATTGTTGAACGGTTAGGGAAATACACAGAAACGCTGCAACCAGGCTTTCACATTGTGATTCCGATTGTCTACCGAATTACACAGATTGTGAATATGAAACAGATCCCATTAAAAGTCGAAGAACAAGAAGTCATCACTAAGGATAACGTTGTGGTGCGCATCTCAGAAACCTTAAAGTACCATATCACCGACGTCAATGCCTACGTTTACCAGAACAAAGATTCAGTGCTATCAATGGTGCAGGATACCCGGGCCAATTTGCGGGGGATTATCGGTAACATGGATTTGAACGATGTCCTGAATGGGACTGAAACCATCAACCACACTTTGTTTGAGCAGATTGGCACCACTACTGCCGGCTACGGCTTGAATGTTGATCGGGTCAACATCGACTCCATTCAGGTCGACACCACGATTCAAGACTCCATGAACAAGTTGCTGCGGGCATCTCGTGAACGTGAAGCCAACATTATGGAAGCGGAAGGTCACAAGCAGGCCGCAATTGCCAAGGCCGAAGGTGAGAAACAAGCATCTATCCTGGAAGCTGAAGCCAATAAGCAAACCCAGATTTTGCAGGCGCAAGGTCGGGCCGAAAGTCAGCGTTTGATCGCTGAATCCGTCAAGGATCAGATCAACTTAATCAAGGATGGCTTGGCCGAAAATGGCGACGGCTACCTGCAATACAAGAACATTGAAGCGATGGAAGAACTTGCCAAAGGAAACTCAAACACCATCGTGATGCCAAGCACGGCTGTCGATTCATTCGGTGGTATCCCTGCCGTGGGGCAATTGTTGAAGCAAAAGCAGAGTGATAAGAAGGAATAGCGCAACAAGCGTGTGAAGTCACACATTTAATCCAGAGGTTGCCGCAACTCGCGGCAGCCTCTTTTTGTGTACAAGAACCGATATCTCCTTCTCAACCTTTAGTCCAGTTGACAATTGATTTGATAATTTGATATCTTGAATTAAATATCTACTGGAGGTGATAATCCGTGTCTGATGATGACGACGATGCACATAGGCGCTTTACCCGATCTTATTTCCAACGTGAATAGGCCAACACACTGTCGGCAATGATAATTCACAGTTGAAAATAAGGAGCGAAAATTTATGACAGAATCCACACCCGATTACCAGCGCCCGCCCGACGAATTTGCCAAAGACTATCCCAATGGTGACTTCGAACAAGGTTTAACGGAAGCAGAAGCCAGCAAACTTCTGGCAGAATTCGGTAAGAACCAACTCAGCAGTCCGGTCACACCTAAATGGCTGATTTTCATCCGCCAATTTAACAACATGATTATTTATATCCTGCTGTTTGCCGCCCTGTTGACCATTCTGATGCAGCACTACTCCGATGCCGTTATTATCGGTATTGTGGTCGTGATCAATGCATTTATTGGTTATTACCAAGAAATCAGTGCTTCCAACGCGCTCGCTAAGATCAAAGCGATGATGGCCACTAACGCATCAGTTTATCGCGATGGCAATCGGATCGATATTCCCGCAACCGATTTGGTTGTCGGTGATGTCGTCTTTTTAGAAGCTGGTGACAATGTCCCCGCTGATCTTCGGATCGTTGAGGCCGATAACCTGCGTATTCAGGAATCGGCCCTCACAGGTGAAGCAGATTCGGTTGAGAAAACGATCGAATCTTTACCCGCATCGCAAATCGCGCTCGCGGATCAACACAATATGGCCTTTGCGACTACTGCCGTGACTAACGGAAGTGGCCTGGGTGTCGTTGTTGCAACGGCAGCCGATACCCAAATTGGCCAGATCTCTTCGGCTGTTCAAGCCGTCAAACCACGTAAGACCCCGTTGATGCGTGAAATCGATCAACTGGGTACTGGTGTTTCCTATGTTGTCTTAGGCGCCGCCGTGGTTCTTTTTGCCCTCGGCTTATTCTTACAAATTTATGCTGTCTCGGCTTTGGCCCTCGCTGTGGTCACCATGATCGTGGGCTCAATGCCTGAGGGTCTGCCCGCGACCACCTCGGTGATTCTCGCCATGGGGGTCAGCGATATGGCCAAGCGCCAACACGCTATCATCAAGACCCTGCCCGCTGTTGAAACACTGGGTTCTGTCGATGTGATTGCGACCGATAAAACAGGGACGTTGACGCAAAATCAAATGACAGTCAAAGACATTATCATCGATCACGAGCATCTGACCGTGACCGGTGATGGCTATCGCCCTGCCGGTGACATCCTGCAAGACAATCAACCCGCACCATTGACCGACAAACTCGATCTCTTTTTACGGGCCGGGTTTGAAGCCAATGACACGGTGCTGGTCAAAACCGATGACCAATACGAAATCAATGGTGAGCCGACCGATGGCGCGTTTTTAACCCTCTTTTATAAGCGCCATCCATTCGGTGAGGTCACCTCTGAAACCGAAATCGATATGCTACCATTTGATTCCGATTACCGATACATGGCGAAGCTGGTGCAGCTCGATAATGGCCAAAAGCGGTTATTCATCAAGGGCTCGCCCGACAAGCTGATGCCGATCGCGCAAGGTGATTTTGACCAGAATTATTGGAATGACACGGTCAAAGCACTCTCACTTGAAGGCAAGCGCGTTGTCGCCGTGGGTTATCGCGACGTGGCGGCCGATACGATGAGTGTCACCCATGAATTGATTGCAGAGGGCATTCAGTTCTTAGGCGTGGCCGGCATCATCGACCCGCCTCAAGAATCAGTCGTCACTGCCTTGGCGGAAATGCGCCGCGCGGGTGTTGCCGTCAAAATGATTACAGGGGATCATCCCCTGACCGCCAAGACCATTGGCGAAAAATTAGGCCTGGCGGAAAACATTAACGTCATGACCGGCGCTGAATGGGATCAACTGTCAGAAGTGGATCACCAAGCAGCCGTGCGTGACCACCAAGTGTTCGCGCGGACCACACCAAAGAATAAACTTGAGATTGTGGCTGCCTTACAAGCCAACGACCAGGTAACCGCAATGACCGGTGACGGGGTCAACGATGCCCCTGCCCTGAAGCAAGCCGACATCGGTGTCGCCATGGGGATTAAGGGAACGGATGTGGCCAAGGATGCGGCCGACATGATTTTGACGGATGATAACTTCTCGACGATGAGTGCCGCCATCCGTGAAGGTCGCCGCATCTATGATAATATTCGCAAAAGTATACTCTTCTTACTCCCCACCTCATTTGCGGAAGGTCTGATTGTGGCGCTGACCATCTTGTTCCAACGCGAGATGCCATTGCAGGCACCGCAGTTACTCTGGATTAACATGGTATCGGCAATCACGATTCAGTTTGCCTTTATCTTTGAACCCGCAGAAGCTGGACTCATGATGCGGCCGCCACGCAAAACCGGCAGTCACCTGATGAACCGCCACGATGTCTTCCAAATGGCTTATGTGTCAATCAGTATGGCCGCCATGGGCTTGTTCGCCTACGATTGGTTGCTCGGGATGGGTGCGGATCAGGCTACCGCTAGCACGATGATGGTGAACATCATCGTCATCAGTAAGATTTTCTACCTGTTCAATATCCGCACCAACGCCTTGGCTTTCTCGAAGTCCTTCTTCTCTAACCCCAAGGCCTTCTTGATTATCGCAGCCATGATTGTGCTGCAGTTGATTCTCACGTATGTGCCGTTCATGCAGGGCGTGTTCTACACCGAACCGTTGACATGGATGGAATGGGGTGGCGCCGTCCTGTTCGGGACCGTGCCATTCCTGTTAGCAGAAGCGGACAAAATCATTCGCCATCTACTGGCAAAACACAGTGCCAACAAAGCTGTCTCTGCACGATAATCACACCATAAAACGAGGTTGTGCTCTCCTAACGGGATGAGCGCAACCTCATTTTTAATTGGCATCAGTATTGTGGGCGGTAAACGAAAATGCGATATTATCGAACGTATCATCCCGGTGTTGCTTATAGTAGGCGGTCGCGTCCCGGTTGACTTGCGCCAGATCCACGCCCTGTAACTTGGCCGCAAATAAGCAACCACAGTAGCACTGGCGATACACGTTGTACTCTTCGCTCATCTCGACGGAGCGCTTGTACCCACCCCGCTTCTTGAAGTCGCTGGGTAAGTAATCGACATTGTAGAGATACTGAATCTCCATGCCCAACTCATTGATCAGTTGAGCATTTTTGTGTGGGCTAATGGTCAACGCACTCGCAAAATAATCGAAGTGCCATTCCTTGGCCTTGTCCGCGACCCGATCCAGGCGGAAGGTGTAACACACGGTGCACCGCGCGCCACCTTCTGGTTCGTTGGTCAAGCCCTTCACCGCATTGATCCATTCACTGGGCTGGTAGTCGGCCGCAATGAAGGTCACGTGATTCCCCGTTTTGGCATTGAAATCCGTGATGAACTGTTGTTGCACGTGTTTGCGGCGTTCGTACTCCATCCGCGGATGAATATTGGGATTATCATAATAGACCGTGACATCCGCAAACGCCGTCAGATACTCCAGCGTGTAGGTCGAGCACGGCGCGCAACAGCTGTGCAGCAGAATCCGTGGCCGCTTCTGTTCAGCTTGCCAACCAGCCACGACCTGTTGGAGAACATAATCGTAATTCACCTTTTGATTTTTCTCAAACATGGTCTTGATCTCTTCTTCGCTCAGCATTGCGGTCCTCTCCCGTCGTTGTTTTGTTCATTTTATCACATTTTTTAACATGACTTAACCAAAAAAGAAGGTCAACCTCACCAAATGGCTGGGTTAATCTTCTTTGATGACAATGCTAGCGCTTCAATTACTTTTGTCGCCCAAATGACGCTTTTTAGGCGCATTTGCCTTAGCAACACCATCGTTTGCTTCGTTGTAACCGAAGAAGTAAGTGATGGTAAAGGCAGCAACCAATGTCACGATGGAAACAATCCAGAAGTACAACAAGTTGTTGGGATTAGACGCACTGGCAAATGATGGGAAACCAATCAGACTACCCGTGAATCCGTACATATCGACACCCAGCAGCCCATTGAGCAAGCCACCAATGGCAGCACCGATACTACTTGTGATGAAGACGCGACCGTACTTCAAGTTGACCCCGTACATGGCAGGTTCTGTGATCCCGACAAAGGCGGAGATCGCAGCGGAGATGGATAATCCCTTCAGGTTCGCATTATTGCGGGTCTTGACCCAAACGGCCAATGCCCCAGCACCTTGCGCAATCATGGTAACCGACACAATCCCATTGAGGACCGAGTGACCACCAGCAACGGATAACTGTTGCGCGATGATTGGCACAACCGCCCAGTGTAATCCAAAGATAACCAGCACTTGATACAGACCGCCGATAACCAGACCAGACAGTGGCAAGCTGAGGTTCAAGAGGGCTTGTAAGGCGTTGGACAAGCCTGTCGAAATCAACGTGATGACAGGGCCGACAATCAACAGGACGGTCAAACCAACCAGGAAGATTTCAACTAATGGACTGAAAATCATCCGCAGCATCACTGGCATCCACTTCTTGATCCACGGTTCGATTTTTGACGCCATCCATGCGGCAAAAATCATTGGGAAGATCGAATACGTGTATTGGGGAATGTGGACAGGAATCCCCGCGAAGTTCGAATTAATCCCCATGCCCAAAATGGTACCGGTGAACTTGCCGGAAGCCACAATATCTGTCAGCGAAGGATAGATCAGAAATGCCCCAATTACGGCGACAATCGCGGGATTAGCTCCCAGCTTCTGGGCGGCCGTGAAGCCGACGAGCACGGGCAGGAAGTAGAATGTCGCATCGCCCATCGCGTTGATCAAGAGATAGGTCTGCGACTTGGTCACATCATTGCCCCAAATCATCACAATCAGGGTCAAAATCCCTTTCAACATACCACTGG
Organism: Lacticaseibacillus saniviri JCM 17471 = DSM 24301; assembly: GCF_001311785.1. Lineage (GTDB taxonomy): Bacteria > Bacillota > Bacilli > Lactobacillales > Lactobacillaceae > Lacticaseibacillus > Lacticaseibacillus saniviri. The sequence continues at coordinate 51,538 of NZ_BBBX01000012.1, read as the reverse complement.
CAGCTAACAGCCCAACCACTGGCATCATGGAACCCGTAATGGTCCCAATCAAAGCAGATGCGCCACGTTTAGTTTTGCCCCACAGACTCTGGTCGAGATCTTCATCTGTTGTGTCTGCGATTGCTTGCGCGGTACCTTCCGCGTTCGCATACCCCGGGCCTAACTGCTTGATAGCTTCATCATAAACATCACCGACTGTTTGCCCGATGACGACTTGATACTGACCGCCGGCACGAGCCACGTCAATGACACCAGGAATCTCACGCACTTCATCATCGTTTGGCACGTGGTCATCCTTCAAATAAACCGTAAACGGGTGATACAGTGAATCAGGCTATTAACGTTCTGTTGCCCACCCACTTCTTTGAGCACTAAACGCGCTGTTTTCGCGTATTCATTGGCGTCCTCTTCACTGACATTAGCATCAGGTGCTGTTGAAACAGAAGCAGTCGCTTCTTTCAGCGTCGCCACGGCTGCTTCATCACCCGCAGCCACTTCACCCGTATTGACATCAATATGATCCAGTTTATCGGTTGTATTGGTAATCGCGACGATGACCGTGGTTTTCTTCCCTGCCGCGTGAATCGCATCCAAGTCCATGGAACCAATAGCATCGCCGGCTTTGACTGCCATGTCCATCGCCGTATCAATCTCAAAAGGCGCGCCCTTCAATTCAACTGTATCAATCCCCAAGTGAATCAATAATTCCAAGCCGCTATCGGTTTTAATCCCGATGGCATGTTTGGTGTCGGCCAACATGATGATGCGGCCGCTGACTGGGGCAATGATTTGGTTGCTCGATGGTTCAATCCCAAACCCGTCACCCATCATTTTCTGGGAAAAAGACGGGATCGGAGACATCCGTAATGGGCATCAACAGCCCCGAAACAGGTGCTAACAGATGTTCAACTGTCATGATAATTCCTCCTCAATAAATCAATTATGAATAATAGCGAGTGTTGTAAATGGTTCAAGTGTCACAGTAGCCTGGAACGTCACCTCTGTTGCGTTGGTCAGCAGAATTTTGCCGCTCTGCCAATCCTTAGGCAGTGGCACATCGATAGCGTGATCCGCAAAATTATTGAGGACCAAGACCGCGGTATCATCCAAATGCCGCTCGTACGCGTAGAGCCAATCGATGTCTTCACCGAATGGGCGATAATCGCCGCGTGCAATCACGGGATTTTGCTTGCGAATCGCAATCAGTTGTTGATAGAAGTCAAAAATCTGACCGTGCTCGAGTTCAGCCGCCACATTGACTTGATTCTGATTGGTTGGGCGCAGCCATGGTGTCCCACTGGTGAAACCGGCATTGGCTGAATCATCCCATTGCATCGGGGTCCGCGAGTTATCACGGGCCTTTTGGTGAATAATCGCAAATGCTTTTTCGGGGGTCAATCCCTGTTGCAATAATGATTTGTATGCGTTGTGCGCTTCGATATCCACATAGTCATCCATGCTAGTGTATTGTGGATCACTCATGCCAATTTCTTCGCCCATGTAGATATAAGGCGTTCCACGTGAGAGATGAATGCTTGCGGCCAAGACCTGAGCGCTTCGAATGCGATAATGGCTCACTTCGCCGAATCGATCCAGGGCCCGCGGTTGATCGTGGTTGTTCCAAAACAGCGCTTGCCAGCCACCGCTTTGTGACATCCCCGCTCCCCACTTATGCAGGAGGTCGCGAAGTGCATTGAAGTCGTAGCGCATATTGGTCCACTTTTCACCATTTTGATAATCGGTCTTCAAGTGATGGAATTGGAACACCATGCTCAATTCATGGTTCTCAGGTTTGGTATACGCCGTCGCGTGCGGCAGATCCGTCGAACTCATCTCACCGACTGTGACGCTATTATCATCCTGATCAAAACTATTCGCCGCTAATTCCTTGATGTAATCCTCGACAATCGGCGTATCGGTGTAGAGCGTCTTACTTTCAATCTGCGGTGGTGCGTCGACCAGTGTTTCCGATTTGCCGATGACGTTCAAGACATCGAAGCGGAAGCCGTGGACCCCCTTGGCCCGCCAGAAGTTAACGATAGCCGCCGCTTCTTGCCGCACCGCTGGATTGTGCCAATCCAGATCGGCTTGGGTGGGATCATAGAGATGCAGATAATAGTTACCCGTATCGCCAAATGGTGCCCATGCGGGACCGCCAAACTTGGATTCCCAATTGGTTGGTAGACTACCATCAGCCTTGCCAGGGCGAATATAGTAATAAGCTTGATACTTGGGGTCCCCCGCAAGTGCCTTTTGGAACCAGGCGTGCTCGGTACTGGTGTGATTCAGCACCATATCCAGCATCACATCGATATTGATTGCCTTAAGCTTAGCCACCAGCTCTTCAAAATCGGCCATGGTGCCAAACCGCGGATCGATGTTGCGGTAATCGGCAATATCGTAACCGTTATCATTTTGGGGTGAAACAAAGAATGGATTGAACCAAATCATATCGACATTTAAGCGTTTGAGATAATCGATTTTTCGATGATACCGCGCAAGTCGCCGATACCGTCACCGTTACTGTCATAGAATGATTTGGGATATAACTGATAAATCACTTTGTCTTGAATACTCATAGTCTCCTCCTAAATTCGCCGAGCAAAATCTTGGAACCGAAATCGATCGGGTCGATGTCGCGATTCCGTGTACTGAAAAGCTGTGGTATCTTCGAGGCTGGTCACACTTTTGACCACCACCACCATCCCATCTGCGGGCAGCTCCAACAGTGCCTGGTCTTGCTCGGTCGCCGGTTCCACCGTGATTTCTTTCTTAGCGTATGCGATTCGCAGATGCAACGTCTGCTCAAAATACTGATAAATCGAATCCTCCGCGACCGCCTTACTGATCTTGGGGACGACATCCTGATCGATATAGTCGATGTCGATAATCAGAGGCTCCTGGTTCAATTCGCGCAGGCGCACCAGCTGTGTTACTGTCATCGGTTTGGCATTGGGATCAACCGCCGCAAAATCGCTCAGTGGCAACGTTGTTGTGCGCGATGACACCAAGGTCGTCTTGGTCTGAAGGTTCGCGCGTGTCGCTAATTCCTTATAACTCACAACACCGGAGACCGGGAACACATACTGTTGGCGGTTAATCACCGTTGACCCCTTGCCCTTTTGTGATTGGATGTAGCCTTGTTCGCGCAAGCGTTCGAGCGCTTTACGAATTGTATCGCGGGAAGCACCATATAATCGCTGCAGGCGCTGTTCGCTGGGTAACAATTCATTTGTGGCGTACACGCCTTCGCTGATTTTGGTTTGCAAGTCTTGAAAGACCAAATTAAACTTGTTGTCATCTCATCACCTGTAATCGCTTTCTATATTTTTATGATAATACTTGTACGTACAAGTTGTCAAAAATAAAAGGTTGAATATCACTGGATTTGTTTGTTCCTGTACGGACAGGTTAAGCACCGACTAAACGCCAATCACGCTACTGGCGTGAATTGTTGTGTTTTGTCAGCGCTGTCATGACGCGGATGAGCGGCATCAATCATCGTCCTTCTCCACCAAGTTTTTTACGCTAACTGACCATGAGTTGGTTACCGCACAAAAAAGCTTGTGACGCCCCCGATGGGAGTGAAGTGTCACAAGCTTTTTATAGATACTTACCGCCTTCGCGGGTGGCTAATGAAGACAATGGGTGGCCGGCGATGAATTGGCGTACCCATTCTGGATCGGTTTTGGCGTAATCGCGCAGTGCCCAGCCAATCGCCTTTTGGATGAAGAATTCATCCGTCGCCTGATCGGCAAGAATTGCTTTGGTCAACATGGCCGTATCCGTATCAGCCTTAGCGGTCAACTGCAAGTTAATGCCGACACGACGCAGCCAAAAATCATCTTGGCCGTAAACCATTCAAAAACCGTCTCTCGATCTTCGGGATGTCGCTTCACGTATTCTTGAAAAAGCTTGCGCCAGGCATCCACGCTATCCCACCACGCCTTATCATTCACATAGGGCACCAATTGTTCAAGCGATTCAAGCGACCAACGCCGCAAATTGATCAAGGCCATATCGATGGCGACATACTGATATTCGCGTTCTTCCCGTTGCCACAACCCATCGATCTGGCTTAGCACTTCGGGCAACGGGACAGTCAAACTCGCTTTGAGCAGGGCTTTACTCTGCGCTTTGCGTTCGGGCGTTTTCACCCCCACAAATGAGAAGTGATGCTTCATATACGTGGCCATTGTGACCGCATTGTCTGAATTGCCCATGAGCATAATGTCATCTTGAATCCACCTTTCTCAGTAAAAAAGAGGTTGTGCCCCACACAGAATGGGCGGCACAACCTCTTTTGATTAATCGGATTAACGCGTTAAGACCGTGATACTTTCGATATGTTGTGTTTGTGGGAACATATCGACCGGTTGCGTTGTGGTGGCCTGATACCCGAATTCCTCAAGGGCATGGATATCACGCGCTAAGGTTGCTGGGTTACATGAGACGTAAACCATTTTCTTTGGCAGCATGTAGCCAACCGCTTCAACGAAACTTGGATCGAGACCCTTACGTGGTGGATCGACCATCAGCACATCGGCCTGCAGGTTCTGATCTTTCCATGTCTGCATGACGTCTTCCGCCTTACCGACTTCAAAGGTCACGTTGTGGATGTCATTGAGTTCGGCATTCACCCGGGCATCCGCAACCGCATCAGGCACAACTTCCACCCCATAAACGTGCTTGGCATGGCGCGCCATGGTTAATGAAATGGTCCCAATCCCGGAATAAGCATCGATAACCACTTCGTTACCAGTCAAGCCCGCTTGTTCAACGGCTTTGGTGTACAGCACTTCCGTTTGGGTTGGGTTCACCTGATAGAAACTGAGTGGTGAAATATGGAACTTGCTTCCCAACAGTTCATCGGTTAAGTAGTCCTTACCAAACAAGGTCCGTGTGCTTGGGCCGAGGATGACATTGGTTGGTTTTGAATTGCGGTTCAACACGATACTGGTGACTTCTGGCATCATCTTAGTGATGTCGGCCACAATTTCGTCCAGATGTGGCACATCCCAGACGCGGCTGACCAGCACAATCATCATTTCGTGGCTGTAATAGCCACGACGCACCATAATGTGGCGAATGACACCCGTGTTTTTGCGTTCATCATAAGCGGGCACATGGTATTCACGCAAGCGATCGCGCACCATCATGATGGCCTGATCGATTTTTGGATCTTGAATGAAGAAGTCATCGATAGGAATCAATTCATGACTGCGCTTCTTGTAAAAACCAGTCTGCAGCATGCCATTGATGTCGCGAACGGGCACTTGTGCCTTGTTCCGGTAACCCGTTGGATTGGCCATCCCGATTGAAGGCAACACCTCGATATCGAGATGTGACTTCTTGTAGAGTTGGCGAATCTGTTCTTCCTTAAACTTGAGTTGTGCTGGGTAAGCCAAATGTTGCAATGGTGCAATCCCGGTTTGGGTATACGCACGACTGGTCACTTCAACACGATCCGGTGAATCCGTGAGCCGTTTTTGAACGCGCGCAAAACCGTATTGCTTCAGTGGCTTGACCACGCGAATCAAGACCTCTTCACCAGGCAAGGCGTCTTCAATAAACAGTGGATAGCCATCCACCTTGGCCACGCCTAAGCCTTCATACGTGAGGTCTTCAATGGTAACCGTCATTTCTTTGATTTTTCTTTACAGCTGTTTCGGGCAAGTTAAACCATCCTTTTAATTGTGTTCTCCGACAGATATCGCTCTATTTTACCAGACAATGACGCAGTATGCGAATAAGCCGCAAAAAGAGACCGCAACATGGCGTCACGATCTCTTACACGCAGTTAGTCTTTCTTATCACCAATCTTGCCATCACCATTGATATCTTGGTGAGAGATCGACTCAACTTCCTCAATATAAGCATCCGTGGCCTGTTGATCGGGGCCAAGATTCTTAGCGGGAATCTCATCGACATTGGCATACATCTCAATGTGTTGGCGTAAATTGACAAACGTCATCGGTGTGTCACCGCCGTATTCGCCATCGAGATTGATTTTCATTGGTTCGCCATCGGCCTTCGTGACCTTGAGGTGGCGGGTCTTGGTGTAGATAATCTTAGGATCATCGACATGTCGGCCGCCGTTGAATACCAGCGCCATCAAACGCAGGAATTCGGCCATGTTACCGGTTTTCACGATGATCAGTGAGAAGCGACCATCACCCAGAGCGGCATCGGGCAGAATTTGCTCGAACCCACCGATCGAGTTGGTCATCCCCAGCAAGAACATGCTGGCGGGGCCATCATAGACTCCGTCGTCATATTCCAGCCGCATCTGTTCTGTGTGAACCGCGGGTAACATTTCGGCTCCCTTGATCAGATAAGCCAAGTAACCAAAGATTGATTTGAATTCGGAAGGTACCGCATAGGTCAATTCGGTTAACAACCCACCACCGGCAATATTCATGAAGTAGGTGTCATTGGCCTGACCGATATCCATCCGGAGTTTTGGCCTTTTAAAATGATTTTGGCCGCTGCCACTGGGTCTTCACGCGGAATTCGCAGTGCGCGCGCATAGTCATTCGTTGTCCCGGCAGGAATGATCGCCATCTTGGGCCGAACCGGAAAACCGGCAATCCCATTGACAACCTCATTGATTGTGCCATCACCACCAGCGGCGACCAAGAGATCAAACCCCGCTTCAGTGGCGCGCATCGCTTCATGTTGTGCAGACAGTGGTTCCGGCGTTGTTTGAAAGGCGCTACTTTCATAGCCCGCCTGCTCCATCACGTCTAAGATGTCAGCAACAAAGCGCTTGAGGCCTTCGTTACCGGATGTTGGATTATATATTAACCGTGCCCGTTGCGTCATACCAATACTTCCTTTATCGTTTGTTTAATTCACTCATGAGAATCTGGTTAACCACTTTAGGATTGGCCTGACCATGGGTTTGTTTCATGATTTGGCCGACCAGGAAGCCAACAGCACGATCTTTCCCGTTATGGAAGTCATCGATACTCTGTTGGTTATCATCCAAGATGGCGTTGATGATTGGTGTCAAGACGGCTGGATCGGATTCTTGAATCAGACCCTTTTCCTTCACCCAAGCCTCTGGATCGGTATCATTCTTGATGATTTCTTGGAAGACCTTCTTGGCAATCTTACCAGAAATGGTGCCGTCTTCGATCAGGGCAATCATCTTAGCCAAGTGCGCGGGTGTCAAAGCAACATCCTGCAATTCCAAGTGATTGGCATTCAGGTAACCGGACACTTCACCCATCAACCAGTTGGAGGCTTGCTTAGCGGAACCGCCAGCAGCCACTGTTTCATCAAAGAAGTCTGACATTTCCTTGGTCAGCGTCAGCACACCGGCATCGTATTCAGGAATGCCCAGTTCGTTGATGTAGCGTTCGCGCCGCTTAGCAGGCATTTCTGGTAAGCGATCTTGTGCGGTTTGAATCCACTTGTCAGAAACAACAACAGGTGGCAAATCAGGTTCTGGGAAGTAACGATAATCATCGGCACCTTCCTTGACCCGCATCAAAATGGTTTCCTTCGTGTTTGGATCCCAGCGCCGTGTTTCCTGACGGATCTCGCCGCCAGCCATCAAGACGTTGACCTGCCGCTTTTGTTCGTAGCCCAAGCCATCACGAACGTGCGCAAAACTGTTCAGGTTTTTGATTTCGGTCTTGGTCCCGTAGGCTTCTTGACCAATAGGCCGCACAGAAAGGTTAGAATCGACACGCATGGAGCCTTCTTCCATCTTAACGTCAGATGCACCGGTGAATTGAACCACTTGGCGCAGTGTTTCCAGATAAGCATAGGCTTCTTCTGGTGTTTCGATGTCAGGCTTAGACACGATTTCAATCAGTGGTGTGCCCTGACGGTTCAAGTCGACGTAGGAGTAACCGTCATCTTCGTGCTGGTTCTTACCGGCATCTTCTTCGATATGCAGTTCGGCAATCCCAATTTTTTCTTGGCACCGTCAACCTCAATTTCAATCCAGCCATTGGTTGCCAGTGGTGCTTCACTCTGGGTGATCTGGTAAGCCTTTGGGTTATCAGGATAGAAATAGTTCTTCCGATCAAAATGTGTCAGTGGTGTGATGTCCGCATGCAACGCCAATGCGACCATCAAGCCTAATTCGTAGGCACCGCGGTTCACACTCGGCAAAACACCGGGGAAACCCCAGTCGATCACATTGGTCTCTGTGTTGGGTTCTGCACCATAAGAGACGGGACTTGGGGAGAACATCTTCGAGTTGGTCTTCAATTCAACATGGACTTCAAGCCCAATCGTCGTTTCAAAATTCATCTTATTTGCCCCCCGGAATTTGTGCTAAATAATCATTGGCGTCTTCAAATGCGGCGGCAGCCTGGTAGATGGTTGCTTCATCGAAGTGCTTCCCGATGAGCTGCATCCCAACAGGCATCCCGTCAACAAACCCAGCAGGTACAGAGGCTGCTGGTAAGCCGGCCAAGTTGACTGAAATGGTTAAAATATCGTTCATGTACATCACAACAGGATCGGTCACCTTGTCACCAATCTTGAATGCCGGTGTTGGTGTTGTTGGTGCCATGATCAAATCATAGTCTTTGAAGACAGTCTCAAAGTCTTGCGTGATCAAGGTCCGAATCTGGCCGGCCTTCTTGAAGTAAGCATCGTAGAACCCGGCAGATAAGGAGAAGGTCCCTAACATAATCCGGCGCTTGACTTCAGCCCCGAAACCTTCAGAGCGGGAACGCACGTAAACATCATCGAGGGTCTTCACGTCCTTGGCCCGGAAGCCGTAACGAATCCCATCGAACCGTTGCAAGTTAGAACTTGCTTCAGAACTAGCGATGATGTAATAAGCGGGTACCGCATACTTGGTGTGTGGTAAGGAGACTTCTTCAACAGTCGCGCCCATCGCTTTGAACTGCTCGGCTGCAGCCTTGATTTGGTCGGCAACAGCGGCATCGACCCCTTCACCCAGGTATTCCTTAGGTAGAGCAATCTTCATGCCAGCCATGGATTGACCAATCTTTGCGCCCAGATCTTCAGCAGGACGATCAACCGTCGTGCTATCGCGATCGTCTTGGCCAATAATGGTGTTCATCACGGGCACGGAATCACGGACACTGCGGGATAATGTCCCGATGGCATCAAGACTTGAACTGAAGGCAATCAGGCCCCAACGCGAAACCCGACCATATGTTGCTTGAAGCCAAAGATTCCGTTAAACGCGGCAGGTTGACGAATGGAACCACCGGTATCAGAACCCAGGGCAACCGGCACTTGGCCACTCGCAACAGCCGCTGCAGAGCCACCTGAAGAACCACCAGGCACTTTGGTGTGGTCCCAAGCGTTCTTTGTCGTCTTCAATGCGGAGGTTTCGGTTGAAGAACCCATCGCAAATTCGTCGAGGTTGGTTTTACCGACATTGATGGCACCGGCAGCAGCTAACTTGTCCATCACCGTCGCATTGTAGATGGGAACAAAGTTTTCAAGCATCTTGGAACTCGCTGTCGTGGTCAAATCCTTGGTCACAATATTATCTTTAATCGCAATGGGCATGCCGGCTAACGGTTGATCAGCCTTGATACCGGCTTGGTCAATCTTCTTTGCGTCGTCAATCGCATGATCATTGCGTGCCAAAAAGGCAGCGACTTCAGGGTCAATGGCATCCATGCCCTTCAAAGTCTCTGTCACCAATTGTTCACTGGTGATCTCGCCAGCCACCAACTGTTGGTGAAGCTGATCAATGTTTGTCTTAAAATAATCCACCACGATTAGTCTTCCTCCTTGTCGATGATTGCTGGCACTTGAATCAAGGTGTCCTTCTTGGTTGGGACATTCTTGAACAAGTCATCAAGTGGGGTTGGCGTTGTCGCCACGTCTTCACGCATCACGTTCTGCAAATGAACACTTTGCGTTGTCACAGGAACACCCGTGGTATCAACTTGTTCGAGTTGTTCGACCATGTTCAAAATTTCATCCATTTGGGCCGTAAACTGATCAAGTTCTGCATCCGAGAACTCAAGCCGTGCTAATTCAGCAACGTGTGCCACTTCGTCTTTAGAAATCATGCTTATCCCTACTTTCTTAACTGTTTGTTAGTTTACCACATTCTGTATTCAGGTGGCGCTTCAACGCCAAAAATGACGGGAAGAAACTGATTCGTTCCCGTCATTTTTGATTGATTCTGATTAATAGCTGTCAAACACGTGGGAATAGAACGTCTTATCGCCCGTTTCACGCGAGATGAACGCCTGAATCCCGGACACCGATTGAATCGTGATTTCAATTGGAATCGCGTTTGGTAAGTACTTATTCGCACTGGTCCCCACATACTGTGTGAAACTCATGATTTCAGTTTCACCATAGAATTGAGTGTTGATGGTAATCTTCATGCCGGCAACTTTCTTATCCACGTAATGCACTTGCGCGGTGATCCCCGCAAGCGTTGGGAAGAAGCCGGAAATCTGATTACTGAAATTACTGAAGTCAGTGGCCACGTTGGAATCGATTGCCTTTTGATTCTCAATAACAGGCAGCACTTCATTTTGCTCATTCACTGCGGTCCAATCACCAAGTTTGTTGCCGGATTTGACCACCGTATATTGCATGAAGGTCCCACCGACCAGGCTATCCGCATCCGCTTGCGCATAGAGCCCAATCAAAATTGGTGTGTCCTTGTCGACTTGTTTCATCGCCCGCAACCGTTCAATCACCTTAGCGGCCATTTCCTTACCCTTAGCGGTGAGTTGCGTCGTTGAGATATTGGTTTGGAACTGTGCGCCATACTTCACCTTGGTGTAGTAGTCGGTCTTGTTGAGTCCCAATGCAATTGCGACACCACCCAGCTTCATACCGTTGCTGGTTTGGGTCATGTAATCCTGTTCGAGAATCTGATTCAGGTAGATGGGATTGCGTGTTGTTGGGTCCGTTTTACCGTTATCCCGTGGATTCAAGCCCAGCTTATTGCTGTTTGATTCTCGGCCCAGCCATTCGCGCGCCGTGCTTGTGCTCAACAGCTGGCCTTCCTGGAAGACATACTTGTTGGTATTGAATTGTTGCTTGGATAACTCCAGCAAGCCAGATTCCATACTCTTGATATTAAATGTATTGCTGCCCTGATTGTTTTGCTCAATGGTCAGGCCACGAGCGGAAGAAGTTTGGTAGGTTCCGTTCTTAATCACACCCTGATACATATCGTTATTGACCGCGCCGGTTGTTTGGTAGCTACCGCTCTTACTGCCTGAAGTGGTCGTACTGTCACTATCAGAACCTAACTTACCACACGCGCTCAGTAGCACAACCAGTCCGATCATCAGACCAGTAGTGAATATTTTCTTCATGCCGTTTCTTCCTCAATTCTGCTTTAAGTTTTCGATCAGGGTTGCTTCATCCATCACTGGCACGTTCAACGCCTCCGCTTTAGTCAGCTTGCTCCCGGCGGCTTCACCTGCAATCAACAGATCCGTCTTCTTGGAAACAGAGCCCGTGACTTTGGCGCCCAATTGCTCGAGTTGCGCCGCTAAGTCGTTGCGATTGAACTCGGCAAACTTCCCTGTGATGACCACCGTCTTGCCGAGAACGAAGCTGTCCTCGACCTGAGGCGCGGTCTCACCTAGATAGCTGAGATTAACTTGGGCCGCGGCTAACTGTTGAATCAATTCCTGCACGTGATCGTTATCAAAATATGTCACCAGTGAGTCCGCAATGGTCGGTCCAATGGTGTCAACCGCACTGATTTCCTCACGACTAGCCGCCATCAAGTGCTGAATATCACCGAAGTGCATCAATAGACTCTTGGCCGCTTTCCCACCGACGTGACGAATCCCTAATCCAAATAGTAAGCGTTCTGCGGAGTTTTGCCGACTTGAATCGATCGCGTTTAACAAATTATTAATGGATTTGTCCTTAAACTTATCTAAGGTGGCCAATTGTTCAGCGGTCAGATGATAGAGGTCAGCCACATCACCCACCAATTTCTTGGCCTGCAGTTGTGCGATAATCTTTGGCCCCAAGCCATCGATATTCATCGCATTGCGTGACGCGAAATGTGTGAGTTGTTCCTGAACCTGAGCGGGACACATGGGATTGATGCAACGCAAAGCGACTTCATCATCCAAATGCACCAGTGGTTGGCCACAGGAAGGACACGTGGTTGGAATCGCCATCGGCACAGAATCGGCCGAGCGCTTATCGAGAACAACGCGTGAGACTTCAGGAATAATGTCCCCCGCCTTGTGTAACATCACCGTGTCGCCGAGTCGGATATCCTTTTGCGCAATGAGATCCGCATTATGCAAGGTTGCTCGACTCACAGTGGTTCCGGCCAAACTGACGGGATCCATGACCGCAGTCGGGGTCACAACGCCGGTGCGCCCAACGGTCCATTCAACATCACGAATGACAGTTTCCGATTCCTCCGGCGGGAACTTATAGGCAATTTCCCAGCGTGGCACCTTGACCGTATTCCCCAATGCCGCTTGAACGGGTAACTGATTGACCTTCAACACAATGCCATCAATCCCATAGCTCAATTGGTCGCGATCGCTGGTGTAGCGTTCAATGTACGCATCGATATCCGCCATCGTGGCCTGCACTTCCGCTGTTTCATTGACGGTGAAACCCAATTCGCGCATGAAGGCCAATGCTTGATGCTGCGTCGTGATGTTGAAGCGTTCCGGTTCAATCAAGGTGTAGATAAAAGTCGCCAAGTTCCGTTTTGCGGTTACCTTAGGGTCGAGTTGACGCAAGGATCCGGCCGCAGCGTTTCTGGGATTGGCAAAAGGCACCTCACCGTTCGCCTCACGTTCAGCGTTCAACGCGACAAACGCGGCCTTTGGCATGTAGCACTCACCACGGACTTCCAAATCGAGGGGTTGCGACAATGTCTGTGGAATCGACTTAATCTGTTTAACGTTTTTGGTGATATCTTCCCCGATATTACCATCGCCGCGCGTCATCCCTGAACGAGCTTCCCCTGTTGATAGACCAGGGACAAGGCGAGACCATCGATTTTTAATTCCACATTGTAATCGATCGGTGTCGTGACGCTCTTTTTAAGGCGCTCATCCCACTGTGCCAATTCGGCCATCGAGAAGACATCCCCCATCGATAGCATTGGAATGGGATGCGGCACCTTCGGTAGATCAGCGTCAAGTTCCCCACCCACGTGCTGTGTCGGTGAATCCGCCTGAATGAGTTCCGGATGTGCGGTTTCCAAATCCTCGAGCTGACGATACAGTTTGTCGTACTCGGCGTCTTCAACACTCGGCGCATCATTCGTATAATATTCCGTCCGCCACTGATTGAGCTGTGCCACCAGTTGCGCGATGGTTGTGGCTACTTGTGAGTCCGCCATGGTTTGTTCCCTCCTTGGTTGATCTCTCTTTATTCAGCGCTTGCTTTCACGATTGGGGCAAATGCTGCCAACAAACGCTTAACGCCCATATCTTTGAAGGCAATATCTAATTCTTGATCATCGCCATTACCGGTGACCTTCACGACAGTGCCGACACCCCACTTGCGATGTTCAACCTTGTCGCCCACGCCCCAGCTTGTTTTGCCGGCACCGGTGGTTGTCGGTGCTTGGACACTCGCTTGGGTGCCCGTAGGTTTGTACGTTGTGGCCACCGCGCGATTGGTCCGATTGATGAATGGAATATCGCTGCGAGTTGGTTGTGCTTGGCCAGCTTGATCGATCAAACTCTGATCGATTTCTTCGATGAAGCGACTCGCCGGATTATTTTGCCGGCGCCCGTACAACATCCGCGCAAAGGCGTTAGTCAGGTACAGTTTTTGCTGTGCCCGAGTAATCCCAACATAGGCCAGCCGCCGCTCTTCTTCGAGTTGATCCTCGTCCATTGCGGCACGACTCAGTGGGAACAAGCCCTCTTCCATGCCCACTAAGAAGACGACGGGAAATTCGAGTCCCTTAGCAGCGTGCAGCGTCATCATCGTCACTTCTTGGGCCTCTTCTTCAATGTCGTCCTGGTCGGATAACAGTGCCAGATCAGCGAGAAAGTCGACAAAATATCACTATCTTCGTTCTCTGGTTCATAACGACTATCGAAGTTCTTGGTCACAGAGAGCAATTCTTCCAAGTTCTCGATTCGGGCATCCGCTTCAAGAGTGTGCGCCACCTTGAGCGCATTGAGGTAACCCGTGTCGTCCAAGATAGCTTCCATAATCGCGGTGACACTGCTGTCTGCGCGCTTGGCAGCGATGTTGTCGATAATCACGGCAAAATCACTCAGCGATCCCCGTGCCTTACCGGAAATATTGGATAATTCCGCGTTGCGAGCTGCTTCCAGATAGGACCAGTCATTGGCCGCCGCAAAATCAGCCAATTTGTCGATGCTGCCTTGACCGATACCCCGCTTTGGTTCATTCACAATCCGGTTGAAGCTCATGTCATCGGCGGGATTAACCACCAAACGGAAATAAGCTAAGATGTCACGAATTTCCTTACGGTCATAGAACTTGTGACCGCCGACCATTTTGTATGGAATGTTGGCCTTCACGAACGCTTCTTCAATCGCCCGCGATTGGGCATTGGTCCGATACAGAATCGCATAGTCTCCGTATTGATGTTTCTTGGTCTTGATGCCATCTTCGATCTGCTTAATCACAAAATAGGCTTCATCGGTTTCACTCTGAGCGCGGTAATACGTCAGCTTGTCGCCCGGCTTATTTTCCGTCCACAGCGTCTTGGCTTGGCGTTCAGTATTGTTAGCAATCACGGCATTCGCCGCTTCCAGAATTGTCTTGGTACTGCGATAATTCTGTTCCAACAAGATAACCTGTGCCTTAGGGTAATCCTTTTTGAAGTTCATGATGTTTTCAATGTTGGCACCGCGCCAGCCGTAGATACTCTGGTCAGCATCGCCGACAACACAGAGGTTTTGGTAGCCAGAGGCCAGCATGTGTACCAATTGATACTGAGCTTCGTTGGTATCCTGATATTCATCAACGTGAATGTAGCGGAACTTGTTTGGTAGAACTTCAATGTCTCTTCGTCCTGTTGGAACAAAATGATGGTCTGCATGATCAAATCATCAAAGTCCAGCGCCTGATCACTGCGTAGGCGGCGTTGATATTCGGTGTACACCTTCGCCACGACCTGTTGAAACAGGCTGCCGGCTTGCTTCTCAAACGCCTTAGGATCGAGCATGTCGTTCTTGGCATTACTGATGGTGCCCAAAATAGACTTGGGGTCATATTGCTTGGGATCATAATTCAGCTCAGCCAAAATATGCTTAACTAAGGTGAGTTGCTCAGCAGGATCCGCAATCGTGAAAGCTCGGTTGTAGCCCAATTTTTCAATGTCACGCCGTAAAATCCGCACACACAGCGCATGGAATGTTGATACCCACACATCTTGTGCCGCTTGTGCATCTAGCAAACGGCCGACACGATCCTTCATTTCACGTGCAGCCTTGTTGGTAAATGTGATGGCGAGGATATTCCATGGATTAACGTGTTTCTCTTCAATGAGGTAGGCAATGCGATGTGTCAGTACCCGTGTTTTCCCTGATCCGGCACCGGCCATGATTAAAACTGGCCCTTCTGTCGCCAAAACGGCCTCTGTTTGTTTGTCGTTCATACCTTGTAGTAAAGTCGCTGTTGCCATGGATTGAATCGTCCTTTCCAATGTGTTCCCGATAAATAAAAACTACTCCCATTGTAGCAAAGAAGATGCCTCAGTGCGACAAGAAGAAAACGTGTTCGGTCGATTGGCGGAGAATAAATCGGAACAGATGAATCGCTAACATGGCATCATAAAGAGCCTGCCACAAAACCAACTGGTCTCGTGACAGACTCCTTTGTTATGACGCCTTCGATAACGGTTGCTACAGGCGCTTTTCGCCCTCTAGCTGTTG
This sequence comes from Lacticaseibacillus saniviri JCM 17471 = DSM 24301, assembly GCF_001311785.1. Taxonomy (GTDB): domain Bacteria; phylum Bacillota; class Bacilli; order Lactobacillales; family Lactobacillaceae; genus Lacticaseibacillus; species Lacticaseibacillus saniviri. The sequence goes on along the minus strand of NZ_BBBX01000012.1, from coordinate 35,708 downwards.
AATCTCAGTGATATCTTGGCTGACTTCTAAGCAACCCAAGTAATTATTTTGCGTATCGCGAACGGCAAAATAGCGGATGTAAATGGTTTTACCGCGCATGTTAAACCAGAAATCGGCGTGGTCGCGTTTGCCCGAATGAAAATCTTCTAGAATCGCAATCACCCGATCAACGGATTTGGCGGGTGGCAATTGACGACGAGTCGACCAATCACGGCTGTGGTCCGTGGGAAAATTCGGTGCTCTGAGTTGCTGAACCATTAACAGTATCGTTGGCATCAACGAAGGTCAAATCGAGCGGCAGAATGCGCAGGACATTCATCAATTCATCCAGATCAAAGCTCCCCGTTGGCAACAGTACCTTAGCCGGATTAATGCCATCGATTTCGATGCGCGTTTGATCTGCGGCACCGCTGACCAGACCGTTTTGTTTGTCACGTAACCGTGGTTTCGAAGCGATAGTAATCGGTGGTAAGTCGTCTGGCGTCTTGCCCGCTGTTTGATTGGGCAGTTGTGGCGCATCCGCATGAATCGCCGCAATCGTTTGGTTCACTGAAGGCTCAGATTTACGTGCACTGCAAAAATCCTGACTTTCCGCCAGCACCTGTGCCATCGCGTTGAGTTCTTTGGCCCGCTGCGACACCTTGGGCTTTTCCGCCAACTGTGCTTCTGTGGGATGCCACGGTAAAGGCTGCGCAATTAACGTATAGCCGATTGGAGCACTCTCTTCGGCGACCATCCCCCAGTCGCTGGGTGTAAAGACCTCGAGCACCATCGGCAACATGATTTCTTCTTCCTTAAACACCATCTCGTCGACTTCCTTGGCCGCCTTTTCGATAGCCGCTTCAATCGCATACTTATCCGGGAGTGGTTGCTGCATGACCAGCTGATGGGCATCTTTAATCCAGCCGCGAATCTCATCATCCACACCCCACATCACTTTGGGCGGTGCAGTAATGCCGTATTTGTCCATCAAAGGAAAATCAGATTTTCTTTACGGGCATAGTGTTTGTCGATTGTCGCCAAATCGCGCAATGCCTGTTGTAATCGGGCCAAATAGTCAGGGTTATCGCCATCCTGTTGCCACTTTTTTAAAGTTGGCAGCAGTTCATCATTGATCAACGACATCAACACCATATTCTCGAGTTTCAGCACTTGAACCGGATGCCCAGGGATATCAGCTGTTGGGGTTTCCTGATTGGGATTGATTTTGCCACGGAAGACTGCGGCGTGCACATTACACAAATTTTGAATTTCCATCGGGTTGAGCCCGGATGCAATCAATTCCCGCTCGCTGATGTGATTTCAGAGACATCTACGCCATCGAAGGTCGCATCAAAAATCTGCTTGGCAGTTTCAAAGTCATCACCTTCATGCAGCATCTTGAGAATTTCAACGATTTTCTTTTGTCGATCGACACTATTGTTCATCTGCACTCACCTCAAAACCGGCCGCAACCAGTTGTTTTGTTAATTCTTCTAATGGAATATGTTTCATTCGCGCGCCTTTTTCAAGCGTCATGAACCGCCCCACCGTATTGAGCAATGCGGGGTTGGTTACCCCGTCAAGACCCATGCCAACCATCACCGGAATGATGTCTGGATGCGTGGCCACGAGTTCGTTGACAGGCATATGTAAGCTAATTGTTGTCATGTTTTGAAGCTCCATTTCTGTATTCGCTGAATTCATTATAACGTAGATTGCGATCATGATGGCGCTATCATTTAAAATGCACAAAAAAGAGGGGCGACAAACATTCCTTTGTCCCTCCTTATGATAGGTCTATGCATCTTCACTCACGGTGACCTCAAAGGGTGCTAAGGTGCGTGAGGCTAATGCCGGTAACTGCTTATTTGCGGGTACCAACGTCCAATCAATGGTGCCGATGGTGAGTGGCGCGGCGGTAACATTGATTAGGACCAGGCTTGTCGCATGATCGGACTCGCGCAGATAGCCCAGACCGCCGGTGAAACTGAACGGATACCAAGCGCTGTCGGTCGCAAATGCGGCTTGGTCGCGCCACTCGATGGCCTGTTGAAACAATGCCATCGTCTGCTGATCGATCGCTGTCCAGGGATAATAGGCCCGATTATCTGGGTCAACCCCACCGGTCAGCCCCGCCTCATCACCATAGTAGAGGACCGGTACACCTGGGAGCGTATAGAGCAGTGCGATGGCAATGGCCATGCGCTGCTTATCGCCATCGAGCGTCGTCAGAATTCGGCGGGTGTCGTGACTATCGAGCAAATTGAAATTATTTGCAAATGTCGCTTGCGGATAATTCTCCTTGAGTGTCATCAGGTGATTAATGAAGCTTGCCGGTGAGATCGTATTGAGCACCAAGTCGATTATCAATTGTCGCAAAGGATAATTCATGACCGCATCCAGTTGATCGCCTAACAGATAGCGCCGGCGTGAGCCATAAGCCACCTTGTGGGAAGCGTCTTCCCAGACCTCACCAATCAGGACACGATCCGGATAATGTGCCAACCGTGCTTTAATCTGATCCAAGAATGGATCACTCAGCTCATCGGCCACATCCAAGCGCCAGCCATCGACCCCGCGTTTGGTCCAATAATCAATCACACCATCGGGGCCGGCAATGAAATCATGGAAATCTGTATTGTCCTTGTTGATGGCCGGTAAATCCTTCACCCCCCACCAACTCGCGTAATCATCGGGGAAATGTTTGAACATGAACCAGTCGGCATAGGGACTGTCCCGGCTGTCCGTGGCCCCGATGCGCGGGTAATGCTTGGCCGCGTTGAAATAGCGACTATCCGCACCGACGTGATTGAACACGCCATCCAAAATCACGTGCATGCCCGCTGCGTGTGCTGTGGCAATCAATTCGTCAAAATCATTGAGGTCCCCCAACATGGGATCGATTTTGAAATAATCGCCGGTGTCATAGCGATGATTACTGCGTGCCTCAAAAATCGGACTCAGATACAGTGCGTTGATCCCCAGCGATTGCAGATAAGGAATTTTGGTGATGCCCTTGAGATTGCCCCCATAAAAGTCCCAGCGCACAATCTGGCCGTTCTCATCTTTGATGTAATACGGGCGGTCAGTCAGCTGCCCATAAAGAAAACTATCCGGTTTGGGATGATTCACGTGACCATCCGCATTGCCATTGTTGAACCGATCGACAAAGATGTGATAGACCCGCGCCCGCTGATACCAAGCAGGCAGTTGCGGCGCGCGTTGCATCACAGTCAGCTGATACATCTGAACGTGATCACGATCGGCATACATTTGGCCCAGGCCACCGTCGCCACCATCGGGACAGCCATACCAGAATTGACCGGTGGCGTCATTGACCAAGAAGGCATAGAACCACAGCCCCACCGTGTCGATCCGGGTTTCAGTCACAAACTGTTGCTGGTCGCGTTGCATCGGCACTTCATGGGGATTGTGCCAATCCCCATCGCGATACAGCATGAGTGTGACCTGTTGAGTTTGATCATCCGCCGAATACCGCCATGTCACTGTTGTATCGACCACGACTGCCCCGAACGGACTGCGATCGAGAAATGAATTGTACGTCATACGTCATCATCCTTTACCAGTGGATGGGTCGGCGCGACAGACCAAATTTGGTTACCGTAGCCCTGCACCGTGAAATCTGCGGAAAAGCGGCCGCTCTCGGCAATGCTTGCTAATGCCATCCTCGCCCAATTCAGCGGCTCTTGATACAACAAATCGATGCGTTTTTGCGCCGCTTGATAAGCATGAAAATCTGCCAGCACAAAGTAATCGTCGTTGTAGCGAATCAATGAATCATAGATATCTCGACCAACCGACTCGATGCCCGGAATACTGCCGTCAACCAAGGCACTCAGAACCCGCGTCAAAACGGGATCACTGGCGGCAAGCGCCCGCGCGTCATAATCCTGTTGCCGCTGATGGGCGGCGACTTCATCCGCCGTCAAGCCAAACGTGACAATCGCATCCGGTCCGACCGCATCACGAATCTCAATATTGGCGCCATCGAGTGTGGCCAATGTTACCGCCCCAGCCGCCATCAATTTCATGTTACTGGTGCCGCTGGCCTCCATGCCCGCCAGTGAAATCTGTTCGGAAACGTCCGCTGCGGGAATAATTTGTTCGGCCATTGAAACGCCATAATTGGGCAAGAAGGCAATCTGCAACTGCTGATTGATGCTGGGATCGTGATTAATCTGGTCGGCAAGCGCGTTGATCAACTTGATAATCTCCTTGGCGTAGTAATAACCAGGTGCCGCCTTCGCCCCAAAAATATGCACGCGTTTCACGCCCAAATCTTCGCCCGCTTTTAAGCGCTGATAGCGATCGATGAGACCCAACACATTCAACAACTGACGCTTATAAGCGTGCAGTCGTTTGATTTGCACATCAAAGATCGCATTGGGATCCACGACGAGTCCCAGTGAATGCTGAATCATGGCGGCCAAGTGTTGCTTATTGGCATGTTTTGTCTGATTCAAGGCCGTTAAAAATGCGTCATCATCCTGGTATTGATGCAGACTTCTCAGTGCCAATGGATTGGTGCGCCAGGCATCACCGATCGTTTGGTCCAACAAGTCAGAGAGCGGCTGGTCCGCCGTTTGAATCCAACGCCTTGGCGTAATGCCATTGGTTTGATTGGAGAAGCGCTCTGGAAACAATTGGTACCAATCTCGCAGCACACTCGACTCTAGCAATGTCGTGTGCAGTTTGGCGACACCATTGATTGCGTGACTCCCGAGCACCGCGAGATAGGCCATGCGCACCTGACCATCCCCTAGTGGGGCAATGCGATTGACAAACGCCTCCCCACGCAATGGCACATATTTCTCACGAAACCGCCGATCAATCTCTTGGATAATCTGATAGATGCGCGGCAACAAGGACGCAAATAACGGAATCGACCATTTCTCTAAGGCTTCCTGAAGCAATGTGTGGTTGGTGTAACTCAGCGTCTGTACCGTGATCGACCAGGCCTGCTGCCAGGACATATGCGCATCATCGAGCAGAATGCGCATCAATTCAGCAACGGCAACGGCCGGATGGGTATCATTGATGTGAATCGCCACGTGCTTGGCGAAATCAAACAGGTCCACATGGGTACGTCGATAGTTCCGCACAATACTTTGAATGCCAGCAGACACCAAGAAGTATTCCTGCCGCAACCGAAGCCGTCGCCCCTCTTCCGTCGAGTCATCGGGATATAAGCCGCGCGTGATATCGGTAATTTCTTCGCGCTGAGTCCCCGTCATCATGCTGGTTGTGGGCACCTCAGCCTGCCATAGCCGCAAGGTATTGACCACACCATTGCGATAGCCAATCATCGGCACATCATACGGCACAGCCAAACGTCTTCTGTGTCATGATAGCGCGCCTGCAGATAACCTTGCCGCACGGGCTGAAGTTCCACCCAACCACCGAACTTCACACTGACCGCGCGATTTTCTTTCCGTGTTTCCCAGACATACCCGTTACGCAGCCAATCGTCCGGTAATTCGACTTGATAACCATTGACAAAATCTTGCTGGAACAAGCCGTAGCGGTAACGCAAGCCGTTACCATTACCTGCCATGCCAACAGCGGCCATCGCGTCCATAAAGGCGGATGCTAAGCGGCCCAAACCCCCATTGCCTAGGCCGGGATCCACTTCCACGGCCAAGACATCCTCGAGGTTGAGCCCTAATTGCGTCAAGGCCTCTCTTGCCGTGTCGAGCAGACCCAAGTTGAGCAAGTAATCCCCTAAGAAGCGGCCCGGCAAAAACTCAATTGAAAAATAATAAACTTGTTTGCGCGTTGGTTGGTCGTACGCTTGCTTGGTGGCGGCCCAATCTTTTGCGTTATAGCGCTTGACCATATTGGCCAGCGCAACGAACTGTTGATCAGGTGTGGCGCTACGCAACGACGTGGCAAAGGAGCGCATGACCTCATCTTCAAATGCCTGGGCGAATTTATCCGGCGTTATCTGCATATCATCACCTCATTAACGATTGATAGTGGGCCAAGTACGCGGCAGAGGCTTTGTCCCAACTGAAATCCGCCTGCATGGCCTGTTGTTGCAATTGCTGATAATCAGCAAAATGATTCACATAGAGATCTGCGCCCATTGCGAGCATTGTGCCCAAAACTTCGGGCCGATAATCGTAGAACGACAGCCCGGTACCACTGCCCGTATTCGGATCGAATGGTTGAACGGAATCCCGCAAGCCACCGGTCTCGTGCACAATCGGAATCGTGCCGTAGCGCATCGCCATCATCTGGGCTAAGCCACTGGGTTCAAATGCACTCGGCATCATGAAGAAGTCGGCACCGGCATAAATCTGTCGTGCCAGTTGTTCATCGAACCGCAGTTGCACCGCCAACTGGCCGGCAAAGCGATCGGCAAGCGCCAATAACTCCCCTTCAAGGTCCGCATCACCGGTCCCCAAGATGACGACCTGCACCGGTTGATGCAGCAAGAAATTCTCCAGTTGATTGAGGAGCAGATCAACCCCTTTTGGCGCGTGAGCCGTGTCACCATGCCGAATACGGGGTCATCACTGATTGGCAGCTGCATGCGGTTTTGTAGCGCTGCCTTATCGCGAGCCTTACCCGTCAGGTCAGCCGCGTCATAGGTTGACGCAATGGTTGGATCGGTGGCTGGATTGTACAGCGTGGTATCGATCCCGTTCAAAATCCCGGCGAGCTTGCCGGCATTCTTGCGCAATGTGCCATCCAGCCGCTCACCCATGGCTGGCGTCTGAATCTCTTGCGCATAACTGGGACTGACCGTGCTCACGATGTCGGCAAAATTGATGCCACCCTTCATGTAGTTCACGGCCCCATTTTGCGCGAAGCCATCATCGTTAAAATACTGGCGGCCAATGCCAAAAACATCGTCCAACACACTGGGTGGGAACTCGCCCTGAAACTGCAAATTGTGAATGGTCAGTTGCGTTTTGATCTGCTGATATGGTGCAATCCACTGATACTTATCTTTGAGCAGCACAGGCACCATCGCCGTGTGCCAATCGTTCACGTGAATCACGTCAGGAATCCAATCAATCACCTGTAGCATTTCGATCAGTGCCATCTGAAAGAAACCAAAGCGACCGCCGTCATCCCACGACCCATAGAGATAATCACGTCCGAAAAATTCTTCATTATCGATCAGATACACGGGTACCTCACCCAACATCAGCGTCTTGATACCCACGTACACATTGCGTTGACCGAATTGCAGCGTGAAGTGTGCCACATCCTTGGTCTGGGCGCGATAGTCATCGGGAATCAAACGACTGTAATACGGCAGCACCACGCGGATGTCGACGCCTAGCCGGTGCAGTGCTTGTGGCAAGGCATAGGCCACATCACCTAAACCACCGACTTTATAGAGTGGTGCGCCTTCTGCTGCGGCAAATAAAACTTTCATTGTGTGTTGACCTCCTGCCCTGTTTGTTGAAAACCCGTTGATTCTTCTCAAAGACCAATGGCTTTTCCGGTGTGCCGATCAGTGACAGATTCGGGCCAATCACCACACCCTTATCCAAGATGGCATACCGCACTTCCGAACCCGCACTGATTTTACTGCCCTGCATCACGATACTGTCGGCAACGGTGGCATCACGATGCACCACCACGTTCCGGAAAATCACACTGTGCGTAATTGTGCCTTCGATATAGCCACCGGTGCCCACCAGGCTACTGGTCACTGCCGAATCTTTGGCAAAGAAGGTTGGCACCTCATTTTTATTTTTGGTTTCAATCGGCCGGGAAGTGTAGAAGAGCGCTTGATAATTCGTATCATCGAGCATGGCCATGTTGGCGGCGTAATAACGAGCCAAGCTGGTGATAGTCGCCAGATAGCCGGTGTATTCAAACGCGTTGGCATTATTCTCCAGCACTGCCTCGCGCAAAACCTGCGGCAAGCGTTTGAAGTGTTTCTTCTCACTGGCAGCCACCAACATGTCGATCAGATCTTGTGTTTCGAGCAGATAAACATTCATGAAGACGGGCAAGGTATCCACACCGGGTTGCCCATGATGCTGCTTGGCGCGCACAATGCTGCTAGCGGTGCCCAATTCGGATAGTTCAACCGTCCAATCGTGATCATCGACCTGGCTCTTTGGCACCTGTTTATACATTGTCGTGAGCCGACTGTCACCCGCTTTGTGGTAGGCCACTAAGGCATCCAAATCCAGATTGGCGATGCTTTGAGAACCCATCACCGCCGTATACTGGGTTTCAGATTTGCGCAAGAATTGAAGATAATCATCATAGTAACGTTGGCGTGTCGCCGCATCATCGTAATCACGCTCGGCAATATACGGAAACATGAAGACACCACCCTGCAGTGAATCCAGGTCCCACGAGGAACCACTGCGAATGTGGTCTTGAACGGACCGGCCCGAACGTGGCAAGAATAAGCCGACACTGTGAATATTGGCGTGATTAATGGCCGACAACGGGAAATCCAACAAGCGGTACCGCCCCGCAAATGGCAGGGTGCCAATTGGTCGATAGGTGGTCAGAGGTAACAGCGCACTATCCACTTCATTTAGGTCAATGATGGCCGCAATCGTCCCAGTTTTCATTCTTTTTCCTTCCTTCCCACAATTTCGCCGTAACCCACGACGGCAATGTCATCCGCTTTACCAATGATGTCGCCGCCATCACCCACAATGGCGTTCTCACCGACAATCGCGTGATCAATCGTCACGTTCTTCCCAATCACCACGTTGGGCATAATCATGCTGTCTTTGACGACACTACCTTCACCAACTTTGACATTTTGACTCAAAATACTGTGGTCAATCGTTCCCGCCACATAATCACCGTCAACGATCATGGCGCGTTTAATCTTCGCGGTACCGGTGAGATAAATCGGTGGCAGTGCATCATTTTGCGAATAGATGCGCCAATTGCGATTCGTGATGTGCAACGGATTGTTCGGTGAGAGGAATTCCATGTTGGCCTCCCACAGACTGTTGATTGTGCCAACATCCTTCCAGTACCCCGAGAATGAATAAGCAAAAGTTGCCTCGTTGTGTGCCAGGTAGGCCGGAATCACGTCCTTACCGAAATCTTCCATCTTGCCATCTGTCGCGTAGCTCTCCACCAGATATTGCCGCAGTGTTGGCCAGTTGAAAATATAGATTCCCATTGAAGCCAGATTGCTCTTTGGTTCCTTTGGCTTTTCCTCAAACTGGATAATCCGCTCGGTGTCATCGGTATTCATGATGCCAAAACGACTGGCCTCTTTCTTATCGACCGGCATCACAGCGACGGTCAGTGCCGCCTTCTTGGCTTTATGGAAATCCAACATGGTTTGATAATTCATCTTGTAGATGTGATCGCCCGACAGAATCAACAGATACTGCGGCGCATAGGAGTCGATATACGCCATGTTTTGATAAATTGCGTGGGCCGTGCCCTCAAAGAACTTCTCACCCTCGCTCGAAGCGTAGGGTTGCAAAATCGTGACGCCGCCGTTCTTCTCGTTTAGCCCCCAGCTCGCACCATTTTGAATGTGCCGATTGAGCTCGAGGGGTTGATACTGCGTGATGACACCGGCACTCGCGACACCGGAATTTGCGAGATTGCTCAGCGTGAAATCAATAATGCGGTAGCGTCCCCCAAATGGTACTGACGGCTTTGCTGTGGTCTTTGTCAATTTGCCCAGGCGCGTCCCTTGACCGCCTGCCAGAATCATTCCCAACATCTCAGTTGCCATGATCTCTCCTCCTTGGTGTGACGCGATTCGGCGCAAACACGAGCGCGCCCATCGCCGGTAACGTGACGTCGATACTGTACTTTTCGTCGTTGACTGGCTTGGCCACAGCCGCAAACTGAGTCGGCCAAGTCGTCCATGTGCCCCCAAAATCAATGCTCTCCGTGTTCAACAACAGGGTGTAGTTACCAAGCTCTGGCACCGGCACAAGGAAATGCTGCTGTTCATCCGGTGTCAGGTTCAAGACAACAATCGTGTAATCACCCGTCGCATCATAGCGACGATAGCTCAGCCCTGTCACCGAGTCCGCTTGCGTGATCACCATGCCCAATGGCCCCACATCCTGCATCCACAAACTCGGTCGCTGTTGATACAACTGATTCAGTGTGCGCGTGAAGTGTGCCATCTTGGCATTTAACGGGTCCTGCAAGTCCCGCCACTCCAAGGCACTCCAATCGCGCCACTCCAAAAACTGGCCCCACTCACTACCCATAAAAGCAACTTTTTCCCCGGATGTGTCATCAACCACACATATAGCGTGCGCAATTTGCGAACTGATTATAGCGATCCCCCGGCATTTTGTGCATCAGCGACTTCTTGCCGTGCACCACCTCATCATGCGATAGCGGCAAGACATAGTGTTCGCTGTACATGTACATGAATGAGAAGGTGAGCTCATTCAAATGTGCCTGCCGATCAGCGGGCTCTCGCGCAAAGAAACGCAAGGTATCGTTCATCCAGCCCATGTTCCACTTGTAATCAAAGCCCAAGCCACCCGTTTCAATCGAAGTAGTAATCTGTGGAAAGGCAGAGCTCTCTTCGGCAATCATCAGGCGTTCTGGCAACATGGTGTGCACCGCCTGATTCAATTGGTGAATAAAGGCGATTCCCTCCAAGTTCTCGCTGCCGCCGTCGCGATTGGTATCGTGCTCCTTACCCACATCGTAGTTCATATACAGCATATTCGAGACGGCATCGACGCGCAGCCCATCGAGTTGATATTGCGATAGCCAAAAGACGGCGCTACTGATCAAAAAGCTTTGCACTTGCGCCTTACCCAAATCAAAATTCCAGGTCCCCCAGCGCACGTTTTCGGCACGGTGTGCATCCTGATATTCAAACGTCGGCGTGCCATCAAATTGATAGAGGGTGTCCGTATTTTTGATGAAGTGGCCTGGTACCCAGTCCATAATCACGGCTAACCCCGCGCGGTGAGCGGCATCCACAAAGTAAGCAAAATCGGCAGGCGTGCCAAAGCGACTCGTTGGCGCAAAGTAGCCAAAGGTTTGATACCCCCACGATGCGTCCAGTAGGTGTTCGGTGAGTGGCATCAGCTCCAAGTATGTGTAGCCTTGCGCCACAGCGTACGGAATCAACCGCTCGGCCAATTCCCGGTACGTCAGATAACGATTCTCCGGTCCGCGATCAAACGAGCCCAAGTGAACTTCATAGATTGCCATCGGTTGTTCTGCAGCATCGTGCTGATCGATGGCCGGTTCTGTCACAGTCGGCAGTTGGGTCAAAATTGCGGCATCACCCGGCTTTTTCTCGAAAGCAAACCCGAACGGATCCACTTTCAATCGGGTTTGGCCATCCGGACCTGTCACCGCGTACTTGTATAGTTGACCCGCCTCAGCCACCAGCGTGCCCTCAAAACATCCCGTTTGGGCCACTGCCGTTAACGCGACCGGTTGCCAGTGATTGAAGTCACCGACAACAGCCACCCCCTGAGCATGCGGCGCCCATACCAAAAGTGCCAGTGATTCGGCGAAACCTCATGCGCGCCAAATGCGGTGTAACTCTGAAACAGCTGTCCTCGGTTAAACAGATAAACGTCGTCCATATCATCACAACCTTTTCCAAGTGCGAAAGCCGACTCATCATTGATTTGTGCTCAGTATACCACCAGAATGTAAAAACGGTTACTTTTTATTTTTATGGATTTGATTTATAAAATATTAAATATTCACATATGTTTATCAATCGATTTATTTTCATAAAATAACCTTTTTGACTAATGGTGATGATTAGCTGCCTTGCACGCAAACCGTCATTTTGGTCAAAAAAAGAGATTGTCTCAAAACCAATGGTTTTGAGACAATCTCTTTTTAAATTTCCGAACAAGCCAGACTAATCGCGCTCCAAAAGCGTCTTTCGTCACAGCTTCTTATACAGTTAAATCAGACCGACACGCTTGAAAATCGTATCCACCCGCTTCAGGTGATAGTGATAATCAAAGGCATCATCGAGATCAGCCGTTGACAGGCGATCGGTAACTTCTGGATCGGCTTCCAACAATTCGCGGAAGTCACGGTGTTCATCCCAGGCCACCGCAGTCTTTGGTTGGACCAAATCATATGCCGCTTCACGACTCAAACCGGATTCAATCAGCTTCAGCATCACACGTTGACTGTAAATCAGGCCGTGCGTTTGCATGTGGCCAACATGGTATCAGGGAAGACATCGAGATTATCGATAATCTTGGTGAAGCGCACCAGAATGTAGTCTAACAAGCCGGTGGCATCGGGGAGCATCATCCGTTCAGCACTGGAGTGGGAAATATCCCGTTCGTGCCAGAGCGCGACGTCTTCGAGTGCGGCCACTTGATAGCTGCGAATGACGCGAGCAAGGCCGGAGACATTCTCAGAACTGATTGGGTTGCGCTTGTGCGGCATGGCACTGCTTCCCTTTTGGCCCTTATTGAAGTGTTCTTCCACTTCATGGACTTCGGTTCGTTGCATGTGCCGAATCTGAGTGGCAAAGCGTTCAATCGATGTCGCAATCAAGCCCAGTGTCTGGATGTACCGCGCGTGCAGATCACGTGGTAACACTTGTGTGGAAATCTCTTGAGCGCGGATGCCCAGATGTTCCGTCACATAAGCTTCGACCTCAGGTGGTGTGTTGGCAAACGTCCCAACCGCCCCACTGATTTTACCCGCCTCAACTTCATCAGCGGCTTGATCGAAGCGTTCACGGTTGCGCTTCATCTCGGAATACCAGCTCGCAACAACTAAGCCAAACGTGGTGGGTTCAGCGTGAACGCCATGGGTCCGACCCATCATCACCACATCTTTGTTGGCCACAGCGAGTTTAGCAAGCGCAGCCAGGAGGCCATCGATATCCTGCCGTAAGATGGCATCCGCTTGCTTGAAGACATAGCCTTGCGCGGTATCGACCACATCGGTACTGGTCAGTCCAAAGTGGACCCATTTTTCTCGTCCCCGAGACTTTCGGAGACATTGCGCGTGAATGCCACAACGTCATGGCGTGTGATTTCTTCAATTTCATGAATGCGATCGACATTGAACGTCGCATTCTTGCGCAGTGCCTGCGCGTCAGCTACTGGGATTTCACCCAGACTGGCCCAAGCCTCAGCCGCCAAAATTTCAACTTCTAACCAAGCGGCATAACGGTTCTCTTCGGACCAAACATGAGCCATTTCTTCTCGACTATAGCGTGGAATCAAATTTTTCTCCCCCAAATATGGACTAATTGTTCACTGCAAACGTGCCTGTCGCGTTGATGCCATCAATGACGGTGTCGCGATCGCCCACTACCTGCACGTGACCCATAAAGTGTGTCCCGTCAGGATAGAAGCGAAAACGCCAATCCGGTTTAATCTGAAGCTGTGTGATTACGGCATCGCGCTCTTTGTTCCGCAATGGCAACCACACGGCATCACTCGTTGCCGTTGCTTCGGGCAGTGGCCAGTGCAGCAGTGCCCGCAGATGGAAGGCATACTGTGAAATCGGCAAGACACCACTGTAGATGCCGCCGCTCACGTGAAGCGTGGGATAGATGCGATCGATATAAAGCGCACCTAACTTGCTGACAAGGAATTGAATACTGAAGACACCAGTGTAGTTCAATTCGTCCGCAACCACCTTCGCAACCCGGCTCACTTCGCGCACACCGCCCGCTTCAATCCGCGGTGGTAGGACAACAGCCTGTAGATGTTGGCCATTGCGCGTCAGTTCAACAGCGGGCAAGACCTGCACCTGATCCGCCGTTTTGACCACCGTCACCGCCAACATGCGTGGCTGATCGATCCAAGCCTCAACGATGTAAGGCTGTGGCTTCAACAGTTGCTTCACGGCAGCAATATCGCTCGCCTGATCCAGTTGCCACTGCTGATCGATACCCACACCCTTTTGCAAAGGCTTGATCATACAAGGAAACCCGATAGACTTAACAGCCTGATCGATATCCTCGGCACTGACCACCTGTGCGTAAGGCAAGATATTGAGATTCTGTTCTTCCAGGAAGACCTTTTCGAGGTAACGGTCCTGTGTGATTGAGAGAATGTCTGAACCTGAGCGCAACTGATCGGCAGTAAATAGCTCGTTCAATTGGTATCCATCCACCATCTCGTTCACAAAAGTAACCACTTCACTGAGCTCGGCTAGCTGCGTTAATCCCGCACTGTCCGTTGCTGATCCAACCAATGGAATATCTGCCGCTTCAAGCGCGACATCGGTTTGCTTTGGTGCCAAAATCACTGTCTTCAGCCCCATCTCGTGAGCTGTTGACGCCAACAATAACTGGTTACGCCGCCACCGATAATCCCGATGGTGGCGCCAGGTTGAATTAACTGACTCATCGCCATGCCTCTATTCTTCATCATTACGCGTTGAAAGTTATGAGCAAGTCAGTTCAATTCCGACTTGTCAGACGCTATTTCTCGTTCAACCCGTCTTCTTCGCTCATTTCTGGTTGCGGATTTTTCGAGTTGAAGAGCCAATTTAATAATACCGCACTGAGGCTCGCCATGAGAATCCCTGAACTGAATAAAAGTTGAACCGTCTTTGGTAATTGTTGCACGATTTCGGGTTGAACCGTGACCCCGAGGCCTAAGCCGATTGAGATCGCAGCGACTAATAAGTTCTTATCATTATGGAAATCAACTTGTTGCAACATCCGAATGCCTTGCACAGCCACCATGCCGAACATGACAAGCATAGCGCCACCCAGAACGGGAGCGGGAATAATTGTGGCAAGCGCACCAATTTTGGTAACAAGCCCAGGATCACCAGGAAGGCAGCGGAGAATACCACTGGCTTTCTGGTTTTAATGCCGGACAGTTGCACTAAGCCGACGTTTGCGAGAAGGTCGTGTAAGGGAAGGTGTTGAAAATCCCACCGAGTAAGACGGCTAACCCTTCAGCGCGATAACCGCGTTTCAAGTCATCTTGTTCAATTTTGCGGCCAACAACATCACCTAAGGCAAAGAACACACCGGTGCTTTCAACCATTGAAACCAGTGATATGAGAATCATGGTGACAATTGAACTCCATTCAAAGTGAGGTGTCCCGAAATAAAATGGCGTTGGCACGTGGAACCAGCTGGCTTCAATCACAGGTTGGAAGGAAACCATGCCGAACAGGCCGCCTAACACGGTCCCTGCAATCAACCCAATCAAAATCGCAATGGAATGAATAAAGCCTCGACCCCAGACCGTGAGTGCCAAGATCAGTAAGACCGTAAAAGCGCCGACGAGTAAGTTCGTGCCACTACCGAAATCCTTGGCTGCTGTGGAACCACCACCAATATTTTGGAAAGCAACAGGAATCAAGCTCAAACCGATGACCGTAATCAATGACCCCGTCACTAATGGTGGGAAGAGCTTGCGCAACTTGGCAAACGTCTCCCCGATGAGGAAGACGAAAATCCCGGCCGCAATAATCGCACCGTACATGGTCTGAAAATCGAATTTCTGGCCAATCATGATTAACGGTGCCACGGCTTGAACCGCACACCCCAGCACAACGGGTAGCCCGATACCGAAGAACTTGTTAGCAAAGATCTGCAATGCGGTTGCCACACCACACATGAAGATGTCGATGGAAACCAGATAGGTCATCTGTTCACTTGTAAAGTGCAGTGACGCACCGATAAGAATCGGCACTAAAACAGAGCCTGAGTACATGGCCAGCAAATGCTGCAGACCGAGAACCGCTGCTTTTGGGGTACTAACTTCATTTGTTTTTGCATGAGCTATGTATCGGCCTCCTAATCTTCTTCGAAAATAACTTGGCCGTCTTTGAATTCCTTGATGCGGGCTAATGATTCCACCTTAATCTGGCGTTCATCGAGCAATGCCCGGCCCTTTTGGAAGGATTTCTCAATCACGATACCGACACCACTCAATGTGGCACCAGCCTGAGCAATAATTTCAATCAAGCCTTCAACTGCTTGACCATTTGCCAAGAAGTCATCGATGATCAACACATTGTCATCAGCAGATAAAAACTTCTTTGAAATAGAAACATTATTCGAGGTCTTCTTAGTAAAGGAGTAAACCGTTGCTGTATACAAATCGTCTTTTAAGGTCAGACTCTTGTGCTTCCGGGCAAAGACAACGGGAACATGAAAGGCCATCCCAGTTGCTAATGCGGGTGCAATCCCAGAGCTTTCGACAGTCAGAATCTTGGTTAATGGTGCATCCGCGAAACGGCGGTGAAATTCTTCACCCAGTGCCGTCATCAAATCGGGATCAATTTGATGATTTAAAAATTATCAACCTTGAGCACATCAGCACCCAACACTTGGCCATCTTCACGAATTCGATCTTCCAGTAACTTCACAACACGCACTCCCCTTATTGAGTTAAATTTTTTAAAGTCTACCATAAATTGATACGACACTCAACCGCTTCTCATTTGAATGTGTGGTTTTTCCAATTTGGCCAACGCAGCCCCAACCTAAACCGAAAACGCGCCTTCATGAGCTTCAAATACAAAAATAAGGGCGTTTTCATGCCAAATAAAAAACCCGATTATTCGGGTTTTCCAGATAATTCTGAATGTTTTTTCGCTAAGCATATGGATTATTCGGAATTTAGTCATACTGATCCAAGTCATATTCCTTAACCAAGCTAATCAACTTGCTGGGGTAATCTGGGTCTGTCGCATACCCGCTCGTCTGCAAGGCGACGGCTGCTTCGCGATAATCCTTGGCCGCAAGCACCGCGGCGTACTGCTGCGGGTTCCAGTCGGTCCCATTCACAAACAACAGTACATGGTCTTTCATCGAGGCACTATCGTCACTGTACACCCGAAACCGGGCCTTCACCGTCTGCCACTCGCCGTTCACGTACTCTTGTGTGGTCAGCAGCTTGGTATTGCTGGGATCAGTCCCCTTCACCCCAAACAAATTGTGGTAATTCTTGGCAAGCCCACTGTTTCCCCAATTACTTTCGAGGATCGCTTGCGCTAGCGTAATACTGGGCAGTACCCCATAAGCTTGTTGCAAGCGTTTGGCGTACACCGCATGATCGCGAATAAAGGCATTCTTACTCGCAGCAATCTCCGCTGAATTTTTTTCAGCGAGTTGTGCTTGTTCTTGCTGATTACGAAACTGGCTAAGCACAATCCCGCCACCCGCAATCAGGAGAATTAAAATGAGCCACATCGATAGTGGTAGTCGGCGCCGTCGTTTTGCCAAGCTTGATCATCACTCCAATTGTTCTTTACTCCATGTCAGCAATGCGAGCGGTTTGGATTCCAACCGTTGCACCACCTGTTGTGGCAAGACAAAGTCCAAGACATCAGCCAAATTCGGCGCATAAGTCAGCCGCAGTTGCAAATGCATCACCGGTGTCTTACCAGCATCATCTAAAAACTTGGTCGTCGTGTTGCTCAGCGCGAGCCACTGTCTGGCAACAACCAGCTTAGCCTCTTGAAATTGATTCCACACCGGAATGGCCGATTCGGGATCAATCACTTGCGCGAGCATCCACTCATAGTCAGTGAACAGCCGCCGCAGTTGTCGCCGCTGTAAGGCTGTCAACGCCTGACTGCGACTCATAACCGCGACACCATCAATACCTAATGCATCAAAACCTTTTCGGCATCCTGCATCCTTTGTGTGATTGCTGAGGACGCCAATTGCAACAAAATTTGATCATCCATATCATTCACCTCTACCCACATTGTAACAAAATCTGGGTGGATAGCGGCACTAAAGCGTCGCGGTTTAGTCATTTCTTCAAGAGATTCATCTTTTTGACCATAAGCGCTGTTCGCCGGTGATGAAAGCGTGTTACCATGGACTCAAGTCATTCAGAAAGAGGGATTCTCACATGCCAAATTATCACTGGGGTATCGTCGGCCTCGGCCGCATCGCCCACAGTTTTGCCGAACAGTTTCCAACCACTCAAACCCTGTATGGGGTAGCCGCACGCAGCATCGAAAAAGCACAGGCGTTTGCCGAGCAGTACAAGGTGCCACACGCTTATAAGGGTTATCAAGCGATGTTCGATGACCCCGAAATCGATATCATCTACGTCGCTACCACACATAATTTTCATTATGACAACATCAAAGCGGCACTGCTGGCGGGTAAGCACGTCTTGGCTGAAAAGGCCATCACGCTCAATAGTCGTCAACTCGACGAATTAGTTGCCATCGCGGCAGAGAAGCACCTCATCTTGATGGAAGCACAGACCATTTATCACATGCCACTCTACCCAATGCTCGAGTCAGAGGCCACCAGTCGTCATCTGGGGGCCCTCAAGACGATTCAGGTCAGCTTTGGGTCACATGTCCCCTTCAATCCTGAAGACCGCCTGTTGAACCCAGAACTGGCCGGTGGCGCATTGCTTGATATCGGGATCTATGCATTGAGTTTTGCTCGGCGTTTTATGACCGCGACGCCTGAATTAGTCGCAACACAGATGGTTAAAACAAGCACCGGCGTTGACGGCCAATCCAGTTTCTTATTGACCAACGACAATAATGAACAGGTCACGGTTGCCTTAAATCTTCAAGCGAAGATGCCCAAACAAGGCATTGTGGCTTATGAAGAAGGTTACTACACGGTCGATCAGTACCCACGCAGTCAAGAGGCAACTTTCACCAAGCCGGACATGACTAGCGAACATTTACAGGCCGGAGTGACTGATCAAGCAATCACCTACGAAATTAATGATATGGCCAAGGCCGTTGAAACGGGCGAGAATCCAACCTTAGTCTGGACCCGCGAAGTGATGGCGATTATGACACAAGCACGGCAGAATTGGCACTTTACGTATCCTGGCGAAACGCTATAAATAAAAAAGTTGTGAGAAAAAGTGCATCGCGCGAGTTCGCACACTTCGCTGTTAACCGGAATTCGCAATCTTTGGAACACGATTAGTCAATAAAATTCGTAAAAATAAGAGCCCGTGACACAACCCTTCGGGAGGTGTCACGGGCTCTTTCATTTACACACATCATTGAGCGCACAAAAAAGCCGGATTTTCATCCGACTTTCCAATTGATCCGAAGATCATTTGCCATTTAAGCAAGAATTAGTCTTTGTTGACGTTAACTGCTTGTGGGCCGCGATCGCTTTCTTCGATATCGAAAGTAACAGCTTGACCTTCTTCAAGAGTCTTGTAGCCGTCGCCTTGGATAGCTGAGAAATGTACGAATACATCGCTGCCATCTTCGCGTGTTACGAAGCCATAACCTTTTTCTGCGTTAAACCATTTAACTGTACCATGTTCCATATTGAACATCCTCCTTGCGCTAAGCGCGTGTTAATTATTGCATTTTCTGTTTGGCGCTGATGGAAGAAGTCCAAGGAACGTTACAACCATGCCCATTCAAAAAGTACAAACATAGTGTACCATTCACACAAAATTAATCAACCCCTAGATGTTAAATAACGGGTGTTAAAATTGAAATCGCTTTTTTGTATTCTGTTTTGGGTGACGCCACACAATCTGGTACACTTGGAAATAAGAACAATTTAACCGAAAAGAGGCGCCGCTGATGAAGCGAATTTTGCATTAATTTTAACTGGAATGACTGCGCTACTACTTGCTGGATGCGGTCAAGTCTTCAATCAAAAGCAACAGGTCAAGGATGCTGCCCAGACAACTGTGACGAGCATCAATACGGAGCTCGACACGCTCAAGGTCATCAATGACACCACGGCGACCTTTCCTTCAACGCTGCAGCGGGCGCTGAAAACGAATCCAAAAGAAGATTTGCGACAACTGGATGGTCCGGTTAAGCAACTGATGGATAAGCGTGATAAGGCCTATACCAATTTGAATTCAGCCGACACCAATCTAGCCCAGGCACAACGAACACTCACAAAAGCAGCCAACCAAAGTGACACGACATTACCTAAAAAGCGCTGGCGGCACTGACGAGCAGTCTCAAGCTGACGACACTCGATCACAAGACACTTATCGCCTACTATAAAGAAGTCACGCACGCCGAACAAGCCTTATTCGATCAGTTACAGGACGACCCGACAAAAGCCGATGTCAACACTGCACTCAGTCAAATCAATCAATATTACAGCACTTTGGGCCAACAAATTGATGTCAGTCTAGCGAACCTCAACACCGCGCTGGACCAAGCCAAGACGCTGAAAAAGCAACTCGATTAACGTTTGAATCGTAGTAATGGCTGCACGATTAATGGGGTCACGATACCGGCCAGAATCATTTCGGCAACGGCATTGGCGAAAAACATGCCGAACAGCACGATTCCCAATGTGGCCAAGTTAGCTTGTGGAATCAGGTTAACGGCGGCACTACCGCGTAATAACCAGGTCAAGGCAATTACGAGCACCGTGTTAGTGAGTGCCCCCAAAATCCCCGCCACACTTAATTTGATGGTGCGCTTCACACCGGTCACTTTTGGCCACAACGAGTAGGCAATGACACCAGCAACTAGCCCGACAGCCAGTCGTGGCAGGATGGCGATGATGGGGTTTTGGAACAGCAACAGACTCAATGGATCCCCTGCTTCCGTATAAGCCTTAATCATGCTGACAACGCCCCACAACGTTCCCAGACCCATGCCCATTTTTGGTCCCAGTAAACTGGCCGCCACAATCACGGTCACATGAATAGTCGAGATGGCGGGCAAACCGGGAACCACTGTGATGTAGCCAATCATCGGCAGATATGATTGCAAAATAATTAGCGCGCCGAGCACGCCGGTAATGCTCAACGTATAAGTGCGATTGTGTGCATTTGTCATAATATCCCTCCAAGTACTTACTTGATGCGGTTGATTATACACGCGCCCCAAGCAAAAAGTCCAGCAGTCAAAATAACGACTGCCGGACTTTTTAATTGCGTTTAAATCGAATCAATGCTTGACCCAGAATTGGCGTAATGACGCCTGCGGATATCATTTCGACAACGGCATTCCCCAACACCATGACAATCAATAAATAACCCAGATTGGCTCCGGACGAGCCAGGAATCACGGTGCCAGGTTGCCGAATGTACATCATCCATGTGAACAAGACGAACAGACAGGTGTTGGTCAGCGCACCGAGGACGCCAGCGGCACTCATCTTAATGACGCCCACCAGATCCTTGCGGTGTGTTTTGGCGATGTAGTTGAAGACAAGGCCCGCGACCAGCCCCACCAAGATTCTGGGAATGATGGCAATCAATGGATTCCGGAACAGCAGAATCGTTAATGGATCAGTGGCTTGCGTATAGGCGCGAATCAGCGACATCGTGCCCCAGATACCACCTAACAGTGCGCCTTGCTTGGGACCCAGAATCACAGCACCAATGATGACCGTGATGTGAACAATGGTCAGCGCTGGTAGGCCCGGGATGGTGATGTTCCCCATAAACGGAATAAAAGTCTGTAAAATAATCAGCGCCGATAAAATCCCAACAATGCTGATTTGGTACGCGGAAATGCGTTTGTGACCCACAAGTGCCAACCCCCTCGCTATATTTGTGCTTATTGTAGCAAAGAAAACATGAAAGCGCGACAATTACCCATTGCTATCCTCGCGATGCTGAAACATGCGCACAATCAAGATCAGTGAAAAAAGTCCAACGGCCACAATTGCAAAAAGGGCACGAAAAACGCAATCACAAGGCCACCCAGCAAAAAGAGATCGAAATTAAAACGCGCCCTGGGCAGCCGATAATGCCGTTTGTGTGGATCACTATCCAAGGTGACTTGACGTTCCATCAGTTGAAAGGCCAACGTCCAGAGCAGCATCACGAGTAAATAAGTGACCGCTGCGACCACAGAATTAGGCGATTCCCCAATCCACGCGGTAACAAATGGAATCAACGTCAGAAAGAATAACCAAACCCCATTCAGGAAGTACGTCGAAGAGGAGATGACACCTGAGCGCTGAAACAAATTGTGATGTTCGTACCAAACAATATAGATCAGTGAAAAACTGATCAGATAAGCCAAAAAGACCGGCCATTCATCCAGTAATGCCGCTACCGTGTTGACTTTGGGTGGCTTGAGTTCCAAGACCATGATTGTCGCGGCAATCGCCACAATCGCGTCGGTAAATGCTTCAATTCTGCCTTTATTCATTCATTCTCGCCTCCAGTAACTCGTGTCTATCTTAGCAGAAAATCACCGCAAAGTTATCACAAAAGGTTGCACAAAAACCGTGACCCTATTCGGAATCACGGTTTTTGTTGCACGTTCAACTAGGTCAATGAATTGATTCTCCCACTCAGAACATCTTTTGTCACAACTTCTGGCGTTGTCATTCAAACACCATTTGGTTGTGATAGAGTTCCGCATAGAATCCATCTTCATCGAGTAACGCTTGATGCGTCCCCTGTTCAATGATTTCGCCATCCTTGAGCACGACAATCTTGTCAGCGTTCAAAATGGTCTTCAACCGGTGTGCGATGACAAAGCTGGTGCGCCCCTGAATCACGTTGTCCATGGCCGCTTGAATCTTGGCTTCCGTCACGGTATCCACGTTCGAAGTCGCCTCATCCAAGATCAACAAGTTTGGATTGGTAATGATGGTTCGGGCAATCGACATCAACTGCTTCTGACCCGCTGAGAAGACGGCATTTTCATCCGTAATTGGTGTCTCATACCCCTGCTCCAGGCTCATGATGAAGTCGTGAATGTTGGCTTGTTTGGCCGCGTCTTCCACTTCTTCTTGCGTCGCTTCAGGTTTACCAAACTTGATGTTTTCAGCGATGGTGCCTGAGAATAGTTGTGGGTCCTGGAGCACGATGCCGACATGCCGGCGCAGATCCGCTAATTTGAAATCGCGAATATCGGTGCCATCAAATGTGATGGCGCCCGAATCAACGTCATAGAAGCGATTCAACAGATTCATGACGGTTGTTTTACCCGAACCGGTAGGACCAACGAGCGCCACCATCTCGCCCTTATCGACTTCAATTGACACGCCATGCAGGATTTCTTTGTCAGGTAAATAGCTGAAGTGCACATCATCGATCATAATCTTTGAAGACAGCTCATCGATAGGCTTGCCGTGTGCCACATCGACTTCATCGGGTTGTTCACGCACTTCAGTGATTCGGCGCGCACCTGTGATGGCGAGCTGAATCATATTGTAGAGTGAGGTCAACGAGATGATGGGTTGGTAGTATTGTTGGGCATATTGTACAAAAACGACAACTAACCCTAGGCCAACTGCCTGTGACATCGACCCATGAAGCACTAACCACGAACCAAAGAAGATGACGATAGCCGTATTCAATAAGGAAATCCCTTGCAGCAATGGATTCAGAATCCCGGACCAGATCTGACCACGTAGAGCAGATTGGCGCACAGCCTGATTATAGGTCTCAAAACCTTCAATTGATTCCTTTTGAAGCCCATTTGTGATGATGATCTTTTGGCCCGTAATCTGTTCGTTGATGTAACCGTTCAGGGCACCGATATCGTCTTGCTGGCGGTCAACAGACACACCGGCCTGACGAATCACCCAAGCCGCTAACAGAATCGCGACGGGCGTTGAGGCAATCGTCACCCAGGCCAGTTGCACGTTTTGGTTGTACATCATGATGATAATCCCGATGAACTGCGCGATACTCAAGAAAATTTCGAGGAGCGCCTGGTTCATGGCATTGAAGATGTTATCCAAGTCTGACGTGTAGCGCGACAGAATATCGCCATCCGTGTGCCGGTCAAAATAACTGACCTGCATCCGCTGCATTTTGCGGAATAATCCGACCCGCATGGTCCCCGTTGACTTACCGGAGACCTGTGACAGGAGCAGGGATGAAATCAACATCCCAGCCGCATTACCCAGGTACAAAAGCACAAAGATCAGCATCGTGTGCCGGAAAGCATCTTGGTTGGCACTCGAGCGTGTCATCGGATTCATCCATTTACCGAGATATTCAGCGAGTTGCTGAATCGCCTTCCCCATATAGGTTGGCGCAGTTACTGAGAAATAGGTCGCGAATCCAATCAGAATGGCGACGGTCACAAAGGTGAGCCAGTATTGCTTTAAATAGTGCCAGTAAAACTTGCCTGCATTCTTTAAATCTTTCATGGCTACACCTCCTCTAATGCCTTTTGCGTGTGATAAATTTCTTGATAGGTCGGATTATTTTGCACCAATTCCTTGTGCGTCCCCTGACCGATCAGCTGACCATCGTCCAACACTAAGATGCGATCGGCCTTGATGATCGAAGAAATCTTCTCGGCGATAATCACCGTTGTGGTGCCGGTCAATTCCTTTTCAAGGGCTTGTTGCACCAGCTTCTCGGAACGAGCATCCAGGGCGCTGGTCGAGTCGTCCATAATCAGAATGGCCGGTTTACCGATAACACCACGGGTAATCGCCAACCGCTGCTTTTGGCCCCCAGAGAAGTTAGCTGAGCGCTCTTCGACTTCGGCATCGAATTGTTTATCCAAGCGATTGATGAATTCAGCACTCTGGGCAATTTCAGCGG
Organism: Lacticaseibacillus saniviri JCM 17471 = DSM 24301; assembly: GCF_001311785.1. Classification (GTDB taxonomy): domain Bacteria; phylum Bacillota; class Bacilli; order Lactobacillales; family Lactobacillaceae; genus Lacticaseibacillus; species Lacticaseibacillus saniviri. The sequence continues at coordinate 11,346 of NZ_BBBX01000012.1, read as the reverse complement.
CCCATTGCATGTCGGCCAATGATGCGTTGGCTTTCCCCTGTCGCAAGTTAGCCGCAATGGTACCAGAGAAAATCGTGGCCCGTTGCAGGACGAATGAGACGGCCTTTCGCAATGAGTTCTCGTTGACGGTTTTGACATCAACGCCACCGACTTCGACTTCACCACTGTCCGGGTCAAATAACCGAGGAATCAATTGCGCCAGGGTCGACTTACCCGATCCTGTCGCGCCCACAATCCCAATCATTTCGCCCGCCTTCACATCGAAGCTGATGTCCTTTAGGGTTGGGTCCGTTTCACCGGGATAGGTAAAACTGACGTGATCGAAATGAATGCTGCCACCCAATGTGGTTTCAGGCACATCGGGGAAGGTCAGCTGAGGCTTGGTGTTAAACACTTCGTCAATCCGGCCCAATGAAACGAAGGCCCGTGAGGCAAAGGTCATCATGAAACCACCGATCACGATTGAAAACAGGATCTGCATCAGATAGCTAATAAACGAAGTGATTGCCGCTAGATAGGTCGGATGATCGGTCACCATGCCGCCGACTAAGAAAATCGCCAAGGCCATCGCGAGGTTCGCAATCAAGAAAAAGCGGGCATTAGAATCGCGAACAAGTTACCAATTTGATCGACAAGTCGCGCATCTCATCACTCGACTTAGCAAACTGATCGATCTGATTGTTCTCTTGAACGAATGATTTGACCACGCGAATCCCCATCAGGTTTTCGCGTGCCAAGGTGTTCACCCGTTCGATCAGTTCTTGCATGGTACCAAAATAGCGACCCATGCGCGTGAATGAGAAGGCTGACACCAGGACAATCAGCACCATCATAACGATAATAATCCACCACAAACTGGGCAACGTCATAATGGCCAAGATGAAGGAACCGATAAACAAGATAGGAATTCGAGTCAGCTGTTGGAACAATGCCATCACAATCTGTTGCACCTGGTTGATATCGTTAGTCATGCGCACCACCAGATTCGATGCGGAAAACTGCTCAATGTTCCCAAATGAGAAAGTTTGGATCTTCTTATAGAGATCCGCCCGCATATCAGTGGCCACATTCAACGCAATTTTGGCACTGTAGATCGTGTTGATCACCCCAGCAATCACGCCGATGACCCCTAATACAACCAAGATGACACCATTCTTAAACACAGTGTCGCTATCCTTCTTGAGAATGGCCTCAAGCACTTGTTGTAGCAAGTGTGGTTGCCAAAGAGTCGCAAACGCCACGATGGCGATTGATAACACGGACCAGAAAATATTGAGCTTTTGGGTCTTAAAATAAGGTCCTAACGCTTTCAAGAAATCCCCTCCTTAATATCGATTGGTATCAGTCACGCAATCCAATCCGATTTGTTGATAAGCTTTAAAATGTTATCAGAATTACCTTCGAGATTCAAACTATTTGTGCCAGGTTTCTTTCTCAAAGCCATTGTAAGCGTTTGGTGTACAATATTGTCGAGAAAGACAGAAGGGAATGATGACAATGGCCAAGTTTCGTCGCATTGAAATAATCACACTTATCGTGCTCGCGGTCGCGTGGGTTGCTTTTTCCGCCTTCTTGAAACAATTATCATGGCTCACCCTTGCACCAATATTATTTTAATCATTGTGATGAATTTCATCGAACGCTGGTTAACAAACAAACGATTCCAACAAATCGATCAAGTACTCGATCGCGCTAGTCGCCAAATGACCGACCGGGAGATTGCGGATGCCCTGCACGTGGGCATTCTCGACTTGACCGCCATTCGGCAACATCAGTTTCTGCCATCAATGAAGCATTTCACGACCCTCGAAAAACAACTCAGATAACGACGCCAACTTAATCACCAAAAAAGTGGAAGTTGTGACAAAAGGTGGCTTGAGTGGGAGGATTAACAGGGATTGGTGATAAATCCCGAACTTAGGATGTGAAACAATCCGTTAAGATGTTTGAACTCGCAACAACTTGCGCCCAGCTCGGTTCGTCATTGGCAGAAACTGCCAATTAAAACGAACCTATGCTGGTGCTCAGTTGCTAAACGCGAGTTCGCACACTTCTTGTTAACAGGGATTCTCAACCTTTTGGAACACGATTAGTCAATAAAATTCGTAAAAATAAGAGCCTGTGACATCCCCGAAGGGGTTACGTCACAAGCTCTTTTTGATTTCTGAACATAAAAAGATGCATCACGCTTCAAAAAGGTTGACACGTATATCTAAACGATATAGAGTATCCATATCGTTTAGATATATTTGAAGGAGCAAAGCCTATGATGAATGAACTGAATGTTTTGAGTGAATTGATGGAATCCCCTCAAAACGGTTATAAGCTACAAAAGACATTACAGATTCCCTTTGATCATTATCGCAAGGTGAGTTTCGGTGTCATCTATCCCCTGCTCAATCGCCTGGAGGCCGCTGGTGCCATCACCCTGAGCACCTCAGCGTCCTCACCAAAACCAAAGTCGCAACAATCACTGAAGCCGGCAAGCAACGCTTCTTTGAATTGATGGCCGAACCGATTCCCAAGGGGGCCCACACCGATGATATTTACCGGATCAAACTCGATGCGATGCAGCATCTCCCCTTATCAACACAACTTGACCTGCTCAACGACTACAAACTCGAGCAAGAAAGTATCATTCGCGATGCCAAGGATAACATCGCACATCTCGATGCCGTCGATAAACCGATCACTGGTACGCAGCGCAACGCATCAATCTTCAAATCATCCAGGCGCAAGCAACCCTCACCTGGATTGCAGACTTTCAAGAACAACTAACCACGAATGAGGTGTCCCATGTCACAACAAATTAAAATTGCCCTATTAATGGCGGCCAGTCTGTTTATGGAAATCCTCGACGGCACCATTGTCACCACGGCACTGCCAAAAAATTGCGCAGACCTTTCACCAATCAAGTTCTACCGTTGCCTTACTGGTCAGCGTCTATCTCATCACTGTTGCTGTCTTTATTCCCGTCAGCGGCTGGCTCGCCCGCCGGTTCGGTAAGCGGCGGATCTGGCTCATCGCGGTCATTTTATTCACCGTGAGTTCATTAGGCAGTGCGCTGGCACCTAACTTCACCGTATTATTAGTGATGCGGATGTTGCAAGGCTTGGCGGGATCACTGATGACCCCAACCGCCCGACTCATTGTCTTAGAAAAAACCGCCCCTGCTGATCTGCTCAAAATGATGAGCTACCTCATCTGGCCAGCACTCATCGCACCCGCCATTGCGCCTGTCGTCGGTGGTGCACTCGCCACTTACGCGAGTTGGCACTGGATTTTCTTAATCAATGTCCCTATCGGTTTAATCAGTTGGGTCATTGGCCTCAAGTTACTCGCCCCTGATCAGAGTAATGAACGACCGAGCTTTGATCTCATTGGCTTCTTTGAGATTGCGGCAGCATCGCTCTTGCTCTTAGTCAGTGCTGACAGCGCCTCTCAAGCCCACCCTACTGGTGGCTCAGTGCCGCTTTATTTGGATTAGGCATCATTTTGACACTGGTTGTGAGTTATCACTTAACTCACGCGAAGCAGCCCCTCTTTGCGGTTACCGCCCTCAAAATTCCATCCTTCCGCATCTCGCAGACTGGTGGTTCGATTCTTTGGCTCTCTGTCGGCTCATTGCCTTATCTGCTCACTGTCTATCTGCAAACGGTGTTGCACTGGTCAGCACTGGCAGCGGGATCACTGGTCATCTTTATTTTCTTAGGGAACATCGGCATCAAACCATTCACCACCGCATTAATTGAAAAGCTGGGATATCGCAATGCCATTCTCTTGGCTCTCGGATTGGTCTTAATCAGTGGCGTCGCACTAGCCTTCATGACGGCAGCCACACCGGCCGCAATCATCGCCATTCTCGCCGCGATTTCGGGGGTTGGCCGATCACTGGCACTGACCGCGTATAACGGGCTCAGTCTAACAGAAGTCGAATTTGCCGAACGCAACAGCGCCAACACGCTCAGTGCTGTCACGCAAACCCTCGCGCAAGGGATTGGGGTCGCTTTAGTCACGCTGGTCGTGTCACTCTTTTCGCTCATTGCGCCCATCAACCTCGCCTATCAAGCCGGTTTTGCTTTTCTTGGACTCCTGATGATTGCCCCTATCATTGAAGTCTGGATTCTACCCAAGAACATTGGTGAACAGGGCTTGCATCATTCATAAGTGGCACAAAAAAGCACCTGTGACAGACCGATTGGTTTGCGCACAGATGCTTTTTTGCTTGCGTGAGGTTCTTATCAACTATTTGATTGAGGCATACTTATAGTTCCATTGCGTCCCGGCTGTATTATGGATCACACCCTTAATCGTATGTCGCATCAAGTCTGGATAGACGCTCTGATACAGCGGTGTGACAGCCTGTTCGCGATTAACCAACCGCGTGGCTGTCAGAAGATCTTGCCAGCGCTGTTCAGGCTTTGTCGCGTCCTCACCTTCGGCTTTTGCAATCAGCTGATCGTATGTGGCGCTCTTATAGTGTCCGACATTGAGGCCATTATCGCTAGTGAGTAATTCCAGGAATGAGATGGGATCATTGAAGTCAGCGCCCCAACCGGACAGAGCAATATCAAAGTTGCCGGTGTCTCTTTCATTCTTCGCGGCCTTACTTGGAATGGCGCGAATTTGAATCGAAATCCCAGGTAAAATGTCTTCCAATTGCCCCTTGATGTACTGAACCACATTTTTAGTGGCCGGTGCATCACCGTTATCGGTCCCAGCTAACAGGGTCAGCGAGATCTTTTTGATGCCGGTCTCGCTCTGGGCCTTGGCCCAATACTGCTTCGCTAACTTGGTACTGTAGGTCATCGTATCCTTTACCGCTTGGACTTTAGCAAAATCCACCCCGGTTTTGGGATCATTGGCTAATTCAGTCGCCACAAATCCAGTTGGAATCAAGGTGCCATCCCCGACCACTTTCTTGGCCAGCTCACTGCGATCGAGTGCCGCGGAAATAGCCAGACGCGCATTCGCGTTGTTGAGCAACTTGCGCTTATCGGCATCTTTGTTCTCACGATTATATGCCAAGTAATTCACGTAGGAGTAAGCAAAAATCTTAAAATCTTGATCCTTTACATAGGTTGGCACTTGCTCAACAGATAGCTGGGTCATATCAATCTTGTTGGTCTTATACAGATCGACGCCCGTCGTGGTATCAGCGACCACCGTGTAGTTGATCCGTTGCAGCTTCACGACCTTGTGATCCCAGTATTCAGGATTCTTAACAAAGGCCCATGTGTTTTCCGTCCCCGTCCAATTAATTAATTTGAAGGGACCACTGTAAGCCGTGTACTTGGCTTGCGTGGCGAACTTATTGCCATACTTCTTGGCCAGACGCTCGTTTTGCGGGCCAAATAATGGGTAAGCCATGAGCTTCTTGAAATAAGCGATTGGCTTCTCAAGCGTGATGACAACCGTCTTTTGATCAGGTGCGGTAATCCCCAGCTGGTCTGGTTTCATCTTCCCCGCCGCAATCGCAGCACCATTTTTAATGCCAGCAAACAGGTAGGCGTAAGGCGAGCGGACGCTAGGTGTCACCGAACGCCGCCATGAAAAGACGAAATCACTGGCCACGATGGAATCACCATTACTCCACTTCGCATCACGCAGATGGAACGTATATTGCTTTTGATCGGCAGAAACTGTCACAGATTGCGCCAATCCAGGTGTCAAACTGCCCTTGTCACCTAAACGATAGAAGCTTTCGTAGATATTACCGCTCTGACCGTATCCGCCAGCCTTAGAAATATCAATCGTATCCATGGCTGAAGACGTTGGCAGATTTAATACCTGTTGGGACTTAGTTGCTGAGGTTGAGGCGTTCTTAGTCGCGCAGCCCGTGAGTACACACTAACACCAACGCCACTACGGCCGTGACACCAACAACAAACTTATTTAAATGAAAATGCATAATTCTCCTCCAATGAAATGGTCATCTGCGAGCGCAGACAGCAACAGCCAACTTGATCATTTGAACATTCACAACACATTGCGCTCACCCCTTTTCATTGGTTGGTCTTGCGACCTCGATTTGATTACGGTTTCAGTATACGGAATAATCGGCAAAATGACAAGCGTTCTTCTAAAAGGCCGGTATCATAGGTATTTACGCACAAAAAGCGCTGTAACCAATTGGTTACAGCGTTTTTTAAACATTCCCGTTAAAGCTGATGCGGGTGAAAGGACTTGAACCTTCACGGGCATAATTGCCCACAAGATCCTTAATCTTGCGCGTCTACCAGTTCCGCCACACCCGCATTACTCTCAAGCACAAGAAATAGTATATAAAATCTGGCCACCATTGTCAACAAGTTTTCCAATCTTTATTCATAAAAGTGTATACTATACAAAAACATTGGAGGTCAGCTTATGTCCATTCGTCCCGCAACACTTGTTGATTTATCAGCCATTGTCCGCTTGTATCAAGCACTCACCACCGAAATGGCTGCCATTGAACCCATGATTATTCAACCATTGAAGACCGATAATCGTGATTATTTTGCCAAATATATTATGGATGACAACGCCGATATTCTGGTCAGTGAAGAAGAAGGCCAAGTGAACGGCTTTGCGCTGGTGGTTGAGGCCAAAACTGAAGCGGCAGCTGAAATCATCAGCTACCGCCTGTCTCTGCTCGTTGATCTGGTAGTCGATGCGAACGCTCGTAACAAAGGCATTGGACAGCGACTACTGGATGAAGTCACGGCGTGGAGCAAGGCCCGCGAGCTCGCCTTTATTCAACTCAATGTGCTATCGGCCAATGCAGGCGCGCTTCGACTCTATGAAAGAAATGACTTTCATTCAGTTTACGAAACGATGATCAAACCGCTTTGAGCTGTCCATAACAGCGGCTACACCGGTAACGGGCCACATTCATCCGCCGCTTGCGCCAGTAATCCTGACCGCAATTTTGGCACTGGTAGTGATAAGGCCGCGTTTGGTTGGCATGGTAGGCGCATAGCGTAATCCGCCGACCTGCTGCAACAGTTGCTTGAATGCGGCATCCCGATGGGTGTGACCCAATCCCTGCTGATACAGGTGATAATGCACCAACTCGTGTTTTATGATGCCAGGGATTGCTTCTGGATATTGCGCAAACATCGTCGGATTAAAGTCGAGATGGTAATCCTTCAGATGAAACCGACCACCTGTTGTTTTGAGTCGCCCATTAAATTTAGCTTGATGAACAAACGGGCGATGGAACGATGCGAGTGAGATTGTTTCGACTAATTGCTGTAATTCTTGATCGGTCATAGTTCTCCTTTTTTATGAAATCGAATAGAGAGCCTGCGACATCCCCATTATGAGGTTGTCGCAGGCTCTTTTTTCACGAATATAATTGCTTCATTGCGTTCTACAAGGCAAACGCCTAATGCTTATTTGCCACCTGAAATGATAGTCACAGGATCGAGCCAACCGCCACTGGCATCAAACGAGTGCATGACGGCTTGGTTCCAGTCCTGTTTGGTCATCCCCAAGTGCAGGTGAGACCCAGTCAATTTGCCGATGACATCACCGACTTTAACGGTCTGGCCCTCCTTAACATAGGCATCGCTAGCACTGGTGCTGAATTCTTGATACACCGTGCTGATGCCGTTAGCACCCTTGATGACAATCACATAGCCTAAGCCGTCACCCTTCAGGCCACTGACCACGACGGTACCGGATTGTACCGCGTGAATATCGGAACCACTGCCATAGGTTGCGGAACCAAAGTCCACACCATCATGATAGTCATTGGGCCGTGGATAACCTGTTGTGTGGCCAAACTGTCCACCATCTTCAGTCCCTAACCAGGAACCAAATGGCCAAGCGTAGTCGTCACTCGCGGTCAAATTAGCCGCATGTTGTTTGGCTTCTTCGGCCGCCTTTTATCGGCCTCATCCTGCGCCTTCTTGGCCGCTTCCGCAGCAACAGCCTGGTCATATTTAGCTTGCAACGCTACTAATTCCATAGCGTGAGCGTCGATTTCTTTTTGCAACGCTTGCTGTTGTGTCTCGGCGGCCTTTTTGATCCACAACCAATGATTGCCGCGTATCTTCGAGCTGCGACTTTTGATCCTTTAACGCCTTTTGGGCCGTTTCCTGATCGGACTTGAGTCGTTTTCAGTTCGCTCACAGATTTTGGGTGGCCTTCAGGGCATCTTGATTGGCCTGACTAATTTTTGAACCGCAAAGGCGCGGCCAACAACATCTGCCAAGTCGCTACCGTTCAAAACAAAGTCGGTGTAGACATTGCCGGTCACCCCATCACCAGCGGACTTCTGTAAGGAACGCAACTGGCGCTTCAATTCAGCCTTGCGCGCCTTCACTGTCGCTTGCGTGTCTTGAATCTGGGTGCTCATTTGATCCAGTTTGGTTTGTAGGTCCTGAATCTTAGCTTCCTCATCCTTGATCTTGGCATCTTTGTCTTTGACCTGTTTTTGCAGATCGGCGACCTTTTTAGTCATCGCATTGACCTGATCCAGTAACTTAGAGGCCTCATCTTGATTACTACTCATTTGCTGCTTGATATCATCACTACTAGCCGCCTGGGTCACCATCAATGGTTGTAAAACCAACAAGCTGCTTGCCGCAAGGGCGATTAATCGCTTCTTCATGATTGTCGTTTCCTTTTTTCATTGTATGGTTTTAGCGTACCACATTTTGATAAAATGCGGCAGCAGTAAGTATTAATCAAAATAGTCGAGTAAATCTTGTCGGGTCAACTTGGCTTTGGAGTCGGCATCGTAATCTGCAATGATGCGACCATTATCTAAGACAATCAGCCGATTCCCATATTGCAGCGCGTCATCCATCTGATGCGTAATCATCAAGCCAGTCAGCTGCTGTTCGGCCACAATTTGTGCCGTGAGGGCCATGATGGCCTGACTGGTGTGCGGATCCAGTGCCGCTGTGTGCTCGTCTAAGAGCAATAGTTCAGGACGCTTGAGACTAGCCATTAACAGGCTCAGCGCTTGTCGTTGCCCACCTGAGAGCTGCTCAGTCGCCTTATCGAGCGCTTGGTCCAACCCATTACCTGTCTTGGCCGCAAGTGTGCGATAGGCCTCACGCTGTTTACTGACCTGCTGAAACTTCAATTTCAGGCGGTCGCCACGATGTGAGGCCAGCGCCAGATTCTCCGCCACAGTCATCCGTGGTGCCGTTCCTAGCTTGGGATCCTGGAAACGCGCGCAATGTACTTCGCTCGTTTTTCAGGATTCAATTTGGTCACATCATGACCGGCAATTTCAATTTGGCCCGCCGTAATTGGCAGTGTGCCGGCGATGGCATTGAACAGCGTGGACTTTCCCGCACCATTGGTTCCCAGCACGGTGACAAAATCGCCTTGATTCAATACCAAATTGACATCATCCAACAGCGTGCGCACACCCTGTTCCTGTGCGATATTGACCTGCACATCGGTCAGCTTCAATTGAACACTCATCAGCGCACACTCCCCTTTTTCAATGTCTTCTTCAATTTCAATCGTGCATCAAGCTGTGGCACCATGATGGCAAGTGCCAGAATAACAGCGGACACCAGCTTCAAGTCGTCTGGATTGAAGCCCAGTGCAAGTACGAGTAACAAAATGAATCGATAGATAATACTGCCCAATACCACCGCAATCAAACGCTGGCTCAGCGTCAAATCACCGAAGACCACCTCACCGATAATAATTGCAGCCAGACCGATAACGATGACGCCGATACCCATATTGACGTCGGCGTAGCCATTATTTTGGGCAACCAGGCCGCCAGCGAGGCCAATCAAGCCATTGCCGACCATCAAGCCCAGGATCTGTTGGTTATCAGGGTTGATACCTAAGCTCTGCGCCATATTGGGATTGTCCCCCGCCGCGATGAAGGCTTGACCGCGTTGGGTGTTCAAGAAGACGATCAATACCCCCACAATCACAATCGCACTGCCAGCACCGATGATGACGCTGTTGAATTCGGGGCCAAAATGTAAGTATTTGAACAGATTAGCCTGATTGAGCAGTGAGAGATTGGCGCGGCCCATGATGCGCAGGTTGATTGAGAACAAGCCCGTCATCACCAGAATACCGGCCAGTAACATCGGCATATGGCCTTTGGTGGCCAGCAAACCCGTGGTCAGGCCCGCTAACATCCCGGCTAGCCCAGCGAGCAGTGTCGCCAGCAGTGGTGAAACACCGTGGGTAATGGCCGCAACGGCAACCGCTGCCCCGAATGGGAAGGTACCTTCGACCGTCATATCAGGAAAATCCAAAATCCGAAATGTCAGGAATAACCCGACACCGAGCAGGCCGTATAACAGGCCCTGGCCAATTGCTGAAACACCTAACATCATCATTTGATCACCCTCCCTGACTTCTCTGCTTGCGTTAATAATGAATCTGGAATCGTAATGCCCAATTGCTTGGCCACCTTGGTATTCAAGACCAAGGTCCCTGTGCTTTCAAAGTGCACGGGATAATTAGCTGGTTTTTGCCCTTCAGAATCTGAGCAACCATCTTACCGGTCTCGACACCCAGCTTGAATTGATCCAGCCCGATTGTCGCGATTCCGCCTTGATCAACCATGGTATCGGCGGCTGGGAAAATTGGCACCTTGTTTTGATTGGCCGCTGCGACTAATGTCTGCATCGCACTGGCGATCGTGTTGTCGTTTGGCACGTAGATGGCATCGACCGCATTCGCCATTTGACCAGCCACTTGTTGCAAATCATTGGTGTTGCTGATGGTGTACTTCTTAACCGTAAAGCCCAGAGTTGGTGCAATCTGTTGCACCTGCTTGAGTTGGGTCTGGGCTGAATCATCACTCGACGTCCCGATGATGCCTAATGTCTTAGCGTGTGGCACTAATTTGTGAATCAAACTCAACTGTGCCTTCAGTGGTGAGCGATCGGAAACACCAGTAATGTTGCCGCCTGGATGTGCGTTTGATTTCACTAACTTGGCGCCCACAGGATCGGTGACGGCACCCAGGACAATCGGTGTCGTTGAATTTGCATTAGCCAGTGCTTGGGCTGCAGGTGTCGCAATCCCCACTGTCACTGTCGCATCTTCTGTCGTGAAGCGTTCCGCCATGGACTTCAGATTGCTCTGATCACCCTGCGCGTTTTGAAAATCAATTTTGATGGTGTTCTTAGGATAGCCGCTCTCATCCAGTCCCTTAATAATGCCGCGGTGAATGGCATCCAGTGCCGGATGACTCATCGGCTGTAAGATACCGATCAATGGCTTTGCCTGTTGCTTTTGCTTACTACCACCGAATCCCGCTGCGACGACTAAAAAGCCACAGAGGAAGATGATAAACCCGATCATACGTTTCATTGTTGCTTGCCTCCAGTTTCTGTGATTAGGAACAAGACTTCCGCGCAGGCA
>NZ_BBBX01000011.1 GCF_001311785.1 Lacticaseibacillus saniviri JCM 17471 = DSM 24301 | reverse complement strand
TGTACACCTAATAGGAATTCGGGGTCAATGAAGGCATATCTTTCGCGAAAATCCATTGGTAGCGCTATACTGATTCCGGAACGCGGAAACTGACTTAATGCTTTTTAAGTTTTTTTAAGCGAAAATAAGCATTTTTTGGTTTTGTGTGCTATACTATGGTCATCAAACCAGAAAAGGTAGGTATAGTCATGGACACAACTGTTGATTACTCTTCAAAAGAATACTTCGACAAGATGACCGCTTATTGGCGGGCAGCTAACTATATTTCTGTTGGGCAACTCTATTTATTAGATAATCCACTTTTACGGCGTCCACTGACCGCTGAAGATGTGAAGTATCATCCAATCGGTCACTGGGGCACAATTGCAGGTCAAAACTACATTTATACACACTTAAACCGTGTGATTAATAAGTATGATCTGAATATGTTCTACATCGAAGGCCCAGGTCACGGTGGTCAAGTGATGGTTTCAAATGCCTACCTTGACGGCACATACTCCGAAATTTATCCACGTGTGAGCCAAGATGTTGAAGGTATGAAGCACTTGTTCAAGCAATTCAGCTTCCCAGGTGGGGTTGCTTCTCACGCGAGTGCACAAACACCAGGTTCTATCCATGAAGGTGGGGAACTCGGTTATGCCTTGAGTCACGCAACAGGTGCTATCTTAGATAACCCTGATGTGATTGCTGCTGTTGTTACTGGTGACGGTGAAACCGAAACTGGCCCATTAGCTGCAAGTTGGTTCTCAAACACATTTATCAACCCAGTTCATGACGGTGCGATTTTACCAATCGTGCACATGAACGGGTTCAAGATTTCTAACCCAACCATCCTGTCACGTAAGTCTGATGAAGACTTAACCAAGTACTTCGAAGGTATGGGTTGGGCACCAATGTTCGTTGAAGGCGACGATGCTGACAAGCTGAACCCAGAAATGGCGAAGGTTATGGACTCTGCGATCGAACAGATCAAGGCTATCCAAAAGCATGCACGTGAAACCGGCGACGAAACAATGCCTCACTGGCCTGTTATCATTGTCCGCACACCAAAGGGCTGGACTGGTCCAAAGACATGGAACGGCGAACCTATTGAAGGCTCATTCCGTGCGCACCAAATTCCAATTCCTGTGGATTCTGCCGACATGCAACACGCTGATTCATTAACAGACTGGTTGAAGTCATACAAGCCTGAAGAATTATTTGATGAAAACGGCAAGTTGATTCCAGAACTCGCTGCATTACCACCAAAGGGCGACAAGCGGATGGCTGCTAACCCAATCACAAACGGTGGGATCGATCCAAAGCCATTGGTATTACCAGACTACCGTGACTATGCATTGGATAACACTGAACACGGTAAGCAAATCAAGCAAGATATGATTGTTTGGTCTGACTACCTGCGTGATATGATCAAGCTCAATCCAGATAACTTCCGCATCTTTGGCCCTGATGAAACCATGTCAAACCGGCTTTACAGCTTGTTTGAAGTCACAAACCGTCAATGGATGGAACCTGTAGAAGAACCTGCTGACCAATACTTGGCACCAAGTGGCCGGATTATTGATTCTCAATTATCTGAACACCAAGCTGAAGGGTTCAACGAAGGTTACACACTGACTGGCCGTCATGGTCTGTTCACCAGTTATGAAGCCTTCTTACGGGTTGTGGATTCCATGATCACTCAGCACTTCAAGTGGATCCGTAAGGCTAGCGAAGAACCATGGCACAAGGCTTACCCTAGCTTGAACGTGGTTTCAACATCAACTAGCTTCCAACAAGACCACAACGGTTACACTCACCAAGATCCAGGTATCTTGACGCATGTGGCTGAAAAGAAGGCTGAATTCGTTCGCGAATACTTGCCTGCTGATGCGAACTCATTGCTCGCTGTTTCCCCACTTCTGTTTGGTTCACAAAATACGGTTAACGTATTGATCTCTTCCAAGCAGCCACGGCCACAGTTCTACAGCATTGATGAAGCAACTGTTTTGGCTCAAAACGGGTTGAAGCGGATCGACTGGGCATCTAACGATGATGGTGTTGAACCAGACGTTGTTATGGTTGCTGCTGGTACCGAACCTAATATGGAAAGTCTTGCTGCAATTAACTTGTTACATGACGAATTCCCAGAATTGAAGATTCGGTTCATTAACGTTGTTGATCTCTTGAAGTTACGGAGCCCAGAAATTGATCCTCGTGGCTTCAGTGACGAAGAATTCGACCAGATCTTTACCACAGACAAGCCCGTTCTCTTTGCTTACCATGGCTTTGAAGGCTTGATTCGTGATATCTGGTTCACTCGTCACAACCACAACATCATGATTCATGGTTACCGTGAAGAAGGGGATATCACAACACCATTCGATATGCGTGTTGTCAACGAACTGGATCGCTTCCACTTAGCGAAGGATGCTATCAGCCATGTTCCTGGTTACGAACAAAAGGCCGCTGCATTCATCCAAAAGATGGACGATACGCTTCAATATCACCACGACTACATTCGTCAATACGGCGAAGATATTCCTGAAGTGCTCGACTGGGTATGGAAGCCTATCAAGTAGTCTCGCGTTAATTTCACCTCATCAAATATAAAATGAACTCGCAACGACTAACGTGGTCGTTGCGAGTTTTTTGTGTACAGGCGAGTGTGACAAACCGCTGGTATAGCCCGTGACGGCGCGATGCAAAGAGTAACGTAAAAAGCTTAAAAAGATTATTTGTAGCGAAAACGATATCGTTTTTGCGTAATTATTAGCCAAGAAGGTTGTGAAAGTGTTACGATATTGCTTGAGGTGATTAATATTAAACAAGAAGAGAGCCATGGTATAGAGGTGTTGGGGCGTGCTGCATCAGTACTATCCATCCTGATGTATGTGTCGTATATTCCCCAAATTATGAGTAATCTGCAGGGGAGTTACGGCAATCCCGTTCAACCGTTAGTCGCAATGATCAACTGTATCATTTGGACATTGTATGGATTTTTGAAAAAGATCGGGATTGGCCTATTATCTTTGCGAATGTACCCGGTATTTTTTGGGTGCCATCACATTCTTCACCGCACTGCACTAACGCAGTGGTTATCAGTTGCATATCCCGATTTTGAGGTGTATGTTAGCCTCAAATTAGGGGGCATGGCAGAATGACATATGAAAAAGATTTGCGAGTCGATGGGAAACACGACTTCAAGATTAAGGATTGGGCAACTGCACCCAAGGAATCTGTGGATGAGGGCAAGATCAAGGACCAAATCGCTAAAGATATCAAACAGTTAGCGAAGTACCAAGATCAGCTTTACGCACAGAAAACAAAAGGTGTTCTCATTGTCTTTCAAGCGATGGATGCAGCTGGTAAGGATTCCATGATTAAGCACGTGATGAGTGGCGTTAATCCTGAAGGAACCAGTGTTTCCAGCTTCAAGCAGCCAACGAGCGTTGATTTGAGCCATGATTATTTGTGGCGCATTCACCTGGAAACGCCTGAACGCGGCAACATCAAGATTTTTAACCGGTCACACTATGAGGACGTTTTGATTTCACGCGTCCATCCGGAAATCTTGACCACCGAGTCTATTCCTGGCATTCAGGATCCAAAAGACGTGACGCCCGCGTTTTTGAACAGCGCTATCGCCATATCACTGAATTCGAACAATACTTAGCAGACACGGGTTTTGTTGTGTTGAAGTTCTTCTTGCACCTGTCAAAGGATGAGCAGAAGAATCGCTTTATGCGTCGGCTAGAGATTCCAGAGAAAAACTGGAAGTTCTCTGAAGCGGACGTCAAGGAACGGCAATTCTGGCCAGATTACCAGAAGGCTTACGAAGAAGCCATTCAACACACCGCGACTGAGGTCAATCCTTGGTACGTGATTCCCGCGGACAACAAGTGGTATTCCCGTTTACTCGTGTCAGAAATCATCAATGAACGCTTAAAGGCGATGGATTTGGCTTATCCAACGGTCACAGATGATCGCAAGGCTGAATTCAAGCGAATTTTGACAATGCTGCAAAATGAAAATAAGAGTGCGATAAGGCCCAGACAGCAATCGCGTACTAACTGACTTTGAGCGTGGTGCTACATTTGGCACGAGTGAAAAGTGAGTTAGACGGAGATTGTTGGGCATTGGAGCACGTTTTGACAACGCAACCTGAATCGCATGAGAAGTTGGGACAAAATCAATTCGATTTTGTCCCAACTTTTTTTCGATTGACGAACAATATAGATTAATCGTGTTCCAAAAGGTTGAGAATTCCGGTTAACTAGGATTGATTCAAATCCTAAGTTCGGGATTTATCACCAATCCCTGTTAATCCTCATTCTCAGAGCACCTTTTGTCACAATTTCTTTTTTGAAAATTGATTTGACAATCAAACTAAAATCAAATATAGTTTGAACATCCAATTAGTTTGATTGGAATTTACAGTATTGGAGATGACGCAATGATGGTGATGGATACCCAAACGATTCAGGAACTCATTCCGAATCGGTATCCAATTTTTATATCGATCGTGTGACCGACTTGGTCCCCGATCAATCGATTACGGCCGAGCGTTACGTCAGTGCCACGGACGAGACACTCGCGCCGGGAACCTGGCAGCTGCCATCGACGTTGATTATTGAGACGTTGGCGCAGGCGGCCTCGATTCTGATTTTGAAGTCACCACAGTTTGCCGGTAAGACCGCCTATCTGGCGAGTATCGGTGCTGCGGACTTCTTACAACCGGTGACGGCTGGATCAATTATGGAACTGCGTGTAGACATGACGAAGGTGCGGGCGAATATGGGGATTGTGGCCACACAAGCCTTAGTTGACGGCCAAGTCGCGGTTACCGCGGAGCTTCACTTCATTGTTTCACCCCAAGTCAATGCCTAGGGGCTTGACAGACCGCCATGTTTCCCCTAATACTTTGATTATCAAAGTAAACCAAAGGGGATCGAAATCATGGCACAGGAGCCCACAGTGAAGCGAATCAACGAGAAGCTCATTCGCGTTTACACCAGTATTTTAAGTATTGAAGAAGAAGCACTCAAAAAAGTCAGTTTAATGATTTGAGTATCAAGGAAATGCATACGATTGATGCCATCGGTTTACACGCCCAACCAACATCCAGTGAGGTTGCGCGACGTCTGCGGGTCACCAAAGGCACATTGACCGTGGCGGTGAAGAATCTCGTGCGCAAGGGCTATGTTGAACGCCAGCAGCTGGATCAAGATAAGCGGGTGGTCAATCTCAGCCTGACTCGTAAAGGTCGATTGATGTATCGGGCGCATCAAGCTTTCCATCAAAAATGGTGGCTGGCTTCGTTGATGGATTTGATGCCGATCAAACCAAACTAGTTGAACGCGCACTCGATAATCTGATGCATTTCCTCGACGAGAATGGATAAGTGAGGCAACTATGCACATTGTGACAAGTGCGATGACAGTTCCAGAGAATGTGGTCACCAATGACCAATTAGCAGAGATTATGCCAACATCAGACGAATGGATTCGCACGCGGACAGGCATTCGAGAACGGCATATCGCAACGGCTGAGAGCAACTATAGCTTGGGCTTGAGTGTGAGCCAGCAGCTACTCGCTAGCGCCAATCTGGACGCGACACAGCTCGATTTCATTATCGTGGCAACCATGTCACCAGATTACGCCACACCAGGCGAAGCGAACCGTATTCAAGCAGCCATTGGCGCCAGTTCAGCGTTTGCGTTTAATATCAACGTGGCATGTTCCGGATTTGTCTATGCCATGCACCTGGCGGACAAGCTCCTACAAAACGGCCACTACGGCATCGTGATTGGCAGTGAAGTGTTATCGCGATTGGTCGACTGGCAGGACCGGTCAACGGCCGTTTTATTCGGTGATGGTTCAGGGGGTGTCCTACTCAAAGGCGATGAGGCAGCGGCCCCTGTGGTCGACTTGTTGAGTTTGGGTGACACCGATCTCAGCTTGAAGGCAGGCGGCGAGGACAAATATTTTGCGATGAATGGCCGGGCCGTTTATCAATTCGCGATTCGCGAGGTTCCTAACAGCATTCAGCGTGTGTTGACGCAGGCCGAGATGGTCCCCGACCAAATCGACTGGGTGCTCTTGCATCAGGCCAATGCCCGCATCATCGAATCCGTCGCCAAGAAATTACAGCTACCACCAGAACGTTTTCTACAGAACATTGCCGATTTCGGAAACACCAGCGCTGCCAGCATTCCGATGCTGCTACACCAGGCGATTCAAGCACACACCATTCAACGTGGCCAACAATTGGTCCTGAGTGGATTCGGTGGCGGCCTGAGTGTCGGCACCATGCTACTGCGCTACTAAAAAACAACCATTAGAGGAGATTACAACAATGACAAACTCAGAAGTATTCAATAAGGTACGTGACATTATCGCTGATCAATTGGACCAAGAACCTGAAAGCGTGCAATTGACAACCAACTTTAAGCAAGACTTAGCAGCTGACAGTCTAGATATCTTTGAAATCATCAACGAAATTGAAGATCAATTCGATGTTCAAATCGATACCGACGAACCCATTGAAACCGTGAATGATCTGGTTGAATTCATTACGGCTAAGGCCTAGTGAAAGGACGCGATAAAATGAACGCTTTAACAGCGCGCTTGGGGATCAAGTATCCCATTTTTCAAGGCGGCATGGCATGGGTCGCAGATGGCAAACTCGCCGCAGCGGTCTCCAATGCCGGTGGGCTTGGCATCATCGGTAGTGGTCATGCACCAGCGAGTTATGTGCAGGAGCAAATCGATATTGCCCGGGAATTAACCGACAAGCCATTCGGGGTCAACATGATGTTGCTGTCACCCTTTGTCGATGATGTTCTGGAAGTGGTTTTGAAAAGCAATGTGGCACTGGTGACAACGGGTGCTGGGGATCCGGCCAAATACCTCAAGCGGCTTCAGGCCCAAAATATCATGGTATTGCCTGTGGTCCCATCCGTTGGCCTCGCCAAGCGCATGGCACGCCAAGGCGTTGATGGTGTGATTGCTGAAGGCATGGAATCCGGTGGCCATATCGGTCAGATGACGACGATGACCCTGGTCCCACAAGTTGTCGATGCCGTGGACATTCCGGTGATTGCCGCCGGTGGTATCGGTGATGGGCGCGGACTGGCCGCTGCACTGGCGTTAGGTGCTGTTGGTGTTCAGATGGGCACGCGCTTCTTAACAGCAACGGAATCTCGCATTCATGAGAATTACAAAGCCGCGGTGATTAAGGCCAAGGATGTGGACACCCTGGTGACTGGCCAGTATGTCGGTCACGCCGCCCGTGTGCTCAAGAATCCAATGAGCCGCAACTTCTTGAAATTGGAACGTGAAATTGCTCTTTCCGGCAGTGATGATTTCAAGGCAGTTGAGGAATTGGGCAATGGGAGCCTGCGCAAGGCCGTGCTCGATGGTGACCGCGACGAGGGTTCCTTCATGGCAGGACAGATTTCGGGGCTCGTGAAGCGCGAAGAGAGTAGTGCCGAGATCATTCAGTCAGTGATGGCAGAAGCCAATGCCTTGCTCGATCACAGTGCACTTCAACAACAGTTACAGGTGAATGAATCATGAGTATCGCATACTTATTCAACGGCCAAGGTGCCGAGTCCCCTGCAATGGGGATTAATTTTTACCAAAATAGTTTGATGTTCAAACAAGTTATCGACACAGCAAACGCAGAACTGGACTTTGACTTGGTGGCCTATCTCACAACAGAAACACCATGGCTGCCAGAACATGTGCAACCCGCATTAGTCGCGTACAGTGTGGCCCTATATCAAGCTGTGCAGACGCAATTACCACCTGCCAAGGCCTTGATTGGCCTGAGCTTGGGTGAGTACAGCGCATTGATCGCAAGCGGCATGCTGGGCCTTAAAAGTGGCCTGCAGCTGGTGGTTCGGCGCGGTGAATTGATGACACAAGCGGCCAAGCAGATTGAATCCGGCATGTTAGCGGTGATGACAACGGAGCAAGCGACTGTTGAAGCGCTCTGCCAACGCATTGGACAGGTGTGGCCAGCCAACTACAATACGCCAAAACAATTGGTTGTGGGTGGGCAGCAAGAAGCACTGGATCAATTGCAGGCGGCGCTACTAGAACAAGGAATTAAGAGTATTCCGCTCCCTGTTGCGGGCAGCTTTCACACGCCATTGATGGCCAGTGTGGTTGCACCCCTGCAAGAAGCGCTCGATGCCACCGAGTTTCAGCCCGGGCGTGTGCCGGTCTTGAGCACCACGCAGAACACGCGATTCACCCCACAAAATGTGCGGGCTATCTTGGCCGCACAGGTTGCACAACCGACGCACTTTGTTGATGGGCTGATGCGGCTCCAACAACAAGGCGTCGATACGACCATCGAATTGGGTCAACCCAAGTTAGTCAAGATGGTCAAGCAGAGTCGATTGGGATTCACCACGGCAAGCATTGCCGATCCAATCGACCTGACAAACCTTATCAAACAAAGCGAGGAAACTCATGGAATTAAAGGATAAAGTGGTTGTCATCACGGGCGCCACACGCGGCATTGGTGCCGCGATTGCGACGCGGTGTGCACAAGCAGGGGCGCAATTGATTGTGAATGCGCGGCACGCGATGCCCGAGGAACAACGTGTTGCGTTGCTCGTGTATGGGCAACAGGTGATTGAAGTGACTGGCGCGATTGATGATCCCCAAACGGGTCAGGAGCTGGCCAAAGTGGCGAAGACAGAATTTGGTCGTATCGATGTTCTGATCAATAACGCAGGTATCACCGATGATCAGTTGGCACTGCGCATGAATCCCGATCAATTCAGTGCGGTGATCAATGTGAATTTGAACGGGACATTCAATGTGACACAGCCACTGTTCAAAATGATGATTAAGCAACGTGCAGGCGTCATTATCAATATGGCGAGTGTCGTTGGACTGATGGGTAATATCGGTCAGGCCAACTATGCCGCTAGTAAGGCCGGCGTTATCGGGTTGACCAAGACGCTGGCACGAGAGGGCGCCATGCGCGGTGTGCGCGTCAATGCGATTGCCCCGGGGATGATTGCCACACAGATGACGGCGAGTCTCTCAGAAACCGCACAGGAAAACTTCCTCGAGTCCATTCCGCTCAAGCGGTTTGGCACGGTCGATGAGATTGCTCACGCCACACAATTTTTGATTGAAAATGATTATGTCACCGGCCAAGTGTTGACGGTCGATGGCGGATTGGTGATGTAAGATGACGCAGAATGGAGATGGTTCTTTGCAACGAGTGGTTGTCACCGGCATGGGAACAGTGAATGCCTTAGGGTTAGATGTCAATGAAACAGTGACGGCGATGCATCAGCAACAGGTCGGCATTGCGCCGATCACCAAGTTTGATGCGAGCGAGACCGGTATCACGGTTGCTGGGGAAGTGAAGCATTTCGAGGTTGAACACCGGATGCCCAAGCGCTTAGCCAAGCGCATGGATCTGTTCACCCAATATGCGCTCTACACGGCAATTGAAGCGTATGAACAAGCCGGGCTCAGTGATGAGGCGGTTGATCCTGACCGCTTAGCCGTGATTTATGGTTCCGGCATCGGTGGCCTGACGACGATTGAAACACAGGTTACGCGCATGGTTCAAAAAGGGCCTAAGCGGGTTTCACCGATGTTTGTGCCGATGTCGATTATCAACATGGCACCCGGTGCGATTGCGCAGCAGTTCAATGCGCACGGCACCAGTTATGCCGTGGTAACGGCGTGCGCCTCGGCAACCAATGCCATCGGTGAAGCGTATCGCCACATTCAACACGGCGACGCGGACGTGGTGATCACTGGTGGGGCCGAAGCTTCGGTCAATGAAATCGGGATTGCCGGGTTTGCCGCACTGACGGCATTGTCCCCAGCAACGGATGCCCAACAGGCGAGCCTACCATTTGGTCGCGATCGCAGTGGCTTCGTGATGGGTGAGGGTGCTGGGACCTTAATCCTTGAAAGCCTCGAACACGCTGAAGCACGTGGCGCCAAGATTTTGGGTGAGATTGTGGGCTATGGCAGCACCAGTGATGCCTATCATATGACGAGTCCCGATCCAGAAGGCACGCAGGCCAGTCGAGCGATGCAACAAGCCATCGCGGATGCAGGGCTGACAGTCGATCAAATCAGCTATGTGAATGCACACGGGACCGCCACAACAGCGAATGATGCGATGGAAGCATTAGCGATTCGCCGCGTCTTTGGCGACCATCCTGTTCTGGTGAGTTCAACCAAGGCACTGACTGGGCATCTGTTAGGTGCTGCGGGTGCGGTTGAAGCCATTATGACGCTGGCAGCCTTGCGCGATGGGCGCCTGCCAGTCAATGTTGGTGGTGTCGCTGATGACACCCTCGCCGTCGACCTGGTTACCAGCAATAATCAGCAACAAACCAGTCCTTATGCATTGAGCAACTCCTTTGGTTTTGGCGGGCACAATGCGGTACTGGCACTGAAACGGTGGTGAGCGAATGGATGAGGCAACCGTGATTGCAATCATGCAACAGTTCGCGCAGAGTTCGCTGACCGAGCTCGATTATGCCCACGGTGCGGACCGGTTACGGCTGAAACAAGCGGGAACACCGGCACCAGTAACAGAGACGTCAACGAACGTCATCGAAGCCAACACGCCTGAACCGGTGACAACGACTGACTATCAGGTCAAGGCACCGCTTGTCGGCATCACTTACCTGAGTCCAAAGCCCGGGGAACCCGCCTACAAACAGGTCGGCGATACCGTGGCGGTCGGCGATACGCTGTGCATTATTGAGTCGATGAAAATGATGAACGAGATCAAAAGCGAGCGCGCGGGTATTGTGAGCGCCATTCTGGTCGACAATGAAGCGCTGGTCGAATTCGACCAACCGTTATTTGCGATTAAGGAAACATCGTGAGGAGGCAACTATGTTAGAAGCAAACGAGATTCAACAGATTTTACCGCATCGCTATCCCATGTTGATGGTCGATCGCGTCTTGGAATTAACGGCGGGGGAACGCATCGTGGCACAAAAGAATGTGTCGATCAACGAAGCAATTTTCCAGGGCCATTTCCCGGGCAATCCTATCTTCCCCGGTGTGTTACAGATTGAGGCCCTGGCACAAGCGGGTGCCATCGCGCTGTTGAGCCTGCCTGACTTCAAGGGCAAGACCGCATTTTTGGGTGGCGTCAAAAAGGCAAAGTTCCGCAAATGGTGCGTCCCGGTGATGTGATGCGGCTCGAAGTCACACTCGACAAGCTCATCGATCACGCGGGCAAGGGAACCGGCACCGTCTTTGTGGATGAACAGGTTGCCTGCACAGCAGAATTGACCTTTGCCATCGGGGATTAAGGAGTGAGTGACATGTTCCAAAAAGTCTTAGTGGCGAATCGCGGTGAGATTGCCGTGCGTGTGATTCAGAGTCTGCGCGAGTTGGGCATCGCCTCCGTTGCGGTGTATTCAACGGCCGATCGCCACAGTCTGGCGGTCAAGCTCGCAGATGAAGCGATTTGTATTGGTGACAGTCCAGCCGTGAAGTCCTACCTGAATATGCAAAATATTGTGAGTGCCGCGATTTTGACCGGTGCCGACGCGATTCATCCAGGCTTTGGTTTTTGTCCGAGAACGCGCTGTTTGCCCAATTGTGCGCGGATGCGGGTATTATTTTATTGGCCCCAAGCCTGAAACGATTACCCGCATGGGCGATAAGGCCCAAGCGCGCGCTACCATGGAAGCCTTGGCCGTGCCAGTGATTCCGGGCAGTCATGCGCTCACCACCTTGGCCGATGCACAAGCGGCAGCCGGCACACTGGGATATCCGGTGATGCTTAAGGCAGCCGCTGGTGGTGGCGGTAAGGGAATTCGCTTGCTGGCGACAGAGGCCGCATTACGCGCGGACTTTCCAGCGGCGCAGGGAGAGGCCAAGGCTGCCTTTGGGGATGACACTATGTATCTCGAAAAGGTGATTACGTCAGCTAAGCACATCGAAGTGCAGGTGCTGCGTGATCAAGCCGGGCACACCACGATTTTCCAGAACGCGACTGCTCCCTGCAACGCCACAGTCAAAAGGTGGTCGAGGAGAGTCCCTGCGCCACACTGTCGGCTGCTGGTCGCGCGCATTTGCAGCAATTAGCGCGCACCATTGCGGACGGGATTGACTATCTCAATGCGGGCACGATTGAGTTCTTGATGGATCAAGAGGAACACTTCTATTTCATGGAGATGAACACGCGGATTCAGGTGGAACACCCGATTACCGAATTGGTGACTGGAGTCGACCTCATTGCGTGGCAGATTCAAATCGCGGCTGGCACACCGCTGATGTTAGCTGAAACACTGCCAGTGCTCGGTGCTGCCATTGAGTGCCGGGTTAACGCTGAAGATCCCGCTCGTGATTTTCAACCCGCAACAGGCGCCATTACAGCGCTTCGGCTACCATCGGGATTGGGTGTGCGCGTTGACTGTGGCATTCAAGCTGGCGATACAATCACGCCGTATTATGACGCGATGCTCGCGAAGGTGATTGTGCACGCGGCCACTCGCCAACAGGCCCTCGCAAAAATGCAACGGGCACTGCGCGAGTTTGACTTGCGTGGGTTACAAACGAATGTTGCCTTCCAACAAGCGTTGTTAGCGAGCCCTGCGGTGTTGAGTGGTGACACGACAACAAATTACATCGGTGAGACTTTTTTGACACAATGGCAAAGTGAGGTGGCTGGATGAAGTATCAAGCACAACTATCAACGGCGGCCAGAGAACGTGAGGCCGCGCTGCCGAATAATCTGTGGGTGCAATGTCCCTATTGTGAGCAAGCTAATTATCGCGCGGTCTTGGGCAAGGAACAGATCTGTCCACACTGCGGTTATGGCTTCCGGATTTCGGCGCGCCGCCGCGTGGCCTTACTGACAACGCGCTTCACCCCCTGGGCCAGTGAGATTCTGCCCAAAGACCCGCTGCATTTCCCAGGTTATGCGGATAAAGTGTTGCAGCAACAACCCGATGAAGCGGTACTGACGGGTTTGGCCCAGATCGGTGATCAACAGGTGGCACTGGGGATTATGGATCCCACGTTCATGATGGGGTCGCTGGGCAGTGCGACCGGCGAGCGATTGACCCAACTATTTGAGCGTGCCACAGAGCAACAGTTGCCTGTCATCGTGATTACGGCCAGTGGTGGTGCGCGGATGCAGGAAGGGATTCACTCTTTGATGCAGATGGCCAAATTAGTCAGGCAGTCGCACGCCACGATGCAGCCGGTCTACTCTATATCAGTGTGCTCACAGATCCCACCATGGGCGGTGTGACCGCGAGTTTTGCCATGCAAGGTGACGTGATTATGGCCGAACCGCACAGTATGATCGGTTTTGCGGGCCGGCGTGTGATCGAGCAGACGATTCAACAGCAACTACCCGCGCATTTTCAACGCGCGGAGACGGTACTCAAGAATGGCTTCATCGATCAAATCGTGCCGCGGACTGAGTTGGCGTCACGGTTGCAAGCCTTGTTGAAGTTACATAGGGGGTGACACGATGACACGCGCATATGAGGTCGTGCAAGCCGCTCGTGAAGAGCGCCCATACACGACACAGGAACTGATTGACGGGCTAGTCACGGATTTTCAGAGCTTTCACGGTGACCGCAATCACAGTGATGACCCGGCGATGATTGGTGGTATCGGTTGGCTGGATGACACGCCCGTCACAATCATTGCGACTGACAAAGGTGCGACACTCAAAACTCGGTTAGCAACGCACTTCGGCAGTCCGGAACCATGGGGCTATCGCAAAGCGGAGCGCTTGATGAAACAAGCGGCGAAGTTCAATCGGCCAATCATCACGCTGATCAACACACCGGGGGCGTATCCTGGGCAGGAGGCGGAAGCTAACGGTCAAGGTGAAGCCATCGCCTCACTGCTGTTGACCGCCAGTCTGCTACCAGTTCCCATTGTGAGTGTCTTGGTCGGCGAAGGCGGTAGTGGCGGTGCACTGGCACTCGCATTAGGCGATCAGGTGTGGATGACCGATAAAAGCATGTACGCGATTTTGTCACCTGAGGGATTCGCGTCCATCTTGTGGAAGGACAGCAAGCGTGCACAAGAAGCGGCCGAGGTCATGCAACTGACGCCTGATGCGTTATTCGAAGCGACGGTTGTTGATCGCATTGTGCCAGATACTGGGGTTGATTTTGCAGCTGATTTGCGAGCACGATTGGTGCCAACAATTGCTGAATTGCAGGCGCAATCCACAACAGAACGTCTGGAAACGCGATACGCGCGTTTCAGGCGTTTCTAATCCAACGTAAAGTGAGCGTTAGGTGCCGCTGAAAAGCCACCTAACGTCTTTTTTTTTGTAGCTAATGTTATTTATTGCCACAAACGAAATAACTTGAAAGCGATTGCCATTAGCTGTTATGCTTAGGTTAGTAGACAGAAAGGTGGCATTGATATGGCAAGTGAAATGCAGCAACAGCTCCAACAGTTCCTCCAGACAACGGCGGGGAAAGGTCCTTTTGCAACGATTTATATGGCACTGGAACCCAATCAGTCTGCCGATAAGTCCAAGATTATGTTCAAGAATGCAGCCAAGCATATTGAAGAGGTGATGAAGGAAACCTGGCCAGATGTCGACTGGGAACCTTATGCCAAACAAATGAGCCCATGGGTTGAAGATACACAGGCATGGGATGGCGTCGCACAAGGCTTTGGTTTGTTGACGAATGGGCAACAGACCTATGTCCGGCACCTGAATCATTTTGTGAATGAGACCGCGATGGTCACCGCGACACCGCAGATTCTGCCACTGATTCTCGATAACCAACGGGCATTCAACTTTGACTTGTTGGCGTTGAGCAGTGATCAAATCGCGCTGTATCACAATGCGGGTACTGAACTGACACCGGTTGAATTGCCAGATGACGCACCAAAGACGATGAAGGGCACACTGGGTACCGAATTACGCGGTGGTAGCCTGAATTCTGTTTCTCAGGGTGCGGAAGCCAGCTATCATGGGCACAATGAGAAATCGGCAGAAGAAGAAATCGATTTGCGGCGCTACTTCCAAGAAGTCGACAAGTATATCAGCGATAACTATTCCAAGCCGTTTAAGCGGATGCTGATTGTCGTTGGTTTGCCACAGAATCAGGCAATCTTCCACGAATTGAGCAAGAATGTTTATCTGTCCAACACCTACCAGATTGAAGAGAATCCGGGGGCGTTAGGTGAGAATGAATTGAAGGCCAGAGTGGAAGACTTGCGCCAAAAGATGCGGCAAGATAAGATGGCGCACGCGGTGGAACGCATCGATCGTGCTAAGAGTCAAAAGCGCTATCGTATCGAATTGGGCCAAATTGTGACCGCATTGGTCAATGGGGCGGTTCAAACGCTGTATATTCGCAGCGGTGCGCGGGTCTATGCGCAACTCGATGAGAATCAAAAGATCGATACCAGCAGCGAACAGGGTAAGCACAACAACCTGTTGAACGACTTGGCCGAGCTCACCTTGGAATATGGTGGTGAGGTTCAGCTGTTAAATGTGGATTATTTTGAAGAACCTGTAGGCGCTGTCCTGCGCTACTAAGCATACGTTAAAGCATCAAAAAAGCTGTGATAACCCGGTTTGTGGGTGTCACAGCTTTTTTAGCGCTTGGTGAACATGTAGATGAGCCATGCGATACCAAAGAAGATCCACCAGTAACGAGCGAGAAAGTCCCATCCGTTCATGTGCGGATACATTGGTTTGGTCGACGGCGTTTCCGTGGCAGTGGTGTTCGTGGTATGACCCAAGACCAGCATGTCCAGGGAAATACCAAAGATGTCGGCTAACTTGATGAGGTTGGGCAAATCGGGCGTGGCATCACCATTTTCCCATTTGGAGATGGCCTGACGTGAGATAAAGAGCTGGGCGGCTAAATCATCTTGAGAGAGTGCTTGTTCGGTGCGATACTTTTTGAGTTGTTCGGCAAAGACTGACATGATCAATTCCTCCCTTGTTTTGTTACCTTCAGTGTACGAAGAATGACGGGTTGCAGCTAGGAATGAATCGAGACGGACGGTTAAAATCACGCAACGACAAGTAGCGGTCACGCTTTGCATCCTTGTCAGGTCAACCATAACACGGTTGCGAGGATTGATGCACGTCACGAAACTGTGCAGGGTCAAGAATGAATGCGCCTTCTCAAAAAGACGGGTATAATAAAAGTATTCTAGTGAAATGAGTCGACAACATGAGTCAGATGAAAAAAGTGTTAACGTCAAATGAACGCACTATAGGCCAGAAATTGCGTTATTTAATGGGCTATTATTGGAAGCCATTGCTCTTTGGTATGGTTGTTTTAATTGCGGTGTTGGGTCTTGTGTTTCGTGTCTTTGATCAACGCGATAATGTCGTCGCGGTTGGGGTTTATTCGAGTGCTTACAAGCGCGATGAGTCCAAGGTGTTACAAAAACAAGTGGCTGCATGGACAAAACCACAGACACAGCCCGATCGAATCGGCGTGTTGTGGCAAAATACCGCCAACAGTCGCGCGAGTGAACAGATGAGTGCGGTCCTCACTGCTAACAAACTCGATTTGTTGATTACCGATCCGATTCAATTTAAGGTGATGCAGAAACAAAACGGTGTGGCAGGACTGCCACTCACCGCTGCTCAGACAAAACAATATCAATCTAAATTGCTATTGAATCAAGATGGCCAGGCCATTGGCATCAAGGTTAATCAGGTGCCTGCCCTACAAAAATTAGGCCTCAAACAGCAAATTGTTTTTACAGTGAAACAGGTACCCCACGAAAGACAGATGCGACAGGTGGTCTTGCAACTACTTGCAAAAGACTAACAAAAAAGCGCTGTGACAGCTCTCAATGGAGAGTCGTCACAGCGCTTTTGATATGCAGTTAGATTTAAACGTGCTCCAAAAGACTGAAAATTCCGGTTAGCGCATCTCCGGCAAATCCCAAACCGGATTTCACCGAAGATTTTGCTAATCCTCATTTTCAACCCGTCTTTTGTCACACTCTAAACGTGCTCCAAGGACCAACAATCTCCGTCTAACAACTTTGCACTCGTGCCATAACTGGCACCACGTTTAAAGCCCGTTAGCCTACGCTTGCTAAGCGGTCCTTGTCACACTCTGTCCCCGAATTCCTGCCACATGTTTTCAACCATGGTATCGGCGGTCTTGAGGCTAACGTCATTGACGTATGGGCGTGGGCTGGCCGTTGTGAGCCAGTGAACACCTTCCGTTGGGACGCCCCAGAGGTAGAGCCCACGTTGCATGTGGCCACTTGGGTCGAGCAATTGGTTGGTTTGACGATCAACCGCAATCGCACCGGACTGGAATCGTTTCTCTGTCTGCAGCTGCAGTTCATACAGGCTGGCGTACTTGTCGGTCAATAATTGTTGCAGCAGTGGATTACGGGCCGTTGGAGCGTTGACGGCAGGCACACGCGCTTCGATTAACGCTGTTCCGTGATAGACCTGATCCGGCTGAGTGGTACTGCTGGTATCAAAGAATCCGTGGTCGCCCGTGACGGTCATGCCAGGTGGCAAGAGGGTCACGATACCCGCTTTGACCAGCGCTTGTAATTGTTGAATTCGGATTGCAGGTGGTCCGATGGAAAGAAAGTCATTGAGAGGATTGAACCAACGTAAGAAGAAGTCGAGATACTGATCGTCTGCGAGCAGTTCATTTTCCACGATTTGGCGAATCGGATCACGCATATCGCGCAAGACTTCCAGTGCACTAGTCAGTGGACCGGTCTTTGAGCCCTTTTCGGCTTCGACCGCATCTGTCTTCAGATAATCGACAAAGAACGCCGTGAAGTCAGTCACATCATCGCCCGCGGGATTAGCCAAGTAGGACCAATCGAGGCGGTCTTCTTGCTTAATCGGATATTGTGTCAAACTGTTGTCTGGATCCGCTAAGAAATCTAGTTGGAATTGATCGAGTGGCACGTCTGGATAGTCTGCCTCAATCAATAAGGTGTAATAGATGTATTCCACTTCATGTTGTAGCAGTGTCCAGAAATCTTGACCTGTGATGTGACCGCTCGCTTTGAACCGTTTGATCTGTGAATCGGTCAAGAAGTGCGGTTGCCATTCTTCGCCGGGCCCCTTTTGGTTGCGACCCTTAGCGCGATATGGCATTCCGCGGCGTGAGCCTGCTACAATCTTGGGCTCTTTGCCAGTGGCATGGTAGGTCAAGGTCTGGTCGTCATTCTCAGTGAATGTGCCGCCGCGACCCTGAGTTAAGCGTGCCATGAAGTCAAAGAAGCTGAGCCCAAGTCCGCGCAGAACAACGGTATCATCCTTGGTTAAGCCGCTGAGATCACCTTCACCGGGGAAACCTGGTTGCATGTAGAGCCGGTGGTTAGCTTGCGCGTATTCCATCAGGTTCAACTGGTCTCGAGTTGGCGTGTTTTCAATGTTACCCAGTGCCATGACCGCAAAATCGACAACACTGCTGCCAGCGTTTGTGGTGACGGTGTACTTATCACCGTGACGTTCGATACTGTCGACCGGGGTCTGAACGAAATCGACACTGACGTTGGCTGATTTACGGCGCAACAATTCTTCGTACACCCATTGGATATAGATGCCGTAGAGTGGCCGTGACGCGTAGTCGTTTGGTCCTAGGTGCTTGGCTTCATCGATGAAGCTTTGGGCATGAGGCACGTCGATGGTTTGGATGTAATCGACGGCATAGCGTTGTGCCCATTCGGCCAAACTTGGGCCGGGCGCCAGTGGCCCGTTAGTTTCGACGGAGTTATCATAAAAAAGCGTGATTTGTTGTGATGCTGTATTCATAATTAGCTCATGCGGTTGATCGGTCACCCAAACGCGACCACCGATGGGAAAGGGATCGTAGAGGGTGATATCAACTGATGTGAGCGGGTAGTGATTCTGTTGCCACGCAATGAGGCGTTCAAGAATCAGCAGGCCGCGTGGACCGGCCCCAACAATTGCAAGTTTCATGTTATTTTTTAGCCTCCTTGAATCAATTGCTTTAAGTATAACCTTAAAATTATGAACATTCGAACGATATGCTTTTGCTTTCCCGGATGTTCGTGAGATAATGATGCCAGTGATATATTTCAGTTGTGGAATCGTTATTTAAGGTGGAAAAATGAAAGTAATTGTTGTTGGTTGTACACATGCTGGCACAGCCGCTGTCCAAGAAATTATAACGCATCATCCCGAAGCTGAAGTGGTGGTCTATGAACGCCGCCCCGATATTGCCTTCTTGTCTTGTGGGATTGCGTTGTATCTCAACGGCACAGTGACTCAGCTCGATGAATTATTCACGACAAATGTTAAGACCCTTGAAGCATTCGGTGCTAACGTCAAGTTTGAACTCGAACATGACGTGCTCGACATCGATGCTAAAACTCACGAAATCTCTGTTCAAGACCTCGGAAGCGGTCGGATTACAACAGATAAATATGACAAGTTAATCTACACCGCAGGCAGTTTTCCTGTTGTGCCCCCCATTCAAGGTGTAAGTCTGCCTGGAGTCTTGATGTGTAAAGACTATAATGATGCGCAACGCATCTATGAAACGGCAAAAACCGCTCACTCTATTATGATTGTCGGCGGTGGTTATATTGGGGTCGAACTCGCTGAAGCGTATAGTCACACTGGCCACGAGGTGAGTCTGATCAACGGCGTGCGGCCATTACTCAGTCATTATGTGGATGCCTCGTTGGCTAATCTGGTGCGCTTAGATCTTGAATCGCATGGCGTACAGATGCTGCTCGATGAAGTGGCAATGAAGTTCGATAATGACGGCGAACGGGTCTTTATTCAAACCTCAAAGGGCGAGCGTTATGCGGATCTCGCTGTGGTTTGTGTCGGGTTTCAGCCCCAAACAGAACTCTTGCGTGATCAAGTCGCGATGAATGCGGATGGTTCGATTCACGTGGATGACTACATGCAGACCAGTGATCCCGATATTTCGCGGCTGGCGATGCAGTCGCTGTTCACTTCAATCCGACCGGCAAAGATGCCTATGCGCCGCTGGCTACAAACGCGGTGCGCCAAGGTAACTCGTGGGTCGCAACCTGTTCGGTAAGCGTGTGAAGTATATGGGGACACAGGCAACGAGCGCCCTCACTTTATACGATAAGACATTGGCCGCAACGGGACTGACATTGGTTCGGGCAAAAACCAGTGGCTTCAACGCGGCAGCTGTCACGATGACCGTGAATTATCGGCCGACATTTATGCCATCGACCGTCCCGATTACCATGAGTTTAGTGTATGATAAAGCTAACCGGCAGATTCTAGGGGCACAGCTTTATAGTCAATACGATATCGCCCAATCTGCCAATCTGATTTCAGTGATGATTCAGAATCGCAATACCATCGATGATTTGGCGTATGTGGATATGTTATTTAATCCGCATTACGACTATCCATGGAATTATCTGAATCTACTGGGTCAAGAAGCGGTTGAACAAGCCGATAGCCAAACACAGGAGGACGATCATGAATCTTTGGAATAGCATTGGGTTAATTGCCTGGGTAGTGCTACTCGCTTATCTGATTTTTATCATCATCAACATTCGCCAGCGGCACCTCAAAATGGTGGTGCAAGAACACAAGACGCGGTCGCTGAAGACAACGCTGATCGATATTGCGGAAGTCATCGTACTGTTTGTCGCTGTGTGGGGCATGGTCTGGGTGACCTGGTTGCGTCCAGTTGATTTTACCGATAAAAGTAGTGTGACCATCAAGCATAGCTATAATAATCTGGTGTTAAAAACCGGTGATACCCATTCTTACTTCGTATCAGTGCGTTCAGGTAACGGGAAACACCCAATCCGCTACTACACGTACTGGACCGAGGGTGCGCGGTATCAGATTTCGAGTCTAAACGCGACGATTGCGGATGGCGTCGATCCATTGACGATGAGCGCATCAGCTTATCCATGGTCCAAGAAGACATTGACTAAGATGGATAAGATTACGGAAAAAGCCTACGTGGCCACCATGACAGCAACGTATAAGGATACGTTCCTCAATGGGTTGGGCATGCATGCGGGCAAGACCGCCGACCACTTCTCCTTAATTCGGATTCCAAACGAAACCTTCGTTCAGGTCAATCCGGTTGAGGATCAAGATTAAACAAGAACGTTAAAAAGAGGCTGCAGAATTCTGCGGCCTCTTTTTTAGGTCTGGTCTTCACGACTGAAAGTCATGGTGACAAGACAAAATCCTTGGCAATTGGGTCAAATGCTCGTATGCTTGACCCAAAATCGTTATAGGAGGTAATAGGATGTTTGATTGGCGGGTAAATGAAGCAGAAGAATATTCGCGCGATGCACAGCTTAGTTTTGTTAACTTAACCACGCGGAGTTATCTCACGGTCAGCGGTGACGCACCCGAGCAAACAGCGGATTCGGCTTTCTTGGGTGCAGCACAAGCGCTTGAACAGCTGGCAACGCTCATTAGTCAAGGACCAGAACACGGGATTGAGATTGGTGGGTTCAAGGCTTATCATCCATATCCAGTTCAAGCAGTCTGGTCCGGTGGTTCAGATGCGGCAACACAAACGCATTTCAAACTCTGGCTCAAGCAACCGCTGTTTATCAATCAAAAGATATTTGATGCGGCTATCAAGCAACTGAACTCGACACTGCCGATTGCGTTTGAACAACTCGCTGAAGGCGTTGAAATTCAAACGGCGGGGACCAATGCACAACGGCAAGAGGCCCTGACACGATTACAAAAGGGCATCGAAGCCCGTGAACTGGTGCGCGTTGATCCCAATCAACATCGCGAGGTTTACTTAGATGGTGTGAGTCCTATCGAAACGGTGCTGTACCGCGTTGAAGTGCAACCTAATCGCGGCCAAATCGATCGTGACAACATGGCGTACAATTAAAAAAGGCTGTGACAAAAGACGCTTTGAGAATGAGGATTAACAAGGATTGATGATAAAGCCTGAACTTAGGCTTTGAGTCAATCTAAGTTAACCGGAATTCTCAGTCTTTTGGACGCGACTAATTAATCCTGTTTCTAAAAGTGCTGTGCCAAAACTAATCTGTTTTGGCACAGCACTTTTTTGCCATTGATAAACACGAACAATAAATAAATAAATATCATAAATGTTAAGAAAAGCGTTGATTGTGATTTTTGACGTGGTAGACTTTGATCAACAAGTTGAAGGGGAGATGGCGATGACAAAAGTGGCAGTGATTATGGGATCGACCTCTGATTGGCCGACGATGCAGCTGACAACAACACAGCTCGATCAACTGGGAATTACATACGAAAAACGCGTGATATCAGCACATCGCATGCCGAAGCAACTACTCGATTTTGCGGAGAATGCACGCAACAATGGCTTATCAGTGATTATTGCGGGGGCAGGCGGTGCGGCTCATTTGCCCGGCATGATTGCGGCAAGCACCACGTTGCCAGTGATCGGTGTTCCGATTAAAACACGAACATTATCCGGAATCGATTCACTTTTATCCATTGTTCAGATGCCCAGCGGTGTGCCCGTTGGGACGGTGGCCATCGGAGACGCCGGCGCCAGCAATGCGGCCTTGTATGCTGCGGCCATTCTAGCCGTTAATGATGCCGAGTTGGCCGAACGGCTCGCCGATTATCGCACTGCACAAACTGAACGCGCATTAGCGAGTGGGGAGGCGCTTCATGAGTGAGGTGCTGTTACCACCAGCCACGATTGGCATTGTCGGTGGCGGCCAGTTGGGGCGGATGCTTGCTTTAGCTGCCAAACCGATGGGCTACCGCGTGGGCATCTTGGAACCGACGCCAGATTCACCGGCGGGCCAAGTAGCTGATTTTCAAATTATGGCTGATTATGATGATGAAGCAGCACTGATGGCGCTGGCCGAGCGCAGTGATGTCCTGACCTATGAGTTTGAGAATGTTGATTTGAGCACTCTTGAAGCAGCGAGTGCGCTGGCGGCGTTACCTCAAGGCACCGAGCTGCTGGCCATCAGTCGTGATCGCTTACGTGAAAAAACCTTCCTGCGCGAGCACCAGATTCCCGTTACGCCGTTTGCTTCAGTGACCACAGCCGCTGAACTAGACGCAGCACTGGCAACAATTGGCTACCCCGCCATTTTGAAGACAACCACGGGTGGCTACGATGGTCATGGGCAACAGGATCTCAATCAGTCCAGTGATGTGGTGGCGGCACAGGCGTTATTGGCGCAAGGTCCCTGTATCTTAGAACAGCGGCAGACATTTAAGCGCGAACTGTCACTCATGGTGACACGCGATGCGGCGGGTGTTGTTCGCCCATTTCCAGTCGTTGAGAATCGACATCGCAATCACATCCTGCAACTCACAGTGGCCCCAGCGCCAGCCCGTGATGCCCGACTTCAGGAACAACTAACACAGCTTGCGACAACGATTGCGAATGCCATTCAATTGCGTGGGGTTTTGGGTATTGAATGCTTTGAAACCGAAGCAGGGATTGTGGTCAATGAGCTGGCGCCGCGGCCGCATAATTCCGGGCACTACAGCATTGAAGCTTGCAGCATCTCACAGTTTGAGGCGCACATTCGCAGCATTGTTGGGCTGCCGATACCTCCCATTCAACTGCGGCAACAGGCTGTGATGCGCAATCTACTCGGAGATGAGTTGAAGCAGGCGCAGCACGAATGGCAAGACCACCCTGAGTGGCACGTGCACGATTACGGGAAGGCTGCCGCTCGACCTGGTCGCAAAATGGGCCATCTCACTGTGACCGGCGATGATGTGTCGACATTGATGACGCAGGTCGCTTTCAAGGAGGAATAGGATGACGATTCAAAAATTGGATTTGCTCTATCAAGGAAAGGCCAAAGCCGTCTATGCCACGACGGACCCGGAACAGCTCTGGATCAGCTATAAAGACCAGGCAACGGCGCTGAACGGTAAGCGCAAGGAAGCCATCGATGGCAAAGGTGCGCTCAACTTACATATTTCGCAACGCCTCTTTCAGGTCCTAGCGGAAGCGGCCATTCCCACCCATTATGTGCGGACACTCGATGCCACGAGCATGCTGTGTCAGCGGGCGGCGATGTTGCCGCTTGAAGTGGTGGTCCGCAATTTTGCTTCGGGACACTTCGTCAGCAAGTTTCATGTCGCACCGATGCAGGCGTTGGAACCAGCCATTCACGAGCTTTACTACAAGGATGATGCGCTGGACGATCCCTTCATCAACGACGATCAGGTACTGACCCTCAAGATTACCGATGCGCGCACGCTGACGCACATGCGCCAGCTCAGCGACCGCGTCAATGCGGTGTTACGCGCGTATTTTGAAAATATTGCCATCACGCTGGTCGATTTTAAGCTCGAATTCGGCTATCTCAGTGACGGCACACTGGTGGTTGCCGATGAACTGTCACCGGACAATATGCGTCTGGTGGACGCGGCCACTGGTGACTCCCTCGACAAAGATGTCTTTCGGCAGGAAACCGGGGACTTGGTTGCCATCTATCGAGAAGTGGCCAAGCGCCTCGATCAAATTGTTTAACCAAGCGACTCAAAGGAGGCCCTCATGTATCAAGCAAAAGTCTACGTCAATTACAAAGATTCTGTGCTCGACCCCAAGGCGGAAGCGATTAAGACCGCACTCACCCGCGCTTCGATTAACAATGTGCAGGATTTGATGGTCGGAAAGTATTTTGAATTGCGCTTAACCGCCGATAGCCAACTTGCTGCCGAGCAACAAGTGGATGCCATCTGCGACCAATTGTTGGCCAACATCAACATGGAGCAATATCGCTATACGGTCAGTGCCATCGATGAGGTGCAGGCATGAGAGCGGCGGTGTTGAGCTTCCCGGGTTCTAACTGTGATCAGGACTTGCTGTACGCATTGCGCGAGATTCGCCATCAGGATGCCACGCTGGTCCCAGCCAGTGCGACAGATCTGTCCGGCTATGACTTGGTCTGTGTGCCCGGTGGTTTCTCGTATGGCGATTACCTGCGCAGTGGGGCACTCGCCCGTTTTTCACCCGTCATGACCGCGCTCAAAGATTATGCGGCGGCCGGTGGTTTGGTAATCGGGATCTGCAATGGCTTCCAGATTCTGTGTGAAGCGGGGTTGCTGCCGGGTGCCCTGCAGTGGAATCGCGATTTGGCTTTCATCTGTGACGATACACCGCTAGAAGTGGCCAATATCAGTGCCTTCAGTGGCGCCTATACTATTGGCGAACGACTCAGTCTGCCGATTGCCCATGGGGAAGGCAATTACTACGCGAGTCCCGAGGAACTAGCCGCAATTGAGGCGCATCAGCAGGTGATTTTTCGCTACGTGGACAATCCCAATGGCAGCATGAATGATATTGCTGGTCTCACCAATCGGGCCGGCAATGTGTTGGGCATGATGCCGCACCCTGAACGCGCGGTGGAAGCGTTACTTGGGGGAACTGATGGGTTAGGGATTTTTGCATCGATTGAACAAGTGAAAGGAGCAACGACATGCGGGTAGCATTGGCCCCTGAGGCGATTCGAGAACAGCGCCCTTATCTGGATTGGGGTGTGAGTGAAGACGAATATCAGCGCGTGGTGAGCCTGTTAGATCGG
This sequence comes from Lacticaseibacillus saniviri JCM 17471 = DSM 24301, assembly GCF_001311785.1. Lineage (GTDB taxonomy): Bacteria > Bacillota > Bacilli > Lactobacillales > Lactobacillaceae > Lacticaseibacillus > Lacticaseibacillus saniviri. Next base: position 48,633 of record NZ_BBBX01000011.1, on the reverse strand, counting down.
CTACCAAATTACACCGAAATCGGACTTGTCAGTGGCATGTGGAGTGAACACTGTGCCTACAAGTACAGCAAACCCGTGCTCAAACAATTTTGGACGCACAACGAGCGCGTGTTGATGGGCCCCGGTGAAGGTGCCGGCGTCATCCGCATTGGCAACGGCAAAGCGGTGGTCTTCAAAGCTGAGAGTCACAACCATCCCAGCGCGGTTGAACCCTACGAGGGGGCCGCAACGGGTGTCGGTGGCATCATCCGCGATATTTTCTCGATGGGTGCCGAACCCGTCGCACTGCTCGATTCACTCGCCTTTGGTAATCTCGACCAACCGCACACGCAACACTTAGTCGACCAAGTCGTGGCCGGTATCGGTGGTTACGGCAATGCGATTGGGATTCCCACAATCGGTGGCGAAACCAATTTTGACGATGTCTACACCAACAACCCGCTGGTCAATGCGATGTGTATTGGTGTGATGGATGAGGCCGATATTCAACGCGGACGTGCTGCGGGTGTCGGTAACGCCATCATCTATGTGGGTGCCAAAACGGGGCGCGATGGCATCAATGGCGCGAGCTTTGCCTCAGCGGAATTCTCAGATGATGCCCCTGCCGATCGTGCGGCGGTTCAAGTCGGTGATCCATTCATGGAGAAACTCTTGATGGACGCCTGCCTCGAGGTGACGCGCGAACATCGTGACGCATTGGTGGGCATGCAGGATATGGGGGCCGCGGGTTTGGTCAGCTCGAGTGTAGAGATGGCCGAAAAAGCGGGCTACGGCATGCAACTGAATCTGGATCTGGTACCACAGCGTGAGGCGGACATGTTGCCGTTTGAAATCATGTTGTCGGAATCGCAGGAGCGGATGCTGTTGTGTGTGCGTGCTGGTGCTGAACAAGGCATCATTGCTGTTTTTGAACAATACGGGCTCGATGCGGTGGTGATTGGCCGGGTGACGGATGATCAGCGCTACGTGTTGACGCATCAAGAAACGGTCGTGTGTGACGTACCGGTGGCCCTGCTGACAACGGATGCGCCAATCTATTACCAGGTGGGTGTGATGCCTGCACGATTGCAACAACCTGCCGAAGATTTTGAACCCCACATCACAGATCTCGAGGCAACCTGGTTGGCGCTATTGCAACAGCCAACGATTGCGAGCAAGAAGAGCCTCTATCGGCGCTACGATGCCCAAGTCAAAACCAATACGGTGGTCAAACCGGGCAGTGACGCGGGGGTGATCCGCGTGCGTGGCACCCAATCGGCCATTGCAGCGACAACTGACAGCAACGGGCGTTATCTGTATCTCGATCCCAAACGCGGTGGTGCGATGGTGGCAGCCGAAGCGGCGCGCAATCTGGTCGCGAGTGGTGCTGTGCCATTGGGGATCACGGATTGCTTGAATTACGGTGATCCCACCAAGCCAGAAGTGTTCTATGAACTGGAACAATCCGCGCAGGGCATCACAGAAGCCTGTCGCGCCTTGAACACACCGGTGATTTCGGGGAATGTCTCCCTCTACAATGAAACCAATGGCCAGGCTATTTATCCAACCCCTATGTTGGGCATGGTGGGCTTGATTGAACGGCTCGAAGACATCACCACCAATCACCTCAAGCAAGCGGGTGATGTGATTGTCTTGGTCGGTGCGACCGACGATGACTATAACGGTACTGAACTGCAACAGATGATGACGGGGACGATTGCGGGTCAACTCTTTGATCTCGATCTCGACCGCGAAGTTCAGCAACAACATGCTGTGACCGCGGCGATTCAGGCCGGTCTCGTCACTGCGGCACATGATTTGAGTGTGGGTGGCTTGGTCAGCGGCTTGAGCGAAATGATGCTCGCTGGTGATTTGGGGGCAGACATCACATGGAAACAATCTACTGAACGCCTTTTTGCGGAAACACCGGGCCGCTTCGTACTAACGATTGCGCCCGACAAGATGCCAGAATGGCAAACCTTGATGCAGGGCCACGCTGTACCGTTCACGACACTGGGTGTGGTCACGGATACCGCTCGATTGGACCTACAGCTGACCGACACCACGCTCACACTGCCACTGGCGCAGTTGCGTGATGCTTATGAGGGAGGAATTCCATGCCGAATGAAGTCAAAAGCTTAAATGAAGAGTGTGGCGTGTTTGGTATTTGGGGGAGTGAAGATGCCGCTGAACTGACCTACTTGGGATTACATACTTTGCAACATCGCGGCCAAGAAGGGGCCGGCATCGTCAGCTTGACGCCCATGGGTGTACGGCGGCACCGCGGTCTCGGCTTACTCAGTGAGGTCTTCGCACAACCCGATCAGTTGCGTGAATTGTATGGCCGCGCATCTTTGGGCCATGTGCGCTATGCCACAGCAGGGGGGCGTATTTTAGAGAACATTCAACCGCTGTTGTTTCGTTTCAGTGATCAGAGCATTGCCCTCGCACACAACGGTAATTTGACCAACGCACAGAGCTTGCGGCGCCAGCTCGAGGCGCAAGGTGCGATTTTTCAGTCAACATCAGACACCGAGGTCTTGATGCACCTGATTCGGCGCAGCGACAAAATCGGCTTTGACGCGCAACTCGACCAGGCACTCAACACCGTTCAGGGCGGATTTGCCTTCATGTTGTTGACGGAGCACGCCTTATACGCCGCGAGTGATCCCAATGGCTTTCGGCCACTCGTCATCGGCCGCTTGGCTAATGGCGCGGTGGTGATCTGCAGCGAGACGGCCGCACTGACCGCGGTCGGGGGCACAATTTGTTCGCGATGTGCAACCCGGTGAGGTGATTCGCGTTGATAACACCGGCATGCACAGTCACGCCTACACCAAGCGTACCCAGCTTGCGGTGTGTGCGATGGAGTTTATCTATTTTGCCCGGCCGGATTCCACGATTCATGGGGTGAACGTGCATCAGGCTCGCGTGCGCTTGGGCGAACAGCTCGCGCGTGAACAACCGACACCTGATGGCGATATCGTGTGCGGGGTACCGAACTCATCCCTGTCGGCCGCAATCGGGTATGCGCGTGAAAGTGGTCTGCCTTATGAGATGGGCTTAGTGAAGAGCCAATACATCGCGCGCACCTTCATTCAACCCACCCAAGCCCTGCGTGAAAAGAGTGTGCGCATGAAGCTCAGCGCGATTCCCGAAGTCGTGGCGGGTAAGAACGTGGTATTGGTGGATGACTCGATTGTGCGTGGCACCACCGCGATTCAGATCGTGAAATTATTGCGGGCGGCGGGCGCCAAATCGGTTCACCTGCGCATCAGCAGTCCACCGCTGCGCTTTCCATGTTTTTATGGCATCGATATTCAGACCATGGATCAATTGATGGCCGCGCAATACACAGTCAGTGAGATGCGCGACCGGCTGGATGTCGATACGCTGGGTTTTCTTTCGGTCACAGGATTGGAGGAGGGCATCGGCTTGCGCAGTGACGCCCCGCATCACGGCTTGTGCACCGCTTATTTTACGGGCGATTATCCGACCGAACTGGGTGATTATGAGACCAGTTATCAGGCGGAGCTCGCGCTGCGTCCCATCAATCTCGAGGAGGTGTCCGCGTGAGTATTGATTACACCACAGCAGGCGTGAACGTCGATGTCGGCAATGCGGTAGCTCGATCCTATGCGCCCCTAGCGAAAACCACGCATGACCGCAATGTGTTGCCACATCAAAATGGGTTCGCGGCGGCGTATCAATTGTCCACCGATTCGCAAACCATCTTGCTGGCAGCGACTGATGGTGTCGGAACCAAGTTGTTGCTGGCCAATCAATTACAGCAACACACCACCATCGGCATCGATTTGGTGGCGATGGTCGCCAATGATTTGCTCGCGGACGGCGCGCAACCGCTCTTTTTCCTGGATTATATGGCAACAGATCACTTGGTTCCCGAGGTGGCGCAGGACGTCATGCAAGGTATTGTCGCGGGCTGTCAGCAGGCGGGCATGAGCCTGATTGGTGGCGAAACCGCGGAGATGCCTGACATGTATCCGGCGGGCCACTATGATCTGGCCGGTTTCGCGCTCGGTATGGCGCAGCGTGATCAATTGCTGCCACAAGAAGTGGCTATCGGTGATACGTTGGTTGGCCTACCGAGTTCTGGATTACATAGCAATGGCTTTTCCCTGGTGCGGCGCCTGTTAGCGATTGATGACTTAGGAACCCAGCCATTAGCCGATGGACAGACCATCGCTCAGGCAGCGCTCACGCCCACCCGGATTTATGTTTCGGCCGTCTTGCCATTGATTCAGCGCCACTTGATTCATGGTATCGCCCATATCACGGGTGGTGGCTTCACCGACAATGTGCCGCGCATGTTGCCGGCGGGCATGGCGGCGCAACTACAGTCGTGGGCATATCCTGAACTGTTTGCGCGGTTGCAGACAGCTGGAGAACTCTCAGATGCCGAGATGCGGCGCACGTTTAACCTCGGTTTCGGCATGATTTTGGCTGTTGGCGACAAGCAACTGCCAGACGTGCTCGCGGCATTACCGGACGCCCAAGTTTTGGGGCAAGTGATTGAACGCCACAGCGATGCACCCGAGGTTCAGTGGGAGGGGGATGCATGAAACGCCTAGTTGTCTTTGCATCCGGGAATGGCAGTAACTATGCGGCCTTACAGGCGGCCATTGCAGCGGGTGAGCTCGCGGCACAGATTGTCTGTGTAGTGTGTGATCACGTCGATGCGTACGTTCTGACGCGGGCCCAAGCGGATGGCGTCCCCGTCATCGTGATAAACTATCGCGACTATCCCGATAAGGCCGCGGCTGAACGTGCCATCGTGACGCAATTGCCACCGCTTGATCTGGTGATTTTGGCCGGCTATATGCGCATCATCGGCGACACCTTGCTGGCCGCCTATCCCAAGCGCATCATCAATCTGCATCCCGCGCTGTTACCCAGTTTCCCCCGGCCGGAATGGCATTCTTGATGCCTACAATTACGGCGTGCGCATCACCGGTGTGACCGTGCACTATGTGGATGCCGGCATCGATTCTGGCGAGATTATTGCCCAACAAGCGGTGCCCATCGCACCCAAGCAGTCCTTACCAGCGCTTGAAGCGGCCATTCATGCCGCAGAGCACCAATTGTTACCACAAGTTGTTTCTGACCTCATCGAAGAAGGAGTGATCTAGTGAAGCGTGCATTGTTGAGTGTTTCCGATAAAAATGGTTTGGTTGAATTCGCACAGGGATTGATTGAACGAGGATTTGAATTGGTTTCAACGGGTGGGACCCAAGCCGTGTTGGCCGATGCCGGATTAACGGTCATGGGTGTCGAAGATGTGACCGGCTTTCCTGAAATGTTGGATGGCCGCGTTAAGACGCTGCATCCCCGCTTACACGCGGGTATCTTGGCGCGCCGAGATTCTGACGCGCACATGACCGCGCTGGCAGAGCACGAGATTACGCCGGTTGACTTGGTCTGTGTCAATCTCTATCCATTTGCCGAAACCAGTCACCGCGCCGGTGTGAGTCAGGCAGAAGTCATTGAACAGATTGATATCGGTGGGCCATCTGCACTGCGGGCTGCGGCCAAGAATAGTAATGCGGTTTGGGCCGTCGTTAATCCTGCCGACTATCCCGCTGTTCTTGCTGGCATCGATGCCGATGATGTGGCCTTGCGGCACGAGCTCGCTGCCAAGGTGTTCCGCACCACCGCAGCCTATGATGCCCAGATTGCGGCCTATCTGACCCAACAGGCATTTCCCGAAACCCTGACACCAACCTATGTGCGCAAGCAGACATTGCGCTATGGTGAAAATAGTCATCAAGCCGCGGCCTTCTATGCGGAGCCTTATCCTGAGGCCACATCGATTGCGGCAGCCAAACAGCTTCACGGCAAGGAATTGTCCTATAACAACATCAAGGATGCGGATGCGGCCTTACTCACGCTGGCTGAATTCAGTGAACCCACCGTTGTGGCAATGAAGCACATGAATCCTTGTGGTGTCGGTCAGGGTGAGACAATTGAAGCCGCCTGGGACCGCGCCTATGCCGCTGATTCCGTCTCGATTTTGGTGGCATCATTGCCCTGAATCGCACCGTGGATCTGGCGACAGCAACCAAAATGCACGAGCTCTTTCTTGAAATCATTATCGCGCCCGACTTTGATGACGACGCCCGTGACTTGTTGGCCCAGAAGAAGAATCTGCGTTTGATGACAGTGGCGATGGTCGATCATCATACGCGCCAACCGACCCACGAATTGGTTTCAGTTCAAGGTGGATTATTGGTTCAAGATGTTGATCAGCGCGTGGAAACAGCAGATGATCTGACGATTGTGACGGCCGTTGAACCGACACTGGAACAGATTGACGCCATGCTCTTTGCGCAACGCGTGGTTAAGCACGTGAAGAGCAATGCGATTGTGGTTGCCAATCAGGGCCAAACGTTAGGCATTGGCGCCGGGCAGATGAATCGCGTGGGGTCGGTCGAGATTGCGTTGGCTCAGGCGCAACAGAACGCCAACTTTGCTGGTGCGGTCTTAGCCAGTGATGCTTTCTTCCCGATGGCGGACTCCGTGGATTATGCCGCCAAGCACGGGATTCGCGCGATTATTCAACCGGGTGGGAGCATTCGCGATCAGGATTCCATCGACAAGGCCAACGAATACGGCATTGCGATGGTGACAACGGGCGTCCGTCACTTCAGACATTAGAGGAGGAGCCATGACACAGCATGTTTTGATTATTGGACGCGGTGGCCGTGAAGCCGCGCTTGGCATCAAGTTTCGCGATGCCCCCAGTGTCGATCGGGTTTATGTTGCGCCAGGCAATCCCGGTATGGCGTTACTCGGATTGACGAGTGTGCCGATTGCCGAAAATGATTTTGAAGGCCTCATCGCATTTGCGAAAGACCATATTGATCTGACGGTGGTGGGCCCGGAAGCGCCATTGGTTGGTGGTATCGTGGATGCCTTTGAGGCCGCTGGATTAGCGATTTTGGCGTCAATCAACAACTCGCCCAACTTGAAGCCAGCAAGCAGTTTGCTAAGGCGTTCATGGCGCGGCATCAACTGCCAACCGCGGCTGCTGTCGTGGTCAGAAGTCTGCGTGAAGCACAGACGCAACTGCAACAATGGCAGGCACCGATTGTGATCAAGCGCGATGGCCTGGCGGGTGGTAAAGGCGTTTTGTCTGCCAAACAATGACACAAGCACAGGATCGGCTGCATCAGCTGTACGCCGAAGATAGTGCGATGCCGCTGGTGCTTGAAGAATATTTGGTCGGGCAAGAGGCCTCCGTGATGGCTTTCTTCGCTGATGACCGGCTGGTGATTCTACCACTGTCGCAAGACTACAAACGCCGCTTCAGTGGTGATGCTGGCCCGAACACAGGGGGGATGGGCGCTATCAGTCCCGCACCGCAATTTACCAGCGAAGAACAGGCTGCAGCCAAACGCCTGATGCAGGCCACTGTCACTGGCATGATGACCGATGATATGCGCGGTTGTGGTGTGATTTATATGGGCTTGATTTTCACGGCAGCTGGCCCCAAGATTCTGGAATACAACATGCGCTTGGGAGACCCAGAGACGCAGGTATTACTGCCTCAGATTCAAGAGGACTTGTACACTGTTCTGACCACCTTGATGGCGGGCGAAACGCCCCGCATCACACTAAATGGCCGCTACTATCTCACGTTGGTCATGGTGCATCCGCAATATCCTGGTGCCACTGATCGGGCAGTTCGCGTCAAGATTCCTGAACCCAAAGACCTGACCAGTGATATCTGGTTACCTGCTGCGGTCGATGTGGATGAAGCGCATCTGTTGACCAGTGCGGGTGGGCGTGTTGTGGATGTTGTCGGCTGTGGTGCGACATTACGTGACGCGCAATTAGTGGCAGAGCAGCTCGCGGATCAGTACGCCGGTGAGCTGGCTTATCGACGGGATATTGGCTATCATGCGTTTCACATGGAACACGCTTAAGCACAATTGAACATAAAAAAGACGAACCCATCATTTCAACAATGATGGGTTCGTCTTTTTATGTTGGTGCGTGGTATTAAAAATATGCTTCAAGAGGCAAAACACTCCGGTTAGCTCATCTTTGCCGAAGCCACAAACCGGCTTCTTTCAAAGATATTGCTAATCCTCAGTTTTGAGCGCCTTTTGTCGCACACTGCTATTTGCCCGTTGGTTTGTGTTCCATGTAGCTTTGCAAGTTGGCAACGACGGTTGTGTCGGGCACTTCACGCATTGCTTTGATGTTGTGGATGTGTTCCACGGAGACGTGGCTGTTGAGCGCCATTTCGGTATCGGTCAAATTATTTTTGCGTTGGAATTCAATGATTTCATGTGCAAATGCGCTGAGTTGTTCTTTTTCGGCCAAAATAAACTTCCTCCTCTAAGGTAGATACTAATATCAGTATACCCAACTTTGGGTAAAAGCGTATAGTGCGAGATCAAACTTTTGCCTTTGCGAACGTTTGTTTGGTATAATAGAAGTAACGAAATGTCACCTTGTCGAATGTGGAGAGGGGTCGAATTCAATGTCACAATATGCTTATCTAACTGCACTCGCGGAACAAACTGATGGTCGCGCACGAGTTCGGATTTGGGAGAACAAGCAAGTCATTATTCGGCGCAATCAAGATCAGAATCACGGCTTGATGACCAAAGTCTGGGACGCTTGGCTGCGACAAGAACTGCGCGATTTTTCCGGGTTTACACCGATTATCGAAGTCGATATTTTGGGACAAGATGCGGATGTGCAATTTTTCAGTGAAGCGCAACTCGCACAAGCGGTACATTTATTGCTGCAATATCAGGCACATTTACCCGTCGAATAGACTGTAAGCTTTTACATTCCGCCTCGATTCGCTATACTAAAAGAAAACGAGGTGAGCGTATGCGGGTATTGATTCTATATGCATCAATTACAGGGAACTCAAAAGGCATGGCCAGAGCGCTGCAACAATTCTTTGAATACATGCACGCGGAGGTGACCATGGGCGAGATGCAACAGACCGATGCGGCAAAGTTGAAAGACTATGATGCCGTGGTCATTGCGACCTACACATGGTCAGGGGGCACCATTCCGGAAGAGAGTGAAGACTTCTATGCGGATATGGCGGCAACTGATTACTCCAAGAAGCCACTGGTCTTTGGCGTTGTCGGTACCGGCGATCCGTATTATGGCGATGATTATAACACTGCGCCATCACTGTTCACCGCGAACTTGCGGGCAAGTGGCGCCATTCAGGGGGCCACAACCGTCAAGATCGAACAAGGCATCACGGAAGAGACCATGCCCTTGTTTGCCACGTTCACCAAAGAAATTGTGGCCAAGGTCAATGAGGTCAAGGCAAAGTAACGGGTTGTGAATACCGAAAGGGGCGAGAACTGATGGATGAAATTATTTTCTTTAATCCGGGCGACGCGGTAGCAAACGATTTCGACTACCAGGAAGCTCGACGCAGTGCGGAAATCTATAAAGTGGATCATGCGGTCGATGAAGGGCTCGTAGTAGCCAAGGGCGCGGATGGTAAGTTTGCGGTGTTCTATGAAGCTGCAGGCCAACCCGATGTGAGCGCGGTTGCCAAGGAACAGCCAATCGGCAAATATACGATTTTGGCACATCTGTAGTTGTGGGGGCAGGTTTTGCATAATACAAAGATTACCGGCCAGAAAATTGTTTTGTTCATGATTCTGGTCGTATTAGGTGTGAGTCTGTTTCACACACTCCAAGCGCGTATTCCCAACGCCTTTTCAATCGGTGGCCTGGGGGTTGCGCTAGGGGCTGTGGCCGGCTTATTGGTGTACGATTTCTGGCGCGATCCCGCCAAAGAATCCGCGGATCCGCTGGTGTGGGACCCAGAAGTCGTGGTCCGCTTTGCAACGGATGCCCTCAAGACGCACGATGAGGCTGAAACCAAGAAAATGGTTATGCGGAAGTTTGTCATTACTGAAGAAGAAACCGATGACTTAGTCAATACGGCAATCCAGCGGATGACAACACCCAAACATGTGAACTAACTGTTTACATGTTTTTTCTTTAATAACGGTGTGCGAGACAGGTTGTTAGCCGGTTTGAACAAAAAGTGCTACAGTTACCTTGTAAAAATTTTAGAAGGAAGCTGATGATCTTATGGCAACATTAACACAAGCAATGAAGGACATGATCGGCGCACAATTGAGTTTCTTATCAACAGTTGACGAAGCAGGCAACCCACAAGTGGGGCCTAAGGGAACAATGCGTGTGCTCGACGATACGCATTTGATCTATAACGAACAAACTGGGAAGCAAGCTTGGCATAATCTTCACGAAAACGGCAAGGCTGCCGTTGCGACTGTTGACCATGCTGCATTGAAGGGCTTCCGGTTTGAAGGTACTGTTGAAGGATTCCACGATAACGACCAAATCTACGAAGACGCTAAGGCATATGCGGCAGAACGTCACTTGCCAGCTGTTATCGCAGCGGTTGTCATCTCAATCGATCGTATCTACATGTTAGATGCTGGTCCTCATGCAGGTGATATTGTTGAAGGCGATCCAAAGCCAACTGATCACTTCACACACTAATTTTAACTATTAAGCATCATTTAAAGAGGCTGTGACAACCCAATAGGGTTCGTCACAACCTCTTTTTTATTCGTGCGAATTAATTGATACCATTAATTAATGTGCCTAAACATGGTTTACAACTTGTTAATATGGTATACTAAACATGGTTACAAAAAGTTAGTAAGGGAGCTGATCATAGCATGGCAACATTAACGCAAGACATGAAGGACATGATTGGAGCACAACTGAACTTTTTATCAACGGTCGATGAAGCAGGCAATCCGCAAGTGGGACCCAAGGGAACGATGCGCGTATTGGATGATCATCACTTAATTTACAATGAAGAAACAGGCAAGCAGGCGTGGCACAACTTGCATGAGAACGGCAAAGCAGCCGTTGCGGTCGTCGATCGACCTGCATTGAAGGGCTTCCGCTTCGAAGGCACGATTGAAGGATTCCATACCGACGACCAAATCTTTGAGGACGCGAAGACATTTGCTGCAGAACGGCACTTACCACCTGCCATCGCGGCTGTGGTTATCACCATGATCGCATCTATAAGTTAGACGCAACGCCAGAAGCGGGCGATTTAATTGATGGTGAAGCAAAGCCAACGGATGTCTTCACCCATTAATCTGTAAGTTTAACGGTTACTTTGAGACACAAAAGAGGAAGGAACGAGCCACGTTGGCTTATTCCTTCCTCTTTTTGCATTATTCAGTGACTGGGTTTTGTTCTCTTAATCGCGCTTCGTGATTCTTCACAATCATATCAGCAATGGCGGTCGCGATATTTTCGTTGCGCAGGATGGGGCCGTGCGCGTAACTCCCGATCACGCCCTTATAGCGCATGCCTTCAACGCCATCATCGGGATTGTTTCCGTAGCCTTCGACCATCTTACCGAGTGGCTTGAGCATCTTGTCATCGTCAAAATAGGTCCGGCCGCTGTGATTTTCAAATGCCTTGACGGTCCCAAATTCCGTTTCGAATTCGGTATCGCCAATCATGCGACTATCGGGCTTGAAGACAGTGTGCAGTGGCAGTAGTCCCAGGCCATCGATGACGGTGCCGTCAATCATCTTGTAGTAGCTACCCAGTAATTGGTAGCCGCCACAGATAGCGAGCATGGGCTTACCGGCTTCGATGTATTCGCCAAGTGTCTTTTGATGACGTAACAAGTCTTTAGCAACAACGGTTTGTTCGTAGTCTTGGCCGCCGCCAAAGAAAACAAAATCGTAATCCTTAGCATCGAAATGCTTTTCCAGACTGACGTTATCAACTGTGACCTCATACCCACGCTTGTTGAGCAGGTAGCGCAGGATTTTGACGTCGCCGCTATCCCCATAGGTATTCATGAGGTCTTCATAGAGATAAGCAATTTTGATTGTGTTGTCGCCCGTCACATTGATCACCGTTCCTTTTTCTAATTTAGGGAAAATCATAGCACAGCTGGGGGCTGATGGCTAGTTTGGGGAAGACAGAAGAGGGGTAGTGACAAAACTTGGTTTTGTCACTACCCCTCTTCGATTTCTGAACAATATAGATTAATCGCGTTCCAAAAGACTGAGAATGCCTGTTAACTTGGATTGATTCAAAGCCTAAGTTCAGGCTTTATCACCAATCCTTTGTTAATCCTCAGTCTCAAGGCGTCTTTTGTCACAGCTTTTGAAGCTTACAGATTCGCGGCAACGGGTGCGTCTGAAGTTTGACCCGTGAGTGCGACAACGGGATCGCCATGCGACACTTGGTCGTTATCGATACGATCAACACTCGCATACTTGCCGTGTTAGTGACAACAATCATGACAGTAGTATCATAGCCGGCCGCTTTGACTGCGGTGCGATCCATGGTGCCGAGGACCTCACCGACATCAATGTGCTGTCCTTGTGAAACCGTGGTGGTGAAGTGATTGCCGTCGAGTTTGACGGTATCAATTCCCAGATGAATTAATACCTCTGCGCCATCATCGGCGAGTAGACCATAAGCGTGTTTGGTTGGATAAGCGACAGTAATCGTGCCCGCAACCGGCGCGTAAATGTTATCGTCGCTCGGGACGATTGCTGCGCCTTTACCCATCATTTCGCTAGCAAAGACTTGGTCGTCAACGGTCTTTAAACTGACTACAGTGCCATCGACAGGTGCTGCTACAACTGCGTCAGCAAGTGCTGCTGGAGTGGCTGTAGCGGTTGTGCCATCGTCAGCGACAGTGTCGTCGTCAGTTGTGGTGCCCATCACACGTTTGCCGTAAACCAAGGTTCCGGTGAAGGCAACCACGATGCTTAAGGCAATGGCGAAAAAGAATGGTAAGTAGAACTTAACTGGAATTGAGATGAAGCCGATAATACCGGCCGCACCCAGCGCGCTTGAACGAATGCCAAACAGACCAACAAAGAAGCAACCGACGGCACTCCCAATCATACCGATAATGAATGGGAAGCGTTTCTTTAAGTTAACCCCAAAATTGCGGGTTCGGTGATACCAAGGAGTGCGGATAAGCCAGATGATGAGGCGAGTCCTTTTTCCTTCTTATCCTTGGTCAAGAAGAAGATGGCCAGACATGCGGCGCCTTGTGCGGCGTTTGCCATTGAGGCGATAGGGAAGAAGAAGTCGCCGCCCGTTTTGGCGATATTGGCCAGTAATTGGGTTTCGATAGCAGGGAAGCTTTGGTGCAATCCTGTGATCACAATTGGAGAGTACACAAGCCCGAAGATTGTGGAACCAATGAAGCCTGAAGCATTGTAGAGATAAACGATGCCATCGGTTAAGCCGTTCCCAGCAATGCGAAGAACCGGGCCAACGAAAGCGAAGGTGATGAAGGCTGTGAAGATGATGGTGATCATTGGTGTGAAAATAAAATCCAGTGTGGCAGGCATCTTTTGTGGAGCCACTTTTCGACGTTAGCCAGAATGAAAGCAACAGCGAGAACTGGCAAGACTTGGCCTTGATACCCAGCTTGCGCGATGTTCCAGCCAAAGACATTCCAATAAGTCATGGTGCCTTTGGCAAGTGCATCAGCCACGCCGTAGCCATTGATCAGACTTGGCATGACCATAATCATACCCATTGTGGCGCCCAGATAGGCATTACCCCCAAAGCGTCGTGTGGCCGAGAATCCCAATAGGATAGGCAAAAAGCGAATGGCGCTGACGCGAAAGTATTGATCATTTCGGTCAGGCCCTTGATACCGGGATACATTCCGACAAGTGCTTTGGGGCCAAATAAGCCTGGTGATACCAGCACATTGTTCAATGCCATCAACAAACCACCGGCAATTAAGGCGGGAATTAATGGGACAAAGATATCGGAGAGGACCTTGATCAGATCCATCAATGGATTCTTCTTTTGGTCCTTGGCAGCGACTTCCTTGAGTGCGTCAGGGGTGACTTCCTTTAATCCGGTCAATCCGATGAGTTGATCGTAGACCTTATCAACGTCACCGGGGCCGATGATAATTTGGTATTGCCCGTTCACGCGGAATGTCCCTTTGACCGCGCTGTTTCCATCCAATCCTTTTTGATCAATTTTATCTTCATCTTTGACAACTAAACGCAAACGAGTGGCACAATGAGCGGCAGCAACGATGTTATCTTTCCCAACTTCATTCAAGATATCAATGGCAGCTTGTTTGTGGTCCATGTTGAGCTCCTCCTCATGTTTGAGTTGATTTTAGAATCATTGTAAGTGCTTTCTTTAAAAATGTCAAACGTTTATCAAAATAGTTTATAAAGTGAATATTTGATGCTATAATGACTGCGATGAACGATTGACAATTTGAAGAGAATTTCGACTTATTAGATAGGAGTGCGGCTCATGCCAGAATGGACGACGAAACAACGCTATATGCCATATGCCAGTTACAGTCAGGAATATCAGACACAGTTGATTCAGGCGCAACGGACGTCTCAGTATCATCTGAGCTATCACATTCAACCGGAAAGTGGCTTGCTGAATGATCCCAATGGGTTTTCGTTTTTAACGGCAAGTGGCAACTGTTCTATCAAAACTTTCCCTATGGTGCGGTCCATGGATTGAAATCCTGGCAGCACGTTACTAGTTCAGATCTCACGCATTGGTCAGCACCATCGTTGGCCCTTCAACCACACGCACCGTACACGACAAATGGTGTTTATTCCGGCTCCGCATTACCGATTGGTGACCGGTTGTTTTTGATGTACACTGGCAACGTGCGTGGAGAGGACGGTACCCGCAAGAGTACCCAATTGGGCGCGTGGATGGCAGCGGACGGCACGATAACGGAGCTTGATCAGCCACTGATTGCTGAACCACCAGCTGGTTACACAGCTCATTTTCGCGACCCGCAGATTGTACACGTCGATGATCAGTACTACGCGGTGATTGGGGCACAGCGGCAAGATTTGGTTGGCGAAATCTTGGTGTACCAAGCACCACAACCCGAGGGCCCATGGTCATTGATTGGCCCGCTGGACTGGCAACAGGGTGACTTGGGCTACATGATGGAATGCCCCAATATCGCTTTTGTGGATGGCAAGGTAGTTATCCTGTTTTGTCCACAGGGATTAGCACGATCCCGATTCAACTATCAGAATATCTATCCAAATACGTATGTCATTGCGGACGCGATTGATTGGACGAGTGGGCGGCTGGTGAACCCAGGACAACTGCAGACAGTGGATGCAGGCTTTGACAGCTATGCGACTCAAGTGGTTAATGGGCCGGATGCACAGGCGTATGCGGTGAGCTGGATGGGACTACCCGAGATTGGCTATCCGACTGATGCTGAAGGCTGGCAGGGTTGCCTCAGCTTGATCAAACGCTTAACAATTAAGGACAATCAATTGTATCAAGAGCCGATTGTGCAGTCGTTACTGGGTAATCATTTTGAGCCGCTACATGATACACTGAAGCTACAAGAGGTGCTGAGATTCGATCTGGAGACGGACACAACAGGCGAGATTCGATTGGGCAATGCGGATGAAGCGCTGCAACTCAATTGGACAGCAGACACACTGACTGTCGATCGCACGCAGGCGGGAATTGCGTTTGGCGAGACTTATGGCACTACTCGGACAATCACGTGGTCAAAGGGGAGTCATCAGCTTGAGCTCTATCTGGATCATTCCACGTTTGAGCTTTTCGTGGATGGCGGTCAGCAGGTATTATCGGGCCGAATCTTCCCACGTCAGAAACAAGCGTGGACCGTGTCAGCACCTGAACAAGTTCGCGTCACAGGGCAACGACTCAAGACAATGTAATGAGGAGATAAACGATGGCAAAATTAGCGGATGTTGCGGCGCTGGCGGGTGTTTCAGTGACGACCGTATCACGTGTGATCAATAACTACGGGTCACTGTCGGAGAAAACAAAGCAAAAGGTCTATGCGGCGATGCGTGAACTGAACTATCAGCCTAACAGCCTGGCGCGGTCACTGCAGGGCAAACACACGCAATTAATCGGGTTGATTTTTCCTGGTGTCAGTAATCCTTTTTATGGGGAGTTGGTGCAGACACTCGAAAATCAGTTGTTTAAGCTCGGCTATCGTGTGATTCTCTGCAATTCGGTCAATGATGCTGAAAAGGAACGCGAATACGTGCGCATGTTGCTGGCGAATCAGGTGGATGGTATCATCACCGGCACGCATAATCTGACGGTGAGCGAGTACCAACAGATCAGTGCACCGCTGATTGCGTTTGACCGCCACTTAGGCGACACCATTCCGATTGTGAGCTCGGATAATTACGCGGGTGGGCGTTGGCAACCAACGCGTTGATTAATACGGGGGCTGAATCGGTGTGGATGCTGACGGGAGCGAATCGACCACTCAGTCCGACCAATGAGCGGTTGCGCGGTTATCAAGATGTCATGCAGGACAAAGGCCTTAAACCGCATGTGCTCGAATTGCCATTCAGTATGGCGACAGAACTCAAGTGGGCGGCAATCAAGCAGGCGCTTGAAACGGCCGTGCCCGATGCGATTTTGCCAGTGACGACTTGACTGCGATGATGACGATTCAAATCGCGAAGCAGTTGGGCATCTCGGTACCAGAACGAATGCGCATCGTGGGGTATGACGGTACGCGGATGATACGCAGTTATTACCCAGAACTCGCCACGGTTGTTCAACCGATCGAGGCAATCAGCGCATTGATGATTGATCTGTTGTTAAAGCGCATTGAAGATGACCACGCGACACTCGATCCGCAATACGTGGTACCCGTTCAGCTACATGCAGCGGCAACGCTGTTAGGTGAGGCATAACTAAAAAGGCGGTGCGATTGAAAACTTTGTTCAATCGCACCGCCTTTTGTCGCACTCTAAATGCGTTCCCAAAGACTGAGAATTGCGGTTAGCTCAGCTTCGGCGAATGCATAGCACGCATTCTACCGCAGCTTTTGCTAATTCTCATTCTCACCCGTCTTGTATCGCACTCTCCTGCTGTTTCACATGAAACAATCCACCCGCATTACCTTGTAACCAAAACATCGTTACGTTAGAATGGAATGTGACGTGAAACAGCTTTGTTCCACAAGACGATCAGAAAATGGAGGCTCATTGATGACCCCTGAAGCGTTTTGTTGAAGCACTGAAACAACATGGTATCACCCTAACCACGCAACAAGTGGCGCAATTTGACACCTACTATACATACCTCGTTGAAGAGAACGAAAAATGAATCTGACTGGTATCACCGAACGCGATGCGGTCTACCTGAAACACTTCTATGATTCGTTGACACTGGCCTTTGAAGTGCCGGCACTTCAAACCGATGTGCTCAGTTTGTGTGATGTGGGTTCTGGCGCAGGATTTCCTTCAATTCCGCTCAAAATCGCATTTCCACAGCTTCAGATTACAATTGTTGACTCATTGAACAAGCGAATCGAATTCTTGAATCGTTTGGTCGCCAAGCTCGACTTGGAAGGTGTGGCGCTCTATCATGACCGTGCTGAAACGTTTGGTGGCAAGCGGAGCGCACACCGCGCCCAATATGACTTTGTGACGGCACGCGCTGTGGCACCACTCAATATTTTGGCCGAATTATGCTTGCCACTGGCTAAGTTACACGGCCATTTTGTCGCGATGAAGGCGGCTCAGACGGATACCGAGTTGGCGCAGGCTGAAACGGCACTGGAATTATTGGGTGGCCGGGTGGTTGCCGATGAACTCGTGACCTTGCCCGAAAGCGGCGACGAACGCCATATTTTGATGATTGAAAAGATCAAACAGACACCAGGACGTATCCACGCAAACCGGGGACACCGAATAAACAACCACTGGGAGGAGAAGCATAATGGCACTTTTTTTAATCGTAAAAAGACAACGCCCGAATCAAAAGCGGTGGTTCAAGAAGTACCGTTGACAGCGATTGTGCCCAACCGCTTCCAGCCCCGTAAGGTGTTCGCAAAGGATGCCATCGACGACCTCGCCCAAACCATTAAGGAACACGGCTTGTTACAACCGATTATTTGCGTGAATACGAAACCGGTAAATACGAAATCATTGCAGGTGAACGTCGCTTCAGGGCGATGCAGTCATTAGATTTTGATAAGGCACCAGCCATCGTGCAGACCATGGACGATCATGAATCAGCCTCAATGGCGTTGATTGAAAACCTGCAGCGTGAAGGCCTGACCGCGATTGAAGAAGCGCGGGCATACACGGAATTGATGAAGCTCAATGAGCTGACCCAAGATGCTTTGGCCCAACAGATGGGGAAGAGTCAGTCTTTTGTTGCCAACAAGTTGCGCTTGTTGAAGTTGTCCGACCCAGCACAAAATGCGATTTTGAACCACGAAATCACGGAACGGCACGGTCGCGAATTGCTGCACTTGGATGATTACCATCAGCAATTGATGCTTCACCGCATCATGGCAGAAGGCTTAACCGTGAAGGAAACGGCGGCTGAAGTACAGGCCATCATCAACCCTGAACCAGAGCCAGAACCACAACCCGCTGAAACAAGCGAAACAACTGAAACTAAGAAGCCAGCAAAGAAGCGCCAAACCAAACGCAAGAAGCGTGCCGTCAGCAATGATCCCCGTCTGGCACTGAACACCATCAAGGCATCACTCAAACTCGTGAAAGATTCCGGGATGGCTGTTGCTTCTGAAGAAGAAGAAACCGAAACCAGTTACAGGATTACTATTGAAATTCCAAAGAAATAAGGAGGCACCGTCATGACCCGAGTGATTGCAATCGCTAATCAAAAGGTGGCGTGGGTAAAACCACGACGACCGTCAACTTAGCGGCTTGTTTAGCGGATTTAGGCAAAAAAGTATTGATTATTGACGCGGATGCACAGGGCAATGCCACCAGTGGCGTGGGGATTGCCAAGCCACAAGTTGAAAAAGATATCTATGACTTGCTGGTCAATGAAGTGCCTATCGAAGAGACCATTTTGCCCACGGAACACACCAATGTTTCTATTGTACCCGCCACGATTCAACTGGCGGGTGCCGAAATCGAATTGACCAACCAAATGGCGCGCGAGATGCGGCTGAAGTTAGGCCTCGATCCCGTGAAGGATCAATACGATTACATTCTGATCGATTGCCCGCCTTCACTGGGGCAACTGTCGATCAATGCCTTTACGGCGAGTGACGCCATCATCATTCCCGTGCAGAGTGAATACTACGCGCTGGAAGGGTTGAGTCAGTTGCTCAATACGATCAAGTTGGTTCAGAAACACTTCAATCCGTCGCTTGCGATTGAGGGTGTGTTGATGACCATGTATGATGCGCGGACCAATTTGGGTGCGCAAGTCATTGAAGAAGTGCAGGCGCATTTTGGTGAGAAAGTGTATCACACGATTATTCCACGGATCACACGGTTAGCCGAAGCACCAAGTTACGGCCAACCGATTGTGGATTATGATCCACGCTCACGTGGCGCCGAAGTGTACCGTGATTTGGCCAAGGAGGTGCTGGCAGCTGATGGTGAATAAGAATAAAAAGGCTTAGGCCGCGGCATTGATGCCCTATTCCAAGATTTTGAAGCTGAGGATGTGTCACAGAGTCGGGTAGAGGAGCTCAAATTGAGTGACATTCGGCCCAATCCGTATCAACCGCGTAAGACATTTGATGAAGACGCACTGGCGGAACTCAGTGATTCAATCAAGCAGACCGGTGTTTTTCAACCGATTATCGTACGTAAGAGTGTGAATGGCTATGAGATCATTACCGGTGAACGTCGATTCCGCGCGTCCCAGATGGCAGGTAAGACAACCATTCCTGCCATTGTGCGCGAATTCGATGAAGAAGCCATGATGGAAATCGCTGTGCTCGAAAATCTGCAACGTGAAGACCTCACCCCATTGGATGAAGCGCAAGCCTATGATACATTGATTAAGAAATTGCATCTCACCCAGGCAGAAGTTTCCACACGATTGGGCAAGAGTCGGCCATACATCGCCAACTACTTGCGCTTGCTGACACTACCACCTGAAGTCAAACAGATGTTGAACGCCCAAGATATTTCAATGGGCTTGGCCCGGACCTTGTTGAGTCTGAAAGACAAAAACAACTGGTACCACTGGCCAAACGCACCGTCAAAGAACAACTGACCGTGCGCCAACTCGAACAATTGATCACCCAGCTCAACCACGAAGACAAGAAGGCAAAGGCGAAACCCGTTAAGAAGTCGCCTTACATTCAAGCGAGCGAGAATCAATTGGGGGATCGCTTTGGGACCAAGGTTCAAATCGCACAGAGCAAGAAGGGTCAGGGGCACATCGCCATTGATTTCGCCTCCGAAACCGATTTGAATCGGATTCTGGCGCTGCTCGACGTGAACTTAGACTAATCACAATAAGGAGGCAGGATTGATGTACGCGTTACATGACCTCGTTCAGATGAAAAAGCCGCACGCGTGTGGCACCAACCGATTTGAAATTATTCGGCTGGGCATGGACATTAAGCTGAAGTGCACGGGCTGTGGACACATTATCATGATGCCCCGGCGTGACTTTGATAAGCACTTGAAAAAAATTCTAGAACATCACGAAAACTAAAAGAAAGCGTGGCTATAACTAATGGCTTTAACAGCAGGGATTGTTGGGTTACCCAACGTCGGCAAATCAACACTTTTTAACGCAATCACTAAGGCGGGCGCCGAAATGGCGAATTATCCGTTCGCGACAATCGATCCTAATGTCGGGATGGTTGAAGTTCCCGATGCGCGGTTAGCCCGCATTGACGAATTGATTCCCGCTAAGAAAATTATTCCAACGACTTTTGAATTCACCGATATCGCGGGGATCGTGAAGGGTGCTTCAAAGGGTGAAGGTTTGGGGAACAAGTTCCTTGAAAACATTCGCCAAGTGGATGCGATTGTGCATGTGGTGCGTGCCTTTGATGATGACAACATCACCAGTGTGACTGGGACTGTTGACCCACTCGATGACATCGAAACCATCAACCTCGAATTGAGTCTGGCTGATCTCGAGAGTGTCAACAAGCGCTACTCCCGGATTGAAAAGATTGCCCGGACCAAGGATAAGGACGCAGAAGCAGAATTTGCTGTGCTGCAAAAGATTAAGCCTGTCCTTGAAGACGGTGGTGTTGTGCGCAGCATCGAGTTTGATAAGGATGAACAAAAGATTGTGAAGGGTCTGTTCTTATTGACCAGCAAGCCCGTGTTGTATGTGGCTAATATTTCAGAAGACGATATGGCTGATCCCGAAGCACAACCATACGTGAAGATCATTCAAAATCAGGCTGCCAAGGAAGGCGCCGAAGTGATTGCCGTTTCTGCTAAGACAGAAGAAGAAATCGCTGAACTCGATGATGCCGATAAGGCTGACTTCTTGGCTGCAGAAGGTGTGAGCGAATCCGGTCTGGATAAGCTGATTAAGGCAAGTTACCACCTGTTGGGTCTTGCAACCTTCTTCACTGCCGGTGGTAAGGAAACCCGTGCCTGGACATTCCGTCGCGGCATGAAGGCCCCACAAGTGGCTGGTGTGATTCACTCCGACTTTGAACGTGGCTTTATCCGTGCCGAAACGATGGCATTCGATGATCTCGATAAGTACGGTTCTGTGGCTGCCGTGAAGGAAGCGGGCCGTTACCGTTCTGAAGGGAAAGAATACGAAGTGCAAGACGGTGATATCATCGAATTCCGCTTCAACGTTTAAGCCCAACAGCAGTCGCCGCTAAGCAATCAAAAGAGGAGGTCTCCCATTGACCGAAGAGAAGACAACGCCAGAAGAGAAGAACGCGCAAGTGAGCCAAGAACGCCCACAAGCCTCCGTTGATGAACTGATGACGCAATTGAGTAAGAAAAATGATGATTATGTTTTCAAGCTGCGCCGTGGCCTAGAAGAACACAAGGTGCCAGAGGCCAAGCAAGAGGCTGTGTTAGCGGAATTGTTACCAGAAATCATCACTGCACAAAACAAGGGAAGCCAGCTAATCAACTGTATGGCCCTGTCACTGAAAAGTAAATGCGATTGTATTCGCACCAAAACCCGTCAAGGTCCAACCGCTTTGGCTGACCATGCTTGATATGGGCTTGTTCTTCTTGAGCCTGTTTGCCCTGGTTTATGGTGTCGGCGCCTATATCAATCCTAAGAATCAGCCTCAAGGTGGGTTGTTACCTATGTTGATCATGGCTGTTGTGGCTGCTGTCATCTTTGGCTACTACAATAACTGGACCAAGCAGAAGAAGGGTGAACGGCGCTCCGGCTGGATTATCGGGCTGTCCGCATTCCTGCTCATTACGCTCGCATCATTTGGGTCTAGCGCACTCGCGCAACTCAAGTCACCCATCACGAACCCAATGCCATGGTATGGTTACGCCGTTGTGGCGGTTATAGCTTATGGTGCCCACTGGCTGATGAAGCGTCAATACAACTTGAAGAGCGTCTTTACAGTCTAGAGTGTGACAAGCACCGGGTAGCAGAGAAGAGAGTGCGACGCCACACGGGTTGGCTGTGAGCACTAACGAGCCTTGCAAAGCAATTGCGGGTTTTGGCAATTGTCGCAAGGCAGGTTAGGCGGAACAGTCAGTGTGGCGGAGCACGTTTCAAAAGAAGAGAATGCGACCCCCACACGGGTTATGCGGAATAGTCAGTGTGGTGGAACGCGTTTAGGCAATAAACCGATAAAAAGCGTCAATCAACTAACAGTTTTGTTAGGATTGACGCTTTTTGTGTGCACTTACTTTCTATTTGATGCTAAAACAAGTACGCTTAAACGATACGGAGGTAGCAAAATGAGTTCAATAATGCGCATGCAACAAGTGAGCAAGCAATTTGGCAGTAAACAGGTCTTGAAATCAATTGATTTGGACCTACAACCAGGACATATCGTCGGCTTGGTCGGGGGAAAATGGTGCCGGTAAGTCGACACTGATGAAAGCCATTCTTGGATTATTGCCGATTAATAGCGGGACAGTAACGGTGTTTGATCAGCAGATTACACTGAGTCGACACGCCAGTCTGGATCGGGTCGGGGCCCTGATTGAATATCCATCAATCTATCCATTCTTGAGTGGGCGGAAGCACCTGCATCTGTTTGCCGCGGACAACACCAGTCAAGCCCGCGTGGACGAGGTGATTGCGGCGCTTGACATGAATGATTACATCGATCGCCAAGCAAAGAATTATTCGTTGGGGATGAAACAAAAGCTTGGTATCGCGCTGGCGGTTTTGAATCAACCGGAATTGGTGATTCTAGATGAACCCATGAACGGACTTGACCCCAAGGCAACGCATCAAGTGCGTGACTTGATTCGCAACATGAGTCAAAACGGGGGCCACCGTGTTGATTTCCAGTCATATTTTGAGTGAACTGGAAAAGGTAATCGACGACATTATCATCTTGGATCAGGGGCACATTGTGCGGAATGAACCCATGCAGACATTGAGTAATGAATCCGTGGATTATCTGGTTCTAACGACAAGTGATGATGCGGCGGCTAAGAAGGTGCTGCGCGACAGCCAACTCGTGCAGTCCGATGACTTAGCCAATGATCCACGTGTCATCTTCGCCAAGACAGCCACAGATACGCTGGCACAAGCGATTACGCAACTGACAGCAGCCAATATTGCTATCTATGATGTCGCACATGAGCACAACGATCTCGAAACCACACTGCTCAATGTGCTGACCGCTGATCAAACGGAGGTGCCACATGCTTAAATTGATTCAACAAGAAGTGTATAAACTGGTTCAAAAACGCAGTACCACAATCGGACTGGGACTGTTGGCGGCTGTCATGGCCTTTTTGCAGCAATCACAAAAATCTATCCCAACTTGCTTGATGCCCAGGGTCAGTTTGAAGGACTCTATTCGGCCGGGATTTTTCTCGTGTTCATGCTGATTGCGGCGACCAGCAATATCACGATGATGGAATTTCAAAGCGGCATGATTCGGCCTTTGCTGTATCGAAAGTACTCACGCACGCAAGTATTGATCAGCAAGTGGCTGGTGATTTTAGGCTATTCCATCATTCTGTACGTCGTGAGCTTTATCTGGAGTCTGATTCTCAAACTCGTGTTGTTCAACGGAACGTTTGCCCTAACCAGCACGTTGTTGACGCATCTGGTGCAGAACTTAGTCGCGCAATGGTTGACCACCTGGTTGTTACTGAGCGTCGTCTTCTTGATGACCAACGCCTTTAAGAGCTCCGCCGTGGCCGTTTCGGTCGGCATCATCGGTTATTTTGTGACCAACGTCATGGCCACTTTGCTGGCTTTATTCATTGCTCGCTGGTCATGGCTGCGGTTCAATCCACTTAACATGATGACACTGCCCATGCAGCTGGCTGGTG
Organism: Lacticaseibacillus saniviri JCM 17471 = DSM 24301; assembly: GCF_001311785.1. Taxonomy (GTDB): domain Bacteria; phylum Bacillota; class Bacilli; order Lactobacillales; family Lactobacillaceae; genus Lacticaseibacillus; species Lacticaseibacillus saniviri. Next base: position 24,385 of record NZ_BBBX01000011.1, on the reverse strand, counting down.
GTCTTTCGGAAAAATGACGCAGCTGAGTAATACGGGACTGATTATCGGCAATCTGGTCTACATCGCCATATTCCTGTATCTCGGACTCGTTTTGTTCAAGCGCCGAGCGGTTTAAAAAGAAAGTCATAACAAAAGAGACGCTGCACCAAATCAATTGATTTTGGTGCAGCGTCTCTTTTTCAAGTCATTATTCAAATTGCATGCCGTTACCGACCGACATAATCTGGCCGGTGAGATAGCCGGAGCGTGGTCCAGCTAAGAATGAAACACCATCCACAACGCTATCGAGCTTGGAAGGTTGGCGATCTTTGGTCTGCGAGATCAATTGATCTTGCGCCCATGCCAAATCATTGCCGGTGCGGTCCGCAACCTGTTGTGCGATTCCCTTCATCAGGTCGGTCGCGACAAAACCAGGGTCATAAGCATTGACGGTGATGTGTTCATCCACCAGTTCTTGTGCTGTCACGCGGGTGATACCGCGAATCGCAGCCTTGGCACCACTGTATAGCGCAAAGTCGGGATTATCCAACACGGCATCTTGGGCCACCGCATTGATGATTTTGCCACCGTGTTTCAGGCGTTTGAAGTGTTGATGTGCGGCCTGTGTGCCCCAGATGACACTGGCCACATTGACGCGATAAATCTGGTCGAATTCTTTTGGGTGATGGCATCGACGGGCGCGGCAATCCCCAGGCCCACATTATTGATGAACACATCAAGATCACCCAGTTCGCGCACGACGCTGTTGACGGCCTTGACCACACTGGTCTGTTTGGCAGCATCCGTCGCTTCAGCAATGGCGCGATAATCTTGACGCGCGAGTTGGTCGGCTAATTGTTGCGCCGCATCCTGGTTGATGTCCAAAATGCCCACAGCAAAACCGTCTTGAGCTAGTCGTTGAACAATGGCCGCACCAATGCCTTGTGCACCACCCGTCACAATTGCTACTGGTTGTTTCATTCCAAATTCCCCCAAATGTGTGCCATGAATGGATGACACGCGTTCGCCGTCTATTCGCCGATGTAAAGATATAGGTATCATATCATTTTCTACTAAACAATTCACAAACACTCATTTTCATCGATTTACAAAGCGAATATTTCAAAAAGAGATAATACATTTATGAATATTTTTACGAACATTTACCGAAATGAGCCCCACTGTGGGGAATAAAGTTCGGCAATTATGAGCATTATCTCATTTGAAAACTTTTTTGACCGTTTATTTCTGAAAAGGTTTGACCTTCTTCCATTCCGATGGTATGTTTAAAAACAAAAAATTTTGAAAGAAGGAATTTTGCGTGAATAATTGGGAAACGAAATTTGCTCGGCGCGGCTTTACTTTTGATGATGTGTTGTTGGTTCCTGCTGAAAGTCATGTGTTACCAAATGATGTTGATCTGTCCGTTCGTCTCGCCGATAATCTGAAACTCAATCTCCCAATTATGTCCGCTGGGATGGACACTGTGACCGAAGCTGATATGGCCATTGCGATGGCTCGCCAAGGTGGCTTAGGTGTGATTCATAAGAATATGAGTATCGCGGCGCAAGCTGACGAAGTACTCAAGGTGAAACGCTCCGAAAATGGTGTTATTATCGATCCCTTCTTCCTGACTGCTGCTGATGCTGTGAGTGAAGCGGATGCCTTGATGACAAAGTACCGCATTTCTGGTGTCCCTATCGTTGATAATCAAGACCAGCGTCACTTGACCGGGATCATCACCAACCGTGATCTGCGTTATGTCGATGATCTGAGTGTTGCGATTGATACGGTGATGACTAAGGACAACCTGGTCACCGCACCAACTGGCACCTCTTTGGCAGAAGCAGAAGCTATTTTACAGACACACAAAATCGAAAAGTTACCATTGGTTGATGCCGATGGACGCTTGTCCGGCTTGATCACAATCAAGGATATTGAAAAAGTGGTTGAATTTCCGAATGCCGCAAAGGATGCCCACGGTCGCTTATTAGTTGCTGCCGCTGTCGGTGTGACCTCCGATACTTTTGAACGCGCACAAGCACTCTTTGATGCTGGTGTTGATGCCATCGTTATCGATACCGCGCATGGCCATTCCGCTGGCGTCTTACGCAAAATTGCTGAGATTCGCGAACACTTCCCACTGGCAACCTTAATTGCTGGGAACGTGGCCACAGCTGAAGGCGCACGGGCCTTGTATGACGCTGGTGTCGATGTCGTTAAGGTTGGGATTGGCCCTGGTTCAATCTGCACAACCCGCATCGTTGCTGGTGTCGGTGTCCCACAATTGACCGCCGTTTATGAAGCGGCCAGTGTGGCGCGTGAATTAGGCAAGACCATCATCGCTGACGGTGGGATTAAGTATTCCGGTGATATCGTGAAGGCCTTAGCTGCTGGTGGTAATGCCGTGATGCTCGGTTCCATGTTAGCCGGAACTGACGAAGCACCTGGCCAATTTGAAATCTATCAAGGCCGCCGTTTCAAGACCTACCGCGGCATGGGTAGCTTAGGTGCCATGGAACAAGCCCATGGGAGTTCCGATCGTTACTTCCAAAGTGGCGTGAACGAAGCCAACAAGCTTGTGCCAGAAGGAATTGAAGGGCGTGTGGCTTATAAGGGTAGCTTGGCAGATGTCCTGTTCCAAATGACCGGTGGCTTACGTTCCGGGATGGGCTATGTCGGTGCAGCTGACTTGCAACACTTACAAGACGATGCCCAATTCATTCAGATTTCTGGTGCAGGATTACGTGAAAGCCATCCACATGATGTCCAAATCACGAAGGAATCACCAAACTACTCAGCGCAATAAGAAGCTGTGACAAAAGCTGCGACAAAAGCTGCGACAAAGACATTTTGAGGATGAGAATTAACAAGGATTGATGATAAAGCCCGAACTTAGGCTTTGAATCAATCCAAGTTAACCGGAATTTTCAGTCTTTTGGAACGTGATTAGTCAATAATGTACGCAAAAACAAGAGGCTGTGACAACCCGCAGGGGTTATGTCACAGCCTCTTGTTAGTGTCACGGCATAAACGTGTTCAGCCACACTGCCTGCTGCGCCTAACAATGCTAGCGACAATTGCATAACCCGCAATTTTTATCGCTAGCCCCGTTAGTGCTCACAGCCAACCCGTGTGGCTTCACACTCTGCCCGGTGCTTGTCAAAACATAAACGTGCTCCAAGCACCAACAATCTCCGCCTAACCACTTTTCGCACATACCACAACCCGGTATGTTGCTCAAAGTTCGTTAGTGCTCGATTGCTGCCCGGTGCTTGTCACACTCTAAACAAATCATTAAAAGATTCGGGGTGACCAAACAAACGTTGGGGCATCTGGTACAATGGTAGCAATTAGACTGTGGCCAGAAAGTAACAGCCGCAGTCAACTTTTGAAGGAGACTCGCATGAAAATTCTGATTGTTGATGATGATAAAGAGATCGTTGAACTGCTCAGTATCTATGTCAAAAACGAAGGCTATGAGCCCGTGACGGCTTATACCGGTAAAGAAGCGATCACCAAGCTCGCAACCACGCCTGATATCGCCCTGATGATTCTGGATGTGATGATGCCAAACATGTCCGGGATTGAAGTGGTCAAGCAAGTGCGCAAGGATTCCCAAATTCCAATCATTATCGTCTCAGCGAAGACCGCTGATATGGATAAGATTCAGGGCCTGATTACTGGGGCGGACGACTATGTGACCAAGCCATTCAATCCACTCGAAGTGATGGCGCGGGTGAAGAGCTTGTTGCGCCGCACTCACAATGAAGTGACAAACAATGAACCCGATATTTTGGAAGTGGGACCACTGACCATCAAAAAGATAGTCATGAAGTTCTGACGTTGGCAGGCAAACAGATTCAGTTGACCGCCTTAGAATTCGGTATTTTATACTTACTCGCGAGTCACCCCAACCGTGTTTTCTCTGCGGATGAAATCTTTGAACGGGTGTGGCAACAAGAGAGTATTGTTTCCGCTAAAACCGTGATGGTGCATGTGTCACATCTGCGTGACAAGATTGAAGAAGCCACCGGTGGCGAGAAAGTGATTGAGACCGTTTGGGGCGTTGGCTATAAAGTTGAGGCTTAATTAATGAAAAAAGTTATCCTAACGGGTAAAGAGAAATCTGAATTATTGGTCGAAGGTATCGTCACGGTTATTTTGTTACTGATGCTGAATTTTGCCGTGGTGATGATGATTCGCCAGATGATTGCGGGCAATCCCTCGCTCGAAAGTGCCATCTGGGGCGTTAAAAATGGGGTTGTCCTCGGTAACGCGTATCACTTGTGGAGCTGGCAGAATCTGTTCATCGCTGTGATGGGGATTGGTGATGCCATTGTCGTTTATTGGCGCTTGATTCGCCGCTATCATCAGATGCAGATGCGGCATGTCATTGCGGAATTGCACTACATCGCGGAAGGCCATTTGGAACACCGAATCAGTTTTGAGGTCAATACCGATCTGCAAAAAGTGATTGCCAGTATCAACGCGCTGGTGGATTCAACGGTTCGCTCTATGGAAGAAGAACGCCAGATCGAAAAGAGTAAGGACGAATTGATCACGAATGTGTCGCACGATATTCGCACACCACTCACGTCAATCATTGGCTATCTAGGCTTAATTGAAGATAAGCAGTATCGCAGTGAAGAGGAGTTACTCAAGTACACGCACACCGCATATTTGAAGGCCAAACAGATGAAGGTGTTAGTCGAGGACCTCTTCGAATACACCAAGGTGCGCCAAACGACGACACCACTCAATGTGGTCAGCTTCAATATGGCGGCCATGCTGGAACAATTGGCGGCGAGCTTTGAACTGGAAGCTGGCAAAAAGGCATGGAAGTCAGTGTCAGTACGACACCTGACGTCATCATGATGGAAGCTGACACCGAGAAGTTGGGCCGGGTATTCAATAACTTGATTGTCAACGCGCTGAAATATGGTGATGGCGGGAAACATATTTTCTTAGACGCAACGAAGGTGGGTTCCGAAGTTGTGGTCAAAGTGTCAAATGATGGCCCACCAATTCCAAACGATGCGTTGAATCAATTGTTTGACCGCTTCTATCGGGTTGAAGAATCACGCTCGCAGGAAACGGGTGGGACAGGGTTAGGGCTCGCCATTGCGCAGAGCATTGTGACGCTGCACGGTGGTTACATCTATGCGGAATCATCCGCTGATTTGACCAGCTTTGTCATTCATTTGCCACTCAAAATCGGTCAAACATTAACGCAAAGGGGTACGGAGAAGTGAAATATTGGAAATATTTGGTGACGGTGTATTGAGCGTGGTGATGATCACCAGCGCACCGGCTGCCGTGAGTCAAGCAGCAACAGCACCAACGATCAGTGTCGATGCGAAGGCAGCGCTGGCGGTTGACGCCAAAAGTGGGCAAATTTTGTACGCGAATCAGGCAGACACAGTGCTGCCCATCGCGTCCATGACCAAGATGATTGGGATTTATCTGGTGCTCGATGCCATTCATTCGGGCAAATTACAGTGGGATCAGCAAATTACGCCAGATCCTGTTGCCTACAAGATCAGTCAGAATCATGAACTATCCAACGTGCCATTGCGCTCAGATGGCAAGTATACCGTCAAGGAACTCTACGAAGCATCCCTGATTTATTCGGCCAATGCCGCCATGATGTTGCTGGGTGATATTGTCAGTGGCAGTCAGGCAAAGTTTGTTCAGAAGATGCAGCAACAATTGCAGGCATGGGGCATTCACGATGCCACCATTGTGAATACCACGGGGCTCAATAACAGTGCACTGGGAACCGCCATTGTGCCGGGCACGGATAAGAATGCCGAAAACATGATGTCCGCGCGCTCCGTTGCGATTGTGGCGCAACATCTGTTGACGGATTATCCGCAGGTCCTTGAAACCACTAAGATCACCAAGAAGACATTCCATGCAGGAACCAGCGATGCAATCGTGATGGATAACTTCAATCACATGCTGCCGGGGTTGAGTGCGGCGGATGCCACCTTACCAGTCGATGGCTTAAAGACGGGGACAACCGACTTGGCGGGTGAGAACTTCACCGGGACTGTGGCCAAAGAGGGTCGACGTATCATTACCGTTGTCATGCATGCTAACGGCGAGGGTGGCGACAACAAGCGCTTTGTTCAAACAGCGAAGCTCATGCACTATGCACTGGACGAATTCAAACCAGTGACGTTGGCAACGGCTGGCCAACCACTCAGCACGGCCAAATCAGTTACCGTGAAATACGGTGCCGATGACAAGGTGGCCATCGCGCCCAATCGTTCCTTAACCGCTTATGTGCCAAAGGATGCGGGCAATGCGAGTGTGGTTTATCGCTACACAGCAACCAAGAAGCAACTCACGGCACCCGAAACGAAGGGGACCAAGGTGGGCAGTGTCGCCGTTACCGTTAATGGTCAGCCACTGCAATTCTTGGATCAAAGCCAAGCCGCACCACTAACCCTAACCACCACTAAGACTGTCAAAAAGGCGAACTTCTTTGTTCTGATTTTCCGTGGTATCGGTGAATTTTTCAGCAATCTCTTTTAATTGACTTTGTATGACTTGCAAGGCATACTCGACGCAACAATACGTCGTGGGTTAACACAATGAGGTGAAGCTGATGACTGCAAAAACGGGTAAGTGGATTGAAGCGCTTGTGTCATATGTTGTGATATTTTGGCTTGGCAACCAGTTCTTTGCGACACCAGGGCATCCGTTCTCGGTGAAGGGATCCGTTGCTGCCGTTGCGTTTATGATTGTTGCGACGCTTATCTGGCGCTTGTGGGATAAGTTGGGCCAGCACCTATTTGGTAAAAATGACAGTAATAGCTGACTCATGTCGATGGGCATGGTCAGAGGATAACTAGTTAAAAACAATAAAGGCTGCGACGTTTGTTGCGGCCTTTTTGATATGGCAGCACTTAATCTGTCGCGTTCCCTTACAACCGGGAGCGATATGCTATAATAATAGAAGATTTCAGCAGGCGACAGGCCTAGATAGGAGTAAACTATGGCATTATCATTGAATGCATGTATTCTGTTACTCAAGGAGCACCACTTACTCAAAAGTAGTGCTGTTCAGAGCGACATTTCAGTTGAAATGACGGGCATTGCCTACGATTCACGGAAGGTTTCTGGGCCAACCTTGTTCTTCTGCAAGGGCGCACATTTTCGCCCCATCTACCTCTCAATGGCAAAGGATAACGGGGCAACGACGTATGTTGCCGAAAAGCCTTTTGTTGAAGGAAACGGTTTAAACGCACTGATCGTCACGAACATCACAAAAGCGATGGCCATTTTGAGTGCCGCGTTTTATGATTTCCCTCAAGACGATCTGGTCATCACGGCGTACACAGGGACCAAGGGGAAGACAACAGCGGCTTACTTCAACCGCGGGATTCTTGAAGAAGCCTATCCTAAGCATGTGGCACTGTTCTCCACCATCGATCGGGTTCTGGGCCCTAATCCGGACCAACGTTTCAAGTCTGACTTGACCACTCCGGAGAGCTTGGACTTGTTCCACGATATGCGTGAAGCGGTCGATAACGGGATGACGCATCTGGTCATGGAAGTCTCCTCACAGGCTTACCTGCGTAACCGGGTCTTTGGATTGACCTATGATATTGGCTTCTTCTTGAACATCACGCCTGATCACATCGGGCCTAACGAACACCCTAATTTTGCCAATTACTTACACAACAAAATGCAGCTACTGGTGAATGCGCGTAAGGTGGTCATCAATGCCGAGACGGATCATTTCGATGAAGTCTACGCAGCCGCAACCACGACAACCTATCCCGATAGCATCTACTTGTTTGCATCAACCGATTTTGAACCCGCACGTGACGATATCCAAATCGACTTCCGGTTTGAAAGTACGGAAGCGGACACAGCAACAAGCAAGTTCACCGTGATTCCTGTCACGGATAAGGCGGCTGAATTGAATGTCGGCGGCCACTACTCACTGAGTCTGATCGGTGACTTCAACGAAAGCAATGCGACAGCTGCGATTATCGGTGCTGGCCTTGCTGGTGTTGATGCCGCAAGTGCTGTTCCTGGTATCGCCAAGATCAAGATTCCAGGCCGGATGGAAAGCCTCGCTGTTTCTGAACACGGGACCGTCTATGTGGACTATGCCCACAACTACGCCAGCATGAAGGCCTTACTCAGCTTTATCGAAAAGGAATACAACAAGCCACGGATCTTGGTGGTTGTTGGTAGCCCCGGTGATAAGGGTGTGTCTCGTCGCGCAGGGTTTGCTAAGGTCTTAACCGAATACGCTAATGTTGCTTACCTGACCACCGATGATCCTGGATTTGAAGATCCTGCCGATATCATCGATGAAATCGATCGCGACATCGATCACGATAAGGTGGAAGTCCACAAGGTTCTCGACCGTCGTGAAGCGATTGAAGCGGCGATTAAGGCGAGTGGCAGCAATGATATCGTGGTAGTCGCTGGTAAGGGTGCTGATCCTTATCAAAAGGTTCGCGGTGTCGATACACCATGGCCAACCGATATGGTGGTTGTTACCGAGATTGCAGAATCACTGTAACCCGATTGAGGCTCACGTTAATATAGAAAGTAGGCAATAAATTCATGCAACGATTTTTCACGGTCATCGGTGGCATGGGCACAGCCGCCACTGAGAGTTATGTGCGGCTGCTCAACAAGCGCTCAGACGCCAAAAAGATCAGGATTATATGGACTACATCTTGGTGAATCATGCCAGTGTGCCTGATCGCACCAGTTATATTTTGGATCACAGTAAACCCAGCTTTTACCCTGCCTTGTTGGATGATATTCGCCAACAGAGTTTGTTGAACCCTGATTTTATGGTGATTGTCTGCAACACCGCGCACTATTTCTACGATCAACTGCAAGCGGAAACGGATGTGCCATTGCTGCACATGCCACGCTTAGCCATCCAAACGATGTGTGATCAATATCCAGACGAACAACGCATTGGCTTGATCGCAACGGAAGGTACGATTGCGGATGGTATCTATACCAACGAAATCGAATCTACGGGACGTGAAGTGGTCTTAGGGGACCGCCACGTGCAGGATATGGTTAACGAATTGATTTACACGAATATCAAAGAGAACAATCGCGTCGATGGTCCATTGTTCCACAAGATTTTGCAGACCATGCATGATGACTTCAAAGTCAACGTGATTGTCTTGGGTTGTACAGAATTGTCGTTGGCGCAGGAATTAGCCGGTGACCATCCTTACACCACCATCGATGCCCAAAGCATCATCGTGGATAAGACGTTGGCTTTGGGACGCGCCTTTCGTGAATCCGAAGCAACGGGCAAGGCAATGTTGAACAAAATGATGAAGTAGAAGGTGAGCGCATGGTTTGGGGTATTGTGATTGGGGTCATTCTGTTTCTCGTTTTATTAGCGTTTGAAGCTGTTTATTTGAGCAATCATTTTCGCGCCAAGCGAGCTAAGCAGGACGCTGCAGCCCACCATTACGACCGGGTCTGGTATGGTCGCAGTGGGAGTGGTTATGTGGCTGCATCGGGCAAACAAGTGATTGTATTCAAGACACCGACCAAGCAGGCGACCTTCCAGCTGGGTAAGCTCTACGTATTTACCAGCAAGCGGCGTGTGGATTTCAATGAAACCTATGCGCCACTGACCGTTCATCAAAAGTTGTTCGGCGTATTCTTGAGTGATGCGGACTATGCGGATCTGATGGCTTGGTTTGCGGATCATCACGTCTTAGTGACACCGGAAGCGCAAGTGCTGCAGGAAGCACAAGCCATTTTGGATGAAGAGGCAAAGAAAAATAACAGCGTGTAAACTCACACGGTTAGAGTGCGACAAAAGGTGCTTAAAACATGAGGATTAGCAATATCTTGGCCAGAAGCCGGTTTGTGGCTTCGGCAAAGATGAGCTAATCGGAATGTTTTGCCTTTTGGAACACGTTTATATTGAGATAGAAGGCGCGATGTCTGCCCCCCGTGGGTTTGGCATTGCGCTTTTTTGATGGCGCGAGACACGAGTGGTCCTGTCTGAAAAATTATTCACAGATACGCCCATATGCGATCAATAAGAATATTCATTATTTTAAATTGTTATTTTTAATCGGGTACGAGAAAAATAACTGCAAAATTATTTATGCTACATTGACTTAATTCGTGTATCCGGTTACACTGGTCTTGTGGTAGGTACCAGTTGGAGGAGAAGATATGGCAGGCAAATACGAACAGCCATTGCACGAGCAATTAGTGGATCTGTTGCGAGAAAAATTGAAAACAAGATGGAACCTCATGAGCAACTGCCCTCTGAACGCGAGCTCACAAAAACCTATCAGGTGAGTCGTAATACAGTGAGACTTGCGCTGGATGAGCTTGAAACCATGGGGTATGTGTATCGCCAACATGGCCGTGGCACGTTTGTTTTGAATAAGGAACGTGAAGCCACTGACCTCAGTACAACCTATAGTTTCAGTGAACAGATGCAGGCGATGGGTAAGACCGCGGAGACCAAAATATTGTATCTCCACACGATTGAAGCCAATAAATACATCGCTGAGAACTTGAATCTGCCACTGGGTGCGAAAGTCTACAAGTTGAAACGCATCCGAATCGGTGATGGCATGCCACTGATGGTTGAACGCACTTACTTGCCAGGCACGATTTTTCCGGATTTCACGGTTGATCTGCTGAACAACACAGCGCTCTATAGCGTGATGAAAGATCATTATCACGTGACCATTGCGGAAGCCAACGAAGCCTTTTTTGCCAGCTCGATTGGCGCAAATGATGCCAATTTGCTGGCGGTCCCAGCGGATTCACCGGGCCTCAATGTGCAGCGCACCACGTACAGTGACCACCATAACGTGATCGAGTACACGTTGAGTGTGGCACGCTCAGATCAATTTGTTTATCAGGTTCATCATATCAACGGATGATAGGAGGCATAGCATGATAGGCATTATTATTACGGGTCACGGTCATTTTGCGACCGGGATTCAAAGCACAATCAAATTACTCAGTGGTGACCAAGACAAATTAATCGCCATTGATTTTGAAGAAGGCATGACAGCGGATCAGCTGCAAGAACGATTTAAAACAGCTGTGAGCGACCTGGGGGAGATCACAGGATTGGCGTTCTTCACCGATATTCCAGGTGGAACACCCTTCAATCAAGCGGTGATGTACAAAACCGCTCACGATGCGGTCACTGTCCTGTCGGGGACAAACGTCTCAATGATTATGGAAGTACTCTTCCAGCGTGAACTGAATGTTGACCAATTTGAACAAGCCGCGATTACAGCCGGTCAATCCGGCGTGGTGGCGTTCAAGCAGACCGAGCGTCAAACCCCTGATGATGATGAAGACGGTATTTAAACCAACAAGGAGGACTACCAATGTTTGAAAAGAGTATTGAAGATTTGATCAAGATGGGTGCCAATATCACAACGAGTGAAATCAAGCAGCAACCCGCACTGTGGCTCGAAGCACATGACTTATATGAAGCACATAAGGCTGATATCGCCGCCTTTCTCGAGAAGGTTCAAAACGAAACAACGGGTATCGTTCGGGTCATCTTCACCGGCGCTGGTACATCCGCTTACGTTGGGGACACGATCAAACCCTATCTGAGCATGCATGGAGATCGCAGCAAGTATCGCTTCGAATCCATTCCAACGACGGATATCGTGTCTTCACCATACGATAATTTGGAAGCGGATACACCAACAATCTTGGTCTCGTTTGCGCGTAGTGGGAACTCACCAGAGAGTGTGAAGACCGTTGAGCTGGCTGAACAAGTGGTGAAGCATCTCTATCAAATCACGATTACATGCGCACCAGACGGGGAACTCGCCAAGCGCGCTGAAGGCGAAGCAAGCAATCTGGTTTTACTACAACCCGCTGGCTCAAACGACAAGGGCTTTGCGATGACGGGCAGTTTCTCTTGCATGACACTGACTGCCTTGTTGGTCTTTGATACGGCAAGTGATAGCGATAAAGCTGCCTGGGTCAAAGAAATCTCTGACATGGGTCACGAAGTTGTGATGCGTGAAGAAGAAATTCAAGACATCGTGAATGAAGACTTCGCCCGCATCACCTACTTGGGTTCCGGTAGCTTAGGCGGTTTAACCCGTGAAGCTCAGCTCAAGGTTCTCGAACTCACAGCTGGCCAATATGCGACCGTCTTTGACACCTCAATGGGCTTCCGGCATGGGCCAAAGTCATTCGTGAACGATAAGACCCTGGTCTTTGACTTCCTGAATAACAATGACTACACCCGCCAATACGACGTGGATGTGATGGAAGAAATCAATGGTGATCACATTGCTAAGCGTGTGGTTGCGGTCGGAATTTCTGCGGCAAACAACTTTAGCGGTGAGAACTTCTTCTTTGCTAACGGTGATGTGAACTTACCTGAAGCTTATCTCGCACTGCCAGACATCATGTTTGCTCAAACTGTGGCGCTGCTGAGCTCCGTTAAGGTGGGCAATCTGCCCGACACACCATCACCAACAGGGACCGTTAATCGCGTGGTAAAGGGCGTTATTTTACACGACTACAAAGGTTAATCAATAAGGAGGAATTAGTGATGACAGAACCAAACATTCTTGTAACACGGATTGATAATCGATTAGTGCACGGGCAAGTTGGGATGACTTGGGTGAACACAATTGGTGCGAACCTGATTGTGGTCGCTAATGACGATGTGTCCAAGGATTCCGTGCAACAGAACTTGATGGAAATGGTCATTCCGGATACGGTTGGGATTCGCTTCTTCTCAATTGAAAAGACGATTCGGGTGATTGGCAAAGCGGCCCCAACGCAGAAAATTCTGTTGGTGATTCGGACACCGCAAGATGCATTAGCCCTGATTAAGGGTGGCGTGCCAATCAAGAAGTTGAATATCGGGAACTTACACTTCGCAGAAGGTAAGAAACAATTATCTGCCACCGTTTCTGTGAGCCAAGACGATATCGACACCTTCAATGAATTGCACAACATGGGGATTCAACTTGAAGTGCAGGGGATTCCAAACGAGCGCGCCACCGATTTAATGGATCTGTTAGCAAAGGCATAAACGCCATTGTTATAAACACATACTTTTGAGGAGGTATAGACATGCATGACGTTACCGTTTTACAAGCCATTCTAGTTGGTTTGTGGGCTGGGATTGCGGCGATTGACCAATTTAATGGGTTGACGCATATTCACCGGCCAATCGTTACGGGTGCTGTCATCGGGATTATTCTTGGCGATCCAACGACCGGGATTATCACTGGTGGGACACTGGAATTAGTTTGGGCTGGGATGGTGCCACTTGCTGGGGCACAACCACCCAACGTTGTTATTGGTGGGGTTATCGGGACACTGTTTGCACTGCTGTCAGGTTTGAAGCCTGAAGTGGCCGTCGGGGTTGCGGTGCCATTCTCAGTTGCTGTTCAAGCCATTATTACCTTATTGTTCACTGCTTTAGCACCATTGATGCACACCATGGATCTCGCTGCGGTTAATGGTGATACCAAGAAAATGGATCGCATGGCGTGGATTGAACCAGTCATCTTATTCATTGGGTTCTTCATTATGGCATTCTTACCTGCTATTTTCGGGCAAAGTGTCGTTACCGCTGCGGTTAAGGCCATTCCTGTTTGGATTCTGGGTGGCTTCCAGGCCGCTGGTGGGATGATGCCAGCCGTTGGGTTCGCAATGTTACTGAAGATTATGTGGAAAATCGAATACGCACCGTTCTTCGTGGCTGGGTTTATCGCTGCCGCATATGGGAAGTTACCAATTTTGGCGATTGCATTACTTGCAGCATCCGTTGCGGCTTACGACTTCTTCTTGAACCGCAACAATAACACGCCTGCACAACCCGCAGCACCAACAGACACGGGCTTAGACGATGATGATGAAGAGGAGGATTACAGCAATGGCATCTGATGAAATGATTAAAGATGTTGAGAACTTACAAATTCCCGACACTTATGAAGATCCATCCGTTGAAAAAGTCATTACCAAGAAAGACTTGCATAAATGGTTTGGCGTTCGCTGATGTTGCAATCGTCCTTCAACTACGAGCGGATGCAAGGTGGGGGCTGGACATACAGTCTGATTCCTGGCCTGACCAAGATTCATAAGAACAAAAGGATTTGGGCTATTCACTGCTCGATCATATGCAATTCTTCAACACGCACCCATTCTTAGTCACCTTTGTTCAAGGGGTGATTATCGCGATGGAAGAAAACAAGGAAAACCGGTCCACGATTCGTGGGATTAAAGTTGCCTTGATGGGCCCTCTGGGTGGTATCGGGGATGCTTTGTTCTGGTTAACCTTACTGCCAATTACCGGTGGGATTGGGGTTTCACTGTCACAACAGGGGAACATCTTCGGTCCTATCCTGTTCTTACTCTTATTCAACGCGGTTCACTTTGGTCTGTTGTTCTGGTTAATGAATTATGGGTATAACACCGGGACGCGAGCGATTGCCTCGATGCGTGAGAATACGCAAAAGATCTCACGTGCGGCAACCATTATCGGGTTGGCTGTTGTCGGTGGCTTAACCGCAACCTACATCAAGTTCAGTCTGGATGGTATTTATGGGAAGTTCGCCATCGGCAAGATGAAGATCGACCTGCAGGCTGGGATTCTCGATAAAATCATGCCAGCGCTGTTACCACTGGCATACACCTTCTTCTGCTACTGGATGTTGAAGAAGGGGAAGAGCCCACTGACCCTGATTGGGATTACCTTACTGATCGGTCTCATCGGTTCATTCTTTGGCCTGTTCGCATGGCCAGCAGCACTTTAGTCAAAAGGATTAGAAAGGAGGTTGCGATGAACTTGTTTGTCGCAACCTCTTTCAATGGAGGAAAGTAATATGACGTATTATATTCACGCAGCAAAATTCTTTTTGAAGTCCAATACCGAAAATGGTGGTTATCTCGAAGTGACCGATGAGGGCAAGTTTGGCAACTATTATCCTGAAACTGATAAGCCAGAAGGTCGCATTGTCGATAAGGGCAACCAGTGGATTGCACCTGGGTTAGTCGATACCCATATCCATGGGTTACTCGGCCATGATGTCATGGATAACGACTGGTCCGCGATTCAGGAAATGTCAGAAGGCTTGTTAAAGGCTGGGGTAACGAGTTGGTTGCCAACAACACTGACCGGTTCGTTTGATCAATTGAACGCGGTCTGTCAGACAATCGGTGCGCACGCGGGTGAAGAGACCGGTGCCAAGATTCAAGGCATTTATTTTGAAGGGCCATACTTCACCACAGAACATAAGGGTGCGCAGAATCCTAAGTATTTCAAGGACCCTAGTGTCGATGAATACAAGGCATGGCAAGCATCAGCAAAAGGCCTATTGAAGAAAATCGCGATTGCGCCAGAACGCGCTGGCGCTGTTGACTTCACCGAGAAGGTCACAGCGGATGGCACCGTGGTTGCACTGGGCCACAGCTCCGCAACCTTTGAACAAGCCAAGGCCGCGATTGAAGCCGGCGCCACGGTCTTCACACACACCTTCAACGGGATGAGCGGCTTGAATCACCGCCAACCCGGCATGGTCGGTGCTGCGATGTATCTGCAACAAGTCGATGATGAACTGATCTGTGATGGTCATCATGTGCGGCCGGAAGTCGCTGGGAGTTTGATTCGTGAAAAGACACCGGAACACGTTGCGTTGATTACTGACTGCATGCGGGCCGGCATGATGCCCGATGGCGATTATGTCTTAGGCGAATTCCCAGTCTACGTTAAGGATGGCATGGCACGGTTGAAGGATGGTGACAGCTTGGCGGGTTCGATTCTAAAACTCGACGAAGCGATCAAGAATGTGGTCGACTGGAATGGTGTCACACCAGAAGATGCCGTGAAGATGGCGAGCTATACCGCTGCCAAGTCTTGCCAAGTCAATGACAAGTGTGGGAGCATTCTGCCGGGACGCGATGCGGATTACTTGGTCTTGAATCCTGACATGACCTTAGCCGAGACTTACCTGAATGGTGAACAGCGTTATCAGGCATAAAATAACAAAATAATTTTTAGCGAGGCGGAACAAATGGCGTAAACGCTGTTGTTTCGCTTTTTTGAGGGGTTGACATAACGATTGGTAGCGAGTATTATACTTATTAGTTAGTTTATACAAATACTAACTAAATAAAATAAAAGGAAGTACTCAAAATGGCAGATAAAACGCAAACCATTATGCACTTGTTGCACCAGTTAAACGGCTTTCCCGGAATGATGGCCATGCATCGCCATCACGACGACCAAGGCCCACGCCAAGGTGGTCGGGGCCCAATGCGGCTTCTTCGTTTAATTAAAGAAAATGACGGTTTAACCAACAGTGAAATCGCTGAACAACTCGATATTCGTCCTAGCTCTGTGAGCGCGGGCTTAGCACGTTTGGAAGAGGATGGCTTCATTACCCGTGAAACCTCCGAAGACGACAAGCGTGTCACCCACATTCATTTGACCGATGACGGTAAGAAGTTCATCGAGACCATGAAGGCAAATCGCCAACAATTACGCGACGGCTTGTTCGACGGTATCTCTGAAGAAGAACAGGATCAATTGATCACGAGCTTGACCAAGTTGGTTGAGAACGTGAAGAAGGTTGCCCCTGACTTTGAAGACATGCGTGGTCGGATGCCACATCCTCATCACTTCGGTGGTGGCCGTGGCCGCGGTCCTTGGATGCACTAAGAGCGTGAAGCCACACGGGTTAGCTGTGAGCACTAACGGGACTTGCAAGATAATTGCGGTTTTGGCAATTATGGCAAGTCGGGTTAGGCGGAACAGGCAGTGCGGTTGAGCGCGTCTAAGCACGCGTTCCCAAAATTGAAGTTGTCACCCTGCCAACGGGGTAGGGTGACAACTTCTTTTTTTTTATGTTCTTTTGTTGTGGTAAGCTAATAAGTGAAATTGACATGAAAAGGGGAACAAACAGATGACACATTTAACCAAGTTAACGGATGTTCAAACTTTGAGTAACGGTGTCGAAATTCCAATTGTGGGTTTTGGAACCTGGCAAACGCCTGATGGTGATGTCGCAAAGGCGAGTGTTGAAGCGGCCTTAGCTGCTGGGTATCGCCACATTGATACAGCCGCAGCCTATGGCAATGAAGAGAGTGTGGGTGCTGGATTGAAGGCCTCTGGTTTGAACCGGCACGATTACTTCTTGACGACAAAACTCTGGAACAGTGATCACGGCTATCAAGAAGCGTTGAAGGCCGTCGACCAATCATTGTTGCGACTGGATACAGATTATTTGGACCTTTACTTGATTCACTGGCCAAATCCCGCAGCCTTGCGTGATCAATTTGACAATCAAATTGCTGAAACATGGCGCGCCATGGAAGAAATCTTGAAGTCAGGGAAGGCGCGTGCCATTGGGGTTTCCAATTTCCGTGTTCACCACTTTGACACGTTGATGAAAACCGCCAGTGTGGCGCCAATGGTCAACCAAATCTTCTTGAATCCAAGTGATTTACAGCCAGAAGTCGTGGCTTACAATGAAGCACACAATATTATCAGTGAGGCCTATAGTCCACTGGGCACAGGGAAAATCTTTGATGTGCCTGCTTTACAAAAGATGGCGGAACGCTACAACAAGTCAGTTGCCCAGTTAGTCTTGCGCTGGTCACTGCAACACGACTTTGTGCCATTACCAAAGTCTGTGCACGCGGATCGCATTAACGAGAACGCTGAATTATTTGACTTCGAATTGTCACACCACGATATGGAATTGATTGATCAATTGCACGGTGTGGCGGGCGAAGCAACGGATCCAGATACAGCAACATTCTAGAGATACAAAAATCCCATAACCAATACAATGGTTATGGGATTTTTGCGTGAAAAATACACACGGGTGCTATTAGCGAGAATAGAGGGATATGAGACCCATAGGTTGAGTGGTAATAGATAGTGTACATGTTGTTCCGTGTATAGATTCACTTTTTTCAAGTTGCAAGGTACCATCAATTTAGGTAAACTTAAAATCAACAAATCGAACGGTGGCTAACTTCAACACGCAAATGCATTGGAGTGATGCCTATGGAAAATTTTTATTGGGAATATGACCAGCATGAACACTTTCGAAGTGTTGTCACTTTTGGCGTCTTATAGCGGTGTAACAATCGCTTTTGGTGCGCTGATTGTGGCAATCATGTCTGACAAAACCAATAATAACCGTTCGGCTGGCCGGCTGAAAACGGTTATGATGTAACTAAATACTGTTGATGCTAGTCGCCGTAAAGCGATTTGCCGAGGCACTGTGGTTGCTCACAGTGCCTTTTTGTATGCTCTAATTCTAGCACGATGTAACTGTGTTAATCAACTGATACTGCCATCAATAATGTGTTTGTTAATTCAGTTGTGTGACCAAATGCGGCATCGCCCACAGCAAGACGTTAGTGATCAGGCCGATAAAGACAAATGGTGGCCAGAAAAAGGTGATGATTAAGGTGAGCACGTTGATGCCAAAGGAAACCCATTCTGTGACGCGTTTGGGTTTGACAATGGTATTGCTGGCGGTGACACTCTCGCGCAAGAAGGCAAACGAGATGTTGTAGAACACAATGTTGATGGCATATAAGACCGCCGCAATTTGGGAGTGAATATTGGTCCCGATCCAGGCGGTGGTGGCGGGCAGTAGCGACGACCAGAACAACAAGACAATGTTTGTCCAGATGATGCGATTATTGATGGTCTTGACCTGTGAGAACAGGTAGTGGTGGTTCACCCACATGGTCGCAATCAAGATGAAGGAGAATACATAGGCCAGAAACTCTGGGGCAATTTCAATGAGTGCCTGCAGGGAGTGGTCATCACTGGGCAGGTGTATTTCTAAAACTAAATGGTTAACACGATGGCCAAAACGGCATCGCTGAAAGCTTCAAAACGTTCCTTTTTCATAGTGACCTCATTCGCGTGTTTTTTGAATTTCTTGCCGAATGTCGCGGAACACCGCCGCGGTTTGACTATCCGTCTTGATGGCCGTCAACATGAAGAGTGCATCCATCAAACTCATCTGTGCGATCAGCGCATGGAGTGCTTCTGTGCGGTACTGGGATTCTTCAGCAATTGATAACAGGGTGACATCGGCTAGCTTGGTCAGGGTGGCATTCGCCGAGCTGGTGATGACAATGACGGGCACACCGCGATCGCATGCCAGCTGCGCCAGTGCGATGGCATCGTGATTTTCGCCGGAGTGTGACACGATGATGGCGACATCATTGGGTCCTAGGCGCGTTAACGTCATTAATTGCATGTGATAGTCTTGGGCGTACAAGACATCAATCGGGGTGCGCAGGAACTTGTGATAGCCATCCAGGGCGACGATATTGCTGGCACCCAACCCGTATAGGCCGACGTGTTCTGCGTTGGTGATCAAGTCGGTGGCCTGTTCGAGCTGATCTTCTGTGAGTGCCGCATTGGTGGCCTCAAGGGCGTCGATATTCGAATGGAAAATCTTGCTGGCCATCTTGGTCAGTGAATCGTGTGGACTGATTTCAACAAATAAGGTGCTGGCCTGACTGTCTGGTTGAGCCAATGCCATTTTCAAGGCTTGAAAATTCTGAAAGCCCAAATTCTTAGCGAAGCGCGAAATGGTCGCTGTTGAAATGTGGGTGGCTTTGCTGAGCGCCGAAATCGTCAGGTGACTGGCTTCAGATTGGTGCGCGCTCAAATAGTCCGCAAGCCGTTGTTCTGTGTCACTGAGATTTGCTTGATATGCTTGAAGCCGCATTCTGAAACTCGTCATGATAAGTCCTCCTTATGCACAAGTGATGCTTTATTTTGAGTATAGCACTTGTAACCGCTTGAGAAAATAATTTTCGTGTAAACGCTTGCAATATGTAAATAATTTACATATAATAAGGGCAACAATTAAGAAATGGGGCAGGCAAACATGCAAGTTGGGATGATCGGATTAGGCAAGATGGGTATGAACCTCGTGAAGAACATGCGCGACCACGATATTGAGGTTGTCGCATTTGACTTGAATGAAGCAGCGCGTCAAGAAGTCACAACAACCGGTGCCACGGCGGCATCGAGTTGGAAGATTTGGTCGCACAATTAAGCACACCACGGATTGTTTGGGTCATGGTACCAGCGGGCAAGCCAACAGATGCAACGATGACAAGCCTGTCAACACTGCTCGAAGCGGAAGACATTGCGATTGATGGCGGGAATTCTTTCTATAAAGACTCTCTGGCTCATGCTGAAATGCTGCACCAAAAAGGCATTCACTTCTTTGATGTTGGGACATCGGGTGGGATGTCTGGCGCACGTCAAGATGGAAACTTCATGATTGGTGGCGATAAGGAAGTCTTCAACGAAATCGAACCATTATTCCAAGCCATTGCCGAAAAGGATGGTTACCTCTATACAGGACGTGCCGGCAGCGGTCACTACCTCAAGATGGTGCACAACGGGATCGAATACGGCATGATGCAGGCTATCGGTGAAGGCTTTGACGTTTTGACCAAGGGTGAATTCGATTATGACAACGAAGCAGTTGCCAAGGTCTGGAGTCACGGGTCCGTTATTCGTGGCTGGCTGATGGAATTAGCAGAATCTGCCTTCAGCGAAGACCCCAAACTTGAAGAAATCAAAGGTGTCATGCATAGTAGTGGCGAAGGTGCTTGGACGGTTGAAGAAGCAATTCGGTTACACGTCCCAACGCCCGTTATTTCCAGCTCATTAATGATGCGTTACCGCTCTGAAGAAGAAGACACCACCACTGGTAAAGTGGTTGCTGCCTTACGGAATCAGTTCGGTGGGCATGCGGTTGATCGTAAATAGCGTGTGACAAAAATGGAGGCGAGCACAATGGATTACATGATTGGTGTTGACTTAGGCACAACCAGTACCAAAGTTGTTTTATTCGATATGAAAGGGCAGTCTCATGCCTATGCGAATAATCCATATCCGTTGTATCAAGATACACCAGATATGGCTGAGGAAGATCCAGAAGAAATTTTTGAAGCGGTGATTGCGGGTTTAACCGAGGTCATGCGCAAGGGCAAGGTGCAACCGGGTGAATTGAAGGGTGTTTCCTTCTCTGCAGCGATGCACAGTCTGATTTTGATGGATAAGGATAACAAGCCCCTCACCCGTGTGATTACCTGGGCGGACAATCGTGCGGCTAAGTATGCCGAAGACTTGAAAGCCAGTGGTGTTGGTGCTGAATTATTCGCCAAGACCGGTGTGCCAACGCATCCGATGTCACCAATGGTTAAGTTGTTATGGCTCAAGGCTGAACAACCTGACTTGTTCAACCAAACCGCTCATTTTATTGGTATCAAGGACTATATTTTGTACCGGTTATTCGGCAAATATGTTCAAGATTACTCACTGGCCAATGCCACAGGGCTGTTCAATATTTTCAACATGGATTGGGACGACCAAGCCCTCGAAGTAACCGGTGTTAAGCGCGAGCAGTTGCCAGAATTGGTCTCAACAGAGTATCAATTGACTGGTATGTCCGCGTCATATGCCTCAGTGACAGGCATCGATCCAGCAACACCATTCATCATGGGTGCGAGTGATGGGACGCTCAGTAACTTGGGTGTCAACGCAATTGACCCAGGTGTCTTAGCGGTTACTATCGGAACATCTGGTGCGGTGCGTGTCGTGGTCGACAAGCCCGTCGTGGATCCTAAAGGCCGCTTGTTCACTTACTACTTGGATGACGGTAAGTGGGTTGTCGGTGGTCCTGTCAATAATGGTGGGATTGTCTTCCGTTGGGTGCGTGATCAATTGTTCGCACCAGAAAAATTACCGCGGAACAGATGCAAGTCGATTCCTATGAAATTTTGACGGATATCGCTTCTAAGATTCCAGCCGGTGCTGATGGCCTGTTGTTCCACCCTTATCTTGGTGGTGAACGGGCACCAATTTGGGATGCGAATGCCCGCGGGAGCTTCTTTGGGCTTTCACGACAACACACACGGGCCCACATGGTTCGGGCCGCACTCGAAGGCATCGTCTACAACCTCTACATGGTCATGTTGATGATTGAAGGGGTTGCTGGCAAGCCTAAGGCCATTCAAGCAACGGGCGGATTCGCCCGCAGTGAATTGTGGCGGCAGATGTTAGCTGACATCTTCGAACAAGAAGTCAATATTCCAGAAAGTTTTGAAAGCTCCGCATTAGGCGCCGTTGTTCTGGGGATGAAGAGTCTGGGTATCGTGGATGATCTCAGTGTCGTCAAAGACATGGTCGGGGTCACCAATACCCACAAACCAAACGAAGCAAATTTTGAAGTATATCGGGAATTGTTGCCAATCTGGATTCGCTTAACACGTGAACTCTCTGGTGAATACAGTTCGATTGCGGAATTCCAACGCAATCATCCTAACCCACGCGCCAAATTAGCGGAAGAAGACTAGGGGGCAGCCCCTTGTTTTTTAAATCATAAATGTAAGCGGTTGACGAATAGGCCGGGTACAACTATCATAATTGTCAAAAATGGAGCGGAGGAGAGTAAATCATGGAATTACTGGTATTATTACTGGGTATTGCGCTCTTATTACTCTTGATTATCAAATTCAAGATGAACACCTATGTGTCATTGATTATCACATCAGTGGTTGTGGCACTGGGCTTAGGCATGCCAGCAGGTAAAATTGCGACAAGTATTCAAAACGGGATTGGGAGCCAATTAGGGGAATTAGCCCTCGTCTTTGGTTTCGGGGCGATGTTGGGTCGCCTGGTCGCTGATGCGGGTGGTGCTTATCGGATTGCGCATACCTTAATTAATAAGTTTGGTCGTAAACGGCTGCAGATTGCGGTTGTTCTGGCATCCTTTATCATCGGGATTGCGTTGTTCTTTGAAGTCGGGATCGTGCTGTTAGTGCCAATCGTCTTTGCGATTGCGATTGAAGCCGGCGTGCCAATCCTGAGCTTGGGGATTCCAATGGCGGCCGCATTGTCTGTCACACACGGATTCTTACCACCTCACCCAGCACCAACTGCGATTGCCGCAGTCCTGGGTGCTAATGCGGGTAAAGTCTTGCTCTACGGGATTATTGTGGCAATTCCAACGGTCTACTTGGCCGGAATTTTGTTCACCAAGATTGCCCGCAAGTATGTGCCAAGCGCCTTTGAACATGCTGGTAACCTCAAGGCATTAGGTCCTCAAAAAGAATTCAAGTTGGAAGACACACCAAGTTTCGGTTTGTCTGTCTTAACCTCACTGTTCCCAGTTATCTTGATGGCGATCACGACCATCTATCAACTAGTCGTGCATAACGGTGTCGCACCAAAGAACCCATCCGCGATTGATAACGTGATTGAGTTTATCGGGTCACCAAGTATCGCGATGTTGATCTCCTTGCTGTTTGCGATGTGGGCCATGGGTTATCATCGTCGGATCGCAACACCACAAATCATGAACACGCTGGAAGAAGCCGTGAAGTCAATCGCGATGCTGCTGCTGGTTATCGGTGGTGGTGGTGCCTTCAAGCAAGTGCTGATCGATGGTGGTGTTGGAGATTCTGTTAAGAATCTGTTCGCATCAGCTAATGTGTCACCATTGATTCTGGGCTGGTTGATTGCTGTGATTCTGCGTGTGGCACTGGGTTCCGCAACCGTGTCCGCATTAACCGCTGCCGGATTAGTCTTACCACTGATGAAGACGGCCGGTGTTGATCCTGCACTGATGGTACTCGCTATCGGTGCCGGGAGCTTGGCCGCAAGTCACGTTAACGATGCCGGGTTCTGGATGTTCAAGGAATACTTCGATCTCTCCGTTAAGGAAACATTGATGACTTGGACGGTGCTCGAAACCATCATCGCGGTGGCTGGTTTAGCCGGCGTGCTGTTGCTCAGCTTGGTCGTTTAAACAATTGAAATAACAAAAATGGGTCGCTGATAGCGGCCCATTTTTATATGGCGTCGATTGTGAAACGCCTATTAATTGTGATATGCTGTCTGCATTACGGACAAGAGAGGAACGATTCCATGTACGAATTAACCAAAAAGCGCCGCGTGAGTGATGCGGTCGCAGAAGTATTCCCTGAAGAAGTCAGCAAGGCAATTTTTGACGTCATCAACGTCATGAACAAGGCTGGTCAAATTGTGACCTCACCTGTAGCGATTGCTTTTTCAGATGACTCAACGGATGACGAAATCTATGCGATGGTCATTCAGGGCCAACTCGCACCAGCACAAGAATTCCCCATTACTTACAGTGGGCCAAAGGATTTCTTGGGCCATGGCTACATTCTGATCGTGAAGGATAATGCCAAGACCGTGCGCCTCGATTTCTCTGCTGCCAACAATCTGGATGGTATCGGCGAAGAAAAATAAAGATAGCGATGTATAAAATCGGCTTTAACAGTCCCATGCGGGGGTGTTGAGGTCGATTTTTTGCGTTAGTACTCGATTGCTACCCGGGGCTTGTCG
>NZ_BBBX01000010.1 GCF_001311785.1 Lacticaseibacillus saniviri JCM 17471 = DSM 24301 | reverse complement strand
TTTTGTTGGTTGAATATAAGGAGGAAGTAACATGAAGCAATGGATTAAACGCAGTGGGTTAGCAGTCGCGATTTTGGGATTAGGTTTGTTGATTGCCGCTTGTGGCCAACAAAGAGTAGCAGTGATAGCAAGAATCAAACCGTCACAATTGGGGTCACCACGGGCCCTCACGAACTGATCATGAAGCAGGTGGCCAAGTTAGCGAAGAAGGATGGCTTAACCATTAAGCTCAAGGAATTCACGGATTACAACACGCCAAACGTGGCATTGAACGATGGCAGCCTGCAAGGAAACAGTTATCAGACACTGGGTTTCTTAAAGACTCAGATCAAGCAAAAGGACTTCAAGATTACCGATGCTTTTAAGACAGTGGCCTTTCCCATGGGTGTTTATTCCAAGCACATCAAGTCACTCAAGGACTTGAAGAAGGGCGACACCATTGCGGTACCCAATGATCCTGCCAATGAACTGCGGGCCTTGCAGCTGTTTGAAAAAGGCCGGCGTAATCAAGCTCAAAGCGGGTGTGACAACGAATGCGACCAAGGCGGATGTCACTTCTAATCCGTTGAATCTGAAGATTGAGGAACTGGAAGCTTCACAATTGCCAACCCACCTGAGTGATGTGCAAGCCGCCGCCATCAACACAAACTTCGCCTTTGATGCGGGGCTCAATATCAACGACAACGCGATTTACCACGAACCACTGGTTAACAACCCTTATCCAAACTACTTTGTGGTTCAGACCAGCGATAAGAATGCCAAGTTTGTGAAGACCATCAAGAAGCTGTATCAGTCACAAACCATTCGCGATTACATCAAAAAGACATTCAAGGGTTCGATTGTTCAAGCATTCTAGAGGAGGCGCAGCACATGTCAGATTTGAGTGAACGATTACCACAACAATTTTTTGCAACACTAGTGAAAAATGTTAATGCACGGATTGCGGCGGGCCATGATGTGATCAATTTGGGTCAGGGCAATCCCGATCAGCCAACACCAGCCAATATTGTCGCCGCCGCACAACAGGCGGTGGCAGACCCCAAGAATCACAAGTATTCGTTGTTTCGCGGCCAACCGGATTTCAAGCAAGCCGCGGCGGACTTTTATCAACGCGAATATGGCGTCACGCTCGATCCCGAAACGGAAATCGCCGTGGTTGCGGGTTCAAAAAGCGGCCTAGTCGAATTGCCCCAGATTTGGCTCAATCCGGGTGAGCACATCCTATTACCTGACCCGGGCTATCCGGATTATCTGTCCGGGGTGGCGATCGCTCAAGCGACATTAGACTTGCTGCCGATTACGGCCGAGCACGATTGGCTGCCGGATTACACGCAGGTCGCGCCTGAAGTGGCAGAAGCGGCCAAACTGCTCTATCTGAACTATCCCAATAATCCAACCGGAGCGGTGGCAACACCTGAATTCTTCGAGGAGACAGTCGATTTTGCTCGGCAACATGACATTAAAGTCGTTCACGATTTTGCATATGGCGCGCTAGGGACACCGGATAAGCGGCCCGTCAGTTTCTTGCAGGCACCCGGGGCCAAGGACGTCGGCATCGAGTTCTACACCTTATCAAAGACCTATAACATGGCCGGTTGGCGCATTGGTTTTGCGGCCGGCAATCAGGATCTGATTGAAGCCATCAACCTGATTCAAGATCACATGCTGGTCAGTGTTTTCCCAGCCGTGCAAGAGGCTGGTGTGGCCGCTCTGAACGGCGATCAGAGCAGCGTGGCATCATTAGTGGCCCTGTATCAAAAACGGCGTGACGCGTGGTACCAGGCCGCTGATCAAATCGGCTGGCACGCGACACCGAGTCAAGGGACTTTCTACGCCTGGATGCCAGTGCCTGCAGGCTACACCAGTGGCGAGTTCAGTCAATTACTACTGGATCAAGCGGATGTTGCGGTCGCTGATGGCCGTGGCTTTGGCGACTACGGTGAAGGTTATGTCCGCATCGGTCTACTGACATCCCCAGAACGGCTTCAGGAAGCGGCGGCCCGCATCGGTCGATTAGGTTTATTCGCCTAATCTGCATGTCCTGGGTAATAATCACAGCTGCTGCGGCTAAATGCAGTAACAATAGAATGAACGCAAAAAGAGAGATGACAGGCCCTGATTGGGTTGTCATCTCTCTTTTTTGATCGCATCACTACTTGACGATGATGAGGCTGATCAGCAAGCCGACCAGCACGACAGCGAGCGCCGCCTTGATACCCGTGTTGAGCTTGGAAACTTGTTTGGTCCGCCATTCCAGGTAGATAACCACAAGCGTTGTAATCAGTGCGACAATCGTCAGAATGAAGAGCTGCGTCATAGAATCGCCTCCTATACCTCGAGATCGAAGAATGGATTGATTTGTTTTTGGATTTTATGGATTTGTAGCAAATTGATGTCAGGACACAAGCGATAGATGAATCCAGCGAAGGTGTCACGATGGTACTTGTAGTCCATCCGTGCCATCCGGTGATCCCGGCCAGATGTATTTTCCCATACCTCAAGG
Source organism: Lacticaseibacillus saniviri JCM 17471 = DSM 24301 (assembly GCF_001311785.1). Classification (GTDB taxonomy): domain Bacteria; phylum Bacillota; class Bacilli; order Lactobacillales; family Lactobacillaceae; genus Lacticaseibacillus; species Lacticaseibacillus saniviri. The sequence goes on along the minus strand of NZ_BBBX01000010.1, from coordinate 75,737 downwards.
TTATATGCGGCATCCGGGATAATAGTAATGTAGGTGGATTCATCAATCCAGATTTGATTTAATTTCGTTTGATCGAGCATCAATAACGCCTCCATATTGGTATCGTGGATCCAATCGATTTTTGATTGCGTTATTGATTATAGCAGATTCGTTTCGAAAAATGGGCTCAGCGCATCGCTCGTTTTATTTGTGAAAAATCGTTCACAATCCCGTGAAAACGTGCAGGACTTACCCGAACACAGTTTCGTAAAAGTCAATCTTGACTTTTGACAGCCAAAATTAGGGGGTTGCTAAATCAACGAATCAGTCGCAAAAAGTTTTTTTTTTCACTTTTTTAGGCGAAATTATTTTCACGAATAAAAGCGCGTCCTTGGTATCGAAAAAGGCGAAATATCCGAATTACCGAAGTAACATCGCAATCGCTGGAATGAGATTAATCGTCATGTGTAAACCAATGGAGTAGCGCAAATCGCGATTGTAACGGTAAGCAGCGGCCAGTGCCATCCCCATTGACGCATAAACGAGAAGGAAAACTGATATTCGTGGTTCGTGTAACCAGCCAAATGCGAGGCCAGAAGTCACAACGGCGAGCACATTATTGAGCGAATTGTCCTTATTCCAAAAGAGATTCATGAAGAGACCGCGGAAGACGAATTCTTCAATGAAAGGCGCAAAGACGGCGGCCATGATGGCTAAGGTGTAGGGCCAGATCGAAGAAATCTGATTCAGACTCTGTTGGTTGCCTGGCGTGCCGAAGCGACTCACCAGGACATTGACGGCCAACACCAAGATGTACATAAAAACATAAAGAAGAAGCGCGTGGATGTCATCGGTTGACGATGAATATTCAGCGGATTGTGCTGCTTGAGTTGTCGGCGGTAGACAAAGCGCAGGAGTAAGATGACCGCAATTGCCGTTAACCCCAAGGTGAGCAGTAAAAACCAATCACGTCGCCATAGACTTTGTTTGGATGCCGATGCAGCGAATAGCAATGGCCATTGATAAGCCTCGACAAGCATAATGGCAGCCGCAAAGATAATGAGGGCTTTAGCACGGTCATAAAGCCAAGTTAACCAATCTGGCATAGAAATCCCTCCTTTAATGTGTCATGGTGCGCAAAGACCGCGAGAGGGTTTAATTACGCTTGCGGTCTTTGACATATCGCAATTATAGCGCTAGTTTCGTGAGTGCTCACAGCCAAACCGTATGGAATCACGCTAAACGCGTTCCCAAAGGCAAGACACTCCGGTTAGCTCAGCTTCGCCGAATCCATAACCCGGATTCTGTCAAAGCTATTGCTAATCCTCATGTCTTAACCGCCTTTGATTGCGCTCTAAACGCGTTCCCATCCCCAACAATCTCCGTCTAACTCGCTTTTTGCACATGGCACAGACCGCCATGCCCTTCAAAGCCCGTTAGTACTCGATTGCTACCCGGGGATTGTCGCGCTCTAAACGCGCTCACCCATACTGCCTGTTTCGCCTACCATGACTCCCGACAATCGTCAAAACCACGATTGTTTCGTGAGTCCCGTTAGTGCTCACAGTCAAACCGTATGGGTTCGCGCTCTAAATCAAATGATAATGCTTGAGGCCATTCACAATCCCGCCATCGAGATTTGATGTGGTTTGGAATTGAGCCACAGCAGCGACTTGTGGCAACGCATTGCCCATCGCGACGCCGTAATCAGCGAATTCAAGCATAGGAATATCGTTGTTACCATCACCAAAGGCATAGGTGGTGGCTTCAGCCAATTCCGGTTGCTTCAAGAGGGCTTGAATCCCAGTCGCTTTCGTTACGCCGTGGTTCACGACATCGATTGCGTAGGGACTGTTACGATAGAAGGTGAGTTCAGGGAATAACTTTTCGTACTTCGCCTGCATATCAGCCTCGATAGGCTTTTGTGGGGTGAAGAGTAAGAACATGAAGACCGGTCCTTTTTGGTAGAAGTCGGGATCTTCGCGCGGTTGATCCTGATGAACCAGTTTGTAGTTGTTTTGAGTCATCTGATTCTTCATGGTGATTGCGACGGTGTTTTCATTATAAAAGGCGATTGGCAGACCGTCTTCTTTAGCGACTTGGGTGACACGGTTGAGCACGTCGGTATCGATAACGTTCTTGACGATGGCTTCACCCTTGTACCACACATAAGCGCCATTTGCGCCAACCAAAGTATCGATATGATTGGCATCTAACATCGGTGCAATTTCCCAATGATTGCGGCCTGTCGCAATCACGGGTAACACGTTATTTGCTTTCAGTTCAGCGAGGGCTTGTCGGTTTTCAGGTGGGACTTGCTTGTCGTTATCAAATAAGGTGCCGTCGAGATCAAAAAAGTTGCTGCTTTATACATGAAAGAACCTCCAATAATGTAATAGTAACAGTGTAGCATATCGCTTTTAATAACACGTGTTTGAGCCAGGATAAAGCTCGATTTTCTCCTATTATAATTATTACGCAGGCTTAACGAACAATCGTGGTTTTTTGCCTAAAATTGCGTATAATGAAATCATATATACGGACAAAATGAAACTTTCAAATAAGCCAATGCCGGTAGCGGCATGAATGAGGGAGAATGTATGGTCGGAATTAAACTTTTTGCCTTGAATGGCAATGTGCCACTTGCAGAAAAAATTGCTCAAGAAGTTGGCGTCCCATTGTCACCTATTTCAGTTAAGCACTTTGCGGATGGTGAAGTTCAAGTTGAGCTTCCTGAAAGTGTGCGGGGTGCAGATGTCTTCATTATTCAACCTGTTTCAGATCCCGTGAACGAGAATTTCATGGAATTGATGATTACAGTGGATGCCATGCGGCGTGCGAGTGCGCATTTGATTAATGTTGTGGTCCCTTACTATGGGTATGCGCGTGCTGATCGGAAGGCACGGTCTCGTGAACCCATCACGGCTAAGTTGATCGCCAACTTACTCGAAATGGACGGCATCGATCGTTTCATCGCGGTTGACCTGCATGCAGATCAATTACAAGGTTTCTTTGATATTCCAGTTGATCACTTACAGGCACTGCCGCTAGCCGGTGAATACTTCCGTGAAATTGGTTTGGACAAAGATGTCGTGGTGATCGCACCCGATCACAGTGGCACCAAGCGTGCGCGTGAACTGGCAGAAATGCTGGGGGCACCGATTGCCATTGTTGATAAGCGCCCTGGTGACGATAACGTCGGTGTCATCGGTGATGTGGCAGGTAAGCACACCATTATCGTGGATGACATGATCGATACCGCTGTGCGCGTTCAAGACGCATATGCGGCCTTGCAAGAAAATGGAGCAGCGGATGTCTATGTGACCGCAACTCACGGTGTGCTGTCAGCAGGCGCCTCAGAACGATTAGCAAAACTCGACTTGAAGAAGATTGTGGTGACGGACACCATCAATATTCCTGAAGAAAAGCAATTGCCTAACTTTGTCATTCTGTCTGTTGGCCCAATGATCGGCCAAGGAATCAAGATGATTAGCAGTAACCAGTCAATTCATCCATTATTTGAACATTAATCCTAAAATGGGCTTGCGTCCCGGTTTTGCCCATGATATACTATTTGAGTTGTCAAATATGGCAGCTCAATTCATGGGTGGTTAGCTCAGCTGGCAGAGCAACGGACTCTTAATCCGTGGGTCCAGGGTTCGATCCCCTGACCACCCATAAGAAACCAATCACGTGAAAACCTGATGTTGCGATTTATCGCGATATCAGGTTTTTTGTGGTTTCAGAGATAACGGGGAACAACAAAGAGGGCGCGATGTCACAACCGACTGGTTGTAGCATCGCGCCCTCTTTGTTTTTAAATGGAATTACTTGCTTAACTTGCTTGCGGCTGCCTTGTCGATGATGACAACAACATCCTTGTGGTTTTGAAGTACAGATGCAGGCACGTCAGTTGTGACAGGGCCTTCGATCATCTTTTGGATAGCATCAGCCTTATCTTCGCCGAATGCTAAGAGTAAGATCTTCTTGCTCTTCATGATTGAACCAATCCCCATGGAGTAAGCAAAGCGTGGGACGTCTTCTTCCTTATCGAAGAAACGTGCGTTTGCGTCGATGGTGGATTGTGTTAAAGGTACCTTACGAGTTTCAGCATCAAATGGTGAGCCTGGTTCGTTGAAACCGATGTGACCATTGCGGCCGATACCAAGAACTTGGATATCGATTGGGTGGTCAGCGATTACTTTGTTGTAACGCTTTGTTTCAGCATCTGGATCTGCTGCTAAACCATTAGGAACAAAAGTTTCTTTGAATGGCTTTGCGTCAAACAAGTGGCTTTGCATGAAGTAACGGTAACTTTGGTCGTTGTCTGGTGCCATGCCAACATATTCGTCCAAGTTAACAGAAGTCATATTGGAGAAGTCAACATCGCTTGCTACCATTGCCTTATACATTTCAACAGGTGTGCTACCTGTTGCTAAGCCAAGTGTCTTGGCACCGTTATCCATACCAGTCTTAATGATATCAAAAGCTGCCTTACCTGCTTCAACATCGTTATCAAAAATTTTTACGTCCATCTGAAAATTCCTCCCTCTTTTGGTCTAGTCCAATATAACACCGGCCTAGACCGATGTCAACAAGATATCGGGATGATTGCGAATTACGGCCTATGCCAGAGAAAAAGTTCGTGCCAATTTTGTGTATCTATTCGTTAATTCATCTGTATCAATGATTTGAAATGCGTGCCGAAAGTGCGGCAAGGCCCTGTATCAATGGATTTTGACACCGGTTTCAGTTTTGGCACAGCGGTTTGTGCCAAATGTGCTTTTGTCAGCGGCTTCAGCAAGCGTTTACAATGTATTTGTAATCGGATACAGAAAGGAGCGCTTGCAATGGACACAAAAGCAAGCAAACCAGCCAAGAAGGGGATTAAGTCTGCCATGCAGACTTTTGGGACAAAACTTTCGGGTATGGTTTTACCAAACATTGGTGCCTTCATCGCTTGGGGCTTGATTACCGCCATCTTCCTTAAAGATGGTTGGTTACCAAATGCCGACCTCGCGAAATTGATCGACCCAATGAAAAATTATTTATTGCCACTTCTCATTGCTTACTCAGGTGGTGCAGCGGTTGCTAGCCACCGTGGTGGGGTCGTTGGGGCTATTGCCACGATGGGGGTCATCGTTGGGACCAACGTGCCAATGTTTATCGGTGCCATGGTGATGGGACCTTTAGGTGGTTGGTGTATTAAGAAATGGGACGATGCGGTTCAACCTAAGATTCGTCAAGGGTTCGAAATGCTCGTCAACAACTTTAGTGCCGGTATCATTGGGATGATTCTGGCCATCATCGGGTTCTTCCTGATGGGACCAATCATCTCGGCATTTACCAATGTGATGGCTGCTGGGGTTAACTGGATGATCAGTCACAGCTTACTGTGGTTGGCCAACATCTTCATTGAACCAGCGAAGATTCTGTTCTTGAATAACGCAATTAACCAAGGGATTCTGACCCCATTAGGGATTCAGCAAGCCGCTTCTGCAGGGAAGTCAATTCTGTTCCTGCTTGAACCAGATCCAGGTCCAGGGCTTGGTGTTCTGCTCGCCTTTGCCTTATTCGGTAAGGGTGCTGCTAAGGGTTCTGCACCTTCCGCAATCATCATCCACTTCCTGGGTGGGATTCACGAAATCTACTTCCCATACATCTTAATGAAGCCAGCACTGTTCCTTTCCGTTATTGCTGGTGGTGTTACCGGGACAACCTTATTCTCTATTTTAGGTGTTGGGCTCAAGAGCTCACCTTCTCCTGGTTCCATTATTTCACTGTTACTCATGTCACCAAAAGATCCAATGAACTATCTGGGCTTGATCATCGGTGTGACCGGTGCAACCGTTGTTTCATTCTTAGTTTCCGCCGTTATTTTGAAGCGGGATAAGAGTGTTGAAGCGGATGGCGATGACTTGGCAGCAAGTACCGCTAAGATGAAGGCCATGAAGGCTGAATCTAAGAACCAAGCTCAAACACAAGAACAAGCACAACAAATTATGAATGATGTTCGTGGCGTGCAACAAATCATCTTCGCCTGCGATGCCGGTATGGGTTCAAGTGCCATGGGTGCTTCCATCCTGCGGGATAAGGTGAAGAAGGCTGGTTTGAACCTGCCTGTCACAAACACGGCTATCAGTAACTTACAAGACAAGCCAGGACTCCTGGTTGTGACCCAAGAAGAATTAGCTGATCGGGCAAAGACGCAGACACCTGATGCAATGCACGTGGCCGTTGATAACTTCTTGAGCAGTCCTAAGTATGATGAAATCATCGCTAGCCTGAAGACGGAATCGATGACTGACAATAAGGACGCCGCACCAACAGCGACAGCAAATGCTGATCAGCCAGCGGCAACCACTGAAGATCCAAACGCTTCATTGAACCTCGATGTTGTGAAGGAAATTGTCTTCATGCACCACGATCAAAATATTGGCTCTGCCACAATGGCACAAGCCACATTCCGTTCCGAACTCCACAAGCTCAACAAGGATATCACCGTTAAGAACCTTTCTATTGGTGAAATTGATGACAATCCTGATGTCTTGATTGTGGCAAGTAAGGAAACCGCTCGGCGGGTTAAGTTACAATTTGCCAATGTTCAGGTCTATGTGGTCGACGGTCTTCTCAATGCGACAAATTATGATACGCTTATCTCGAAATTAAAATAATTGATAAAGAGAGATAAGGGCTATGATCTTAACTAACCGCGAACAGCAGATCATCAAATTGATTCTTAGCCAACCACAGGGGGTGAGCCGTGATGAGCTCACCAAACAAATCAATATCAGTCGGCGGACGGTCTATCGGGAACTCGCCCAACTCGAACAGGATATTCAAGCGTTCAAGTTGGCTCTGATTAAAGATAGTCACGGCGCCTACACGATCGCGGGTGATGCGGTTCAGCTGGATGCACTTCGGCAGAACCTCACCCCTGACGTGCCCACCATTACGTTTAATGCAAGTCAGCGCCAAAATGCACTGTTGGTACGATTGTTACTGACAAGTGTCCCGATGACCATGAGTGATCTCGCCGATGAACTCGAGGTATCACTCTCGACCATCAAGCAGGATCTCGACTTGATTACACCGGCGCTGACCATGTCACAGTTAACATTGAATCGCCAAAAAGCCACGGGTGTATGGATCAGTGGGCAGGAGGCGGATATCCGCCGGGTGCTGGTTGGTATTTTTGCCAGCGCGCTGAACCCATATCTATTCTTTCAAGCACTCAAAACAACGCACAACACATTCGATCCCGTGACGGGTTACTTCTTTAACCAGTTGCCAAGCACCGCGCTCAAGGCGGCGGATACGGTCTTCCATCGCACCTCTAGTCTGGCGAGTGTCAGTGATAATCAACGCAAGCTCTTGTTGCTGACGGTGACTGTGCACGCGATGCGCGTTCTCGCGGGCTATCATGTGGCTTCTAGCCGCAATTTTGACCGCGAGCTCTTGTTCCAAGACCAACAGCTTGCGCTCCAGTTCTTCGCCGAGATGGCGCCAGAAATTCGTGAACAAGTGCGCGTCGGCGATTACCAATTCCTCGCGATTCAGCTCAATGAGATTCGTGGTGGCTTGGTCGCAGAGCAGGTCGATCCATTCGACCTCACCGTGAACTTGCAAGTTCAGTCGCTGATTCAAGCCGTGGAGAAGCGGTATGACTATCCTTTCAGTGGTGATCAGCAGCTCTACGCCGCCTTGCTCGCACATGTGCAACGCAGTGTGGCCGGGACGTTAACACCCATGCTTGCCAATCCTGTTTTGGATCACTTAGCCAGTGATTACCCTAAGCTCTATACAGCGGTGCAAGCAGCGACTGATGAAGTCTTTGGCCAACACGCGTTTGTCGGTAACGAATTAGCCTACGTGGTGTTGTACTTCGCCTCGGTGATTACCGGCGCGGATGAGATTGCGGCACGGGTGTTGCTGGTGACAAGTGATGGTCCGGGAACGGGTCGATTGATTGAAACCAAGTTGCGCCAGGGGTTTCCAGAGATTCGCAGCGTCACCAATGTGCGCATCAGTGATTTGTCTAGCATCGACTTTTCGCGCTACGCCTTGATTCTATCAACGGTGCAGCTGCCGGGCTTTGACCATCAGTACCTGGTGGTCACGCCACTCTTACCACAGAGTGAGCGCAATGAAATCTCGCGGCTCTTGTCGCAGGTCAAACAAGGTGCAGCAATTGTGCCACAACGCTCGCTGGATAAGAGTGTCACGGCATTTGAAGACTTGAAGACGATGGTCGAGACAGCATCCACCTTGTTGGATCAATTTAACAGCTATGTGGTGGCGCAACCCACATCTGATATCAATCAAGCCCTGATTGCGATTTTGACGATGCTACCTAAAGTGGTGCGCAACCTCGAATCAGTGCTCAGCGCGCTTATCAAGCGTCTTGAGCTGGCCCCTGTGGGTATTCCAGATACGCAGATGGCGCTGGTTCACGCGGCGAATGCGGGTGTCAGTCAGCCGTTCATCGGTGTGTTCGATCTGAGCACGCCAATCACGCTACCGGCCATGGACATGCAAACCATCACGTTGAAGCGCGTCATTCTCCTGTTGACGCCAGCCGATACACCACAATCCACGATGCAATTGCTCTCCGCGGTGTCTGGCATGATGGTCCGCAATCCACAACACCTGCACAGTTTTGAAACGGGTAATTATAGTCAGCTCTATCAGTTGATCACAGAAGCTTTTCTTACAGAAATACAAAAAATCGATCGAAGGTGACTAACATGAAGGCACTCGATGCCAATACTATCGCTTTAGGCCAAACGGCAAAGACCAAGGAAGAAGCGATCCGCCAAGTCGGACAACTCTTAGTCGATAACGGTAATGTGGAACCAGAATACATTGATTCCATGATTGCCCGTAACCGTGATGTCTCTGTCTACATGGGTAACTTTATTGCGATTCCCCATGGGCAAGAAGACGGCATGAAGTACATCAAAAACAGGGATTGCGATTGCACAATACCCTTGGGGCGTTGATTTCTCAGACGATCCCGCAGAAGAGAATTTGGTCACAGTTGTGTTTGGGATTGCCGGATTAAACGGTGAGCACTTGCAACTGTTGTCCAAGATCGCCCTGTATTGTAGTGATGTTGAAAACGTTCAAAAATTGGCCGACGCACAATCGGCACAAGAAGTTATTAACCTATTGAAGGAAGTTGATTAGGATGGAAGCAGTACATTTTGGAGCAGGGAATATCGGCCGTGGCTTTATCGGTGAAACGTTAGCAAGCAATGGCTTTAAGATCAATTTTGTGGATGTCAATGAAACCATCATTGATGCATTGAACCAACGCGGCGAATACACCATCACATTGGCAGCACCTGGTGAAGGTAAGATTCATGTTGATAATGTCGACGGGTTGAACAATGCGAAGAATCCAGACGCTGTTGTGAAAGCGATTGCGCAAGCGGATTTGGTTACCACTGCGATTGGGCCTAAGATTTTACCATTGATTGCACCACTCATCGCGCAAGGGATTGACGCGCGGCGTGCAGCTGGTAATGACACAGCCATCGATGTGATTGCTTGTGAAAACATGATTGGCGGCTCACAATCCCTGAAGAAGGATGTTTACAGCCATCTCGATGCAGACGGTCAAGCCTTTGCGGATGCTCACATCGGCTTCCCTAACGCGGCCGTTGACCGTATCGTGCCGATTCAACATCACGATGATCCATTAGCTGTCTCCGTTGAAGATTTCAAGGAATGGGTTGTTGACGAAAGCCAGATGAAGAATACCGGCTTGAAGTTAAAGACGGTTGAATATGTGCCTGATTTGGAACCTTATATCGAACGGAAGCTCTTCTCTGTTAATACAGGGCATGCAACCACTGCTTACACAGGTAAGTACTTGGGCTACACCACAATCGGTGATGCCATCAAGGACGACAAGGTATTGAGCCAAGTCGAAGGTGCTTTGAAGGAAACACGTTCCCTGTTGTTGGCCCAATTTGAAAACTTCACGGAACAAGAACTGGTTGACTATCAAAATAGCGTGGTCAATCGCTTCAAGAATCCCTATATCTCAGATGATATTTCCCGGGTCGCACGGACACCAATTCGGAAGTTAGGTTATGACGAACGCTTTATTCGGCCAATTCGTGAATTGAAGCAACGCGGCTTGAACTACAGTGTGCTCTTGGATACTGTCGGCATGATCTTCAAGTATGACGAACCTAGCGATGATGAATCCGTTAAGTTACAAGCCCTCTTGAAGGAAAAGCCTTTGGGTGATGTGATCAAAGAAGTGACCGGTGTGACCGATGCTGACCTGATTGCAGAAATTCAAAAGTCGGTTGAGAGCAAGTAACTACTAGAATTCTCAATCTTTTGGAACGCGATGAATCGTTAGTGTTCGACAATCAAAAAGAACGTGAGCCAAAACCAGTCGGGTTTAGCTCACGTTCTTTTTTGTGTGCGCATTACGCATGAATGCGAGTGATGATACCGCGTACCAAGCGCCACAACCCCAACAGCGCACCGCCAACAAAGAGCAGCAGGGCGAAGGGGGTCACAAAGAAGCCAGGTTCGTGGAGAAAGCCTTGCGCGTCGATATAGCTGAACTGGTTGGCAATGACGAGTACCACCACCGCGGCAAGCATGAGTATGAGCGGTAAAAGATATTTTTCATACCCTCATTATACGAGCTATCGGGCTTAAAAATCTGTTAAGCTGCGTCGCGCTGAAAACTGAATGACAGATTCTGACAAAAAGTTTCAAAATCTTGTTGCGCAAGGCTTTGATTCATGATAATATATTTAAGTCGTCAAGCGATGATACATAGATAAATGGGTGGTTAGCTCAGCTGGCAGAGCAACGGACTCTTAATCCGTGGGTCCAGGGTTCGATCCCCTGACCACCCATCACGTAAGCGGTCATGGTAATTCTTCGGAATTGCTCATGACCGCTTTTTGTGTTCGTCTCGCTATGTCGCGTGGTCCCGCCCCGATAATGGCATTGGTTTGGGTGATAATGAGCGTTTAAACTTTCGGATTGATATTCTTTTTATTTTTACCTATCTTGATTGCGCTTTTCTGCTCTTTTGATTACGCTAAAGGGAGTGGAAAGGGTGAGGATGAATGGCAATCAATAGTACACAACGCGTGGCTGCTGTCTTGGTGCGGTTGTTGCGGGGCGAGACAGTGACCTTTGAAGATTGGCGGGTGCGTTACGGGGATAGTAAGAATATGCGTACGTTTCAACGCGACATCGCTGATATCCGCCGGGCCTTGGCCGAAAATGAGTGGCACGGGGAGTTACAACATACCGATCAAGGAATCGAACTGGTGAATGGCACGACGACCAATGTCTTACAGTACAGTGTGGCGCTCGGGCAGATTGCCGTCGCGAGTCGCGCCTTCACGCGTGGTGAGTTGAAACAAGTGCTGGCGTTTTGTCGGCACGATTAGATCCGACCGATAAGCAGCTGTTTAACGACACCCTCAAGATGGCCCAAAACAGTTACTTCCCTTTGTCGCGCGCGGTGCCGTTACTCGCTCGGCTTCAGACGATGATCGATGTCATCAGTGCACATCAGCGGCTTACGTTCACATACGCCAGCAGCCGGCCTTCTGAGCACGCCATTCAGACGCATGAGGCGCAACCCGAGACCCTCTTTTTTGATCGATTTATTTTATGTTGTGATGCACCTTGATACAGGTGGCTATCGCCTCTTTCGGCTCGACCGTATCGAACAGATTGTGCGCGTGAGCGACGGCGATAAGCGCTGGTCACCGAATCATTATTCCCTGCAGGAATTACGGGAACACACTCACCTGATGGATAGGGGCAGTATGACGACGTTCCGCTTCAATGCATGGGGCATCTATCCGCAAACAATTCTGGATCAGTTTCCCCAATCACAAATGATTGCATCGTGTGAACGCGACGGTTATCTGTTTGAAGCCACGGCTAAGGATATGGGGGCTACGATGTGGTTACTGTCGCAGGGCCCAAAGATTCAGGTGGTTTCACCGCCATCGCTGGTGGCCAAAATTCGGGATGATCTCAAGGCTATGTTACAGTACTATCCAGAGGATTAAAGCCCTTATTCACTCTGTTAATCAGGTTTTAAAATTCATATAGGATAAAAATTAAGCCGATAAAAGTGAAAAATTTGCCCACTTTATTTTTTAATGGCTGGTAATGACATATTGTGTCGCCCTGGAATGCTATACTTCAGTCGAATTGAGATTGGAGGAATCATTATGGGTACAATGACATCATCAGGGTATGCTTTTTTCCAAGATCATTATGGACGTGAAGCATCGTTTTTAATCTATCAACGTGATCCGAAGGTATTGGCACCAGGAGAAAATATGGCGCGATTAACGGGGCAAAACATCAGCTATCAAGAGGGCTTGAAGGCTGATGGTGAGGCGCTGAATCTGGAACATCTGGTCGTGCTCCTCAACCCGGCCGCAAAGCCAAAGAAGCGCGTCGTGGTTGCCGATGAACAGCCATTCCAGGCCTATCATCGCACGACATCAACACACCGAGGCTTGCGTTACCTAGCGCATTATTATCAGTTACCCGTGAGCGGCGAACGGCCACTCACCTTACACGGTGGCCTGGCCACGTCGCTGTTTCCACAGATTTCAAACACGATGGCAACAGATGTTCTGCCAGAGCTGAACGAGCAACGAGCGAGTGTTGAGCGCTTATGGCAATTGGTTGAAGAGATGTTGTCGTATAATCCCGCGCAGGGTAAGGACAAATTCTTGGATGTGGTCTTCATGATTCCAAGAAGCGCTAATCCTGTTGTGCACGCGGTAAAGCAGCAATTTGTGAACCGCATGACTGACACGGATTTTGCGCAACAATATCCCACCGCTGCGCAGTATCGGGATGCCATCCGCAATTTCTCAATTGCGCTTCACCCCTCGACCCAAGCACATAAAACGCTAGAAGAGTATTACCAGAAAACAATTCGGCTCCAGCCTTCACAAGTCCCTGAATTAGTGGAGGAATAAGGTGCTTGCGGAGTCATGATGCTGAGTTGTAAAAAGAGAGCCTATGCCAAACCCAACCGGGCTTGGCATAGGCTCTCTTTTGTTTGCTAAGCGCCATGTGCAATAATCATGCGGGCCACCACCTCTGCCGCTGTGACCATCTCTTCAACGGTAATGAACTCATACGGCCCGTGGTAATTGCCGCCACCGTTAAACAGGTTCGGTGTTGGAATGCCCTTTTGGGTGATGAAATTTCCATCCGTGCCACCGCGAAACGGCACGATATTGGGTGTCAGCCCCATATCGCGATAGACCTTCAGCGGCAGTTCGCGAATCTCGGGAATGGTGGCAATAGCGGTCCCTATATTGTGATATTGATCGTGTAGCGTGTACTGAATGCGAGGTTGATCGAGCTGCTGATTCATTGTCGCGATGGTTTCAATGAGCCATTGTTTGCGTTGCTCAAACTTGGCATCGTCAAAATCGCGGATAATCACATCAATTTCGGCATGAGCGACGGTGCCACTGATTTGATTGATTAAAAAGAAACCCTCGTGATTCTGACTCTGTTCGGGGACATCATTTCCGGGAAATGATTGAGCAGCTGCTGGGCGATACCAATGGCGTTGACCAATGTGTGATAGGCATTGCCGGGGTGAACGGCTGTGCCATCGATTGTGATTGTTGCTTGCGCTGCATTGAAGGTCTCAAATTCGATATCACCGGGGCGCCCGTTATCGAGGGTGTAGGCAAATGCCGTATGAAATTGCTCAGCATCGAATTGTTTGGCTCCCTTACCGATTTCTTCATCGGGACCAAACCCGATGGCGACGTCGCCGTGCTGGATTTCGGGGTGCGCTAGTAAGTATTGCATGGCACCCATAATCTCCGCGATGCCGGCCTTATCATCGACGCCAAGTAAGGTAGTGCCGTCACTTGTGATGAGGCGTTGCCCCTTGAGCGTTTTTAAAAATAGGAAACTGAGCGACTGAAATTGTCGCGCCCGGCAGGCGAATATCCTGTCCATCATAGTTGGGATGCACGATTGGCTGAATATTTTCAGCGTTGAAGTCGGCGGTGTCTAAGTGCGCGATGAAGCCAATGGCAGACACTTTGCGCGCAGTATTACTGGGCAAGCGCGCTGTGACATAGCCATTGGCCGGATTGAGCTGTACATCAGACATACCCAATGTCTTGAGATCTGTGGCAATAAGCTGTGCCAGCTCAGTTTGACCAGGGGTGGTTGGTGTGGCTGAACGAGCGGGATCGGAACGCGTATTGATTTTGGCGTATTTCACAAAGAGTTGCTCAATATAGGTTGGATTCATGGGCGACGCTCCCTTCAAGTCTGGACCGATAAATTGCATTGAGTGTAGGCCAAAAATAAATTTCAATCAAGTGAAAAATTCGGCAACAGGATTGCTTTTCGCTGTGATTTCGCTGTGATGTTCGCAAATTGGCGTTTAAACACTGATTTTAAAGTTAAATCATTCAGGTTTATTCGGTTAAAATACCGAAATACATATTTTGTTCGTGTCTATTGCTAGACAATCTTTCTGAAAAACAGTACGCTTGAACAAAGAATTTTTGAGAGAAAGTGGGTAACAGACATGTTGCGGAGTTGGAAATTGGGAATCCTCGTACTTTTAGTATGGCTGGGCTGCTGGCAAGCACCACAGACAACCCAAGCGGCGGAAAAAACTTATGTCATCGGGACAGATGTCACTTATGCGCCGTTTGAATTTGCGGATAAGAATAATAAGTACATCGGGATTGATATCGACCTGATGAATGCCGTCGCCAAGGCGGAGGGCTTCAAGGTTCAGATTAAACCATTAGGGTTCAACGCCGCTGTGCAAGCGCTGGAAGCCAGACAAATCGATGGGGTGATTGCCGGTATGACGATTACACCGGAGCGCCAGGCGAAGCTCGCCATGAGCGACCCCTACTATAAGAGCGGGGCATCGATGGCTGTTTCTGCAAAGAATAAGTCGATTAAGTCACTGGCAGATCTGCGTGGTAAGCGAGTCGCGCTGAAAACGGGGACGGCGGCGGCTGATTATGCACTCCGGCTCAAAAAGAAATATGGTTTTACAACCGTGACCTTTGACGACTCTAACAATATGTATGATGATGTCCGGACCGGTAATTCAGATGCCTGTTTCGATGATCTGCCGGTATTGCAGTATGCGATTGCGACAGGATTAGATCTCAAGATTATTGGTAAACCCGGCAAGACGGGGAGTTATGGGTTTGCGACTAATAAGGATAACCCGGATCATCTCGATCAAAAGTTCAATGCGGGCCTCAAGAAGGTGCGTGCTAGCGGTGAATATAAGAAAATTGTGGCCAAATATCTGGGAAATGGCTCAGCGGCTGACCAAAAAGCCAAGAATGCGGCTGTGCAGGAAAATGACCGCAGCTTTATCGGTCTGTTAAAGGCTAACTGGGGAACCCTCATGGGCGGGCTCCAGGAAACCTTGATTGTGACCTTAATCGCGATTATTTTGCGACAGTTGTCGGGGTAATCATGGGTCTGCTGGGCGTCATGCCGAGTCCGTTCTGGCGGGGCGTCTCAACGACCTTCATCTATATTTTCCGTGGTTTACCATTATTGGTCTTAGCGTTATTCATCTACACAGGGGTGCCCAGCTTGACTGGGACTAAGATTCCCGCGTTCGTGGCGGGGATTATCACGCTGACGCTGAATGAAGGGGCCTACACGGCGGCCTTTGTGAAGGGTGGTATCGATGCCGTCAGTGATGGGCAGATGGAAGCAGCGCGCAGTGTGGGCCTGTCCTTTGGGCAAGCGATGAGCCACGTGATTCTGCCGCAGGGATTGAAAATTATGATTCCGTCCTTCATTAATCAGTTCATCATCACCTTGAAGGACACGTCGATTCTCTCGATTATCGGGATTCTGGAACTCACTCAAACCGGTAAAATCATCATTGCCCGCAACTTGGAAGGGTTCAAAATTTGGACCATGGTTGCCTTGATCTATCTGGTGATCATCACCGTTCTGACGTGGTTATCAAACTGGGTCCAGAAACGATTACAGTCGCAAAATTAGAAAACCAAGCTGTGATAAAAGGCGATTCACTTATATTGCCCGAAAATGAAAAAGGTCCTGTGACGATTTTGTCACAGGATCTTTTTCAGTATCAGTTAGAACCACAAGCTGATAAAGGCGAGTAGTGCAGGGAGCAATTGCACCACGAAGATTTTGCGGGTAGCAGTAAAACCACCAAAGAGGGCGACAACCATGATGAAGAAGGTCAGTAGCCGCAGTGTGATCAATAGAGGTGCGCCACTCAGGAAGAACAGGCTGAGTAAGAGTGTGACCCCCAACATGCCATTGTAGATGCCCTGATTCTGCAACGCGGTCTGGGCTGGTTTCTCACGGACAAAGTCGAGATCCATATCAAAACTCTTGGCTTGTGTTTCCGGGGAACCAAACATCTCGAGCCCCATAATCCCCAGATGCTCAATGGCGACAATAATAACAAGAATCCATGCAATAATTGACATATTCTGCCAGCTTTCTATTGGAATGACCCCAGTCTAACATAGCGAACAACAGCGGCAAAATGAAGCGCTTCATCAGTAAAACACGAACATTAAATAAAAAATATTTGAAAATGGACGTAAAATAACTTGAAACATGTCCTGAAATTGAGTAGGATAAACCTATTAAAACTTTAAGGGGTACATTATGGAAAAGTTGTTTCAGTTAAAGGCGAACAATACAACTGTGAGCCGTGAAATCATTGCCGGGTTGACCACATTCTTTGCCATGTCCTACATCTTGTTTGTTAATCCGCAGATCTTGTCACTCACAGGGATGCCATCGCAGGCGGTGTTCCTGGCAACAATTATTGCCAGTGCCGTGGGGACCTTAATCATGGGCCTGTTTGCCAATGTGCCATACGCATTGGCGCCTGGGATGGGGTTGAACGCGTTCTTCACCTATACCGTAGTGTTCGCACTAGGTTTCTCTTGGCAGCAAGCGCTAGCCTTAGTCTTTATCTGTGGTGTGATCAATATTTTGATCACCGTGACTAAGATTCGGAAAATGATCATCTTAGCGATTCCAGAATCGATTCAACACGCAATCGGTGGTGGGATTGGGGTCTTCGTCGCTTACGTTGGATTGAAGAATGCTGGTTTCCTCCAATTCACGAGTGAAGCTGCGAATATTTTATCCGTGAATGGGAAAGCTTATCATGCCGGACAAAGTGTGAAGGGCGGTCTGGAAAGTGTTGTGACCGGCGGCGGAATTGTGCCTGCGCTGACCAACTTTGCAAACTCTGGTGCACTCGTTGCCCTGATTGGGTTATTATTGATGGCCGTTCTGGTGGTCAAAAAAGTGCCCGGCGCTGTCTTGATTGGGATTGTGGCGACAACGTTGATCGGGATTCCTTTTGGGGTGACCAATCTCCATGTGGCCGGTGGGAACAGCTTCTTCCACGCGGTTGGCGAACTGAAAGTGACCTTTGGGGCTGCATTTGGTGCTGAAGGGATGGGGAGTTTGTTCAACTCCAGCAGCAAAATTGTCCTATCGATTATGACCATTTTTGCCTTTAGTTTCTCTGATATTTTTGACACATTGGGCACCTTCATTGGTACGGGACGCAAGACGGGGATCTTCTCAGAAGCCGATCAGGAAGCGCTGGAAAATGGTCACGGATTCTCCTCCAAGATGGATCGCGCGTTGTTTGCGGATGCGATTGCGACCGGCGTGGGTTCCATCTTTGGGAGTAGTAACGTGACGACCTACGTTGAAAGTGCCGCGGGTATCGGTGCTGGTGGTCGGACAGGGTTGACGGCCGTGGTCGTTGCTGCCATGTTCATGATCAGTAGCTTGTTTGCGCCCGTGATTGCCATGGTGCCAACGCAGGCGGTCGCACCTGTGCTGATTATCGTGGGGATTATGATGATGAGCAGCTTCAAGGAAATCGATTGGGATAACCTTGAAGAAGCCATTCCAGCCTTCATGGCATCCATCGTGATGGGTTTTGTCTACAACATCTCTTACGGGATTGCTGCGGGCTTCATCTTCTATACCTTAATCAAGTTAATTACTGGGAAGGCCAAGGAGATTCATCCGGTCTTAGCGATTGTGACCGTGGGCTTCATTATCAATTTCGTGTTCCTGGCGATGCTCTAAAACGATATTAAAACGAGAGAGGGATGCCCACATTCAGTTGGATGGGGCCATCCCTCTTTTTGATTGACAAAATCCGACTTTGCCGTTATATTTCAGCTAACAAATGGCTAGAGACTATCAGGAAAATAATATTCGCTTGTTTAAACGTTGCTTTAGTGAGTAAAGGAGAAAAATGCCACTGATTACGTTTTTAATCTACGCGTTTGGCGTGATGCTGCTGGCTGGTGGGGTGTTGTGGATTGCGGTCAATCGGCCGCTCCGGTTACGGCGTGCCATTGGTGCCGCCATCATCGCTGTGGCTGTTTTGAGCTTGGGACTGCGCACAGTCGGGTTTCATCACCATCATGATGATGGCATGATGCGGGTGCACCAGCGCACGCACATGCATGGCTGGCAACAGCGATCGCATGAGTGAGACAGACTGAGACAAAAAGCTGCGACGAACCTCAAAAAGGGTTGTCGCAGCTTATTTTGTCACGTCATATGTGTGCCGCTTATGATTCACGCTTGAGGCGATATTGTGTCGCGCCATCGTGAATGGCAATCTGCTCAAAATGATTGGCTAAGAGTAGTGATGTCAATGCTGAATTAGGCGCCGGCAATTCGGCAACGAGTTGATTGAGTCCTAATTCAACGAAGGCGAATTCGACCATCCGCGCCAGGACTTCGCTCATGACACCCTGATGTTGTACCTCAGGGAGAAGTTCAAAGCGAATCTGTGCCTGGCTCAAATCTTGATCGAAGTTCCAGATGCAGAAACTGCCAAGGAATTGGTTCGTTTCCCGATCCTTAATGCCGTATAGTAGGGCTTGGTTACTCATTACCAGATGCATGGAGCGATTGATGTAGTGCACCGTTGCGGTGAGATCAGTATCGACTTCGCGGCCAGATTGTTGTGCGATGGTTGCGTCGTGCCGCAGCGCGAACACTTCCTTGACGGTGAAGGTGGTCAACCAATCGAGGGTGTAGTGTGCGGACATGATGGGATGATATTTTTCAAAAATTGCCATGATTCGTCCTTTACTTTAGAGAATACCGCGATCGTTTTGATCGACGATGGGGTCGTTGAAATTCTTGTGGTAATAATCGGCATCGATCACCTTGTACTTGCCATTGGTAAACTTGGAAAGAATCTGGCCGTACGATGCGAGTTGAATTTCACTGTCGGGTAAGGCAATTTCAAGTTGCTTATCAGGGGTTATCGTGACGTGAATGATGTCACGATCGAAGAATTGATTGAGATCGGCCGGCGTTGTGTTTTCGGTATAAGGTAAGAAAAACGACATTTTAGCGGTTGAGAAAGCAGCAAATTCACCTTCTGGAAAACCGGTTAATGGGGTATCAGCCATGATAAAGCCTCACTTTCATTGGAGATGTACCGCTAGTGTAACACTTTGGGGAAATCCACGCGACAATGCTCACCGGTGAATCAGTGGCGAGATTCAAAGGGGCAATTTGCGTCATCTTTTGACAGGGCTTACAATGTTTAATATATCGCTATTATTATATAAGGAGGACGACATGACCGATTCATTATTTCAGCAAGACCAGTTTCAACCGCTCGCGAGTCGAATGCGTCCTCAAAAACTCGACGAGTATGTCGGGCAGACGCACTTGTTGGGTCACGATAAGGTGCTGTATCGGCTCATCACGAATGACGAAATCAGCTCGATGATTTTCTGGGGGCCACCCGGTGTGGGGAAGACGACACTGGCGCAGCTGATTGCCCGACAGACGGAAGCCCAGTTTGTGACGTTCTCTGCGGTCACTAGTGGCATCAAGGAAATCAAACAGGTGATGGCGGAGGCCGAGAACAATCGCGAGTTAGGCCAAAAACCATTGTCTTTGTCGATGAAATTCACCGCTTCAATAAGGCACAACAGGATGCCTTTTTACCTTATGTGGAACGGGGCAGTATTATTTTGATCGGGGCCACAACCGAGAATCCCTCGTTTGAAGTCAATGCGGCGCTGTTATCACGCATGCGGGTGTTTGTGCTGCAGGCGTTGACGACGGATGAGTTGGTTGATCTGCAGCAACGCGCGCTTTCAGATCCGCGTGGCTATGGCTTACAGCAGGTGACGGTCGATACCAGTCTGTTGCATCAAATCGCTGATTTTGCCAATGGGGATGCCCGCATTGCGCTCAACACACTCGAGATGGCCGTGACCAACGCGCAGACCAAGGATGGCGCCATCGTGGTCACGCAGGCCGACGTGGCTCAATTACTGACCAAGAAAGCGTTGCTGTACGACAAAATGGTGAGGAACACTACAATCTGATTTCAGCACTGCACAAATCCATGCGCAATTCGGATGTCGATGCTGCAATCTACTGGTTAGCCCGGATGCTCGAAGCCGGGGAAGATCCATTGTATATCGCGCGCCGATTGGTTCGTTTTGCCAGCGAGGACGTCGGTATGGCCGATAGTCGCGCTCTCGAATTGACCGTTACCGTGTATCAAGCGTGTCAGTTCTTGGGGATGCCGGAATGTACCGTGCACCTCACGCATGCGGTGACTTATTTGGCACTGGCACCCAAGTCAAATGCGCTGTACACGGCGTATGGTGCGGCTAAGGACGACGCGCTGAATACCCTGGCGGAACCAGTCCCCTTACAGATTCGCAACGGCGTGACCGATCTGATGAAGGATCTGGGGTATGGCGCCAATTATCAATATGCACATGATGCCGCCGATAGGTTGACCGATATGCAGACAATGCCTGATAATCTGATAGGTGCGACTTATTATCATCCGAGTGATCAAGGCAGTGAAGCGCGTGTCGCCGCGCGGATGGCACAAATCAAGGCATGGCACGAGCAATATCACGAGACACCAGAATAGAAACGTTCGATTCGGACGCGTAAAAGGGAGAATGAACTATGGTTAAAGTCTTAGCAGTGAACGCAGGAAGCTCCACCTTGAAATGGAAACTCTTTGAGATGCCCGAAGAAATCGAATTGGCGGATGGCTTAATCGACCGCTTGGGCCAACCAAAGTCAAACGTCAAAGTGAAGTATGGTGATGGCCAGAAGTTCACGGATGATCGTCCGATTGAGAATCACCAAGAAGCCGTTGCGTCATTAATGACCCAACTCAAGGACTTAGGATTAGTTACGCATCTTCACGAAATCGTGGGGATTGGGCACCGCGTGGTTGCGGGAGGGGAACAGTTCAATCGTTCCGTTGTCGTGGATGATCACGTGTTACTTGAAATCAAGAATCTTCGCGATTATGCGCCACTGCACAATCCGATTGAAGCGACGTATATCGATATCTTCCGTGAGGCGATGCCATGGGCGCTTGAAGTGGCCGTGTTCGACACCGCGTTCCATCAAAGCATGCCGGCAGAGAACTTCTTGTACAGCCTGCCCTATCAGTACTACCAACAATACGGTGCCCGCAAATACGGCGCCCACGGGACCAGCGTGCGCTATGTCGTGCGCCGGGCAGCCGAGATGCTCAATAAGCCATTGGAAGACTTGCGCTTAGTTGTCATGCATCTGGGCTCAGGTTCCTCCGTCACGGCGGTGCAAAATGGTAAATCTGTTGATACTTCAATGGGATTCACACCATTGGCAGGGGTAACGATGGGGACACGCTCTGGGGATGTCGATCCGTCTTTGATTGCCTACCTGATGAATAAGCTCGAGATTACGGATGTGAATGAGATGATTCATATTTTGAACAATGAATCCGGGCTGATGGGTATCTCCGAATTGTCACCGGACCAACGTGACCTCGAAAACGTTGAGGACACCAACGAACAAGCTGCGTTGGCCCTGAATATTTTCGCGAATCGCGTGTTCAAGTATGTCGGTAGTTATGCGGCACTTATGAACGGCATCGACGGGCTGATTTTTACCGGTGGTGTGGGTGAGAACGGCGCTGAGATGCGGGCCAAAATCATGGCGCATCTGAGTTATCTGGGTGCGACAATCGATCCAGAAGCCAATCAGGTCCGCGGCAAGGAAACCGACTTGAGTGCGGCGGATGCGACGGTTAAAACACTGTTGATTCCGACGAACGAAGAGTTGATGATTGTGCGCGATGTGATGGCATTAAAAGCAGAATAACAATCAAAGTGGGTGGCTCGTTTTATTGCCAGCCGCTTTTTTATTAATCTAAAAATGCTATACTAACGTAAGCAAAATTCGTGATGATGATTAGACTTACCATCAATGGAAAAGAGGATACAGACATGGAATTTGATACACAATTACTGCACGGCGGTATAAGCGAGGACGAACGGACTGGGGCGATGTCGATTCCGATTTACAACGCGTCTACCTTCCATCAACCTAAGCTGGGTCAGAATCAATATGAATATTCACGCTCGGGTAATCCAACCCGTGAAGCCGTTGAATCCCTGATTGCGACGATTGAACACGGGACAGCGGGATTCGCGTTTGCTTCTGGCTTGGCGGCTATCAGTACCGTATTCAACCTGTTCCAAAGTGGTGACCACATGGTGATTGGTGATGATGTGTATGGTGGGACGTTCCGGATGGTGGATGCGGTTTTCAAGCGGATGGGGATGACTTTTACCATCGTTGATACGCGCAATCTTGCGGCGGTTGAAGCAGCAATCACACCCGCAACCAAAGCCATTTACTTGGAATCACCAACCAATCCGTTGCTCAAGATTACGGACATCGAAGCGATTGCGACATTGGCGCACAAGCATGACTTGTTAGCAATCATCGACAACACGTTTGCGTCACCATACATTCAAAAGCCACTGGATATGGGCGTCGATATCGTGATTCACTCAGCTTCCAAATACTTGGGCGGCCACAGTGATGTGATTGCTGGCTTAGTGGTGACCAAAGACCCTGAGTTAGGGGAGCGCATCGGTTACCTGCAAAATGCACTGGGCGGCATTTTGGCACCACAAGAGAGCTGGTTATTACAGCGTGGTATGAAGACCTTGGGCTTGCGGATGCGGGCTCACTTGGCCAATGCCGAAGCGGTCTTTGCATTCCTCAAGGCACGGCCTGAAGTGGCTAAGATTTATTATCCTGGTGATCCGGATAATCCCGATTATGCCGTTGCCAAGAAACAGATGCATGGTTTTGGTGCGATGATTTCGTTTGAACTGCAACCCGGATTGAGCCCTGTCACATTTGTTGAGCAGCTCAAAGTGATTACGCTAGCGGAAAGCTTAGGCGCGCTGGAAAGCCTAATCGAGGTACCTGCTTTGATGACGCATGGTGCGATTCCTCGCGAAGTCCGCCTACAAAGTGGCATCCAAGATGAATTGATTCGGTTATCTGTGGGTGTTGAAGATAAGGATGACTTGTTGGCAGACCTGACGCAGGCGTTTGATGGATTGAAGAAGTAAAAGTTTCACGTGGAACATAACCAAAAATGCAGTAACCTCACCCATACGAGTGAGGTTACTGCATTTTTTGGTTAGTGACGTTTGCGCCACAGTCGCCAGAATAAACCGACGATAATCAATACCTCAATTCCAAGCACCAAGAGATACCATTGATTGTTATCACCTGTTGCTGGAAAGTAATTGAGCCAGTTGTGTGGCTGGCGGCCCTCGGTGACGCTGAACCAAGCCTTGGAATCAAGTGCGTGGACGGTGCGACTTGGCAGTAAGGCATTGATCAGATTACGCATCATCTTGTTCACGCTTCTTTCGCCGCCAGATGAGGAAGAGTAACAACAGAATGACCAGACCTAACACGCCAATGAGCAGCCACACCCAAGGAAATTGAGCCGGGGCATCGTCATCCATCGCTGTATTGAGTTTTGCGCCTGTGATTGACTGATTGTGAAGTTTTTGACGAAATGCCAGCTGAATGTGCCGGCTTTGGCGTCCATGGTGAGGGTGTAATCGCCAGGTGTGAGTGATTTGGTAGGAAAGGTCGCAAAATTCATGTTGGAGTTAGGCGCCATCTGATATCCCTTGACCTGCCGCGAAAATAGAACTGCTTTTTGACCGCGGCGTTGAACCTGACTCTTGATGGCTAAGTCACCAAACAGACGCGGTTGATCGTTTTGAATATTGGCGATAATGGCCGCCTTCTGTTCAGAGATGCCCGGGCTGACCTGATGCAACTGCAGACGTGGTGCAACGAGGGCAGTCGAGGTTTGCAGCTGCACGCCAATCACCATTGAGAAGAGCTTGTTGATGCGCACACCGTCATTCTTTTGGGTGCGCTTGGTGGGGTTCTCGACGAAAATACCGCCCAGTAGTTGGCCGGAAAAGCCGGCTGCTGGAATTTTGACGTTGAAGGTCACAGGCTTGGTTTGTTGTGCCTCCAGATGAACCGTGACGGGCTTCGAGGAAAGCTGGGTGAGCGTGTACTTCGCCGAGGCATCACGTGTGGCACCGGGAACATAGCCCACCTGGCCGTTATTCTGCGAGAAGGCATCGATCATCCGTGCGTTGAGCGTCATTGCCTTATCGGTCAAGTTAGCGAGCTGCACGGTGAGGGGTTGCGTGGTGTTTGGTTTGACGAGCAAATTAAACCACGTGGCCTTGTCCAATTGATTGGTAGGAATACGTGGTTGCACACTAAATCCAATTTCGTCAGCGGCATGCACTGACTGTGGCGCCCACAAGCCGACGAGCACGCCCAACAAAAGGAGATAGCGTAAGACTTTGGCCATGATGAATGGCTCCTTTCTGAGCTGATTATGAAAATGACCGACACACCCCAGAGTTTGGGTCGCATCGGTCAAATGGAGTCACGACATTAATTAGCCGGCTGGTACCTCTGCGGCTGGTACGTTGGCGAGCGTCCAGCGCAGGGTTGCTTGGTAGGTCTGAGCATCTGTATGCGCGTTTCGCTTGAGTGTGAGTGTGGCCGTGCCCGCACCAAACTTGACGTTGTTTTGACCTTGACCTGTATCAACTGCAGCTTGCCAGACAGCAGTTGATGATCCTAGTTGGCCGCCTTTGTCACCAGTGATAACAGAGACTTCTTTGGTGGGAATAGCGTTATCACCGTCAAAAGCAGTTGGTGTGACAGCTTTCAAAGTCAGGTTACCGGTCAGAGTACTGCCGTTAGCGGCGGTCTTAGAACCTTCGATAGAAGTTGGGTTCAACACGGTAAATGGGGTAATCTGGCCGTAGACCACCCAGCCAGCATTGGTGCCACGATAGTCGGTGACTTGAAGTACACCGTCAGAGTTACCATCAAAAGCATTTTTGCCCTTGGAAGTGCCACCAGTCTTTGCATCGTTCGAGCTGGAATTGAGGTTAGCGGTTGTAGTTGATTTCGTAACAAGTTGCGAAGTCTTGATGTCACCAAATTGAAAATCCGGTACGCGATCGAGCGTCAGGTTTCCAGGAGTAACGGTAAATTCTGCAGTAGAATTTGCGCTAGCTGGTGCGGCATCAGCACTCAGAAAACCTTCACCGATAGTAGTGGCTTCACTGATATTTGTGTCTGCTTTACCTGGGCCGGCTGTGTTTAAGGCAGCAGCGCCGACAAGTTGAGGACTAACTGTTAGTAGTGTGATTGCGGATAATGAGAGTAATGTTGCGAAATAGATCCCTTTACGCATGGTCGATTCCTCCAATGTAAAAAGTGTTTTTCCCAATTGAGTTGGGTTAAACCTATTATAGGAGGAGAAGTAAATGATGACAATGGAATAACGTATTGAAAATATTGAACAAAATAATTTTAATTAAAATAAAAAGCAGCCACTAACAATTAATGGATAAATTAATTGTTAGTGGCTGCTTTAATTTAATTATTGCGATCAATTACTAATTCAATGACTTGCTTATGAAAGGCAACATTCACACTGCTGATGGGTTGCGTCAGAATTTTGTGGTATTCATCGAGCACATCATCTGGCAGTGGGGTAAGGCGCGTCAGTTCATTGATGATATCACTGACGGAATGGGTATCACCAAGATTGACGAAGATATCAATCTTACTCAGGCAATCCTGCAGGAGCTCTGTGAGATAACTGTTGGGTTTGCCATCAGCCTCGGTAATCACAAATTGTTGGCGCGGTACTGCTGAATGTTCAACTTGAAGCAGTTGGAGAGCGGTATAGACAAGCATAATCAATTCACCTCATTAAATGACAGTAACAGGCGTTCCAGTAGGGACTTGTTCAAAAATATATTTGGCATCCGGCACACTGAGACGCACACAGCCGTGCGAGTTAGCACTGTGGCCGAGCGCTTGGCTTCATCCTTCAGGTAGTGACCTTTCCGATTCGTAGGCACCGTGTGAAAGAGGTAGATACCGTGATCTTTGAATGAGGTCCAGTAATGAGCCCCTTCACCGGATTTACTGTTATAGAAGAATTGGCCGCGCTCGGTTTGAATTTCAAACGTCCCTTTCGGCGTCGAATTATCTTTACCCGTGGAAGCATACATTGTGTAGAGCACCTTGTTTTTTGAACGCAAGAAGACGCGATGCTTGGTGGTGGATACTAAAATATTGAACTTTGTGGTTTGCTTGGCATTTGGATAAGCCTTTTTTCAGAAGGTTGCTGCCAATCAATGGCTTTAGCGACAGTCTTGGTCGTGGTTCTCTTAGGCGCTGCTTGATGTGTTGTTGCGATGTAGGTGGCTGTCCCACCAGCAACGGCAAGCAATAGCAGTAGCCATAACCACCAATGGCGTAAAAGGTTTTCTTTTTCATGATAATTTGATTCTATGTAATGTTTCCGCAAATTACAACTCACTTGTTCTTTTGTAATCAAATTGTGTTGTTTAACCAACGAAAAAACCGTCATGTCCCATAACGGGCATGACGGTTTTTGTTAGTTGAATGAGCAAAATTGTGCTTGCGACAGAATCAATTTTGCTTCTATATAATTAGGCGCGATTCAGGTAACGCTTCAAGAAGGCTTGCGTGCTTTCTTGTGTGGGGTGATTGAAGATTTGTTCTGGTGAGCCTTCTTCAGCGATGACACCCTGATCCATGAAGACCACGCGATCTGAAATATCACGCGCAAACGCCATTTCATGGGTCACGATGATCATGGTGAGACCGGTGTGGGCGAGTGCGGTCATTGCCGCCAACACATCATCCACCATCTCGGGATCAAGCGCACTGGTTGGTTCATCGAACAAGACGACTTCAGGATCCATGGCCACCGCACGGGCAATAGCGACCCGTTGCTTTTGGCCCCCGGATAATTGGCCGGGCTTCGCATTGATGAAGGGGTCCATACCGACTTGTTGGAGTAACTCGAGCGCGTGGGCCTTGGCGTCGTCTGCTGAGCGCTTCAACACGGTCTGCTGTGGGACAACGACATTGTCCAGCACGCTCAAGTTATTGAACAGGTTGAAACTCTGGAACACCATCCCAACCTTGGCGCGATATTGCGTCAGGTTGTACTTCGGCGTCAGAATATTCTCGCCGTGAAAAGTGATTTCGCCACTGGTTGGTGGTTCCAATAGATTGATGGCACGGAGCAAGGTGGACTTCCCGGACCCGGAACGACCGATAATAGAGACCACTTCACCTTGGTTCACGTCTAAATTGATGTCCTTTAAGACTTCATGTTCACCGAATTGCTTTTGTAAGTTGTTAATTTGAATGAGAGCCATGATAATCCTCCTAACCGATCTTTGGGGTTTCGACTTGCATCTGATTGTTCATCACGTTGTAATCCTTCGGGCCGTCCAAGCGCCGTTCAATCAGGCGGAAGAGGTGGCTGATGGTGAAGGTCAGAATCAGGTAAATCGCACTGACAATCAGGTAAGTGTGGAAGAATTGGAAACTTTGACCGGCGATGGTTTCGGCGCTGAAGAAGAGTTCAGAGACCGAGATGACGGACAGCACTGACGTATCCTTGATATTCACGATGAATTCGTTGGTAACGGCAGGTAGGCTGTTGCGAATCGCTTGTGGCAAAATCACCTTGATCATGGTTTGGAAGTGGCTCATGCCAAGTGCATTGGCGGCTTCGAATTGGCCGGGATCAACGGAGATAATCCCACCACGAATGATTTCGGAGATATACGCCCCAGTATTGATGGAGACGATGATTAACGCGGCCGCTGTGCGATCCATATTCAAATGAAAGGCTTGTGCAGCACCGTAATAAAGGACGGCCGCTTGCACAATCATTGGTGTGCCACGGAAGACTTCGATATAAACCGCGAGTAACCAGTTGCCGACTGCGAGTAAACCACGCTTACCGGTTGTCTTTGGCCGTGGAATCGTCCGAATGACACCGACTAACAAGCCAATGAGGAAGCCGACGATGGTCCCAACTAAGGAAATCAGGAGTGTCATTCCTGTCCCGCGTAACAACATTGGGCCGTATTGCTTCATGATGGTCATGAACCAGTTACTGTTGCTGTCGGTCTTTGGCTGTTGTGCCACCGCTTGCTTCATCAAGCGATTGCGTTCACTGGGACTAATTTTTGCCAGTTCAGCGTTGATGGCAGCCTTGTCGGGATCGTTCTTACGCAGGCCGACTGCAGAGACGTTATCGTCTGGGCTGGTCTTAAAACCGTTCGTCCCCTTGAAGCGAATATACTTCAGGTTAGGATTTGCTGATTCTGCCGTAATCCCTTCTGGTACTTCTGAAACATAGCCATCGATGGTCCCGGAATCGAGCGCACACGCATGGCTGGGAAGTTGTTCATCGCGGGTTCCTTGATGGCACCCGTGAGTTGCTTAATCATGTCATAGTGATACGTGTTGAGTTGCGCGGTAATCTTTGCGCCCTTGAAATCCTTAACGGAAGTGGCGTTGGCGTACTTACTGTTCTTGCGCACCACAACGGTGAGGTTAGCGGTGTAGTAGGCGTTACTGAAATCAATGGTCTTGCGCCGATCGGGTGTTGGTGACATCCCGGCGATAATCGCATCGATCTTGCCCGATGTCAGTGCAGGTGGGAGGCCATCCCAGTCGGTCTTGACCACGACAACCTTTTTGCCGAGTGCCTTGGCAATCTTCTTTGCGATCTGCACGTCGTACCCGTTTGCGTACTCAGAGCTGCCTTGAATCTTGACGGCACCATTGGCGGCAGAATCTTGCGTCCAGTTATACGGCGCATAACCCGCTTCCATGCCGACCTTGAAGGTATCATCCGCCGCGTGGACGGTTGCCTCCTGTACGTTGAACCCAATCCAGAGCAAAAGTGCGCTCATCACTAACCAAAACTTCTTCATGCTGACATTTCTCCCTTCGTTTTCGCTTTCGCGTTTTACCGTTGGGAAATAGAGAAACAAAATCGACCTTTATTAGAGAATGCTAATAAAGGTCGACTCTGCGATTTTAGTATAAAACCAGAATCATAGCGCTCCTTAGCAAATGCTAAGACAGTCCAGGAGTTATTCACCCGCTGGCCCAACAGTACGTTATCCCGTATATAACGCACCATTTCGGCGGTGATCCTTGAGCCTGATTCAACGTGTTAGGGCACTCCTCAGGGTTTGTGATCGACCGCGACCTCTATTTCTTGGTGGTGTATTCAAATGTCTGCCATGAGTTTATAATACCCATCTCATTTTTGTCAAGGCAGTATTTCTAGGGAAATATGATGCAAGCCCTTACTTCTGCCACTTAACCAGGTAACGTTCGGCCAGATTCAAGAGGCCAAACAGAATGAAGGCAACGAGGCTGATTACGATGATACCGCCGTACATCGCGGGATAATCGAGTCGATACCAAGCGTCCATGATGAAGTAGCCCAGCCCAAATTGCGTGCCATACACCTCGGTGAAAAATAAAGTGGCGATGGCGGTTCCTAGTGCCAATCGAAAGGCGGAAATAATCCCCGATAAAGACGCTGGCCAGGTGACGTACCGGAAACGTTCAAAGCGGGTGGCATTCAGGATATTCAGTGATTGATAGATGGATTCAGGAATGGCCGCAACGTAATCGCGCACGGTAATGATGACTTGGAAGACCACAATCAAGGTGATCATTGTGATTTTGACGCATCACCCAGCCCCATCAAGAGCATGACAACGGGTAATAGCGCGATCTTTGGGATCGGATAGGTGAAGTACACCAGGGGATCCACCCATGCGCCCACGCGGGGAAAGCGCACGATGATGATACCGGTCAGCGTGCCGATGACCATGGCCCATAACAGACTCCAAAATAACCGATAGAGGCTGAAGTAGATGTGCCAGCCCATCTGGGTGAGTAAGCTTGGTAACAGGGCATAGACGACGGTAGGCGCCGGCAGAATCGGCCGGTTGACGATGACTGCGGCGAGCCACCACAACAGATGCAACACAATCAAGGCGTAGAGTAACGAACGGATTTTTTTAGCCAAAGGTGAGTTGCACCTCCTGTTCTAAGCGCGCCAATTGTGGATAGAAATCCGGATGCGTGCGTCGATCGGTTTTTGCAATGCCGGCCAGCGGATTGGGGCGCATTTCACCGTGGTGATCGCGCAGAATCAGAAGCCGATCACTCAGCAAGAGCGCTTCGGTGAGGTCGTGCGTCACCAAAAGCGTGCTGACGGGCTGTTGCTGCCATTGCTGGAGAAATAAAGTGTGCGCTGTCTGTTTGAGCACGGGGTCGAGTGCCGAGAAGGCCTCGTCGAGCAATAGGAGATCCGGTATCAGCGCAAATGCCCGCGCGAGTGCCACGCGTTGCTGCTGGCCACCACTCAATTGCCCGGGAAATCGTTGCGCAACCTGCGTTAAACCCAGCGTGGTCATCAACTGCGTCACGTGCTCTTGCTGAGCGGGTGATAACTTGTGGTGTTGCCGTATCTGTGGGGCAAGGGCAATATTGCGGGCCACCGTTTGCCAAGGTAAGAGGCCGTAATCCTGTGGTACCAGCGCCAGTGTGTGCGTTTTGGTACTCAGTGGTGTCTGATTGAGGGTTATGGTGCCACTTGTGGGAATGAGCCCCAAAATCGCGCGTAATAGTGTTGTTTTACCCACACCAGATGGGCCAATGACGGCAACAATCTCTTGTTGCACATCAAACGTTAACTGGGACAAGATAGGTTGTTGGTCGTATGTGACCGTGAGTGCTTGCACCGATAGCATTAGTCAGCCTGAATCTTGAGTTGGTAAGACTCTGAATCCATTTCTTGCTTCAGAATCTGATGTTGATAGGCATAGTTGAACGCTTCACCGAGCATTTGATTAGGAACACGCTTGGCCTTGGTGTACGTTGGTAACTTGGCGGATTTAGCGATGGCTGTTGGATAGCCGAGTTGCTTGGTCAAAATTGATTGATAGTTGCTTGCTTTGTGGGCATTGATGGTTTTAACTGCGCGGTTGTACGCCGTGTAGAACCGTTTGCGAACATCGGCATTTTTACTGATCTTGCGATCGAATGCCATGATTGTTGTTTGATAGTTCTTGGGATTACTTTGAGCGAGCACGCGCAATCCAGCCGCCTTACCCATACTCAAGAAGGGATCAGGAACGACGGTGGCGCTCACCTGTTTATTTTCAACCAATTGCAGCCGCACGGGAATTTGTGGCACTTCACTGATGCTGACCGATTTTTCAGTCAGATTGGCTTTGGCCAGTTCAGTATTCAAATAGAATTGTGGTGTCTGCCGTGGTAACAGGGCGACTTTCTTGCCCGCGAGATCGGCGACGGATTTGACGCTGTCGTCGCCAGTGAGAATTCCGAAATACCCTGTGAGCCCACTACCGATTTTCCAACCCAATTGCCCATTTACATAGGTGGTGAATGCAATGATATCGGTCACGGCGCCATCCAATTGGCCGCCAGCAATCGCGGTGTCACGATCTTTGGGCGACTTGAAGTTCTTCAGATCGACATCGAGTCCAGCATCCTTAAAGTAGCCCTTTTCTTGTGCTACGTAGAGCGGCAGGGAATCGGGTGCGGGCATAGTACCCAAGGTCAGGTGGGTAGTTGTGCTATTGCTAGCTGATGAGGATGACGATTTGATGCTCGATTCCTTTGGCGCACAAGCTGCCAATAAGGTGACCAAACTGAGTCCTAATAAACCTACGAGAAACCATTTCTTCATAACAATACTGCCTCCAAATCTTTGTAGTAATGTCAGTGTAGCATAGCCAAAGAATAACGCCCAATTTGTTATTATGTTTATACATATATTAACCATGCCTAATGTAACCGATTTAATTTGGGTCATTTTGAAAGCGGTTAATCGCGTTGTTGTCGTTATTTGTTCGAATTTGAATAAAAAACACCTAAAACGAAAACCGGTGGTATAGGCCTTTCATGAAAATGACAGAAAACGATACCAGAAAGTGCTTGCATTTGGCCGTTTAACAGACCATACTTAATGACTGTGCAAGAGCTATCTATCGATTACTGTTATTATTTTTTGTTAGTAACGCACAATATAACATCATTTAGGAGGCGACATCATGGTCGGAATTATCCTCGCTAGTCACGGCGAATTCGCAGCCGGGATTAAGCAATCAGGACAAATGATCTTTGGTGAACAGGAAAAGGTCGAAGCAGTCACCTTTATGCCTAATGAAGGTCCAGACGACCTCAAAGCCCACCTCGAAGCAGCTATTGCAAAGTTCGATCCAGAAGATGAAGTACTCTTCTTGATTGACCTGTGGGGGGGTTCACCATTCAACCAGTCCAACGGTTTGTTTGAAGCTCACAAAGACAAGTGGGCAATCGTTACTGGTTTGAACTTACCAATGTTGATCGAAGCTTATGGCTCTCGACTCAGCATGGATTCCGCGCAAGAGATTGCAGCACACTTAGTTGATGCTGGGCGCGATGGCGTGAAGATCAAGCCAGAAAATCTCGAACCTGCTAAGGAAGAGAAGTCTTCTGCAGCAAGTACACAACCTCAAGGGGCATTACCTGAGGGGACAGTTGTTGGTGACGGCAAGATTAAGATCGGGCTCGCTCGTATCGACTCTCGTCTGTTACACGGACAAGTGGCCACAGCATGGACCAAGTCAATTGGCCCTAACCGGATCATTGTTGTTTCAGACAACGTTGCGAAGGACTCATTGCGTAAGACCCTGATTACGGAGGCCGCTCCTCCTGGTGTCAAGGCAAACGTGATTCCAATTGACAAGATGATCCAGATTTATAAGGATCCACGTTTGGTGGCACTAAGGCCTTGTTACTGTTCGAAAACCCTGAAGATGTTGTTCGGGTAGTCGATGGTGGTGTTGATTTACCAGAAGTTAACGTCGGTTCAATGGCGCACTCCGAAGGTAAGGTTATGGTCAACAACGTGTTATCAGTCAACCAAGAAGACGTCGATGCCTTCAAGCACTTGGAATCCAAGGGTGTGAAGTTCGATGTTCGTAAGGTGCCAGCTGATTCACCTGCCAACCTCGATGATTTATTGAAAAAGTCTGGGTTACAAAACGTCTAAGTGTGAGTCACACTTAGCACATATTGGAATGACAGACCCCATCCTTGCCTTACCGTTTGGATGGCGGTCAGACATATATTTAGGAGGAAAACAATGTTAGCAGTTATTCTTGCACTTATTGTGGCATTCTTTGCTGGCATGGAAGGGATTTTGGATCAATTCCAATTTCACCAACCAATCATTGCTTGTTCCTTAATCGGTTTGGTTACGGGACATCCAGTTGAAGGCCTTGTCTTAGGTGGTCAATTACAAATTATTGCTTTAGGTTGGATGAACATCGGTGCCGCTGTTGCACCTGATGCCGCCTTAGCTTCTATCGCTTCTGCCATTCTTGTCTGCATGAAGGGTGCCAGCGTAAGTAACGGTATCGCTTTAGCTATTCCTTTGGCTGTTGCTGGTCAAGTTTTAACTATCTTCGTTCGTTCATTAACTGTTGGGTTAGCTCATGGTGCCGATGCCCAAGCTAAGAAGGGTTCATTCCGTGGTGTTGAAACCATGCACTTGATCGCCTTAATGCTTCAAGGGTTACGGATTGTGTTACCAGCTGCGTTGATTATGGCTGTGCCAACCAGCGTTGTTACTGGGACACTGAACTCGATTCCTGATGTAATTACCAATGGGTTGGCTGTTGCCGGTGGGTTCATCGTTGCCGTTGGGTATGCGATGGTTATCAACATGATGGCAACACCACAATTTGGCCATTCTTCTTCTTAGGTTTCGCGTTATCCGCGGTTTCCGAATTGAACTTAATCGCTATGGGGATCATCGGTCTTGTTATCGCACTTGTTTACCTGCAATTGTCACCACAATTTAATGGCGGCGGTAAGGGTGGCAACAGCGGTAGCACCGGTGGCGATCCTCTCGACGACATCCTGAACGATTACTAGAAGGAGGACTAGACATGGCTGAAGAAATCAAATTAACCAAAAAGATCGAATTAGCGTTTGGTGGCGTAGTCAGTTCCTCCAAGCTTCTTGGAACTACGAACGGATGCAAAACGTTGGTTGGGCATATTCCATGATCCCAGCCTTAAAGAAATTGTATAAGACCAAAGAAGACCGTGCTGACGCCTTGAAGCGTCACTTGGAATTCTTTAACACTCACCCATACTTAGCTGCTCCTATTCTTGGGGTTGAATTAACCCTTGAAGAAAAGCGCGCAAACGGTGCTCAAATTGATGACGCCGCTATCCAAGGGGTTAAGATCGGGATGATGGGCCCTCTGGCTGGTGTCGGGGATCCTATCTTCTGGGGTACCATTCGCCCAGTTATTGGTGCTTTCGCTGCTTCCATGGCGATGTCACAAAACTGGATGGGACCTATCATCTTCTTCCTGGCTTGGAACTTAATTCGTATGGCCTTCCTCTGGTACACTCAAGAATTGGGTTACCGTCAAGGGGAAAACATCACCAAAGACCTCTCTGGTGGTTTGATGCAAAAGATCACTACCGGTGCTTCAATTTTAGGGATGTTCATCATGGGGGTTCTGGTACCTCGTTGGACAACCATGAAATTCCCTATGAAGATTTCCGAAGTGAAGGTTGCTAAGGACGGTCAAGTTGACTTTAGTGCGTTAACACATGGCCACGAAGTAACTGCAGATGCAATTCGTAAGGTTATCGGTCAAATCCAAGGTGGCGCAAGCGTTACTCCAACTAAGGTAACAACCTTGCAAGACACATTGAACCAATTGATTCCTGGTTTAATGCCACTTCTTCTGACCTTCTTATGTATCTGGTTACTGCGGAAGAAAGTTAGTCCTATTGTTATCATCTTCGGTTTATTCGCTGTTGGGATTCTCGGCTACTGGGCTGGTATCTTCGGCGTTTAATCGCAAAATGGTGTGGTGCTTCTACAGGGCGCACACAAACAAAGGCCGAAACCTCACGGGGTTTCGGCCTTTGTCATGCTATAATTGATCAGGTAGACAAGCACGTTAAGGAGGCCAAACATGGTTGAATCACTGAATAGAGAAGTTGAATATGCAATCAAGGTGAATTCGATGCTGAACCCTAATGATCCAAAACCCGGTGTCATGGCACTGGGGGATGCAGGTATCGAATATCGGGCCAACAATGGTGTCGGGTTTATCCAGATT
This sequence comes from Lacticaseibacillus saniviri JCM 17471 = DSM 24301, assembly GCF_001311785.1. Classification (GTDB taxonomy): domain Bacteria; phylum Bacillota; class Bacilli; order Lactobacillales; family Lactobacillaceae; genus Lacticaseibacillus; species Lacticaseibacillus saniviri. The sequence continues at coordinate 40,249 of NZ_BBBX01000010.1, read as the reverse complement.
CCGTGGGAGAATATTAAGCTGGTGCGCGCCCAAGTGATGTGGAAGAATCACATTCGGGGGTTTTATATCGATCTCGATGACAGTCGCACGATTAATTTCGTTGCGAGCGATGCGATACCCGCACTCAAGGTGATGCGTGAACACTTGGGTTCAGCCAAGCTGGTTCGCACCAAAACCATTGTGGGATCAGTATCGAAGTGGTGGCGGAAGAGGCATCCGAAAAAGCATAGCTTGTGTTGTGATAGGATTTAATTGTAGTGGTTGAACCCTACCTGTTGAAGACAAAAGGCGTTGATATCCCTCTAAATGAAGGAATATCAACGCCTTTTTTGGTAGATTTATCCTGTTGGCGTTGTCGCCAGCATCCAGGTCAACTGTGCGGTGTAGGTACCTGCCATGATGTGTGGCAGGCGCTTAATGGCAATCCCGGCAGCCGCGGCAGAGATGTTGACCGAATTCTGACCGGTTTTTGTGGCCGGTGGCGCACTGGTGACAGGAACAACTTGGTGAATGTCGCGAATACGGTAGGATAGCTGGGTATTCGTTGTAACGTTATTCCGCATGATCATTTGAATCATTGCGGTTCCGGCGTCATCCGGGTGTTGTTCGAGCGGTTGTTGCGTCACTTTATTGATAAATGGGCCCATTTCAACACTGAGATTCCATCCTGGGCTTTGATTACGTGCATCAGTGACGATGATTGACTTCAATTGTGCCGTATTTTGCTGAAGTAACCATTGTGACCGATCAGTCATAAGATTGGCGACACCAGGATACCGTTGATTAAAAATATCGGCGACGGAAAGGTTGGTGCCATCTGCTTTCTTGAATGAGAAGCTCGGCACGCTATCGAGCGTGAGGTCACCGTCTGGGACTTCAGGTTGGGTCACCTCTTTGTTTGGGGCAATCAACTGATAACTGAGTAACTTGTCAGCTGTTGCGGTCTCAAATATGAGCTGCGCATTATCACCGTACACAGTTCCGGTTTGCGCTTTGACTTGTTGTGGTGGAATGCCCGGTTCCATGGCATCAACTTGACCGGGAATCGTGAAGGACAACTTGACGTCCCTGCCTTGGGGGAATTGTGGAATACCGGTTACTGTTAATGTGTCGAGTGCGGTGAGTTGCGCGGTGAGCGTGACAGTGGTGTTGCCGACCGTGGCAGTAATAGGCATGGTTTGGCCTAACGTGAGCCGGGTACCGTTCGTATTGAGATAGCTGATACCAGATGCTTTGCTCAAAACGGCGGTCAGTGTGCCCGAAATGGGCCACGATTGTTTACCATCGCTCATGGCATGCAAGTCATATTGATAGTTAACGCGGTCGTTTGATTGTAAGCCTGTATTGGCAGTGACCACCTGGTTATTTTTGTACAGTTCAACTTCACCTGAAGCACTGACAATCCCTGGAATGGACCGGAAACTGACAACATTCGCTTCGGTGTTAAGGCCGGTTGAGCCAGTAAATCCCATATAGAGCTTGCTTGTGCCAAAAATCCGTGTAACATCGGCATTGCTCCAGTGAATATTCTTGCTGATTAACCCTAAGTTGCCTCCTGTACTGAATTGATAGGTGAGCGTACCGCCACCATTATCGGCATCGCGCTGCCAACTGACGTTGAAGGCGTGCCAAGCGTTATCGGCGAGATTATTGGGTACTTTGGTGATAGCATCTGCTGGGAAGTCCAGTGCCACTCTTGATCCGATAAATGGAATCCCAAAAGTCGTGTAGGCACTCGGCTGATTAGGATAGCCATGCGCAAGATACTGACGCACCGGGCCACCGCCACCGGGCCATATGCTGTGATCAAGCTCGTTTTGATTAGGATAGGTGTCAAACGCAACAACAAAACTCTTCTTTAATGTTTTGGCATCGTTAGCAGCACCAGTTGCAGCACTTGCTTCCTGCGAGCCCCACACACCGATGGATGCACCATTATTACCAATGACAGTCGGCTTGACACCAGTTAGTGCAAACGTCATTCCATCACCAGGATTAGAGAAAAATTCACCGGAACGTTGCCAAAGAACAGATTCATACTTGCCTGAAATGCACTTGAGGAAAGGTCCACAATGGGGGCATCACTCCACATGGCACCAGATTGCCAGGCTTGCTGTGGATTGACTTCAACACCGACATCGTATTGGCCACTCTTGATGACGTTCGCAGAATTTCCCGAGACTTGTAACGGTGAGAAGATTTGATTAAAAGGAATGAATCCTGGCCTGCCGTTGGTTCGGGGCGGTTCAAAGTAGCGATTGCCCCACGGTACTGTTGATACATCGGCCGCCGAAACGGGATTGAGCTTAACTGAGACAAATAGAATGAACAACAAAGTTAGCGCTATCATTTTTTGAACATGATTGTTGTTGGCCAAATACGATGGCCGCTCCCTCCCATAAATGATTATTTAAAATCATAGCACGATAATTTAGAGAGGTATATAGAATAATTTGAAATAATTTACATTATAAAAAGACACCGTTATACTCATGTTAATGAATATAACGGTGTCTTTAATTTATGCAGGCACAGCGGCAAGCTCCCATGTGAGTTCCGATTGATAATCATCCGCGATCACATTAGCGATGCGCTCAGTGATTGCTAATCCTGATGCCAAAACGGAGAAGCGATGCTCGTTGCTCGCTATTGGTAAGGTACTGATCGGAACGGGCTGTGCATCATCGCGAATTTTGGGGTGAGCCTTTCGACTTGGTTCGATTCATCCCGCAGAATAAATTCGAGCGCGGCTGCTTCATGGGCGCTGAGTAAGCGATGGGTATGCTGACTCACAAAGGTGACATGGCCACATTGAGGCGTAATGGGGCCTTGTGGTGGCCATCAATGCGAATGGCATCCTGCTGGTTACTAGGACCCCTCAACCAACTGCGATTATTCATCGGCAATGGGGATTGACCATCGAAGCGCTGATTGATGATGTCCGCGACAGTGGGATTGGTACCTTCAGGTGTTGTGAATGCAAAATTGTCGGGCACTTGAATCCCACCAGATGGATGTGGAGGCGTAATCGGCGCTGGTGGCGCCACCAGCAGATAATCAAGGGTGTTGTCCGTCGCCGCCGTTTGAAACAGGATGTGCGCATTATCGCCATAGACTGTCCCCGTTTGAGCACGCACTGCATGACTGCCACTACCGGGTGTGAGTGCATCAACTTGTAGCGGTAGAGACAAGTGCAGCGTCGTGGTCGTATTCAATGCAAATGCAGGGATATCAGTGATGGTTAGTGTCTCTGCCGTGGTCAGTTTGGCCGACAATGTGATGGGTTGCTGGTTAATCGTGGCGTTGAGACGCATGCTCTGATTGACGGCGAGGTGCGAGCCACTAGGTGTCAGATAGCTGAGGCCCTGAGGCTTATTGAGAACAGCGGTGAGGGTGCCAGCCAGCGGCCAAGGCTGACGACCATCACCAGTTGACATCAGGGTATACTCACTATCGACGCGATCGCCACTGTGGAGTTCAGTTGTCGCATCAACGGGTTGTTGATTGCGCGATAAGCTGGCCTGACCATTGGCAGCCACGACCCCGGGAATCGCTCGAAAGCTGGCGACATTGGCCTCAGTGCTATTGCCCGTGGAACCTGTGAAGCCCAAGTAAAGTTCTTGTGTTCCAAATATGCGATTGATGTCACTGTCTGTCCAGTGCACGGCTTTGCTGATGAGGCCCAGCGCACTACCGGTCTCGAATTGATAGGTCAGCGTGCCGCCTTTGTGGTCATCATCGCGTTGCCAACTCACATTAAAGGTGTGCCAAGTGCCATCTGAAAGGTTATTGGGCAATCGGGTGACCGCGTCGGTAGGTAAGCTGAGAATGGCCCTGTTGAACCACCATTCCTGTCGGGTGCCATAGTTGCTGGCGAGATTCGGATATCCATGTGCGATGTATTGTTTGGTATTGGCCGTAACATTCTTCCAGATATTGAGGTCAAAGTCATCCGCATTCGGATAGGTGTCAAAAGCGACCACAAAGCTTTTTTTCAAGGTTCTAGCGTTGGTCGCTGCCGCTGCTGCACTGTCATCATCCTTTGACCCCCAGACACCAATAGAAGCGCCGTTATTACCGATGACAGTTGGGCGCACACCGGTTAAGGCAAAAGCCATGCCATCACCTGGTTGTTTTGGCACCTGACCGAAAAAGAGTGCCATGCTAGCTTGAAAAGAATCGGCGCTCAAGTCCACAATACGATCCTTGCTCCAAATCGCACCGGATTGATTGGTCTGATTGGGATTCACCTCAACCCCAACGTCATACTGATTGCTGGGATCGCGGATGACATTGGCCGCATTGCCTGGAACCGAGAGCGGCGCAAATATCTGATTGAAGGGAATAAACCCGGGTTGCTGATTGATGGTGGGTGGTTCAATGTAGCGATTGCCCCATGAGACGGCCTCGACCGACAATGTGGGCATCAGACCGACCAGTAGCAAACTAACGAGGGTGAAGCTGACAATGATTTTTCGCATGACTGACAATGGACGCCCGTGAGCTGGCGTTAATTTCCTCCGATTATGATGATAGCAGCATCATAACATGTTCAGAATGGTGATTAAATAGAATATTCGAAAATTATTATTGTAATAACGATGATTTTGGATGAATAAATATAATTTTAAAAATAAAAAAGCACATATGGCTGCACTGCTAAGTACAACCATATGTGCTTAATATGTTTGAGGAATTTCTGATGACGAAAGCTTAGTCACCTAAGTTAATGAAGTCGCCGGCTTCGAGTAAGATCTTAACGAAATCGGGCACGGTGTCTGTCCGGTTCCAGTCACGTTGCCATTCGCAAGCAATTTGGGCATTGGTTGTGAGTTGGGCACCGGCTTGTTCAACTCGACGCAGGGCAGTTTCGTGGGAAACAAGGGAAGTCCCACCGACAGCGTCAACAACAGGATAAACTTCATAGCCTTCCTTTAAGGCATCCAGTGTTGGGAAGGTTAAGCAGGCTTCAGTCCATAATGCGGCGATCAATAACTTCTTGCGACCAGTTGCCTTAACGGCTTCGACGAATTGTTCATCTTGCCATGCATTGATGGATGAACGGTCGATGCTTGGTTGGTCAGGTAAGAGTTGCTTGATGTCGGGAATGGTGTCCTTGTTGCGGCCACTTTGAACGTTAACAGTGGACAACACGATAGGAACAGAATAAGCCTTTGCCAACTTGATTGTCGTTGAAATATTTTGAATTAAGGTGTGATGATTCATCGATTCAATTGACGAAATCTGAGTTGGTTGATAATCGATTACCAATAATGCAGTATTTTCTGGTGTCATCAGGATATCAGTTGCGGGATCGCGACGTGGAAAACTTGTCATAAATAATCACTCCTAAAATAAAATTGGAAAGGCTTTATCGGCTTTTCAAAAACATTATAGAATTAAATTGCAAAATTGGCGACGATTTAGACTTTTCGCATATAACTGTGCGCAATACTTGGGAAGATATAGATCAAACGTTCCACTTGTTCGTGCGTTGTCTTCGCTTCAATCAGATCGGTCAGGCCGTTGATGGTTTCAACCGCATCGTTGCCGACGCTGGTTGCACCGACCAGTTGATGATCGCGATCAAAGACCACAGAAACACCCGCGTGCACTTCATTACCGACTTGGCGGAACCAGTCATTTTGGTAATCGAAGTGTTCAACAGTGTATTGATCGGATTCCTCCGCTTCTGCGGCACTGACACCGACTGTCGCAATCCGTGGTGAGGTGAAGACAGTGTAGGCAATGGCTGGGTAATCGATGGCGTCACTGGTTTCCTTGGTGAACAGGTGTGCCAAGTATTGAGATTCAAAAATAGCGACAGGGGTAATCTTGGGTTGTGGCTTATTCAAGATATCACCCGTGGCATAGACACCTGGCACATTGGTTTCGAGGTGATCGTCGACTGTGATACCGGCCACAGGATCGTATTCGAGACCGATTTGATCCCAGTTCATGTCGGTTGTGACCGCTGTGCGACCGGTGGCATCGACGACGTAATCCGTGGTGTGTGTGTAGCCATCAGGACCGGTTAGTTCGATGGCATCACCGCGCTTGGTTGCGGCTGTAATGCTAGTTTGATAGTGGAACTTCACCCCACGATCACGCAGATCGGCAATGACGGTATCCACGTATGGGGCGTAGAAATCACGTAATGCCCGACTGCCGCGCAGGATGACGGTGACATCAGCGCCGAAAGCATTGGCGATGGTTGCAAATTCCATGCGACGTAGCCTGCACCGATGATGGTCAAGCGCTTAGGCATGTCTTCGAGAACCAGAAAATCAGTACTGTCATGTAACAGTTCCTTACCAGGAATATCCAGGCGATGTGGCACACGACCAGTGGCAATCACGATTTTGTCTGCGGTGTAATCCTTATCGTTGACGCGCAGGGTGTGGGCATCCACAAAGGTGGCGTGGCCGATAATGTTGGTGACGCCGGCACCGGCCAGTTTCATTTCGTTACCATAGGCCAAACCATCGATGACTTCATGCTTGTGGGCCATAAGATCATGCCAGTTGAGCGTTGGTAATTGATCAAAACCGCGCCCTTGCAGTTGTTCCACCTGGCGCATCAATTCAACGGGCCGATCGAGCGTAATCTTAGCGTTACAGCCGCGATTTGTGCAGACCCCGCCGAAGCGACCTTCTTCGATAACACCGACGCGCAAGCCCGCTTTGCTCATTGGGATGGCGCCATTCCAGGCCGCTTGGCCGCTACCAATAAATAACACATCAAAATCCATTTGTGTTTCCCCCTTATGTATGACTAATGAAATGACTACTCTCTTAGTCTAGCGAACTTTAATGGCAATGCCACGTAATTTGCTTTGCCCAGCTTAGAGAAACCCTTGTACCAGGTGTAAAAGCTGTGCATTATCGCGGATATAACTACTGTGGTTGGCATGTGGCACGATGGTCAGTGTGGCGTTTGGAATATTGGCGGCGATGCGCAGGGTTTCTTTGCGGTCGATCAAATCACGACTGCCGGCTAATACCAGTGTGGGTGCTTGAATACGCTTCAACGCACGTAAGGAGATATTGGGCTCATTGCGCATCATTTGAATCAAGGGGTCATGACTCATATTGGCGGATACCGCAAAGAGCGCACGAGCCGAACGGCGCAGGCCTTGCGGGGTGAGGTTGGCGCCAGCGACAACCAGCTTATTGATGCGGGTGGGATAGTGGATGGCAAGCAGCAGCGCCACGATCCCGCCGTCTGAGAAGCCCAGGACGGTGGCACGCTCCAACTGTAACCGGCGAATAAAGGCGGCAACATCGTGCATCATCAGATTGTAGCTGACGGGAGCTTCTTGGCTCAGCCCGTGGCGCCGACTGTCCAGTGCATAAACGGTGTAGCGGGTGCTCAGCTCGCGACGCAACTGATCGAAGAGATGATGATTTTCACCGTTGCCGTGCAGTAGGATCAGAGCGGGACCGTGACCACTTTTGACGTAGTAGAGTTGAACTTGATTGACTGTGATAAACATGTATTTCCTCCAATGTCTATTTTCCGGGAAATAGGGGTGCGTTCGCACTTCTTTGCAGAAACCAGTATAATAGGGAAGTAAACTATCCCAAGGAGGCCAAATTAATGGCAAAAAAGATCCTCGTGGTCGACGACGAAAAGCCAATTTCAGATATCGTGAAATTCAATTTAACTAAAGAAGGCTATGATGTCGTGACCGCTTATGATGGTGAAGAAGCGATCGCTAAAGTGAATTCTGAAGAACCTGATTTGATTCTCTTAGACCTGATGTTACCAAAAATTGATGGCCTTGAAGTTGCACGTCAGGTACGCAAAGATCATGATACACCGATCATTATGTTGACAGCAAAAGACTCTGAAATCGATAAAGTATTAGGCCTGGAACTCGGGGCCGATGATTATGTGACGAAGCCATTCTCTAACCGTGAATTGGTAGCGCGTGTAAAGGCTAATTTGCGTCGGCAAACCAGCAACGCCACTAACAGCAACGAAGCAGACGATGAGAACAAGGAAGTCAGTGTGGGCGACCTCACGATTCATCCCGACGCTTATACCGTTTCAAAGCGCGGTGAGAATATCGAATTGACGCACCGTGAATTCGAACTGCTGCACTACCTCGCGCGGCACTTGGGCCAAGTGATGACCCGTGAACACTTACTGCAAACGGTGTGGGGCTATGATTACTTCGGCGATGTACGGACGGTGGACGTTACCGTGCGGCGCTTGCGTGAAAAATCGAAGACAATCCTTCCCATCCCGAATGGTTGGTCACCCGTCGTGGTGTCGGCTACTTTTTGAAGAATCCTGAAGCAGAATAGGGGCGACGTCAGTGAATAAAAAGATTCGGCTGTTTCAGTCGATCCACTTCAAGATTGCCATCGTGTTCATCTTGCTTCTATTGGTCACGGTGGAAATCATCGGGGCCTATTTTGTGCGCTCATTGGAACAACAAATGTGGATACCTTCAAGACCAGCATCAATATCGATCCCTATATTCAAGACAAGCTGGCCACTGATCTGATGCAGGAAGGCAACGAAACCAGTGACCGCGATATCAAGTCGACAATCAGTCAGGCGGAAGTGGCTAATTCTGGGCAGGTGCAAGTCATCGATGCCAAGGGCACCATCCGTGGTAACAGTAACGTCAATGAACAGTCGAGCGTCGGTCAAAAGGCGACTTCGGCCAGCATTAAGAACGTCTTGTACAACGGTCAAACCTACGAAGGCTATGAGTATGGTGATAAGACTGGGGCGGCATATACCAAGATTATTCCACTAAAGAGTACCAGTACGACTGGTGACACCGGGAATATCGTGGGTGCCGTCTATATCAGTGTCAATATGAACTCGGTCTACGACAACATCAATCAGATTGTCCGAATCTTCTTGATTGCGAGTCTGGTTGCCGGGTTGCTCGGAACGTTGATCTCAATCGTCATCAGTCGAGCGATCACTCGACCGATTGATGAAATGAAGAAACAGGCGATTCGGATGGCGCGCGGGGATTACTCCGGTCAAGTGCGCATCTACGGTCAAGATGAGCTGGGTCAATTGGCGGTTGCCGTCAATAATCTCTCTGTTCGGGTTGAAGAGGCGCAAGAAGCGTCCGAATCCGAGCGGCGACGACTCGATTCTGTGTTAGCCCATATGACGGACGGGGTGATTGCGACTGACCGTCGAGGAAACGTCATTATCATCAATGAAACCGCACTTGAATTCTTGAATCGCAAGAATGAAGATACCATTGGTGTCTCGATTTTGAAGTTGTTGAACATCGATAAGGACTACACCTTGCGCGATTTGTTGGAGAACCAGCAGGAACTCTTGCTCGATTTCTCCGAACAGACCGATCATGACCTGATTCTGCGGGCCGACTTCTCACTGATTCAGCGTGAAACTGGCTTTATTTCTGGCTTGGTTGCCGTGCTGCATGATGTCACGGAGCAACAGAAGAACGATCGTGAGCGGCGCGAATTTGTCTCCAATGTGTCACATGAATTGCGGACACCGCTGACCTCCATGCGCAGTTATATCGAAGCGTTGAACGATGGCGCTTGGCAAGATCCGAAGTGGCACCTCAATTTTGAAGGTGACACAAGAAGAAACGGATCGAATGATTCGGATGATCAATGATCTGTTGAGCCTGTCACGCCTGGATTCAGGGACCAGCAAAATCGATTTGGAATACCTCAATTTGAATGAATTCTTCAATTATATTCTGGATCGCTTCGACATGATGTTGAAGACCGATAATGAACATACCGGTGAAGCCTCATCCGCCAATCAATCCGAGAAACGCAAGCAGTACACGATCAAGCGTGAAATTACGCGTCGTGATCTGTGGGTTGAAGTGGACCCCGATAAGTTTATGCAAGTGATCGATAATATTTTGAACAACGCGATTAAGTACTCACCAGACGGCGGTGTCATCACCGCGCGGCTGCTCGAGACGCACAATCACGTCATCCTCTCAATCAGTGACCAAGGCTTGGGGATTCCACGCAAGGATCTCAACAAGATCTTTGACCGCTTCTACCGTGTTGATAAGGCGCGTTCGCGGAAGCAAGGTGGGACCGGGCTGGGACTTGCGATTTCTAAGGAAGTTGTCGAGGCACTGAATGGCCGGATTTGGGTCGATTCTCAGGAAGGTCGAGGCAGTACCTTCTATATTTCACTGCCTTACGATCCATTAGACGATGGAGGTGAATGGGATGAAGCTTAGTGGTTGGCTCTTGCGCATTGCGTTGATTACAGTCGTCGTCATCAGCGGTGTCTTCTCATGGCTCATCCTGCAGAATCCATCACGTTTGGAACGGCAGGATACCAGTACCGTGCAGACGACAGTTCCGATTAAAACCAATACGACACAAGAAAATAGTGTGTACCTGCCCACGTCTGCTTATTACCAGGGTGATGCACAGAAACAGTTCTTGACCGTAGCGACGCACGATATTGTGAGTCAGTTGCAACAAGAGCTGAAAGGTAGCAGGATGGGCCCGATTCAGAGCAATACCAAGCTCAGTACGGCCGCCTACAATGCCTTAATCACCAGCAAGAATTCATTACAGCTGGTGTACGCCGATAGCGTGCCATTTGCACTGTTCAATGGCCGCTTCTTCAAAAAGGCGCTCAGCACCAAAACGAATTTTCAGTTCAACCGAATCTTGATCCGGACCCAAACAGCGGCCCAGATTATTTTGGTCAACGATAAAACCCGCCAGATCTACACGGCGCGCTTGCGTGGTGTTGATACGAAGAAATTGATGGCGGTGATCAAAAAAGGCCAAACAGCCGGATTACCGATGACCGAACAGCGGTTTAAGAATCGCGAGGTGGCGATGTTCACTGAACCAGTGTCCGTGCGGCCTTACGCATACCTGCTGGATCGGCAAAGCGCCAATCACTACATTTCGAGTCTGTTAACCGCGCAAGCGCGAGGCAGTGTTGATGCGCGTGAGCTCGGCAACGAAACCGTGTATACGGTCGGCACCACCCATCGATTGACGACAAATGCCGCCACTGGGGCGATGCAGTATGAAAATACCGCGATGCCTGATCCACCAAAGGCGCAGGATAAGTTGTTCACCGAGACGTTTAAGGCGCTGGCTCAACTCGATCTCCCAAGTGTCACCACCATGCGTTACTTTGCGCTAGATCCCGTGGCACATGCCGTCACCTATCGCAGTTTTGTGCAGAGTTTTCCAATTTTTAACCAAACCGAGAATGGCACGGTCAAGGTGACGTATAACGATACGGCACTGCAAGTTGATTTCTCAAGCGATAACGTCACGGTGCCAATTCCAACGGATCAGAGTGCTGTTAAGTTGCCTAGCACAGTGGACCTGTTAGCACAACTGAATGCAGCAGGTTATGCCAATAACAAGATCAACAACATTGTGCTGGGTTATCAGTGGATGAAGCAATCCGCGACTGACTTGGTGGTGGACTTACAACCGGCATACTATGTCGAAATCAATGGTGTCTACAAACAGGCAAATGATTGGCTCAAAAACACCAGTGAGGAGGGATAACCAGTGGACTTTAGACGTATTGAATGGATTTTCTTAGTCATCTTTTTGGCACTGGATATTTTTCTCGGGGTGAGCTTCTATCAGAGCCAAAAAGTGGAACTATCCGTCAGCAAGGCACCCACCACACAGATGATTACGGAAATTAAGCGTGATCAAATCACGCTGCCTGAACTGAACAATAAGACACCAAAAGGCGCCTATATTGCGAGTCGGCCCAATACGTTGTTGTATCAAAATATGCGACAACTGCAGGGCCAATCTGTTAGTTTTGATAGCAATCATCAAGTGCTAACCAGTAACCTCACGCCCACGGTCGCCATTAAAAAGGGCGAAGAAGTGGCAACGATTGAGAAGTGGATGAAGGGTAACCACAACGTGCTGTTTGGTTCGGAGTATAGCTACAGTAAGCGTCTGTCCAGCAAGAACATCTATGCCTTTGCACAGAAGTTCAAAGAAGGCGCCATCTATGACGACCGCGCGATGTTATATGTGCGCGTTGAAGGCAATCGGGTGATGGGCTACACCCAGATGTACACGGCCCAGCCCGAGATTCTGCGCGATGGCATCAAGCTTGTCAGCAATGAGGACGCCGTGATTGAGTTGTATCGCGACAACGATATCTTGAACAATTCCAAGGTGTTGTGGACCAAGTTGGGGTACACCTGGTTGCTGGATGCTAAGGGCAGCAGTGTTTATGTGCCTGCCTGGTTTGTCGGTATCGAGAACCGGAATTCACGTAATGTCACAGTGAAGAAGATCAACGCGATTACGAAGGCTGTCATCAAGACACCTAACCAGTGAGGACAGGCATTAGAGAGGTTCGCTGTTGTAGGAACACAAAACGTGCTAGAATAGCTGGTAGTAATTCGAGTGAAGGGAATGGCAATTAATCATGAGTGATGATTTTGGAATGCGGGTCAGTGTCTTGGCAAGTAGCAGCACGGGTAATGCCACTTATATCGAGACACCACAGCACAAGGTGTTAGTCGACGCGGGATTTTCCGGTAAAAAATTGGAACAATTAATGCAGAGCATTGGGCGTGATCTGAAAGATGTCGACAGCCTCTTCCTCACCCATGAACACACGGATCATATTCGTGGCGCTGGTGTGTTAGCACGCCGGTATCCACAATTGACCGTTTATGCCAATGAGGGCACGTTTAACGCGTTGCCACACTCGACGGGGGTAATTCCACCCGATCAGCTGCAGCTGTTTGAGATGGGCACTGTGAAGACGCTCGGCGATTTGGATGTCGAGAGCTTTGGGGTCTCCCATGACGCGGCGGCACCACAGTTCTACCAGTTCTATCATGCTGGCAAGCGGTTTGCGATTCTCACAGATACTGGCTACGTGTCCGATCGCGTGGTTGGGACGATTCGTGATGCGGATGCCTATGTGATGGAGTGCAACCACGATCTCGAAATGTTGCGGATGGGGCCTTATCCTTGGTCGCTCAAGCAGCGTATCCTGAGTGATCGCGGTCACTTATCCAATGAAGATGGCGCAAACGCGGTGATGGATGTGATTGGACCTGAAACCAAGCGCATCTACCTGGGCCACCTTTCACCACACAATAACGTGAAATCGTTGGCTCACATCACTATGGCGTCAATGTTGCAGGAACAGGGGCTGGGTGTCGGTCACGACTTCAACATCTATGATACTGATCCTGAAGTGGCGGACGAATTGTTTGTTGTTTAGAGCGCGACAAGACCCGTGTAGCAATCGAGCACTAACGGGACTCACGAAACAATCAAAAATATATAAATAGGCCTGTGATCACCCCAGCGGTGCTGTCACAGGCCTATTTTTCGTGAAAAAATCATCGCGATTCAGATGTTGAGTGGTTTTGGCATTCCTTTTATTTTAGGTGATGTAAATGTTGGTGTATACTGGCGGTAAAAGTGGGTTGAGGTGATTAAAGTGAAACGAGTGGAACAAGAAACGAAAGCTAAAGCGCTGGTCAAGGAGATGCACGATGCTCTGGGTGACGAGTACAGTGACATCAAACAATTACTTGGGCAAATCTATGTTGCCATTGATAAACAAGGAATTTCACCACGCGTGAACAAAATGATCGGGAACCTTCAAGTTGCAAGTACGAAACCCCATACACCCTACCCGAAAGTTTTCAACGATGACTTGGAACAGTTGAAATTGCTCACGAGAACGAAATGGTGGAACAATTTTACTGTCCGGATTTGGCCTTCATAGCAAGGGGTGTGGGCTTAACTTTCTGGCATAACGCTATCGAGGACTCTAAAAGTGGGTTGAGGTGATTGAAATGAAACAGGCAGAACAAAAGGCCGCCGCTAAGGCATTGATCAAGGAGATGCATGATGCTCTAGGTGACGAGTACAGTGACATCAAGCTGTTATTGGGACAAACCTATGTTGCAATCGATAAAAAGGGAGTATCCCCCCTTGTGAACAGTATGATCGGTGACATTCAAGTAGCGAGCATTAAGCCGCACAAACCATACCCCACGATCTTCAATGACGACTTGGATAAACTCGACGCTCTTACCAAGACTAAATGGTGGGACAATATTGGCCTCTTTAGAGGGTATACGGGCTGAGTTTCCCGAATTAATCAGGCCTTGTTCATAATTTCGTCAAATACTGTGGTTATAGTAAAAATATACAATAAATGAAATCGATGGAGGGACCATTTCATGGATAACCAATCACATAATTTTCAAGAAGGACCAAATACTTCTGGACCAAAGCGTAGCGGCGGTTCAAAGACGATGGTCGTCGCGCTCGTCGCAGCATTGATCGGTGGCGGTGTCGGTGGTGGTGCCGCATACTGGGGCTTTTCCCAAAAGGGGCAAGACCTGGGCGTCGTTAACACAACCAAGTCTGCGGGCACCACACAGGTTTCTAACGTGTCTGTAAACCAGAGCAGCGCTTCTGAGACGGCATTTGCCAAGGTGAAGGGCGCGGTTGTTTCCGTGGTCAACTTGCAAAAAGCACAGAGCACAAGCAGTGGGCTCGATGACTTCGGTGATCTATTTGGTGGTAGCGGCAGTAGCTCGTCCAACTCTAACTCGAATAAGAGTAGCAGCAGTAGCCTCGAGGAATACAGTGAAGGTTCTGGTGTCATCTATCAAAAGAAGGATGGCACAGCCTACATCGTCACCAATAATCACGTTGTCGCTGGTTCCGATGAACTCGAAGTGATTTTGAGTGATGGGACGAAGATTAAGGCCAAATTAGTCGGTACGGATTCCGTCAGTGACTTAGCTGTCTTGAGTATCGACGGCAGCAAGGTTAACACCGTGGCTAGTTTCGGCGATTCCAACGCAATCAAGGCTGGACAAACCGTGCTGGCCATCGGTTCACCACTGGGCTCTGAATATGCTTCTAGTGTGACCCAAGGGATTGTCTCCGCTAAGAGCCGGACAATCGACGTGCAGGATGAAGAAACCGGCCAGACAACTGGCCAAGCAACGGTCATCCAAACAGATGCCGCCATCAACTCCGGTAATTCGGGTGGTGCTTTAATCAACTTGTCTGGTCAGGTTGTCGGCATCAACTCCATGAAGTTATCGACAGGGAGTTCAGATAGCAGCACCGCAACGATTGAAGGGATGGGCTTTGCCATTCCAAGTAATGAAGTTGTGACGATCATCAATCAATTAGTCGCTAATGGTAAAGTGGTTCGCCCTGCATTGGGGGTCACCGTGCGTGATCTCTCATCTGTTACAGCAACCCAACAGCAATCCGTGCTGAAGCTGCCTTCTAGTGTGACCGGCGGGGTTGTCATTGCGGGCTTTACCAGCGAGAGTATCGCTAAGAAAGCCGGTCTCAAGCAATATGATGTGATTGTGGGCGTCGATAATACCAACGTCACAGGCCTGGCAGATCTGCACACCGCACTCTACAAGCACAAGATTGGTGATACAGTCACCTTGCATTATTACCGTGGCGGTAAGAAGCAGAGTGTCAGTCTCAAGTTGACACAAACAACCAGTCAATTGTCTGAATCACAGACGACAAAGAACTAGTCGAACTATCAGAAAAGCAGTTGTTTCCAATGTTTGGGAACAGCTGCTTTTTTGTGTCCAGCACGGGGACTAAACAGAGAAGGTGATTGTTATCCAGATAATAGGACGCGATTTTTAGCCGAATGTTCAGTGTTCATCCTGGGGATGTGGAAAGTCAGCGGGGATAAAATCACGAGCAAACTGTGGATAACTCTGTGGATACTGTTCATAACTAGATTTTTAGGGTGTTGATTTTGTTATCCACAGGATGTGGATAGTATGTGCATAAGTTTTTTTATCGTGTGGGAACGTATGTTTTGTGGGGTTCTGGCGGGATTGCGCGCGGTTACAGCGGTGAGGCGAACATTATTTGAGTGTGGATAAACGTTGGTGCTTAAAAAAATTCTTGCAATTCTTCGATGCAAAATCTGGTGTCAGGTTTTTATGTGACTACCATATTTGGTATTCACTAAAAGTTGGTGTGGATAATTCGTGGGGATAAGATGTGATTGCCCTATTTTCAGAAAAAGAAGCCCTCAACTTGACTTACTGATATTAAGTGAGTAATATAGAACTTGTAAATAGATTGTGCGCAATCTAAATTTAAAGAAAAAAGGGTGACGCTGATGAAAATCGCAATTAAGGATCAAGCAAAAGCATATTTGGACAAGAAGGTAACCCCATCCAGCCACATTTTCCTCGCGCTCGATGATGGTTCAAGCAAGTTCTCTAAATTAGGCGGTTCCTGTGCCATTGGGAATAAGTTCCAATTGGTGGTTTCCGATCAAGCTGATGCAGAATACTCTCTGCCCCTTGATAACGATGCCGGTTTAAACATTACCACCGCAATGCCTGAAACCATGTACTTGGCTAATGGCTTAACACTCGACTTCAAGAATGCTTCCTTAGCATTGAAGGATGACAGTGGGATCCTCGATGGTGCCGTAATGGTTGAACAATACCAAGCACCAACTGAAGAAGAGAATAAGTTACGTGAAGAAATGAAGTCCTTGGGCGGCAAGATTTGCTAGCCGATTGCGACTGATTAAGAAGTTGTGACAAAAGAGCTGTGACGACCCGAAAGGGTTTTGTCGTAGCTCTTTTTTTGATTGTGGGCGTTTATTAATGAAAATAATTGATTGATAATTTTCGGTGCAAAAAGATGGCCTATATTAGGAAGCAAAATATTTCACTTTTTTGAGAATGCGTGTATGAATAGAGGTAATGGAGGCGATCTTATGTTAGATATTCAAGGTTCACTTGATCAATTAGCATGGAACACACAACACCACTATGCTCATATTGAAGCACAGCATGAGTTCATTCGGATTTGGGCGGTTCAGTTTGAATTGGGTTACTCTGATATGCGGATGATTCAATTGGCACTGCAATTGGATAAGCAAGATGCGCTGTTGGCTAAGTTCACGGCCGCTTATCAAGCTGTCTATGCCTATGAATATGCGTTCGCAGCAGACGGTTTGGAAGGCTTCAATGCCAAGTTTGGTAATGATATGCCTGCCTATAAGACAGCAGCAACGAATTTACTCGACGTGATCGATGAAATTCGCGCGTAAGATTAGCACTCTACTTGCACGAGTGCTAAAAGGTGTTATAATAGATTCGTAATCAAGGGAGCATCCCTTATAAGAAAGGAAGTTTTCAATATGGCAAACAATTTATCACGGCGTAACGATTGGTTAACAGATCCTGTCTTTGGTGACATGGGTCGGCGTTTCTTTGATGGTTTCTTGCCAACACAAAATCCAATTGGGGATCGCGTGCTGAAAACAGATATTAAGGACACAGACAAGGCATATATTGCTAAGGTTGATGTCCCAGGGATCGATAAGAAGGATATCCAACTCAACTATCAAGATAATGTCTTGAGCATCAGTGTTAAGAAGGATGACTTCACCGATCATGAAGATGAAGAAGGCAACTTGTTGATGAGTGAACGTAACTATGGCCGGATGAGCCGCAGCTACCGGATTCCTAACGTTGACGAAGGTGCTATCACCGCTGCTTATGACGCCGGTGTTTTGACAGTCACATTGCCAAAACTGACTGGTAAGCCAGAAAGCACACACCAAATTGACATTAACTAATTTGAATTTGACGTTTAAACACGCATCATCCAAAAATGCACTGTCAACAACCTAGCTGGGTTGTTGACAGTGCGTTTTTTGTTTATGGGTTTAAAGGTAGACTTTCTAGTTTGGAATCATTATAATTAAGATATTAAGTAATGAGCAAACTAAGGAGGAATTGGCATGCGTAATTATGGTCGACTATGGGCCGTGCTTGGTGTGAGTGCTGTTGCGTTAATCTTGGCCTTTGGATTTGGTCAGTTAAAAGCTGCACAAATTGTGATCACTGTGATGGGCTCGGGGCTGGCCCTCATGATGCTGTGGGACATGATTCAAACACTGCGGTCAGGCAAATTCGGAATCGATTTACTGGCGATTACGGCCGTTGTTGCGACATTAGCCGTGGGTGAATACTGGGCCGCGATGATCGTGTTGCTGATGCTGACGGGTGGTGACGCGCTTGAAGACTTTGCGGCACATAAGGCTAAGCGTGAATTGAAGAGTCTGTTAGACCAAGCACCGACAAAGGCACACCGGCAAGAGACATCCGGGCTCAATGACGTGCAGGTTGATGATGTCGCTGTTGGCGATATTTTGGTGGTGAAGCCTGGTGAACAAGTCCCCGTCGATGGTGTGGTCATCGAGGGTGAGAGTATGGTCAACGAAGCGAGTTTGACGGGTGAATCCAAGCCAATCGAAAAAGGTGTGAGTGCCGAGCTGATGTCTGGGACCATCAATGGCGATGTCGCGCTGACAATGAAGGTCACCAAAACTGCAGCCGATAGCCAGTATCAAGGGATTGTGCGCCTGGTCAAAGAATCAGAAGCGAAACCCGCGCGGTTCGTGCGGATGGCCGATCGATATGCGGTGCCCTTTACCTTAGTGGCCTATCTGATTGCTGGTGTGGCATGGTGGTTATCAGGTGATCCGGTGCGTTTTGCGCAAGTGTTAGTGGTTGCCTCACCATGTCCGTTAATTCTGGCGGCGCCGATTGCACTGGTTTCTGGGATGAGTCGCACCAGTCGCCACGGCATCATCGTGAAGTCTGGGACCACGCTGGAGAAGCTGGCGAGTGCCAAGACCTTTGCGTTCGACAAAACAGGGACGATTACCAGTGGTGTCTTGCATGTGACGCAGGTGAAACCCGTTTCGCCTTGGCGCGAAGACCAGTTATTGCAATTGGCCGCTTCTGCTGAGCAACAATCCACTCATATTTGGCCCGCTCACTGGTCACGGCACTCCCTAAAACAGACCTGTTGGCGGCCAGTGATGTCAGTGAGGTTACTGGGATGGGTGTCAGTGCCAAAGTCGCGCAACACACGGTTAAGGTCGGAAAAGCCAAATTTGCCGGCGCGGCTGACCCTGTGACGGGCACAGCGGTTTACGTCAATGTCGATGGACAGTACGCGGGTGTGATTATTTTGGCTGATCACATTCGCCCCGAAGCCAATGCCACGATGCGTCAGTTGCACACACTAGGCGCGCATCAATTGATGATGATCTCTGGTGACCAACAGGCGATTGCTGATCAAATTGCCGAAGAAGCTGGCATCGACCAAGTGTATGCAGAACAATTACCTGCACAAAAAATCGCCGTTTTGGCGGCTGTTCCAGCAAAGGAACGACCAGTCGTGATGGTGGGTGACGGCGTGAATGATGCGCCATCACTGGCAACGGCGGATGTCGGGATTGCGATGGGCGCACATGGCGCGACAGCAGCGAGTGAATCAGCGGATGCCGTGATTTTGCCCGATGACTTGAGCAAGGTTGCTGAGGTGACAATTATTGCGCGCGATACCATGGTGATTGCGCGTGAAGCGGTCTTGATTGGGATTGCTATCTGTACGATTCTGATGTTGATTGCGAGCTTTGGCGTCATTCCAGCCATCATTGGGGCGATGTTCCAAGAAGTTGTCGACACCGTGACCATTCTCTATGCCTTGCGGGCACGGACAGGCCGCACGCACATTGCAACAGCGATGCAACAACAAGCAGAAAACTAACATCTATCAAAAATAAGCTGTGATTCCACCTTTTTGGTGGTCACAGCTTATTTTTTGTGGCGAGCTATTGTGTATTCACGTGTACTGTGTATAATAGTACACATAATACAGAGGAGGCGTGAAATGAATAATTCAGGTCAAGGATTAGCCTATTATGAAGCCTTGGTACTCAAAATAAAGCAGCAAATCCTCGCCGGTGTGTATGACCCGAACGATAAATTACCTTCTGTTCGCGAACTCGCTGTCGCCGAAAGCCTCAACCCGAATACGGTCGCTAAAGCGTATAAACAGCTAGAGCAGGATGGTGTGCTCTACGTGCAACCGGGGAAGGGGTCGTTTGTCAGTCCGCCTCAGGATGAAACGGCGGCTCAGACACAAAAAATGGCTGCGAAATTCAACCAGTTATTGGTTGAGGCCCACATTGCTGGTGTCTCAAAGCGCCAAATCTTGGATTGGGTCGAAACGGAGTATAAGGAGATGGGTAAATGAGTCTGGTGGTTAAAGCATTAAGCAAAAAATTCAAGAACGACAAATTCTTTCTGACATCGATATCGTGCTGACACCCGGTGAAATTGTCGGGCTCATTGGCCGCAATGGTGTGGGGAAAACAACGCTCTTCAAAACAATCATGCATCAGTATCTGCCTGAAGCGGGGCAGGTCATCATTGATGAACGCGATGTGGACGTTGATCCGAGCTTTTATCCGCGCGTGTTCTTTCTCGATGATCAGCATCTCTATTTTGCGCAGGAGAGCCTACAATTTGCGGTCAATATGGCGCAGATGGTCTATCCCGAGTTTGACGCCAAGCGATTTTGGACATTGATGGCCAGCAACAATTTGGGACCAAAGCAGCGGTATAACCAATTATCGCGCGGGCTCAAGGCCTATGTGCGGATTGGATTGGCAGTCGCAAGCGGCGCGCCTTATATCTTATTGGATGAACCATTCGAAGGGTTAGATATCATCGTCCGCCAACAGATTTTGGCGCTGATTCTGCAAGAGGTCACGGATCATAATCGGGCATTCTTATTAGCTTCCCACGATCTCGATGAATTGGATGGTCTGAGCGATCGGGTTTACATGCTGAAGGACACGCATATTGCGGGTGAATATGATCTGGAAACCCTGCGACAGCACGCCCAAAAACTGCAGTTGGTGTTTCAGGATAATGTCGTCCCCGAGGTTGTGAACCAGGGTCATATCATCGCACAAACGGGTCGGGTATTTGAAGTGGTCTTCACCAACTATACGGAGACGATTGATGCGAACTTGCGGGCCGCGCAACCGATTTTGATGGAGCCGATGAGTTTAACGTTGGTTGATTTATTCAAGCTGAATGTGGAGGATGCAAAATGACAAACAAACCTGGGCGTATAATTTTCTATCGATATCGCTTCTTGTTACTCGCACTGCTCGTGTTTGGGATTCTCTTTGCTTGGATGAACAGCTCATTGCTGACAACAAATGTTTACTATCAACAAAGCATGAACCAACGGCTGCGCAAATCGCTCATGATAAGAATCAGCATGATCTTCGGGTGACATTGTCGCTAGATCATCAATCTATCAACGATTACGTGAACCGACGGGATGCGGTGTTTACCCGAACGAGTGAACAGAAATTTGAAGTGACAAAGGGGACTCAAGGTGAACAGCTAACCCCGGATTCAGGGTTAGTTGCCATCGTCTCACTGATGATTGGTGTAATTTTCGCACTCTTTGGCCGCCGCAATCACTTCAATGAGTGGATGCGTGGGAGCGGCATTAAGAACCGAAAAGTGAATACCACACAATTGATGACCTGGCTGCTTGCGTTTAACCTTGTTGTGTTGTTGAATCAAGTCGTGTGGTTCACAACCTTGTTCACACAAGTTGCGAGTCAGAACATTCATTTGACATTCATCAGCGGTTTGGCCGTCTTAGTTTTGAATCAGGTCGTCACCAATGTGTGGTTATTGATGGGGATTGTACTAGGCACAATCATCAACAGTGCGCTAGCAGCCTTGTTTTATGGCTTCTTTGTGAGTTTCATGCTAACGACCTGCCATGTCACATTAGCTAATCACCGTGACCTGAGCCTCGACTGGTTGTATAATCCAGGCGCCTACACTGTTGGCGTCATCATATTGGCCTTGGTGCTCATTG
The DNA here is from genome assembly GCF_001311785.1 of Lacticaseibacillus saniviri JCM 17471 = DSM 24301. Taxonomy (GTDB): domain Bacteria; phylum Bacillota; class Bacilli; order Lactobacillales; family Lactobacillaceae; genus Lacticaseibacillus; species Lacticaseibacillus saniviri. The sequence continues at coordinate 18,500 of NZ_BBBX01000010.1, read as the reverse complement.
CTGGGCTGTCACTGTGGTATGTGCGACTTGCCGGACGGCTCTCATACGAAGGGCGAACGACGCTTCTCGCTTTTCCACGCTGGAATCTCGTATTTGCCGTTCTCTTGTTGGTGGGCACGTTTGCTGTAATGACGAGTTTTAGATATTACTCGTGGGAACCTTTTGCCATCGTCATCGGCCTGGCAGGGGTAATGGGCTGGCAGATCTATGGTGAGCGCTGGCGGGGGAGTGTTACTGAATAGAACGAAAAAGGAGTTGCGATGATCGCAACTCCTTTTTACTATGGTAAGACGTTGAACAAGACAGCACCGACGATCCCACCGAGAATTGGGCCGACGATTGGAATCCAGCTGTAACCCCAGTCAGACTCACCCTTGTTGGCGATTGGTAAGACCGCGTGGGCTAACCGTGGACCGAAATCCCGGGCAGGGTTGATCGCGTAGCCGGTGGTCCCACCGAGGGAATAACCGATAGCGGTAATCAAAAGGCCGACACCGATTGGATTCAATCCTTCTGTCCATTTGCCGCGGGTGAATGCTAACAATCCAAAGACCAGAATAACAGTGCCGAAGAATTCACTGAATAAGTTTGCGGCTGGCTTGCGAATAGCAGGTCCGGTCGCGAATGTTCCTAAAATAGCAGCTTGATCTTTTGTTTCTTGCCAGTGTGGCAGGTATTGCAGCCATACCAACACGGCACCTAAGAAAGCACCAGCGACTTGGGCGATGATAAAGATTGGGACGTCAGCCCATGGGAATTTGCCGATTGCGGCAAAACCGATTGTGACAGCTGGGTTCAGGTGGGCAGGGCCGAGATAACTCGATGCGTATACCCCAAGTGTGACCGCGAGACCCCACCCGATAGCAATCGCATTCCAGCCGGCGCCTTGTGCCTTTGTCTTGTTCAGTGAAACACCGGCAACAACACCATCACCAAGTACGACCAGGATGAATGTTCCGATGAATTCACCGAGTGCTTGCGTCATGACATCACTCATAATTTCTCCTCCTTATTAACCGATTTGCTCAATTGTTAACGTTTTCAATTTTAATCTAACAAAAGGGGTGTGCGACAATGATTCAATTCTGCCACAACCCCTTTTGGGTCAATCGGTTGTTCCGATTAACGTGTTAGTGAAACTTGATGCTCATTCCACCTTTTGTCGCACTTCTATTTCAATGCGTCCAATTGTGTTTCCGCAATAACTTCCTTGGTCTTAGCCAATTGTGCAGCTTGCTCATTCGCATCCCAATCGAGTAAGCGACCCATTTCAGCAACAACAGGTTCTACTAAAGTAGGCAAGGTGTCTGCGTGGAATAAGATGGCATTTGTCCGCCGCAACAGATAGTCGACAGGGGTGAGTGCCATTTCTTCATTGACGGAGTAACGCAGGCTGATGGTTTCCTTCAGGCTCAAGCCGTCAGCGGCACCATTTTGAACATAGGTCACCACGCGACCCGTGTTAGAACCAAAACGGTTAGCCAAGTCTGTGGCTTCTTTTTCACTCATGCCAACTTCCTTAGCAATCCGAGTGTAGAACTTGATGGTTTCTTCAACGTTGGTTGGATCGAAATGACCACCGGAAACTTGCAGCTTCTTGCTGTCGATTTCCTTGGTTGTCACGTTGAATTCGGAATCAAGGATGGTGCGAATCAAGGCTAATGCCCCGGCAGCCATCTTCCGATAATCCGTAATCTTACCACCAGATAAAGTGATGATGCCGTCATCGGAACGGTTCAACGCGCTCCCACGGGAAACTTGTGATGGGCTGAGTGTTTCTTCAGCGTGAGCCGTCTTCAAGTTACTGATGGCGTGCTCAACATCTTCACGGGTTGCCTTCTTGTCTTCGAATTCGTTGACGGTGTGGATCAGGGCGTTGAAGGAGTCATCAGAAACCTTCCCAGCGTTGGCGCCACCACCGTTATAGTCGGAGCTACCGTTAGCCGCAATCAGTGGCCGTAAACCAACCCAGCTTGCTTCGATATCGTCGAGCTTGATGTCGGCTTCTGGATAACGGTTATTAATCGCTGCTAACAGGTAATCAACATCGGGTTGTTCAACCGTTGGATGTTCGTAATCACCGGTAAAGTCAGTATCGGTTGTCCCGAAGTAAGTCTTACCTTCACGAGGGACAACGAAGATCATCCGGCCATCGTCGGCACCTGAGTCAAAGTAGGTGGGTTGTGGCACTTGCAGACGACTGTCATCGACAACTAAGTGAACCCCCTTGGTTGGCCGCAGCGTTGGCGTGAAGGTTTCGCCCTTATCCAGTGCCTTGAACTTATCAACCCAAGGACCTGTTGTGTTGATGACTAACTTGGCATGAATATCAAAGGTTTCACCGGTCAAGTTATCCTTGGCTTGTAACCCGATAACCTTGCCGTTGTCATCATGCAAGACACCGACAGCTTCAACGTGACTCGCCACCATGGCGCCTAATTCATCGGCTTCTTTGATGTTTTCAATCACCAGGCGTGCATCGTTGTTCACGAAGTCGAGGTAAACGCCACCGCCCAATAACTTGTCCTTCTTCAGGCCAGGTTCGCGTTGCAAGACTTCTTCACGTGAGATAGTGTAGTTCGCGTATTGGGTACCCGTAACCCCAGCTAAGCGGTCATAGAGATCCATCGCGATTTTGACACTGAACATATCATAAGTGGAGTCCGGTTCGTCATAGATAGGTAACAGCATTGGGAAAGGCCGTGGAATATGAGGTGCAATCCCTTGAACAACGGCCCGTTCTTGAACGGTATCAGCGACAACGCCGACATCGAATGTCTTGAGGTAACGAATCCCACCGTGAACCAGCTTTGTTGACCGGGATGATGTCCCTTCAGCGAAGTCCTGCATTTCAATCAAACCAGTCTTGATGCCTGAAGCAGCGGCTTGAATCGCCACACCGGCACCGGTAATCCCACCACCGACAATCAAGAGATCTAGCGGGGTGTTCTTGAGATTTTCAATCGTTTGTTTGCGTGATTGTTTAGAAAATGCCATGGTAGATAATTCCTCCTATTAACTTATTGTTGATTCGAATCGAGTGAGCGGTGCTTGAACATGGTTGTTGCCTTAACGGCCTGTTGCCAGCCCTCATAGAGGTTGTCGCGCTTTGCTTCACTCATCTGTGGGTCAAAGTGTTTCCCGATTTCAAAAATGTTGTGCAATTCATCAACATCTTTCCAGAAGCCAACAGCGAGGCCGGCGAGGAAGGCAGCACCCATGGCAGTGGTTTCGAGGTTCTTAGCCCGTTCATTGGTGTGCCGAGGATGTCTGCTTGGAATTGCATGAGGTAATCATTGTTGGCCGCGCCACCATCGACACGCAATGCAGGGATATCGATATGAGTATCCTTGTACATGGTGTCGACAACGTCACGCGTTTGATAGGCGAGTGCTTGCAAGGTGGCCTTGATGAAGTCTTGGCGGGTTGTCCCACGGGTGAGACCAAAGACCGCCCCGCGTGCTTCACCGTCCCAGTAAGGCGCACCCAGACCAGTGAAGGCCGGTACGACATACACTTCATCAGCACTGGTTGATTCAACCGCTGCTTCTTCTGAATCAGAAGCATGTTCCACTAACTGCATCGCGTCACGCAGCCACTGAATCGCTGAACCCGCCACAAAGACAGAACCTTCAAGCGCATAAGTGACCTTGCCATTGATGCTGTAGCCGATAGTCGTCAACAGGTTGTTGGTGGACATGGTTGGTGTTTCACCGGTATTCATCACGATGAATGACCCGGTCCCATAAGTGTTCTTCACCATGCCGGGTTTAAGTGCTAACTGACCAAAGAGGGCACTCTGTTGATCCCCAGCCATACCAGAAATCGGTACGGCGCTACCATAGAAGTGATACGCTGCGGTACTACCGTAGACTTCAGAATTGCCCTTCACCTCTGGCAACATGGCCTTTGGAATGTTGAGCAGTTTCAAAATATCATCGTCCCACTTGAGGTCGTGGATATTGAACAGCATGGTCCGACTCGCATTGGTGTAGTCGGTCACATGGAAAGCACCACCAGAGAGTTTCCAAGACAGCCATGTGTCGATGGTCCCAAAGAGCAATTCGCCTTTTTCTGCCCGTTCCTGTGCACCTGGCACTTGATCGAGAATCCAGCGAATCTTGGTTGCAGAGAAGTAAGCATCGATTAACAGACCTGTTTTGTCGTGAATCATATCACTGTAGCCGTCCGCTTTGAGCTTCTCAGCTAACTCATTGGTTTGCCGTGATTGCCAAACAATCGCGTTATAGATAGGTAATCCAGTTTCTTTGTCCCAGATAACAGTAGTTTCACGCTGGTTGGTGATCCCAATCCCAGCGATTTGTTTCGGCTGGATACCCGACGAAATAAATGCGGTGGCAATTGTTGAAAGAACCGCATTCCAGATTTCATTGGCGTTATGTTCAACCCAACCTGGTTGCGGGAAATATTGCGGAAATTCACGCTGTGCATCAGCGACTTTGTTTCCGTCATGATCAATAATAATGGCACGAGTACTTGTTGTTCCTTCATCAATCGCTAAAACATATGTGTCGTTCATCTTAGCCCTCCTTTTGGGTATATTTGAAAACGATTACGTTCCCACACAAGTATGATAACGCATTCAAGGTCTTAAATAAAGAATTTTGTGCATTTTGTTTGTCAGCTATTCAATTGTGCGAAACGAATGTTATTTAATCCGTGTCCCGGACGCTTTTCGAGTATAATTGAAGTAACAGACAACAATTAATAGGAGGACATGGCATGCAGACAGATAAGGCATTACCAATCACAGGCGGGCGCAATTTTCGCGAGTTGGGCGGTTATCAAACGATGGACGGCCAACATGTGCGCATGCATAAGCTGATTCGTTCAGGGGCGTTGAATCAGTTGTTACCTGAGGACATGCAGTTTCTCAGTGATTACGGCCTGCGTTATGATATCGACTTCCGCTCAAAAGATGAGGTCACACCGCGGCCGGATCGTGTCCCAGCAGGAGCTGAATATCTTTGGCTGCCCACTTTCACTGCCATGCCGAATTCCAAGCAGAGTGAAGATGCAGCGACAGTCAAAGATGCGGGGAATGATGATGCTCGTTTCGTCATTCAGAATTTGAAAGACGCACCAGCAGATATGGGTTATCAGCGGATGCTCAATGTGTATCAGGGGCTGATTACGGCGGAAAGTGCGCGGGAGGCCTATCGTGGCTTCTTTGCGACAGTACTGAAGAACACGGCAGCCGATCAGAGTGTGATTTTTCACTGCAGCGCGGGTAAGGATCGCACCGGGATTGCTGCCTTTCTCTTACTCTCTGCGTTGGGCGTGGATCAAGCGACGATTACCGCAGATTATTTGATCAGTAATGAATTCGGTCAGGCGCGCGTGAATCGCCGCCAACAAGAACTGCGTGATGCCGGCGCGGGGGATAACGTTTTGAGAGTGGTACACGATCGCATGACGGTCCAACCGGCCTACCTCGAACACGCGCGGCAGTTGATTAAGACCAATTGGGGCGACACGACTCGATACCTCAACGAATGGTTGGGAATCGATGACGCCATGATTGCGCAACTGAAGCAAACCTACCTCGATTAATCACCAGCTTTCAGATTGTGATACCAGTAGATTACGCTGGATGGGTTCGCTTGTAATAGCCAGGAGGACATGACAAATGAAGAATAAATCCTATTTACAAAAACTGCTTAACTTACCTGACGGAAAAGCCATTGAACTCGAATTGGCGATTTCAACGCTTGTCCTAGTTATAGGTATTATTCTTCGTGCCTTGGCCATCAACGAACTGGGCTACGGATTTCTCAGTACGGCGATGCTGCTGTACGCGGATCCGTTCATTCAACTTTTTTCTCAATGGATGCCCAATAAAGTGTTGGCGATATTCATTGCAGTGTTTGTTCTATTGATAGTTTATGTCCTCTTAATATTTGGACTAGGGTTAATATTTAGGTGAGTACTGCAACGAAGAAAAAGTTATGGATGATTGGCTGACATAAATTAATTGATATTGGTCGATAGCGGTATGACAATTTTGTTAGGGGAACCATGCTTGCCATTGCACACTTTTGCGATTATGCTACAGCTATAAAATGTAGCTCTGGTATATGTCTTTATCGAGGGGGCAATCAGAATGACGGATCGAAAAATCTTCTTGTTTTTTGATGTGTTAGTGTACGCGTATTTGTTCTATGTGCTCAATCCAGCGTTTGCGGCTGCCGGCCATTGGTTTTCATGGCAAGGCACGGGAATCACGGTGTTGGTCATCATCGTTGCCACAGTGTTAGAGCGCAGCGGCTTCTGGCATTTGTTCAAATTGTGAACGTAAGCCATACAAAAACCCGCCACAAATCGGATTCGGTTTGTGGCGGGTTTTTGTCGTTCACTCTTTACTTAGCGTTATCAACCAGTGCATTGATGTCTTGTTGCAGCTTAGTTTCAGCTGGTGTTTCTGATGCGTTCTTAGGGACTGCCGAATCAGTAGATTTCTTTGACCGCATTGCTGCAGGACCGGCAGCAGTATGCATCACATATTTATCAGTCCCCATTGCTTTATAAAACATCATTTCTGGCGTCAAAGCGACATAGTATGTTTGACCTTTATAGACATTCTTAGCTAAGGGGACGAAAATCTGATCACCAGGCTCAGCCAACGCCCAGCCATTCTCTTTGACATAAGTTGTGGCTTGTAGTTCCTTATCTGTTAATTTTTCATCCTTTGGAATATAGTTCTTTTGCTGATAATCATGATAAATGTCTTTATTTCTGGCGAAGCACCGAATGCAGTGAGTGTCAGGGTTTGCCCCACTAAATGTTTATCACCAGCATAGACCTTTTGGATATAGACACTGTATGTAGAGGTAACCATCGATGAGTTAGGCCTGTAATCTGCCTTAACTTCCTGAATAATGCCTTCAACCGTAGCGCTGGTATCTGCCATTAAGCCAGTCAGTGTATCTGGTGTGGAATCGACGGCATAATCGGATTTAATTGTTTTTGATGGCACCTGACTAATCTGCTTTTTGTATGCTGCGCGATTAACCGATGCAGTTTTTAAAACCGTTTTTTCTTTAGACTCAAGAGGAGATACTTTTTGAAGAAGCAATAGCAGATGAGCCATTACTTTTTGATGTTGCTTGCTGACAGCCAATTAGCAGAAAAATGACACCCAACGCAGTAGCTATCGTACTGATCTTCTTACCCATAAAGATATTTCACACCTTTCATTTCATCGCTTAAAAATATTTTTTAGAAAATGAAATATATTCACTTGATATAATCGTATAGTAAAGTATCGGAGTAAGCAAATCGCATTGTGAATTCGTCGCACAAAAAAGCCGCCGTGGGTAGCGGCGGCTTAGGTATATTTGGGTGATTGGCTGGGTGACCAATCACCGATTTTTACTTTGGAGGAGTAAAATGAAAAAGTTGGGTTTGGGAAAGAAATGAGTGGGTGGCTCATTTCTATGTTTCCTATATTACCCAGAGAGTGTGAATAATTTGTGACGTAAACATAACGGTTCGGTGAAGGATTGGTTGGATTTTGTTTAAGTCAATCCTGCCGCGCTATTTCACGGTGATTGCAAGCAACCAACCGAGTGTCCCTAAGATCAATAACCCGGCAAAATTGACGGCCGTGAAGCCGGCGAAGAACCGTTTGCGATCGTGGTTACCGAATTGTGAGTACTGCTTGAAGACCAAGAGATTGGCCATGGAACCAACAATGGAACCCAGGCCCCCGATGTTTGACCCATAGAAGAGGGCCGCAGCGTGCGGGGTGAACTTGGCAAGCAGGACTGTGGAAGGCACATTACTGATGAACTGGCTCGTCAAAATGCTACTGAGGTACACCGACGTTGGTGATTTTTCAAGGGCGCCCAGCGTCGCAACTAGCCATGGAATCTGGCTGATGTTGCTGACGATGATGAAAAATCCTGTGAAGGTGAGGATAATAGCGTAATCGACGTGTTGCAAGATAACGGGGTTGAGGCCGATTGCGAGAGCGACAGCGGCGATGGCGCCCACCCAAGTAGGTAAGACGCCGAATACACCAGCAAAAATTAGTAATGCGACGCCAACAGTGACGAGTGTGGGACGCATTTGAATGCGAATGTCTCGCACGGGCACTTCTGGCACAGGTGTTGGCTTCACGAAGAAGCTGAAGACGGTCAGAATCAGAATGTCGGCTAACAGGAGTGGCAGCGACCACTTAAAGAAGGTGAGTGCTGGTACCTGATAGTGCATCAGAATGAAGATATTGTGCGGATTCCCGAATGGGGTAAAGGCACTCCCGAAATTGGCTGCCATACCGATGAGCGTGACAGGGATAATCTCTGGTAGGTTATATTTTTTGGCAATACGCAAATACAGTGGAATCAAAGTTAAAACGGTGACGTCGTTGGTCAGAAACATCCCACTGACCAACGCTAACACAATGAAGAGACGTGTTAGTTGTCTGGTATTGTTTGCATTGCTGGTCAGGCGATACGCCCAATAATCAAGAATATGTAGGTATTCAAAAATCTGGATAATTGTCATCATCCCGAGCAGTGACCAAAGCGTCGAGAAGTTAATGTCAGCAAGTTTTGGGCGAGCGAAAAATAGGCTCGCGAGGGCGAGGATGACGGTAATCTGAAGTACCGGATCCTTCGCTGTTTTTTAATAACGGTCATACGTTAACCCTTTCCTAAAAACCTCAACTCTCCTATTTTGCACTTTATTTTCACGACTGACAATATTGTTATTGCAATGATGAAAATTAACGAGTAATTAACTCATTGAATATTAATGTTTAGTATATATGGTAAATAGTCAACGCCCGTGCAAGGCGATTTCAGAAAATAAAAACCGGAGGTGTGACAAAACGTAGTTTTGTCACACCTCCGGTTTCAATTTCCGAACAAAATAGATTAATTGTGGTCCAAAATACTGAGAATTCCGGTTAACTAGGATTGATTCAAATCCTAAGTTCGTACTTTAGCATCAATCTCCTGTTAATCCTCCCACTCAAAGCGTCTTTTGTCACGACTTCTTCGGCTTTATTTTGAACCACGATAATCTGACTAGTGGTTGGAAATGAAGTTTCTGGTGTTCCTTAATCTGTCTCAGTAAGGATGTCGTGCGCTCAATGGATGGCACAATTAGCGCGATGGTTCATCTTGGTGCGCAAGCTCAAGAAAAAATATCGAAGTCCGTCAGATGATCCTGTGACGCCGTTAATTCAGCGTAGGTACCGGAGAACGCTGTCCCGGTTGGTGTGAGGTATTTGAAAATCGCGGATGTGTCTTGGAAAGGCAAGATACTGTGTGAGGTCACAATCACCGGTTTGACGGCGCTGAGTTGGTCTAGAATCGTCACAATCATTTTTGATTTTCGGGATCAACACTCGCAAGTGGTTCATCAAATAAGTAGAGGGCCTTATCAATCGCGGCAGAGGCGTAAACGAATAGGAGCGTGAGTTCACCGCCAGAGAGGGCGCCAAGCTTGCGTGATAGCAGGGGTGTGATGACATCGACGAAGAATGAATCGTCATTGGAGAATGCTGGATTCTTGTGATTCATGGCCGTGTACATGTCGAGTAACTCCGCCCCAGTGATGTTTGCCGTGTAGGGAATATCCTGAAAAACGTACATCATATCCTTAGGCGCTGGAAAACCGTGACGTTGACCGGAATCGGCTTTAACGAGGCCACTGATAATATCGAAGAGCGTTGATTTGCCGATACCATTCTTACCCAAGACAACAGACAGCCCGGGATTATCAAAACTGATGGAGGCGTGATCGAGACGCGGTGATGCTCATAATTGAAGGTGAGATTCTCGATAGTTAATGTACTCATGCGCGACCTCGATTCTGTAAGTTGAAGTGTTGATAGCTGATAACACCAATAATGGCATAGATGGCAATAATGATGAGCTCAACAGCCGACCGTTGAAGGGAGATATCACCTAACAGGATACGTAATGTATTGGCAATAAACTGATAGGGATTGAGTGCGATCAGCATGCTGAGTAACGGGTTGGAAGAATCAATCCCGTACAGCATGAGAAGTCCGATCAGTAGCGAGGTGCCCAGTGCCGAGAGACTGTTTTGCTGGAAGGGTAAGAGTAATATCCAGTTGAAAAACAGGGAGATCAGCGGAAACGCCACGATGGTAAGCAATATAACCGCTAGCAGCAAGCGTAATGAGAAGGTTTGATAGAGCGCCATTGAAAATAGGGTGTAGATGATATTCTCCAGCACAACTAATACGGTCTGAACGAGCACGTTGGCGCTGAACATCGGCCAGCGGCTACCACTGACGAAGAAATAAGACTTGAGAAAGCCGTCATCTCTGGTCGCAATCGTTGCTAGCGTGACACCATCTAGCGCTGTTGCGGCGATGATATAGGCGACAAGTGGCACAATTGCGGTAATCAGTCTCTCTGGCGAAAAGGACTGGGAACGATGTGACAGTCCTTGGTATAAAGTCCAAATAATCGGGAATAGAAGCGTAAAGACCAGATTGATGCGATTCAAAAAAGTCTGATGCAGATAGAATTTTGTAAAGCAACGCACTTTTTGCAGGGACATCCCAACACCTCCAACCAAAGTCATAAATGAGATTGTTATCATTTTATTTTAATTCATTTTCAATCATGACACGTGGCTTGTCAATATTTTTTATTGGGTGAGTGGATGTTATTTTGTGTGTAATAGCGATTCGGATGATATTCGTTAAGACGTGAGATCAAAAAAAGATTGTGACAAGCTCCTCGAGGGGGTGTCACAATCTTTTTTCTTTATAGGCTAGTTACTCTCGGTGCTCTTCAACACCGGGTTGCCGGGTCAAGATGGGCAACATGACCTCATCCACGAGATTAATCATGAAATCTGTCGTTAACGGTTGCTGCGAGATGATGATTTGATAGCGAATGGATTCAAAGGGGAGAAGCTTGGTTTCATCGGAGATAGCATTGATTTGCTCACCACGATGACGTGCTAAATCGAGAACACGATTGATGATTTCAAGATTGCTATCTCTGGTTGCTTTTAATCGATTGATCAGGGCGTTGTCCGCATTCCCAATCTCCCCAACCATCGCGCGCAAGACTTCAGGACCCATCAGATTGGACAAATCGAGGAAATGCTGAAAAATCTGCAACAGATCGGTCCGCAGATGGCCCGTGTTGACAGGTTCACTGAGAAGCGAACCCGCTTTATCGAGATTTCGCGCGCGGACGGCATCAAACACGAGATCAAAAACATTATTCCAGCGCCGATACAATACGGGGCGGTTGGTGCCAGCCCGCTCAGCGACAGATTTGAAATTCACGGCCGCATATCCGGATTCATCCATAATCGCGATGACAGCGGCATAGATATCGGCGAGTAATTCATCACCGCGCTTACGTGTTGTGCCATTGGTGCGCCTCCAAAATGTGTTTGTTCATTACGTTTAGTGTAGCATGTCGCGTATGATTTTTAAAATAAATTACACAATGTAACTTAATTGCTTGCCATTTTGATGTCAGGCGACTATACTTCGTTTTGCACATAAGTTACACGCTGTAACTTAAATATTGATGGAGGCACCTCACATGCAAAAACAAACAACCAAAAAGGCACCCGTTCCTAAGAGCATCATCAATACAGGATGGATTCTTGTTCTTGGGGCCATTATGCCCATGCTGGATTCAACGATGGTCAACATTGCGATTAATCACTTGAGCCGGGACTTCAATACGGGATTAGATGCGATTCAGTGGGTCACCACGGGTTATGTGTTGGCCACCGCGATCTTCGTCCCAATAGCGGGGTGGGCGATTCAGCGGTACGACGGCAAGCAATTGGTCATCGGAGCAAACGTCCTATTCTTACTCGGATCGATTCTATCCGGGTTGTCATGGAATATCGAATCAATGATTGTGTTCAGAATTATTCAAGGCGCTGCCGCCGGATTTATTTTGCCACTGATGAGTACACTGATGGCCCAAACAGCCGGATCAAAATACATGGGCCGCGTGATGTCGATTGTTGGGATTCCTGTTGTTTTGGGCCCGATTCTGGGACCCGTTCTCGGCGCCATTATCATTCAGAATTTCTCGTGGCGATGGATCTTCTTTGTGAATGTACCGGTGGGAATTATTGCGATTATTCTGATGACAATGAAACTGCGGCACTTCACGCCGATTAATAAAGCGGCTAAGTTTGATTTTGTGGGAATCACGTTACTCGCGTTGACATCATCGTCATTGATCTATGGCATTACACAAGCTGCCAAGAATGCGACGTTCAATAACTCGTCGACCATCAGCTTCTTGATCGCAGGCGTCGTCATCCTGTTGGCTTACGTCGGTTATGCGGCTTATAAGAAGAATGATGCGATCCTGCCACTACACCTGTTCAAAATGAAGAGCTTTGACGGCGCCATGATAGGGTTGTTTCTGACGGGGATTGCGACCAATGGGCCAATGCTCTTACTACCGCTGTTCTTCCAGAATATCAAAGGCTTTAGCGTCATCAATGCGGGGTTAATGTTGATCTCACAGGGAGTCGGGATGTTAGTTGCGCGACCACTAATCGGTAATCTGACAGACAAGTTAGGCGCACGCACCGTTGTGATGGTGAGTCTGGTGTTCACAATTGCTGGCTCACTACCATTTATTTATTTTGATGGTCAGTCGTCATTAATCTGGATCAGTATCGCGCTGTTCATTCGAGGAATTGGCATCGGCGGGGTGGCGATCCCGATGATGACAGATGCCTATACCGGCATGGAAAAGGGGACGTAGCCGCGTCATCGATTGGTACCCGAATCATTCAGAACATCGGTGGTGCATTTGGCTCAGCCGTTTTGGCCACAGTCGTGAGTCTGTCTGTGACGAAGAATACTGTACCTACGCTAACTGTCATGACGCATGCGTATCAAAATGGTTTCCAAGTCGCCTTGATTGTGAGCGTCATTCTGTTCTTACCGGCACTGCTCCTAACGAATCGGAGCAAGCAAGCTATCGATGTAGAAGCGACAAAGGCATAGTTTCACGTGAAACAAAATAGACTAGCGAATGACGAAAACTTGTTGCTTTCGACATTTGCTAGTCTATTTTAATGGGTACGCTTGCTGTACAGGCCAATGAGGTTGACCACGGCATCAATGGTCATAATCCCAGCCATGAGGTACATCGCGGCCATATTTTGCATCGAATACACCAACCAAATCAGAATGACGTTCAAAGCCAACATGCACCATGCCAACCACTTCTGTTGCATCATCATAGAATCGCCTCCAACTCCAGCATACGCCTGCTGCTCAAGAGTACACATGTAAACGTGCATGCTATAATATGCGTGTAGAGATGGAGGAATCACATGAATATCAAAATTATCGGGGTCGGCAAACTCAAGGAGAAGTACTTTACGGCTGGGATTGCCGAATATAAGAAGCGACTGGGCAAGTTTGTCAATGTCAGTATTGTTGAAGTGCCGGATGAGAAGGCCCCTGAATCACTGTCAGATGCCGAAATGACCCAGGTCAAGCAGGCTGAAGGGGAACGTATATTAGGTAAGATCAAGGACAAAGAATGGGTCATTGCACTCGCTATTGAGGGTAAGCAGCGCAGTTCCGAAGTGTTCGCCAAAGAGATTGCGGATCTCGCCACCTATGGCCACTCGGATATCACGTTTGTTATCGGGGGATCATTGGGTTTGAGTCCTGAAGTGATGAAGCGTGCCGACAACACATTGAGTTTCGGTAAGCTGACATTGCCACATCAACTGATGCGTTTGGTGTTGATTGAGCAGATCTATCGCGCCTTCATGATCAATGCGGGAAGTCCGTACCATAAATAATGCACGCGATTGAATGCTTTCTTGCATGAAAAGAGCACCTAGTCGCTAGCCGAACACTCGCACTAGATGCCATGATGTGTCAGTCGATTTATTTTTCAAACAGATGAATTTCGTCTGCTTTAAAGTAAACCTGTTGACTCGCACCAATCCGCACTAAATATTGATCGCGCTTTGTATCATGCGAGATAACGACGCCGGTAACACCTAACCAAGGCTTCTGTGGTAATTGAACAACATCGCCTACGTTAAAGGTTTGCATATTAACTCCTCCTTATATCATTCAAGGCGAGTATAGATATGCAGTGGTGAGGCGTCAATTGTTTTGCTCGGAAGTAGATTTTCCCAGTACATCAATCGGGGTTAAACTGGTGCTCGATTTGACATGTATTTAGGTAATCACGTCTTTCACGCTCAACGTCAGTGCACACAAAAGACCAGGAAACTTTATTCTGGTCTTTTTGTGTGGTTATTTAACAATTGCGCGCTGCGACAACCATTTGATTTTGTCAAAAGAAACGAGATCAGCATCAATGGTACCTGATGTTGTCGCAATGAGATACTCCAGAACGGGGGGTGTACGCGTAAGCCATGAGGACATCATAGTTGATGGCGACAAAGACGTCTTGAGCCGTGGCGCGCTCAACAAAAGTCGCCAGTACTTCGAATCCGGCATAGGCATCTTGAACAGTGATACCCAATTGCTTCAGAATCGCGGCTTGATTGAATTCCCGAATCAGTAACATATCATCTAGGTGCTGCTTGCCATAGTCAAAAACCAAGTCCATGAAGTGATTGAGTTCTTGTACGGGATCATTAGCGAGATCAATGGTGGTGATGGCTGCGGCCAGTGCCTTTTTTCGATTGAGGTAGAGGGTCCGTAACATGTCGTTCTTATCCGTGAAGTAAGTGTACAGTGTGCCCGGTGCGATATTGGCCGCCTTGGCAATTTTACTCAGCGAAACGGCCGCAATACCATCGGTGCGGATAATCTGTTCGGTGCTGTCCAAAATTCGTTCGCGTTTCTCTAAATCTTGTGTGCGCATATTATTTCTCCGTGGCTTGTGAGCTGTATTGATTGATGAACCGCCATGCAGCTTGACGAGTGGTGACGGCTTCGGGCAAAGTCTCTTCCCAATTAAAGCCATGCCACATGCCATTTTTAATGGCTGTTTGCATCTTAAAAGTGAAGCGTAAGATGCTACTCCACATCTTATCACGCGAACCAGTGCGCATAAAGGTAGCGGAAACCACGAATCAAATTTCTTATAGCGTGTCTAAGGCTTGCATATAATATTATACGATGTATAGTATTGATGAGGTGATAACATGGAGATTCAACTTTCATCTGATGTGCTCGACGGGTTGGTGTTAGCCGCCTTACATCGAGAAGATCAGTATGGATACAGTCTGACACAGTACGTACAAAGCTATGTTCAGGTGTCGGAGTCGACGCTATATCCCGTTTTGCGACGCTTAAAAAAGAATCAACTCGTTGAGACTTATGATGAACAATATCAAGGTCGTAATCGGCGCTATTATCAGATTACGGCGCAAGGGCAAGCGTACTTATTAGATTTTCGAGAAGCATGGACTAGATATCAAACACAAATCAATCACATGTTAGGGGAGGAAAACTGATGGCCTATTTTGATCAATTAGCAAGTGAACTAAAAGACTTGACCCAGGAAGAACGTGCCGCCTCAATCGATTTTTATCAAGAATTTGCGCACGATGCCGGGCTGACATCGGATGCTGAAATCAGTCAACATTTCGGACGGCCACAACAATTAGCACGGAAAATACTGGCTGATTACTCGATTGATCAGATTGAGACTCAGCAAGCGGAGACGCCCAAAAACTATTGGAAGCTTATTGGGATTGTTATTCTGGGCTTATTGTCGTTGCCACTAGGTGTGCCGCTCGGCATTGTCATCATCATTACAATTATTAGTATCGTGATAATGATTGCGGCTGCTTTTTGTCGGTTCAAGTGGTCTTGTGGTCGACTGGGTTACTGGGTGTTGTGTTCGTGGTTGCTGGTGTGGGTGTCATCGGTGCTAGCATTGGCGTCGCATTGAGCTACATCGGTATCGGATTAGTCATGTTCGGAATTTTTATGTTGCTGTGGCCAATGATGTATCGGGAATTGAAACGCTTGTCATACTGGAGTGCTCAGAAGTTTGGCCAGCTATATCAATGGACAAAGACACGCGTACAAGCTAGATAGGAGTGGCAAAAATGACAAAAAGAAAAATGAGCCGATATGCGATTGCATTAATCGTTCTAGGCGCTGTTTTGACGGGCATCGGGCTGAAAATGACAGGCCTACATAGCGTTGAATTTGATTCTACAGGATTTCACGTCAGAGAAGCCGTTAAATTTGATGACTAATGCCTCAATTTTGGCATTTGACGCATACTAGACAAAGAGACGGGGTTGCGACAAAACTATTTTTGTCACATCCTCGTCTCTTTTTTCGTTTTGTATTAGGCCAGTGTCACAATGCCCAAATCAATCATGGATTGGGCGGTTGCGATGATGGCTTCCTTAGCTGAACGTGGATGCCAGTTCAATAAGGTTTGTGCTTTTTCGTTGCTGGTATCAGCGAAGTTGCCTACCAGCGTTGCCATCATTTTGAGCATCGGATTGGTTTTGGCGTTTGCCTTGAGCACGTCATCCGGAATCACCGTCGTTGGTAACTTAGCCGCAAATTGTGGGAAGGCATCGCGCAGAATATTCGCCACATCCAACATGGACAGTGTTTCGCCCGTCGTTGCCAAGAAGCGTTCGCCATTGGCTTTGGGGCTGGTCATCGCAAGCAGATGGAGGCTGGCGACATCACGCACATCGATGTAACCAGAATTGATATTAGGAACGGCAGGAACATCACCGCTCAACAACTGAACGATTTGTTGATTCGAGTGGGAGAAGTCGCTGGCAAGGACGGGGCCCATCACACCAACGGGATTGATGGCGGCCATTTCTAAGCCGTTGCCCTCTGTTTCGATGAAGTTCCATGCCGCGTGTTCGGCCAGTGTCTTGGAACGTTGGTAAGGGTCGAGATGCGGATTGTCTAAGTTGGTCCAGTCCTTTTCAGTGAATGGTGTGGTACGGTTGGTGTGGCCCATTCCGACAGCGCCATAAGCGGATGTGAGGACGACGCGCTTGACCCCAGCATCGCGGGCGTGGGTTAAGACGCGAATATTACCGTTAACCGCAGTTTGCGTCATCGCATCGGCGTCAGCGAACTCACCCGTTGGCGTTGACGAAGCGACACTCATGACATAATCGGCGCCCGCCATTACCTGATCCCAGTTGGTATCTGTGGTGAGATCGGCTTCGATGAAGGACAGTTGATCAAATTGTGGATGCCGGCCTGAGTCAGCATCCCTTTCACAAGCTCAACCTTAGCGAGTGACCGGACTGTGGCCCGCACTTGATGACCTTGTTGTAGTAATTGGGCGATGATATGACTTGCGATAAAACCTGTGGCACCTGTAACGACGATTAATTGTTTAGACATATTAAAATTCCTCCTCATGTGTTGCACTTGTAACGTATGCAAGAGCATCGTACAATGATGGCAGACAGAAAACAACAGCTGACAAGGCATCTGTGACGAAATGAGGAAAGTGTAATGGCAGCAACCAAACATGCACAATCGATTAAAAATGACTCTAAGAACTACCTGGCAACAGCATTACTTGAACAGCTTCAAACCACCAACTTGGAAGATATCAAGATTTCAAAGCTAGTGACGCGTGCCGGCGTGAGTCGCATGGCATTCTATCGTAATTTTGAAACAGTTGGTGACGTGCTCCATGATTATTTTGAACCCAAAATCCGCCAGTTGTTCGACGATGTTATTCAACAGACACCAACGGACGACAAAATGGTGGCGGTCGATCGGTTCTTTGCGGAATTCGAGGGAACAATGATACTGTCGATTGAACGCCATTTTGAGTTTGTGATTCGGCAAATTTTCTTCGACAACATGCAACGCCTGTATCGCCAGTTACCTACCATTGAGGCCATTCCAGAGATTGAACGGCGCTATTGGGTGGGCTTTATGAGCGCTGGTGTTTACAACATCTGGCGCGAATGGTTATTGCACGACAAGCAAGATTCGCTCGATGAGATTCACACATTGTTAGCCACGCTACAAACCACAACCTTCAATGCATTGAAGCAGTAAGCGGTTCAGACTGCTGTGAGAGGAGCATAATCACAATGATCCAATACACAACGCAACAACCCACACAAGCGCAAGCGACCGCGCTGTACACGGCGGTTGGCTGGAAAGCTTATACACAAGATATGCCAAGTTTGATGCAGGCGCTGCAACATTCTGTCTTGATAACAGCGTGGGCAGAAGACGATTTGGTTGGCTTGATCCGTGGCGTGACGGATGGCCATAGCATCTTATATATTCAGGATTTGTTGGTGCTACCCGCCTATCAGCGCCAAGGCATTGCGACTAGGTTAATGCAACAATTGCGCAGTGCCTATCCAACGGGCCAAACTGTATTACTGACGGATGATAAAGCGGCAACCAAACGATTCTATACATCGGTCGGTATGAAAGACGTAGATGCGCATCAGTTACGCGCTTTTTGATGATACGCGGCAGTGATTTTGCAAAATAAAATAGCCTCGACGATTTGTTTTCGTCGAGGCTA